>NZ_JAGKSR010000001.1:1483592-2225388 GCF_017939615.1 Microbacterium sp. BLY
GCATCTCCTCCACCGTGTCGACGGGCCCGCTCGGGAAGAAGAGCCGCATGTGATCGTCGGCACCGGGGGAGTCGAAGCCCGCGAGCTCGGGGCCGGACAGGCGCACGCGAACGAAGTCCGGCGCGAGCCACTCGCGGGCGCTCAGCGAGACGCGGCGGAAGCGCAGCTCGAGGCCGCGACGCTCGATCGTGAAACCGGATTTCGTATCGCTCATAAAGTAAGGCTAACCTAAAAAACGACGCGGCCGGCTGGTCCCCGCGTCTGACCGGCGCCCTCCCCGAGGGGGCGAACACCCCCGCAGAACAGGAGTCTCTCCATGTCCGTGCCCAGAACCCTCTCCGCCACGAGCGTCGCCCTCGTCGGCCTCCTCGCCCTCTCCGGTTGCGCCTCCGGCGCCGACGCCGAGCCCGACGAGAAGGCGACCGCGTCAGGCACGGTGACCATCGAGGACAACACCGGCACGCACGAGATCACCACGCCGCCGACGTCGGTCGTGGCCCTGGACAACCGCACGTTCCAGACCCTCGCCGACTGGGGCATCGAGCTGTCCGCCGGCGCCGTCTCCCTCATGCCGGAGACGGTGTCGTACGTGAAGGACGAGGACGTCGTCGACATCGGCCTGCACACCGAGCCCGACCTCGAGGCCATCGTCGCCGCGGACCCCGACCTCATCATCAGCGGGCAGCGCTTCACCCAGCACAACGACGCGATCGCCGATCTCGTCCCGGACGCGACGATCATCGACCTGGAGCCGCGCGACGGCGAGCCGTTCGACGAGGAGCTCAAGCGCCAGACCACGGTGCTCGGCGAGATCTTCGGCAAGGAGGACGAGGCCGAGAAGCTCATCGAGGAGTTCGATGCGGCAGTGGATCGCGCGAAGGCCGCCTACGACGACAGCGAGACCGTGATGGCGGTGAACACCTCGGGCGGGCAGATCGGCTATCTCGCGCCGACGGTCGGTCGCTCGCTCGGCCCGATCTACGACATGCTCGGTCTCACGCCCGCGCTCCAGGTGGACGACGCGACAGACGACCACCAGGGCGATGAGATCTCGGTCGAGGCGATCGCCGCCTCGAACCCGGACTGGATCCTGGTGCTCGACCGCGACGCCGTGTTCGCGGCGGAGACGCCGGACTACGTCCAGGCGGCGGAGATCATCGAGGACTCCGAGGCGCTCGCCGGCGTGACCGCGGTGAAGGACGAGCAGATCGTCTACATGCCCACGGACACCTACCTCAACGAGAGCATCCAGACCTACACGACCTTCCTCAACGATCTCGCCGACGCGCTCGAGAAGAGCGCCGACAAGTAAGGGCCGGGCGGCGGCGCCTCGACCGGGGCACCGCCGCCGGCATCCCCCCATGACCTCTCCCGTCCTCACCTCGACCCGGCGGTCGTCCGCCCGGCTGTTCGATCCGACGCTGCTCATCGGCGTCGTCGTCGTGGCGGCGCTCCTGGCGATTTCACTCTTCACCGGCGTGTACGACATCGCTGGCGCCGATGACGGCGCGCAGATGTTCCAAATCACCCGCGTCCCCCGCACGATCGCGCTCGTGCTCGCCGGCGCGGCGATGGCGATGGCCGGGCTCGTGATGCAGCTGCTCACGCAGAACCGCTTCGTCGAGCCGACCACCACCGGCACCACCGAGTGGGCCGGGCTCGGGCTCCTCGCCGTGATGGTGCTCGTGCCGCATCCGTCCCTTCCTCTGCGCATGGCAGGCGCCGTGTTCGCCGCGTTCATCGGCACGATGGTGTTCTTCGCGTTCCTCCGCCGGGTCGCACTGAAGTCGTCGCTCATCGTGCCCATCGTCGGCATCATGCTGGGGGCCGTGGTCGGCGCGGTCACGACCTACTTCGCCCTCGTCACCAACTCCCTGCAGATCATCGGCGTCTGGTTCGCGGGCAGCTTCACCTCGGTCATGCGCGGCCAGTACGAGATGCTGTGGATCGTCGCGATCATCGGCGTCGTCGTCTTCCTCGTGGCCGACCGGCTGACCATCGCCGGGCTGGGGGAGGAGATCGCCACCAACGTCGGGGTGAACTACAACCGGATGATCCTGCTCGGCACCGCGCTGATCGCCGTGACGACCGGCGTGGTCACCGTCGTCGTCGGCAACCTCCCCTTCCTGGGGCTCATCGTCCCGAACATCGTCTCGATGGTCCGCGGCGACGACCTGCGCAGCAACCTGCCGTGGGTGTGTCTGCTCGGCATCGCGATCGTCACCGTCTGCGACATCATCGGCCGGACGATCATCATGCCGTTCGAGGTGCCGGTGTCCCTGATCCTCGGCGTCGTCGGCGCCGTCGTCTTCGTCCTTCTCCTCCTGCGGCAGCGTCGACGTGGCTGAGCAGACGATGACGGTGACGGAGACCCCCCGGACGACGCGGTCGGCCGGGGCGTTCACGACCGCGCGGGCGCGGCGTCGGTACCTCGTCGTGCTGGTGGTGCTCGGTGTGATCGCGCTCGGCTCCGCCTTCGGTCTGCTCGCCTGGGACAACCCGCTGCCGGTCGGCACCCCCGGGTTCTGGCGCATCGCCCAGCACCGCGCCACCGCCGTGGCCGTGATGGCGCTCGTCGCCGTCGCCCAGGCGGTCGCCACGGTCAGCTTCCAGACGGTCACGAACAACCGCATCATCACGCCCTCGATCATGGGGTTCGAGTCGCTGTATCGCGTCGTCCAGACCGCCACCGTGTACCTCTTCGGCGTCGCGGGGCTCGTGGCGATCCAGGGCGTCGGCCAGTTCGCGCTCCAGGTGCTCATCATGGTCGGGCTCGCCGTCGTCCTCTACGGGTGGCTGCTCTCCGGCCGCTACGGCAACCTCCAGATCATGCTGCTCGTGGGCATCGTGATCGGGGGAGGCCTCGGGGCGATCGCCACCTTCCTGCAGCGGCTGCTCACCCCCAGCGAGTTCGATGTGCTCGCCGCCCGGCTGTTCGGCAACGTGTCCAACGCCGACCCCTCGTACCTCCCGCTCGCGATCCTGCTCGTGATCGCGGCCTCGACCCTGCTGTGGCTGCGCTCGCGGCGGCTGAACGTGCTCGCGCTGGGCCCCGATGCCGCGCGATCGCTCGGGCTCGACCATCGCCGGGAACAGTTCCTGGTCCTGACGCTCGTCGCCGTGCTGATGGCCACCTCCACCGCCCTGGTCGGACCGATGACGTTCCTCGGCTTCCTCGTGGCCACGCTCGCCTACCAGTTCGCCGACACGCACGACCACCGGCTCATCTTCCCGGTCGCCGTCCTCACCGCGTTCTCGATCCTGGCCGGGGCGTACTTCGTCATGAAGAACGTCTTCTACGCGCAGGGCATGGTCTCGATCCTCATCGAGATCGTGGGCGGCACCGTGTTCCTCATCGTCATCCTCCGAAAGGGCAGACTGTGATCGCACTCGACGGCGTCCGCCGTGACTACAGCAGCGAGGTGGCGATCGGCCCCGTCGACCTCCGCATCCCGACCGGCGGGATCACCGCGCTCATCGGGCCGAACGGTGCAGGCAAGTCGACGCTGCTGACCATGATCGGCCGGCTCAACGGGATGGACGCGGGGGCCATCGAGATCGCGGGCCTCGACGTCGCCTCGACGAAGTCGAAGGACCTGGCCAAGGTGGTCTCGATCCTCCGCCAGGAGAACCACTTCGTGACGAGGCTCACGGTGCGGCAGCTCGTGGGCTTCGGGCGCTTCCCGCACTCCCAGGGCCGGTTGACGAGGGCCGACGAGGAGGTCATCAGCCAGGCGATCGACTTCCTCGATCTGGGTGCGCTGGAGGGACGCTACCTCGACGAGCTCTCCGGTGGTCAGCGGCAGCGCGCCTATGTGGCGATGGTCCTCGCGCAGGACACGGAGTTCGTGCTGCTGGACGAGCCCCTCAACAACCTCGACATGCGGCATGCCGTGCAGATGATGAAGCACCTCCGGCGGGCGGCCGAGGAGCTCGGGCGGACGATCGTTATCGTGCTGCACGACATCAACTTCGCCGGACACTACGCCGATCACATCTGCGCCATGAAGGACGGCCGGGTGGTGGAGTTCGGTCCGCCCGCCGAGATCATGACCGACGACGTGCTGAGCCGGGTGTTCGACACCCCGGTGCAGGTCGTGGACGGACCCTCCGGTCCCCTCGCCGTCTACTACTGACGGGCGTCAGAGCTCGACGCCGTGGTCCTCGTCGTTCACGCCCGCGTTGTGACCGCGGCGGGACTCGTAGCCGAGGAACCAGCCGAACCACACGATCGCGGCGAGCAGCACGCCCAGCCAGACGTTCTGGAAGATGAGGCCGAGGACGACGCCGGCGATCAGCAGGCCGACCGTGACGAAGATGCGCAGGGCGGTACGGGACATGCGCTCAGCATACGTCGGCCGCGGCGATGACGGATCGGTCAGCGCCGACGATGGTCCTCGGGCGCGAGCCGGGGTCCGCGCCGTGCCTCGGCGACGCCGCTCGCGAAGATCAGCCGGATGACGCGCTGCCGGTGGCCGGCCCACGGGGCCAGCAGTTCGATCATGCCGGCATCGTCCGTGCGGTGCCCGGTCAGGGCATGCCCGACCTCGTGCGCCAGGTGGTAGTCGCCCACGCTGACCGCATCGGGGTCGCCGAGGGCGCGGATCCGCGTCTCCGCAGCGGTCCAGATGCCGACTCCGGGCAGGCTCGTGAGCACGCGGTCACGCTCAGCGCCGGTCGGGGCCGCCCGCACGGCAGCAGCGATGCGGTCGCCGCGCTCCGCGGCCCGCACAATGGTCTTCGACTGCGGCGGCTCCACTCCGGCGCGATGCCACGCCCAGGACGGGATGCGTCGCCACTGCGCCGCCGTGGGGGCGACGGCCATCGGTCGCGGCGTCGGCCCCGGCGCCGGGTCGCCGTAGCGCGACACGAGGTACCTCCAGGCACCGAAGGCCTGCATGGAGGTGACCTTCTGCTCGAGGATGCCGCAGGCGAGGGCATCGAAGACCTCGTCCGTCCGTGCGAGCCGGATGCCGGGGTGCCGCCGGGCGGCCTCCGCGATGAGGGGATGCCGTGAGGCGTCGAAGCCGGTCGGGTCGTCGCTGGCACCGCACAGCGCCGGCACGAGGGCGAGGGCGTGCTCGGCGCCCGGACCCCAGGCGGTCGCCCTGACCTCGTTCCCCGACATCCGCAGGGCCAACGTCGACGGACCCTGTGGGGTGCGGACCGCGCGCCAGATGACGGGGCCGTCGAAGAGCATCGTCGGATCGGTGCCGCCGCGGCGCAGCATGCCGACGGTGCGCCGGAGATCGAGCGGGTGCGGCGGGCGGTACGTCGTCTCCCGCGGAGACTCCGCGCGGGCGGCGCCCGCCGTCGCGGGGGCAGCGGCGAGGGTCATGCGCCCACCCTACGCGCGGCTCCTGACACCGGCCTCCGGTGTTGAGCGGGAGCGGGTCAGAAGCGGTCCGGCGACGGGGTGCCGTGGCCGTAGCGGATGACGACGTCGGCGTGACGGTCGAAGCGGTAGCCGATGCCGCGCACCGTGCGGACGATGTCCTCGTAGCGGCCGAGCTTCGCCCGCAGCCGGCGCACGTGCACGTCGATCGTGCGCTCGCCCGGGGTCTCGTCGTCCTGGGCCTGCCAGAGCGCGGCGACGAGCTCGCTGCGCTCGATCGTGCGGCCCTCGCGGAGGACGAGGTACTGCAGCAGCTCGAACTCCTTGTACGTGAAGGCCGCGGACTCGCCGTCGATGAGCACGCGCTTGCGGGAGATGTCGACGGTGACGCCGGACTCCTCGGGCGTGGTCTCCTCCTCGGCGGCGGCCTTGGTGCGGGCGATCGCGCCGGGCTCCTGCAGGGCGAGACGCACGACGTCGAGGTCTCGGCCGCCGGAGCCATGCGGGGCGAGGGCGACGGTGGCGTGGGTCTCGGCGCCGGGCGCGAGCTCGGCCAGCGTGCGGCGGAGGGCGTCGACGAGCAGCGGAAGGCTCACACCGGCTTCGGCGGCCTTGATCTCGTCCAGGCCGACGTAGAGGGCGAAGCCGCGGGGCGAGCGGACGGCGGGGAGGTCGGCGCCGGCCGGGGCCAGCGGCGCCGACGACTCGGCGGCGGGGCGGGCGGGGGCGGTGACGGCGGGACGCTCGAGAAGGGCGGAGTTCGACATGATGATGGGTCCTCAGGACGTGAGCCCGACGGGAAGGGGCTCGGATGCGTTGCACGATGACCGGCGGAGCCGGGGAAGCGAGCACGGGTGTGCGCTCGGGACGCTGCTCTCGCAGATGGCGAGGAGTCAGGTCAGGCGGGGTGGCTGTTCGTTCAGCGACACATTCGGCAACACATGTCAACGCGACCGGGCATCATCATCCCGGCAGTCCCGTTCGCCTCCTGGGCGGACAAAGGGCGTGCGTTGATGGTCATGGGGGGATTATGTCGGAACGTGACGGCCGATGTCAAAACGCCCGGGCGCGTCGCGAGGGGCGTAACGTGGCGGAGATGACGATCTCGCACACCGTCGGCGGCTTCATCCTGACCGACGAGAAGGACGCATCACGGTACACGCTCACGCGCGACGGGAAGCTCGTCAGCGTGCTCGACTACCGGGACGACGGCCGCACCGTCGCCCTCACCCGCGCCTACACGGTCCCGGCATTCCGCGGAAACGGGTACGCGGGAAAGGTGGTCGAGGGGGCCGTGGCCGACATCGCGGAGCGCGGCGATCGCAAGGTCGACGCCGTCTGCTGGTACGTCGCGGAATGGTTCGCTGCGCACCCCGAGCAGGCGGATCTGCTCCGCTCGCGCTGACGCGCCCGCTGTATGACGAAGTGTGACGGCGGCGGCCTGCGAGGATGAGGGCATGAGACTCGCCGAAGCCCTCGCCGCCCGCGCCGACCTGCAGCGCCGCATCGAGCAGCTGCGAGCGCGCATCGTCGCGAACGCCCGGTACCAGGAGGGCGAGGAGCCGGCGGAGGACGCGGCGGCGTTGGTCGAGGAGGCCGACGTCGCGCTGACCCGGCTGCAGGGCCTCATCCGCCGCATCAACGTCACCAACGCCCGCCTCGACCTCGGCGCGGACGGGACGATGACCGACGCACTGGCCGCGCGGGACGTGCTGCGCCTGCGCCACGCCGTGCTCACGGAGGCGGCGGCCGCGGCCTCGGGGGCCAATGAGCAGTACCTGCGGCAGATGCGCTCGGAGCTGCGGCAGGTGTCGGCGCTGCCCGTCGCCACGCTGCGGGCGCGGGCGGACGCCGTCGCCCAGGAGCTCCGCGAGCTCGACAACCGGATCCAGCAGGCGAACTGGTCGCACGACCTCGAGGAGGAGAGCGGAAGTCGGTAGTCGCGACGGAGCGGGCACAACCCTCAGCCGGCGGGGCAAGCCGGCCCCTGTGGGCGGAGGGCAGCCCTGATCTCGCATCGCGCAGCCCCGCACGCCGCACAGGTGAAGGTGCACAGCGCATCTCGCATCACCACGTGCCGGTCGTCGCGACGAGGGTGGGTCAGGGGACCTTCCGCCTCTTCCTCGGGCGTCGGGAGACGGCGGGCGCGGCACGCCTCGGCCGGAATGTCCGAGGGGGTTCGTACCGTGGGGGTATGCGTATCCTGCACACCTCCGACTGGCACATCGGCCGGACCTTCCATGGCAACTCCACCATGGATGCGCTCGCCGAGGTGCTCGCCGCCCTGACCGCGCAGGTCAAGGAGCACGAGGTCGACGTCGTGGTCGTCGCCGGAGACGTGTTCGATTCCGCGACCCCCGCCGCCGGCGCCTACACGCTGCTCGGTGACGCCCTCGTCGCGCTGCACGAGACCGGCGCGCGGGTGGTCGTCACCAGCGGCAACCACGACTCCGCCGCACGCCTGGGGTTCCAGGCCCGGCTCCTGCGCGACGGCATCCACGTCCTCACCGACCCCCTCGCAATCGGCACCCCGGTCACGATCGACGACGCCCACGGTCCGGTGCACTTCTTCGGGATCCCGTACCTCGAGCCGGCCATCGTCCGCCAGTACTGGCCGGACGGGGACGCGGAGGGGCGACAGTTGCGCACCCAGGCGCAGACCATGAGCCACGCGATGTCCCTGGTGCGCGCGGGCATGCAGGACCACGCGGGGCGGTCGGTCGCGATCGCCCACTGCTTCGCCGCGGGGGTGGAGGCGACGGACGGCCTCGAACGCGAGGTGCGGCAGGGAGGACTCGACGTGGTGCCGCTGAGCGCGTTCGACGGGCCGGACTACGTCGCGCTGGGCCACATCCACGGCCGCCAGCAGGTGAGCGAACGCGTCCGGTACGCGGGTGCCCCGCTGCACTACAGCTTCGGTGAGCAGCACAAACCGCGCGGCTCCTGGCTCGTCGACCTCGACGCGGACGGGCTCTCCGGCGTCGAGTGGCTGGAACTGCCGGTTCCCCGCCGCCTGGTCACCCTCACCGGCACCTTCGAGGAGATCCTCTCCGCCGAGAACATCGCCGCGCACGCCGATGCCTGGGTATGCGCGGTGTACACGGATGCCGTGCCGCAGACGGAGCCCATGCGCCGGCTGCGGGAGGTCTTCCCGCACTGCGCCATGGTGCAGCACCAGCCCGCCGTCGTCGGCGAGGACCGCGACCGTTCCTACGGGGAGCGGCTGCGCGCGGCGGTGACCGATGCCGACCGGATCGAGGCGTTCCTCGAGCATGTGCGCGCCGGCCAGGGCGCGAGTGAGATCGAACGCGAGCTGATCCGCGAAGTGCTCGACGACCGCGTGCGTGCCGAGGCCCTCGTCTAGTGCGCCTGCATCGTCTGGAGGTCGAGGGCTTCGGGCCGTTCCGCGCCCGGCAGACCGTCGACTTCGACGCTTTCGCCGACGACGGGATCTTTCTCATCGCGGGTCGGACCGGCGCGGGGAAATCGAGCATCCTCGATGCGGTGTGTTTCGGTCTCTACGGCGGGGTGCCGCGGTACGACGGCGGCGAGAAACGACTCCGCAGCGACCACAGCGAGCCGGACGACCCCTCCGAGGTGATCGTCGAGTTCAGCACGCCGTCGGGGCGTTACCGGGTCACGCGTTCCCCCGAGTACCTCCGTCCGGCGCGGCGCGGCGGCGGGCTGACGAAACAGGCGGCGGCGGTCTCCCTGGAGGAGTTCACCGAGGGCGGATGGGTCGGGCGCGCGGCACGGGCGGTCGACGTCGCGCACGAGCTCGACGGCATCCTGCAGCTGAGCAGGGAGCAGTTCCTGCAGGTGATCCTCCTCGCACAGAATCGCTTCTCCGAGTTCCTCCTGGCCGGGAGCCGTGACCGCCAGGCTCTGCTGAGGCGGCTGTTCGGCACGGAGCGCTTCGAAGACCTGCAGGCGCGGTTCGAGGAGCGTCGTCGCCGCGCCGAGCAGGGACTCGGCGCGCGTCTCGCCACCGTGTCCGCACGGCTGGACGAGGCGGAGCGCCTCGTGACGGATGCAGACCTCGGGCCCGAGGGCGTAGACGATGGGGCGATCGCGGTGGAAGGGAGGGGGCGGACCACCGCTGACCGGCTCGCCGAGGTCGACCGGGCGCGGTCCCGCGCCGACTACCGCGCCGAGCGGCGCGCCGCCGACCGGCTCGACGCCGAGAAGCGCTCGGAAGCGGCCGATGCGGCGCTGGCGGCCGCGCGCGAGGAGCAGCGGGCGCAGAGCGAACGGGATCGCGCCCGTGCCGCGCTCGCTCGTCTCGACGACGAAGAGGGGGCGATCGCGCACGCCAGGGCGGAACTGGCCGCGGCGCGCGCGGCCGAGTCGCTCCGTTCGCCGATCGCGGCGGCCGCTCGCGCCACGGCAGCCGCGACGGAGGCGGCCGCGGCGGAGGAGTCGGCACGCGCGGCGTGGGAGCAGTACGGTGTCGCGACGGACGATCTGGACGGGTGGATCGCGGACCGCACGCGGGAATCCGGCGTCTGGGAGCGCGCCGCGGAACTGGAGGCGCAGGGGCCCCTCCGGGCTGCCGAGCGCGCCGCGGCTGCCGAGGCGGTCGCCACGGCAGAGCGTCTCTGTGCGGAGGGAGAGGCGGAGCGCGCGGCACTGCCCGCACGGATCACCGCTGCCACGGAGGAACGCGACGAAGCCCGTCGGCTCGCGGATCGCCTCCCGGCGCTGGAGGACGCGCGTGCGGCAGCGGAGGCCCGGCGTACTGCTGCGGAAGAGGTCGAGCGCCTCCAGCAGGAGTGCACGGCCGCGGACAGGGTGCTCGCCGACGCGACGACCCTCCACGCCGCCGCGCTGACGGCGCTCGCCGACCTGCGTCGACGCCGCATGGACGGCATGGCGGGCGAGCTCGCCTCCGGCCTGGTGCCGGCCGAGCCGTGCCCGGTGTGCGGGGCGCGGGAGCATCCGGCCCCCGCCGCCCACGTCGATCCGGTGTCGGCTGACGACGTCGCGAGCGCGGAGGAGCGCCGTGACGAGGCCGCGCGCATCGAGCGGGAGGCGGCATCGACCTGCACGGGACTGCAGGTCGAACTCGCCGCCGCCACCGCACGGGCCGAGGGCCGGGACGTCGCGACGGCCGCACAGGAGCAGGACGCCGCGCGTACCGCGGCGGCGGACGCCGTCGCGGCAGCGGAGACCGTGCGCCAGCGGGACGCCCTGCTCGTCGAGCTGACGGGGTTGCGGGATCGGCTCGAGGAACGACGCGTCCGCGACGAGGCCGCCCTCGCCACCGCGCGCGAACAGCTCGCGCTCCTCACGCAGAGCGACGAGGCCGCCGAGGCGTCGATCGCCGAGGCCCGCGCGGACTTCCCGTCCGTCGCGGAGCGGATCGCGGAGGCGGCCGGTCAGATCGCGGCGGCGCGTCGCCTGCTCGATGCTGCCGCCGAGCGCACCCGACGGCATCAGGCGGCGGTGGAGGCCACCGCCGAACAGGACGCCGCGCTGGCCGCCTCGGAGTTCCCGGACGTCGCCACGGCAGAGGAAGCTTTGCGCACACCGGCGGTGCAGGCGGACCTGGAGCAGCGGATCACCCATCATGCCGTGCAGCGGGAGAAGGAGCGCGCCCTGCTGTTCGATCTCGAGCTGCGGACGCTGCCGGAGGAGCCGATCGACCTCGCTCCGGCCGAGCGGGCCGCGCTCGACGCGAGGGCAGCCTGGTCCTCCGCCGTCGACGCCGCCACCAGGGCGTCGGGTGACGCCGTGCGGCTGGCCGGGCTCATCGACGCCGCGAAGGACGAGCACGCCCGCACGGCAGAGGATGCCGCGGCGTTCGAGGTGCTGCAGGACCTCGCGGACACCATCGCCGGACGCGGGGCCAACACCCACAAGATGACGCTGGAGACGTTCGTGCTCGCCGCCGAGCTCGAGGAGATCGTCGACGCCGCGAACCGGCGGCTGCACGACATGTCGGAGGGGCGCTACCGCCTGCAGCACTCCGACGCCCTGGCTGCGCGCGGTGCCGCGTCCGGGCTGGGCATCGTGGTCGCGGACGCGTTCACCGGGCAGACCCGACCGCCGCAGTCGCTCTCCGGGGGTGAGACGTTCCTCACGTCTCTCGCCCTCGCCCTCGGGCTGGCCGAGGTCGTGACGGCGCGCGCCGGGGGCATCCGCCTGGACACGCTCTTCATCGACGAGGGATTCGGGTCGCTCGACGGCGACACGCTCGACGTCGCAATGCGCACGCTCGACGAGCTGCGCCAGGGCGGGCGCACGGTGGGCGTGATCAGCCACGTAGAGGCCATGCAGGAGCAGATCCCCGCGCAGCTCACCGTCCGCGCGCTGCCGAACGGGCCGAGCGTCATCGAGACGCGCTGAGGTCACACCCCGTACTCGGCACGGATCACCTCGCGCAGCTCGATGCTGCACCGGGCGATCGCCTCGCGGAAGTCGGCGAGGGCGCCGTCCTCCGCCTGGTCGGAGACGGCGCGGAAGGCGCGGATCGGCACGCCGAACTGCCCGGCGACCCAGATATACGCGTAGGTCTCCATGTCGACGAGCGCGGCCCCCATCGGCCGGATCACAGCGGTGACCTCGGCGTCCTCCACGAAGTGGTCGCCGGTCGCGATGAGCACGCCGTCGCGACCCGTGCTCACCTGCGCGGGCAGGGAGACGTGCCGCCCGACGACCCCCTCGAGGTCGATCACGTCGTGCTGCACCGCCGTCGCGATCTCGTGCACCGCGTACGGACGCCCCTTCTCGATGGAACCCGCGGTGCCGACGACGACGACCTCGTCGTAGGTCTTCGCGTCGAGGGCCCGGGTCAGCGCGTAGGTCGCCGGCAGCTTTCCGGGACCGGTGACCAGACGGTCGAACCCGTCGAGCTCCTCGGGGAAGGCGGACAGTTCGGACTCGAGGGCGGCGACGAGGAGCTTCACCGCTTCAGTCTCTCAGGTCGGGACGGGATCCCGCGTCGGTGCGCGGTGGTGTGACCCGCACGAAACACGGAGGGGGGATACTGGAGCCAACCGATGAGCGGAGGATCACGTGTCGTTGCAGAAGCAGATCGCGGAAGACCTGGGTGTCCGGCCCGACATCGATCCCGAGGCGGAGGTGGAGCGCCGAGTCGGCTTCCTCGCCGACTACCTGCGCACCACGGGAGCCAAGGGCTTCGTCCTCGGCATCTCCGGCGGGCAGGACTCGACGCTGGCGGGACGCCTGGCCCAGCTGGCGGTCGAGCGCGTGCGCGCCGAGGGCGGCGAGGCGAGCTTCCTCGCGGTGCGCCTGCCCTACCGCGTGCAGCACGACGCGGACGACGCGCAGGCCGCGCTGGAGTTCATCGCGCCGGACTCGTCGATCGAGGTGAACATCCAGAACGGCGTCGAGGGGGTCGAGAAGGACATCGAGTCCGCCGTCTCCAGCGACATCAGCGACTTCAACCGCGGCAACATCAAGGCCCGGCTCCGCATGGTCACCCAGTACGCCCTCGCCGGGCATGAGGGACTGATCGTCCTCGGTACCGACCACGCCGCCGAGGCCGTCACCGGCTTCTACACGAAGTTCGGCGACGGGGCCGCCGATGTCCTCCCGCTCGCGGGGCTCACGAAGAGGCAAGGGCGTTCTCTGCTCCAGTTCCTCGACGCCCCGGAGCGTCTGGCCTTCAAGGTTCCCACCGCCGACCTCCTCGACGATCAGCCCGGGCGCACCGACGAGGACGAGCTCGGACTGACGTACGAGCAGATCGACGACTTCCTCGAGGGTCGTGCGGTCGACCCCGAGGTCGCCGGACGCATCGAGGCGCGGTATCTCGCGACGCAGCACAAGCGCCACCTCCCCGTGACGCCCGACGACACCTGGTGGCGCTGAGCGGAGGAGTCCTCGCGGGACCGCCCGCTTTTCGCCGTGTCGGATGCCGCGGATAGTGTCGAAGCAGCCGACAGAACGGGAGAATCGTGCGGATCGACACGGAGGCGCAGCGAGTCATCTGGAGCGCGAGCGACCTCAAGGCGGCCGCCGAGTGTGAGTTCGCCTGGGCGCGGGCGATCGATGCGAAGCTGGGCCGGGTCCCGGCGGTCGAGGAGCCCGAGGACGCGACGCTGCTACGCGCCGCGCAGCTGGGGGACGTGCATGAGCAGAACGTGCTCGATCGGTACGTCCGAGAGCTCGGCGAGGAGCGGGTGCACCGGATCGCGAAGGTGTCGTCGAGCGATCCGGAGGCCTTGGCCTCCGCCGTGGAGCAGACGCTGCGCGCACTGAGATCTGATGCGCAGGTCGTCTTCCAGGCGGCGTTCGCGACCGACGAGTTCGTGGGCTTCGCAGACTTCCTGCGTCGGGATCACGACGGGCGCTGGCGTGTGCAGGATTCCAAGCTCGCCCGGAAGGCGCGCGTCACGGCGCTCATGCAGCTCGCGGCATATGTCGATCAGCTCGACCGGCTCGGCATTCCGCGGGCGGACGAGGTCGACCTCATCCACGGCGACAACAGCGTCAGCACGCATGCCGTCGACGACCTGCTGCCGCTGTTCCGCGTCCGCCGGGCACGCCTCCGCGCCCTCATCGCCGATCGTGCGATCGCCGACGGCGTTGCGGGCCTGCCGCTCGCCTGGGGGGACGACCGGGGCGACCTCCGCGTGGTGGCCTGCGGGCGCTGTGCCACGTGCGAGGAGCAGGTGCTGGCGCACCGCGATCTGCTCATGGTCGCCCGGATGCGCCCCGTGCAACGGGCGCGTCTGCGCGCCACCGGGATCGTCACGATCGACGATCTGGCGGCAGCGACGGAGCCCCCGGAGGGGATGAACGTCGACACGTTCGAGAATCTCCGCGCGCAGGCCCGGGTGCAATTGCGCGCCGACGCCGAGGGGGCGCCCACCTACGACGTGCACTACGCCGCGGCGATCCACACGCTGCCGGTTCCCAGCCACGGCGACATCTTCTTCGACTTCGAGGGCGACCCGCTCTACACCGAACCCGCGCCCGACGGCGAGGCGGAGTGGGGCATCGACTATCTGTTCGGCTGGGTCGACAACGCCGACCAGTACACCGCGCTCTGGGCGCACACGTTCGCGGAGGAGCGTCGGGCGCTGGAGACGTTCCTCGACTTCGTCGCGGTGCGTCGCGCCGCGCATCCGGGGATGCACATCTATCACTACGCCCCGTATGAGACATCGCACC
This sequence comes from Microbacterium sp. BLY, assembly GCF_017939615.1. Classification (NCBI taxonomy): domain Bacteria; kingdom Bacillati; phylum Actinomycetota; class Actinomycetes; order Micrococcales; family Microbacteriaceae; genus Microbacterium; species Microbacterium sp. BLY. The sequence continues at coordinate 1,498,069 of NZ_JAGKSR010000001.1, forward strand.
TGGTCGCGATGGCCGCCCGTCACGGGGTGCGGGAGGGGGAGGTCGACCGGCTGCTCCGCGAGGGCGTGTTCGTCGACCTCTATCCACTGGTCCTGCGTACCGTGCGCGTCGGTTCGCGCTCGTACTCCATCAAGAAGCTCGAACCGCTCTACATGGGGGAGGACGTGCGCACGAGCGACGTCCAGAAGGGCGACGACTCGATCGTGCAGTACGTCGCGGCACGCGAGCTCGCGGCAGCGGGTGCTCAGGCCGAGGCCGACGCGGTACTCGCCGACCTCGCCGACTACAACCGCTACGACTGCGTCTCGACCCGGCGGCTGCGCAATTGGCTCATCGACATCGCGCGCGCGGAGGGCGTCACGCCGGCGCCGCCGGATGACGCCGACGAAGTCGTCTACGAGCCGTCCCCGCGCTCACTGGCTCTCCTCGGGGACGCCGAGCGGTCGGTGCAGGCCGGCGGCGACGGGCTCGTCCACCGCATCGCGGCGGCCGCGATCGACTACTTCCCGCGGGAGGCGAAGAGTTTCTGGGTATCGCATTTCCAGCGGCTACGCGAGCCCGTCACGATGTGGGACGGCACGCGGGACGTGATCAAGGTCGACGCGACCCGCACCCGTGTCCGCCGCGACTGGAGCATCGGCGAAGGCCGGCGGGTGATGTCGCGGGAGCTTGAGATCCGCGGGGAAGTCTCCCCGGGGACGACGCTGGGGCCGGGGGCCCAGCCGTTCGCGTTGTACGACGCTCCCGCTCCGTTCGACACCGAGGTGCCGTCGCGTGCGGTGCACGTGCCTCACGGCGTCACGGTCGTCGAGGTGCTCGACGACGGGTATCTCGTGGCCGAGTCCGCCGTGCAGGGGCAGACCTGGGACGATTTCCCCGTCGCGCTCACACCTGCCGCGCCGCCGCGGGTGGTGTCTCTGCAGCAGGCGATCGACGAATGGGCCGACGCGGTGCACGCGGCCGCCCCGGACTTCCCCGAGGACGCGGCGACCGACATCCTGCGACGCCTGCCCCCGCGGACGGCATCGGGGGCGGGGCTCCCGCCTGCGGGAGACGACCCGATCGATGCGATCGTGCGCGGCATCCTCGACCTCGACCGCAGCTACGTCGCGGTGCAGGGTCCCCCGGGCACGGGGAAGACCTACACCGGGTCGCAGGTGATCGCCCGGCTCGTCAACGAGCACGGCTTCCGGATCGGTGTCGTCGCCCAGTCGCACGCGATCATCGAGACGCTCCTCGAGCGTGTCGTCGCCGACGGCGTCGCTCCCGGACAGGTGGCGAAGTGCCCGAAGGACGCGGACGCGGATCCCGCATACACGGTGATCCCGAAGACCGGCATGGCGGCCTTCCTCGCCGAGCATGCGCAGGACGGGGCCGTCGTGGGTGGCACCGCGTGGGATTTCAGCAACACGCAGCGGGTCGCCAGGGGAGAGCTCGACCTCCTCGTGATCGACGAGGCCGGGCAGTTCTCCCTCGCCTCGACCATCGCGGTCGCCGCCGGTGCGCAGCGGCTGTTGCTCCTCGGCGATCCGCAGCAGCTGCCGCAGGTCAGCCAGGGCGCCCACCCGGAGCCGGTGGACACCTCTGCGCTCGGTTGGGTGATGGACGGCGATCCCGTCGTGCGTCCGGAGTACGGCTACTTCCTCGCCCGGTCCTGGCGGATGCACCCGTTCGTGGCCGCCCCGGTCTCGAAGCTCGCCTACGCCGGGAAGCTCGCGTCTGCGCCGGGGACGGAGCAGCGTGCCGTCGAGGGCGTCGATCCGGGACTGCATGTGGTGCCGCTGCGGCACCGCGGCAACGCGACCCAGTCGCCGGAGGAGGCGGCCGAGGTCGTGCGGATCGTCCGCGACCTCGTCGGTCGCACCTTCCGCGACAACGGCGCCGCCGGTACCGTGCGACCGCTGACGCCGGAGGACATCATCGTCGTGGCTCCCTACAACGCGCAGCGGCAGCTCGTGCATGATGCGCTCACGGCAGCGGGCTTCGCCGGTGTGCCGGTCGGGACCGTCGACAACTTCCAGGGCAAGGAAGCGGTCGTCTCGATCACGTCGCTCGCGGCGTCGAGCGGGAGGGATGCCCCGCGGGGCCCGGAGTTCCTGCTGCTGCAGAACCGTCTCAACGTCGCGATCTCCCGAGCGCAGGTCGTGGCCTACCTCATCCATTCGCCGGCGCTGCTCGATGACCTGCCGTACACACCGGAGGGTGTCGCACGACTCAGTGCCTTCGCGCGGCTGGTGGGTGCTGCCGAAGAGGAGGACGCATGACGCCGACGGTCTCCGCACCGCGTGCCGACGGTCCCCCGACCGAGGCGGAGGTGCTCCGCGCCGCCGCCGGGTGGGCATGGTTCCCCCGTGGCAGCGAGCATGTGCGCGACGAGCTGCTCCTCGTGCGCTACCCGGAGCGGTTCGGGGGCGGCGTCCGCGGCTCGCAGGTGACGTCGACGCGGCCCGCCGCCGAGGTGCTGGACGGAGCGCTGGCGCGCACCCGTGCGTGGGGCGAGACGGTGTTCACGTTCTGGACGAACCCCGCCGACGCCCCGGACCTCGAGGATGAGCTCCGGTGCCGCGGTGCCGTGCACTTCGACACCGTCACGGTCTTCGCGCGGCCGACCACCGGAGCCGCGGTCGACGTGCCGCCAGGGGTCACCGCCGAGGTCGTGCGCACGAGGGCCCAGCTCCGCGAGGTCGATGCGATCAACGTCCCCGTCTGGGAGCAGCAGCCGCTGGACGAGGACGGTCTGGACGCGGAGTTCGACGAACTGACCGCAGCCCTGAGCACGGGGGAGGGCTTCCGGGTCCTCGGGCGCATCCACGGACGCGCGGTGAGCACCGGTGGGTGCACGATCGTCGACGGGTTCGCTCGATTGTGGGGAGCGGCCACGCTCGATGCCGACCGCGGTCGCGGTGTCTATCGGGCGGTGCTCGCGGAGCGCCTGCGACAGAGTGCCGCGCGCGGTGCCGGAACGGCACTCGTCAAGGGCCGCGTCGCGACATCGGCGCCGATCCTCGCGAGGGCCGGCTTCACGCGCTACGGCGAGGAACGCGGCTATCGCCTGACCCTCTGACGAGAGCCGAGCGCACCGGCGGGGTCAGACGGTGCCGTACAGGCGGTCACCCGCATCGCCGAGGCCGGGCACGATGTAGCCCTTCTCGTCGAGGCGCTCGTCGAGGGCTCCGAGGACGAGGGTCACGTCGCGGTCGCCGGCCATCGCCTCGATCGCCGCGACTCCTTCCGGGGTGCCCAGCAGGCAGATCGCGGTGACGTCCTTCGCGCCGCGGTCGAACAGGAACTGGATGGCCGCGGCCAGCGAGCCCCCTGTCGCGAGCATGGGGTCGATCGCGAAGCACTGACGGTCGCTGAGGTCGTCGGGCAGGCGCTCCGCGTAGGTCGTCGGCTCGAAGGTCTCCTCGTCGCGCACCATGCCGAGGAACCCGACCTCGGCCGTGGGGAGGAGCTTGACGAGGCCTTCGAGCATGCCGAGGCCCGCGCGGAGGATCGGCACGACGATGGGGCGCGGCTCGGAGATCTTGACACCCGTGGTCGTGGTGACCGGCGTCGTGATCTCGATCGGCGTGACCTTGACGTTCCGGGTCGCCTCGTATGCGAGGAGGGTGACGAGCTCCTCGGTCAGCTGTCGGAAGACGGGCGAGGGGGTGCGCGCGTCGCGCAGCACCGAGAGCTTGTGGGTGACGAGAGGGTGGTCGGCGACGTGAACACGCATGGATACAGGCTAATGCGCCCTGCGGCCGCGCACGACATCGGTCCCTGGCGGCCACCCGGTGCTGCCGTAGGCTCGAGAGCATGACCGCCGCCGACCGCCTCGCGATGCAGCGCGCGCTCGTGCTCGCCGCCGAGGCCGCCGAGGCGGCGGAGATCCCCGTGGGGGCGGTCGTCCTCGATGCCGACGGGCGGGTCGTCGCCGAGGGGCGGAACACGCGCGAGGCCACGCATGATCCGACGGGTCATGCCGAGATCGAGGCGATACGAGCCGCGGCGGCCGTCCGCGGGTCGTGGAACCTCGACGGCTGCACGCTCGTCGTCACGCTGGAGCCCTGCGTGATGTGCGCCGGCGCGATCCTGCAGGCACGCATCGGCCGCGTGGTCTTCGGCGCGTGGGACGACAAGGCCGGGGCGGCGGGATCGATGTACGACGTGCTGCGCGACCGCCGGCTGCCCTATCGCGCCGAGGTCATCGGTGGCGTCGGCGAGGACGACGCCGTCGCGCTGCTGCGCGCGTTCTTCGAGGACCGTCGCTGACCGCTCAGTCCGACGACTTGAGCACGAACACGTCCGTCGAGGGTTCCGGATCGATCGCCGGCCGGTAGACGTCCGGCTCGATGTACACGACCCGGGCGACCGGCACCGCGGCGCGGATGCGGGCCTCGATCTCGTTGATGTCGTCCGCGACCTCCCGCAGCGGCTTGTCGGCACTGAGGGCGATCTTCGCGGCGACCATCAGCTCGTCCGGCCCCAGGTAGAGGGTCTTCATGTGGATGATCTTCTCGATCTCCGGGCCATCGTTGATGGCGTCCACGATCCGGTCGTGGTCGGCGGGGGTCGCGCCCTCGCCGACGAGCAGGCTCTTGGTCTCGACACCCAGCACGATCGCGATGAGCACGAGCAGCACGCCGATCATCACCGTGCCGAGGGCGTCGAAGACCGGGTTGCCGGTGAGGAGCGTGAGGCCGACGCCGAGCAGGGCGAACGTGAGTCCGGTGAGGGCTCCCACGTCTTCGAGGAGGACGACCGGAAGCTCCGGCGCCTTGGACCGCCGGACGAAGGAGAACCAGGACTGCCCCTTCTCGCGGACGACGTTGCTCTCGCGCACGGCGGTGCGCAGCGAGAACGACTCCAGGCCGATCGCGATGAACAGCACGACGAGCGGGAGCCACCACCAGGTCTGGTCGATCTCGTGCGGGTGGGTGAGCTTCTCCACGCCCTCGTAGATCGCGAAGAGCCCGCCGACCGAGAAGAGGATGATCGACACGACGAACGCGTACACGTAGCGTTCGCGACCGTAGCCGAACGGGTGCGAGCGGTCCGCGTGGCGTTGCGCCTTGCGCCCGCCGAGCATCAGCAGGAGCTGGTTGCTCGAGTCGGCGACGGAGTGGATCGCCTCGGCGAGCATCGATGCCGAGCCGGAGAGTGCCCACGCGAGGAACTTCGCGAGGGCGATGCCCAGGTTCGCCAGGAACGCCGCGACGATGGCCTTGCTGCCTCCGGATGCACTCATGCGACGAGTCTAGGACGGCGACCCGGCCGGCACAGGAGCGCCCGCCGTAGGATGACGACATGGCTGATGCGCTCCCGTCCCTCGCGTTCCTCGGTGCCGGTTCGATGGGAGGAGCGATCCTCCGCGGCGTGCTCGCCTCCGGCGTCCCGGTGGACGGAGGGATCACGGCGACGAACCGCACGCCGGAGAAGGCGGAGGCGTTCGCCGGTCTCGACGGCGTCACGAGCATCGCCCTGTCCGCGTGTCCGGAGGGCAACGCGGAAGCGGTCGCCGGGGCCCGTGTCGTGCTGGTCGGGGTGAAGCCGGCCATGGTTCCCGACCTGCTCCGGGAGATCGCCCCGCACCTGTCCCCGGAGACGGTCGTGGTCAGCCTCGCCGCCGGTGTGACGCTGCAGACCTTCGCCGACGTCCTCGGCGCGGAGGCGCGCGTGATCCGCTCGATGCCCAACACCCCGTCGACGATCCGCAAGGGCGTGACGGGACTGGCGGCGGGGGCGGCGGCGACGGCGCAGGACTCGGCCCTGGTGCGGCGTCTGTTCGAGACGGTGGGTGCCGTGGTGGAGGTCCCCGAGTCGCAGATCGATGCCCTCTCGACCATCTCGGGTTCCGGGCCCGCCTACGTGTTCCTGCTCATCGAGCAGTTCACCGCGGCGGCGCGGGAGATGGGGTTCGCGGATGCGGACGCACGACTGCTCGCCGAGCAGACCTTCATCGGCGCGACCGCCCTGCTGGACTCGACGGGGGAGGACCCCGCCGAGCTGCGCCGTCGGGTGACGAGCCCGAAGGGCACGACGGAGCGCGCGGTCGCCGTGCTCCAGGACGCCCATCTGTCTGAGACGTTCACGGAAGCCGCCGCCGCTGCTCTCGCCCGGGCGAAAGAGCTCGCCGCCGGCGCCTGATCCCGCGCGCCCGTTCTCATCCGGTCGCGCGCCTGCACCTCGCGAGAACAGGCGATCACCCCGGCGCAGGCAGCCAGCATGCCTGGGGCCTGAACCCGCGCGAGTGCCTGTTGCGGCGAGAGGGCGGGGGACCAGGCGGCCACGCGAGTCCAGGCAGCCGGTGCTCCTGGAGCCTGAACCCGCGCGAGTGCCTGATCCCGCGAGGGGCCTGCGGTTAGGCGTCGCTGGCGACTTCGGCGAGCACCTCGGGCCACCGACGCTGGAGCGTCCGACCGCCGAGCACGGTCCCGCCCCACAGCGCGAGGCCGCCGAGGATGGCGGCGGCCGCGAGGCTCGCCCAGCCGAGCGGCGGAATCCAGATCGACGCGATCGCGAAGCCGAGCGCGGGGCCGCCGAGCAGCAGGGTGATCGGCGACATGATGAGCATCGCGAGGAACGACTGCGCACCGCCCGACGACCCGCGTCCGAAGGGATTGGCCTCGGGAGCCGGGGCCCGTCCCGGAAGGAACGCGCCCACCCACGAGCCGGCACCGGCCGACACCGCCATGAGGCCCAGGGCCGCCCCGAGACTGCCCGGAAGCAGATCCGGTCGCCCCGCCAGCAGGCACGTCGCGACGCAGAGGAGGACGGTGATCGGCACACCGATCAGCCCGAAGCCGAGGAGCCGTCCCGCGCGATCGGCGGTCCCGCTCACTCCGGTGAGGATGTGCAGCGCGACCGCGTCGTTGTCGTAGGCGATCGCCATCTGGACGATGCTGCCGGTGAGGAGGGCGTTGATCGCCGGGATGAGGGTGATCGCGGGCGCGAACCCGACCGCGTCCTGCTGGAGCCCGTTCATCAGCGCGAGGCCGAGGAAGATCGCCGGCAACAGCAGGAGCATCACGATGTTGACGACCTGTCGCGGGTCGCGGCGGAAGTAGCGGAGCGTGCGTCCGGCGACCGCGCCGACGGGGCCGGCGGGCAGCATCCGGTCGAGGAGACCGCCCGAGCGCACGCGCCCGCCGCCGCTCGACTGCAGGGGCGCGACGAGGCGCGCATCGAGCATCCGGCGCGCGGCGATCCAGAAGACGACGAGCGTCGCGGCGGCGATCAGCAGCCGGAGGAGCGCGGCGAGCAGGTCGCCCTGTGCCAGGGCGGCGGGGACGCCGAAGGCGGCGGCGAGCGGGGTCCAGGCGGCGGTGTCCGCGATGGCGGTGACGGCGCCACCGACATCACGCACGGTGGAGAGCGCCTGGATCCCGATGTTCAGGAGGAGGCCGGACGAGGCGACCAGGACGACCCCGAGCGTGAGGACGAGGTCGCGCGTGCGCCGTCGGGCGAGCCATCCCGCGAGCAGACCGCTGACGACGCGCGCGCCGAGCACGCAGGTCGCGAGCGCGACCGGGACCATGAGGATCGCCGCGAGGAGTGCGGGCACGCTGACCGACCAGCCGACGAGCATCAGCAGCAGGGCCACGGCGGTCCCGATGCCGCCGATCGTCGTCATCCCCGCGACGACGAGGCCGGGAAGAAGGGTCCGCGCGGTCACCGGGAGCAGGGCGAAGCGCTCCGGGGCGAGGGAGTCGTCGGCGCTCACGAGGATCGAGCCGATCCACCACCCGAGCACGACGACGGTGCCGGTGAGTACCATCGCCGTCACCGCCGCGTCCGGCGCGCCGACGCGCAGGGCGATCAGCCCGACGGTCAGGAGCGCCAGCATGCCCAACGCGAACAGCCCCACGATCGCGAGCGTCACGATCATCCACGGGTTGCGGGTGAGCTGATGTCCGAGCTGGCGCAGCCGCAGCCTTACGAGGAGCGCAACCACGCGAGCGTCTCCGTTCCGAGGTCGTGGGCACCCACGAGCGTGAGGAAGCGCTCCTGGAGGGTGAGGCCGGCTCGCACCTCGTCCAGCGCGCCGTGGGCGAGCAGCCGCCCCTCCGCCACGATGGCGACGCGGTCGCACAGCGATTCGACCAGTTCCATGACGTGGCTGGAGAGGACGACGGTCCCACCGCCGTCGACGAAGGAGCGCAGGATCTGGCGGATCGTCTGTCCGGAGACGGGGTCGACGGCCTCGAGGGGCTCGTCGAGGATGAGCAGGCGCGGTGCGTGGATGAGGGCGCAGGCCAGCCCGATCTTCTTCTTCATGCCGGCCGAGTAGTCGACGACGAGGGTGTCCCGAGCCTCGGTCAGGCCGAGGGCGTCGAGGAGTTCGCCGGAGCGGGAGACGACCTCCGCCTCCGGCATGCTCCGGAGCAGTCCGGTGTACCGCAGCAGCTCCGCGCCGGTGAGGCGGTCGAGCATGCGGATGCCGTCGGGGAGCACGCCCATGCGCGCCTTCGCCGCGGCCGGGTCCTGCCAGACGTCGGCGCCGAGCACCCAGGCTGTCCCCGCGTCCGGGCGCAGGAGGCCCGTGGTCATGGCGAGCGTGGTCGTCTTGCCGGCACCGTTGGGTCCCAGCAGCCCCAGCATGGAGCCGGCGGGGACGTCGAGCGACAGGGAGTCGACGGCGACCTTCGGGCCGAACTGCTTGCGGAGCCCGCGGAGGGCGAGGACGGGCGGTGCCGTGGCGTGATCGCTCATGCCACCATCCCACCATGCCGGTCCCGGGGGCGCATCCGTCGCGGGGAGGACCCCGGGCCGCGGTCGGCTCAGCGGTCGAGGGCGGCGAAGCGCTCGATATCGCTGTTCGTCCCGGAGACGATGATGAGGTCGTGGTTGGTGACGATGGTGTTGGCCTCGGCGTAGCGGAACGGCTTGCCCGGGCTCTTCACGCCGACGACGGTGACCTTGTACTTGGAGCGCACGCCGGATTCGTTGAGCCCGACTCCGCGGATGAACTTCGGCGGATACATCTTGGCGAGCACGAAGTCGTCGTCGAACCGGATGAAGTCGAGCATGCGACCGCTGACGAGGTGGGCGACGCGCTCGCCGGCCTCGCGCTCCGGGTAGATGACGTGGTTCGCGCCGACGCGCGCGAGGATCTTCCCGTGCGACTGGGAGACCGCCTTCGCCCAGATCTGCGGCACCTTGAGGTCGACGAGGTTGGCGGTGATGAGCACGGACGCCTCGATCGAGGAGCCGACGGCGACGACGGCGACCTGGAAGTCCTGGGCGCCGATCTGGCGGAGGGCGTCGATGTTGCGCGCGTCGGCCTGCACGGTGTGCGTGACGCGGTCCGACCACTTCTGCACGAGTTCGAGGTTGTCGTCGATCGCGAGCACTTCACGGTCGAGGCGGTCGAGCTCACCGGCGCACGCGGCGCCGAACCGGCCGAGACCGATGACGAGGACGGGAGCGTCGCCCCGAAGGACTTCAACCAACGATCGGCCTTTCCACGGGCAGTGAGTAGTACTGCGTGCGCGATGTCGCGGCGACTGCCGCAGCGAGAGTCACTGTACCAACGCGTCCCATGAAGATCGTCGCGGCCATGACGTACGACGCGGAATCGGGCAGCTCCCCGGTGAGGCCGGTCGAGAGGCCCACGGTTCCGAACGCGGAGATGACGTCGAAGAGGACGTGGCTGATGTCCGCCTTGGTGATCTGTGCGATGACGATGGTGGACAGCGCCACGATCGTCGCGCCCCAGGCGACGACGCTGAGGGCGACGCGCTGCACGTCGCTGGGGATGCGCCGCCCGAAGGCCTCGACGGACTGGCGGCCTTTGGCCTCCGACCACACCGCGATCGCGAGCACGGCGAGCGTCGTGACCTTGATGCCGCCCGCGGTCGAGGCGGAGCCGCCGCCGACGAACATGAGCATGCTCGCCGCGAGGAGGGAGGAGCCGTTCAGATCGTCCATCTCGATCACGTTGAAGCCGCCGGATCGCGTCATCGCGGACAGGAAGAAGGCCTGGAAGGTCGTGTCCGCGGCGTCCATCGAGCCGAAGGTCTTCGGATTGTCGTACTCGAGGATGAGGAAGGCCGCCGCGCCGAGGATGAACAGGAGCACGGTGGTGACGATCGTGAGCTTGGAGTGCAGCGACCACCGCTTCACGTGCCAGACGTGCTTCGCGAGGGTGTAGATGACCGGGAAGCCGATGCTCCCGAGGAACACGCCGACCATCAACAGGGCGAGCACGAGGTAGTCGTCCGCGAAGACGGCCACGCCGCCGTCGTTGGGCGCGAACCCGGTGTTCGTGAATGCCATCGCCGAGAAGTAGGGGGCCTCCCAGAGGGCGGCGATGGGATCGACCCCGGCCATCACCAGCGCGGGGTAGAGCAGAGCCGCGAGGGCCGCCTCGATGAAGAGGGCGGAAAGGGCGACGGTGGTGAGCAGCTGCCCGACCTCGCCGAGGCGGACGGTCTGGCTCTCGTTGACCACACCGCCGTGGGCCCGGAGCGGGTTGGTGTCGCCCGCCGCCATGAGCTTCGCCCGCAGCCCCAGGCGCTTCGAGATGAGCATGCCCATGAGGGAGGCGAGGGTCAGCACGCCGAGGGCGCCGATGTTGACGCCGATGAACACCACCACGTGTCCGAAGGGCGACCAGTGGTTCGCCATGTCGACGGTCGCGAGGCCCGTCACGCAGATGGTGGAGACGGCGGTGAAGAGGGCGTCGCTGAGGGGGGTGACTGTGCCGCTGGCGGAGGCGATCGGCAGCGAGAAGAGGACGGTGAAGACGAGGATCAGCAGCGCGAACACCGCGATCGCGAAGCGGGAGGGCGACGACGTGATGAGGTGTTTCACGCGCCCGGCGGCTCCGGGAAGACCGGTGCGAGGGGACGACGCCGAAACGATGCCCGACATCGCTGGCCCCCTTCGTCTGCGCCGCCCGTTCTCCGGCGGCGGCGCGGCGCCTCTCGCCGAGCCTTCGTCATGGTACTCCGTGCCGGGGGCCACTACCCTGATCACATGACGGACATCTTCGACGTGATCGCAGACGGTACGAGGCGCGACATCCTCCAGCTCCTGCTCCGACGCACGTCCGAAGGGGAGTCCGGCACGAGCGTGAGCCAGATCGTGGCCGACCTCGGCATCAGCCAGCCCACGGTCTCCAAGCACCTCAAGGTGCTGCGCGACGCCGAGCTCGTGACCGTGCGCGAGGACGGGCAGCGCCGCTTCTACAGTCTCTCCGTCGCGCCTCTCGAAGCCGTCGACGACTGGCTGGTCCCCTTCCTCGTCGATGCGTACGGTGCTGCGGCTCCGGACATCGCCTACCCCGGGTCGGCGATCCCCGAGGGGGCCGCCCACGCCGCGGAGGTCGTCGGGCGGGCGGCGGCGTCGGCGAAGCACGTCGTCACGAACGCGTTCAAACGCCTCGGCGCCTGAGCGACGCCTCACTGATCACAACAGTCACGCGGGTTTACACGCGTCCCAGCGACCCCATAGAGTGTGCTCATCGAGAAAGGGGTACGTGGGATGCCCGAGGTTCCAGACGTCCGATTCCTGACGGTGGCCGAAGTCGCCGAGCTGATGCGCGTGTCCAAGATGACCGTGTACCGCCTCGTGCACGCCGGCGACCTCCCCGCCATCCGGTTCGGACGGAGCTACCGCGTGCCGGAGTCCGCCGTCGCGGAGGCCCTGCAGCGTCCCATCGCCGACGCCGGCTGACTCGGGGGCGCGGGGCACCCTCCCGAGTTTGCTAGGATGATCCGAGGCATTTTTCGTGCTCGTACCCGGGTGTCCGATTCCGGCGACACCCAGCCCCTGACTTAGTGAGGTTTCCGTGGGTTCTGTCATCAAGAAGCGCCGCAAGCGCATGGCGAAGAAGAAGCACCGCAAGCTGCTTCGCAAGACTCGCCACCAGCGCCGCAACAAGAAGTAAGCGGCCAGACACCGAGCGCCTGTCTTCGGACGGGCGCTTTGTGTCTCTGCGCGCCGTTCCGCACCGCCGAGAGGATGTCATGAAGTCGATCACCGTCGCCGAACTCGCCGAGCGCTCCGGCACGCCCCTCATCGACGTCCGGGAGGTGAACGAGTTCCAGGCTGGACACGTCCCGGGTGCCGTGAACATCCCGATGTCCGAGATCGGCAACCGTCTGGACGAGCTTCCCGCGGAGTCGTTCGACGTGATCTGCCAGGCCGGCGGACGCTCGGCCCGCGTGGTCGAGGCGCTCGAGGCCCGCGGCTACGACGCCACCAACGTCGAGGGTGGCACCGGCGAGTGGATCGCCCAGGGACGCGAGGTGGAGGTCCCGTCGTCGTGACGACGCTGACCCTCATCGGCAAGCCCGACTGCCATCTGTGCGACGTGGCCTCCGAGGTCGTCGACGCGGTCGTCGCCGAACTGCCCGAGGCCGCTGCCGAGCGCATCCGGATCGTGGAAGCCTCGATCCAGGACGACCCGGCCCTGTACGAGCAGTGGTGGGAGAAGATCCCCGTCGTGCTGATCGACGGGAACCTGCACGCCCATTGGCGCGTGAACCCCGAACGTCTGCGGGGAGCACTGGAGCAAGCCGTCGGTGCGGAGGCCCGCGCGGACGAGAAGGAGCTGCGATGACCATCCGTCATGTCGTCACCTGGAAGCTCGCCGCGGAGGACGCGGGAGAGCGCAAGGCCCAGGCCGCCGAGGTCGCGCGCCGCCTCAACGCGCTCGACGGCGTCGTCCCGCAGCTGCGCAGCATCTGGGCCGGCGCGAACGACGTCTACCCCGACGCGAACTGGGACGTGACCCTGGTCGCCGACTTCGACTCCGTCGAGGACCTGGAGCAGTATCAGGTGCACCCCGCGCACGAAGAGGTCGCCGGATTCATCCGCTCGGTCGTCTCCGGGCGTGTGGCCGTCGACGCCGAGCTCTGAGGCACGGTGCCGTCGAGCGGCACTGAAACACAAACGTAATGCGGCGCAGGCGCATGTCATTGGTCACGCGACGAGCCGCATGTTTAGATGAACTCCTACCCGTCCGTGGGCGCAGCAGCCCCCGACTCCCAGGAGCCGACATGTCCCGTCGTAACCTCTTCGCCGGCCTCGCGATCGCGGCCACCGCCACCCTCGCGCTCGCCGGATGCGCCACCGGCTCCTCTGACGCGGGCAGCGGCGGCGAGCCCGCCGCCGGCGACGAGTACGGCCTCGTCGAGGCGGGCAAGCTCACCGTCTGCTCCGACATCCCGTACCCGCCGTTCGAGTTCGAGGGTGACGACGGCGAGTACACCGGCTTCGACATCGACCTCCTCGGCGCGATCGCCGAGGAGCTCGACCTGGAACTCTCCGTGCAGGACGTCGGCTTCGACGCGCTGCAGTCCGGAACGACCCTCGCCGCCGGCACCTGTGACGTCGGCGCCTCGGCCATGACGATCACCGACGAGCGCAAGGCCAACATCGACTTCTCCGACCCGTACTACGACTCGCTGCAGTCGCTGCTCGTGCGCACGGATTCGGGCATCGAGTCCATCGACGACCTCGACGGCAAGAACGTCGGCGTGCAGCAGGGCACGACGGGTGAGGCGTACGCGACCGAGAACGCGAAGGGCGCTCAGCTCGTGCAGTACCCGTCGGACGGCGAGCTGTGGCCGGCGATCCAGGCGGGGCAGATCGACGCGATCCTGCAGGACCAGCCGGTCAACCTCGAGCACGAGAAGGCCGACTCCGCGTACAAGATCGTCGAGACCTACGAGACCGACGAGTCCTACGGCTTCGCCTTCGCCAAGGGCGAGAAGGACGAGCTCCTCGACGCGGTGAACGGTGCGCTCGCGGACCTGCGGGACAACGGCGAGTACCAGAAGATCTACGACCAGTACTTCACGGCGAACTGAGCCGGGGAACACGGAGGTCGGGAGGACCTTGACAATGGCGTTGAGGCGCACCACCAAGCAGAAGCTCTACCGGTACACCGTCTACGCGGTGCTGATCGCGATCGCCGTCTGGATCGCGTTCAGCACCGACTGGTCCCGACTCGGGCAGCTCTTCTTCAACCCCGAGGTCGCAGCCAAGATGCTGCCGGGGATCATCACGACCGCGCTCGTCAACACCCTGTGGTTCACGGCGGTGGCGTTCGCCGGCGGCCTGCTCCTCGGCGTCATCCTCGCGCTGATGAAGCTGTCGGAGATCGGCCCTTTCCGGTGGATCGCGACGGTCTGGATCGAGCTCTTCCGCGGACTCCCCGCGCTGCTCACGATCTTCGCCATCGGGTTCATCGTGCCGATCGCGCTCGGGGTCCGGGCGCAGGAGCTCGGCGGTCCTGTGGTGCTCGGTCTGATCGGTCTCGTGCTCGTCGCATCGGCGTACATGGCCGAGACCATTCGGGCGGGGCTGCAGGCCGTGCCGAAGGGACAGACCGAGGCGGCGCGTTCGCTCGGCATGTCGCCCATGAAGACGACCTTCTGGATCGTCGTGCCGCAGGGCTTCCGCATCATCATCCCGCCGCTGACGAACGAGTTCGTGCTGCTGTTGAAGGACACGTCGCTGCTGTTCGTCGTCGGCACCTTCGTCTGGTCGAAGGAGCTCACGACTTTCGCCCGTGACGCCAGTACGCAGAACGCCAACGGAACGCCGCTCATCATGGCGGCGATCCTCTACCTGATCGTGACGATCCCACTCACGCGTTTCAGCGCGTGGCTGGAGCGTCGGATGGCGAGGACACGATGAGCACCGACCTGATCGACGTGCAGGCCCCCGCGATCGCGATCCAGGATCTGCACAAGAGCTTCGGCGACAACGAGGTGCTCAAGGGCATCGACCTGACCGTCCTGGCGGGCGAGGTCGTCTGCGTGATCGGCCCGTCCGGTTCCGGCAAGTCGACGCTGCTCCGCTCGGTGAACCTCCTGGAGGAGCCGACGGGCGGGAAGGTGCTGATCGAAGGCATCGACATCACCGACCCCGACATCGACATCGACCGTGTGCGCACCCGCATCGGGATGGTGTTCCAGAGCTTCAACCTCTTCCCGCACCTGAGCGTGCTCGGAAACCTGACGATCGCACAGCAACGGGTCAAGAAGCGGTCGAAGGCGGAAGCGGAGAAGGTGGCCCGCGCCATGCTCGAGCGCGTCGGGCTCGCGGAGAAGGCCGACGCGTACCCCGGGCACCTGTCCGGCGGGCAGCAGCAGCGCGTGGCGATCGCCCGGGCGCTGTGCATGAATCCGGACATGATGCTGTTCGACGAGCCGACCTCTGCTCTCGACCCGGAGCTCGTCGGCGAGGTGCTGCAGGTCATGCGGTCGCTGGCGGACGAAGGCATGACGATGCTGGTCGTCACGCATGAGATGGGCTTCGCGCGCGAGGTCGGTTCGCGGCTGATCTTCATGGACGGCGGACACATCGTCGAGGAGGGCGACCCCCGTGAGGTGCTGGCGAATCCGCAGCACCAGCGCACCAAGGACTTCCTCTCCCGCGTCCTCTGATTCTCTCCCGGGCTCTCAGTCAGCCGCGGGGGCGTGCGACCACCGGGGCAGGGGTCACCGCGATGCGCACGCGGTCGCCGAAAGAGGGGTGCACGGTGGGAGCATGCTGCACGCGCACGAGCTCGCCGGACTCCGTGCGCACGAGCGTCCGCCGCATGCTGCCGAGGAAGGTGCTCTCCTCCACGAGGGCGTCGGTCGCCGCATCGTCCGCGGAGGTGAAGCGGACGTTCTCCGGGCGGAGGTACACGTCGACCGGACCGTCGGCGGGCGTCTGCAGCGGAAGCCGCTGCCCCCACACGATGACGTGATCGCCCTCGGCGACGCCGGACACGACGCTGGACAGCCCGACGAAGGCGGCGACCGCGGCGTTCGCGGGGGTCGTGTACAGCTCCTCCGGCGAACCGATCTGCTCGATCCGTCCGGCGTTCATGACCGCGATCCGGTCGGACACCGCGAGGGCCTCCTCCTGGTCGTGCGTCACGAACACCGTCGTGATCCCGAGGCGGAGCTGGATGCGACGGATCTCGTCCCGCAACTGCACGCGGACCTTGGCGTCCAGCGCGGACAGGGGCTCGTCCAGCAGCAGGACCCGCGGCTCCGTGACGAGGGCACGCGCCAGCGCCACCCGCTGCTGCTGTCCGCCGGAGAGCTGATGCGGGAAGCGATCCGCGAGGTCGGCGAGACCCACGAGAGCGAGCGCGTCCCATGCCCGACGCGCCGCTTCCGCCTTCCCGACGCCCCGCCGGCGGAGGCCGAACGCCGTGTTGTCGACGACGCGGAGATGCGGGAAGAGCGAGTACGACTGGAACACCATGCCGATGTCGCGCCGGTTGGTGGGCACACGGGACACGTCGCCCCCGCCGAGCAGGACCGCCCCGTCGTCGGCGGCCTCGAGCCCGGCGAGCACGCGCAGGAGCGTCGTCTTGCCGCAGCCGGACGGCCCCAGCAACGAGACGAACTCCCCGGGGGCGATGTCGAGGTCGACGCCGTGCAGCACCCGGGGGCCGCCGTAGCTCTTCACGATGCCGCGCAGCTCGACGCGGGTGCCCTCGCCGGCCTGGGCGAGCAGCAGGTTGTCCTTGGTGCGGGGAAGCGCGTGATCGAGGGTCATGACCGGGCCTTTCGCGAGCCGCGGGCGACGCGACCGATGAGGAGGAGCAGGAGGAAGGCGAGGAGCAGGGCGAGGAGGGTGAAGATCGCCGGCGCATAGGGGTCCTGCTTCTGCACCACGACCATCGCCGTCTGGAAGACCTGCCGGTTGAGGAGGGACGCGATCGTGAACTCGCCGAGCACCACCGCGATGGAGAGCAGGGAGGCGGCGAGCAGCCCCTGCCGCAGGTTCGGGGCGAGCACCCGGACGACGACGACCGGCCAGCTCGCTCCGAGCGAGCGCGCGGCTTCGGCGAGCGTCCGCAGGTCGGCGGCGTCGATCGACGCCTGGATCGCACGGAACGCGAACGGGAGCACCGTGATGCCGTACGCGAAGGCGAGCGTCCACGTCCCCGTCCCGAGAGTGCGCCCGATCTGCAGGTAGATCGGCGCCAGGCCCACGACGAGGACGATTGCCGGGATCGAGATCGGCAGGAGCGCCACGAACGCGAAGGACGACGCGAGGCGGGGGAAGCGCAGATTCACGAGGATCATCGTCGGCGCCAGCAGGAGAAGGACGATCCCGACGGTGACCAGCGCGAGCAGCAGCGAGTTGCCCAGGCCCGTCCAGATCGGCCGGATCGCCGCCGACGCGGCGGGGTCGAACAGCGCGGTCCAGTGAGCGAGCGTCGGGCCGTCCGGGCCGCGCAGCGTGAACAGGAAGGTGGACACCAGCGGCACCGCGAAGAACGCCCCCACGAGGAGACCGATCACCGCCCGGGTGAGACGGGACGGCGCGAGCGCGTTCATGCCTGCCACCGCGCTGCCCGTCGCTGGATGAGGGAGTACAGGGCCATGACGACGCCGACCACGAGGATCATGCCCAACGCGAGGGCACCGGCGAGGTTCTCGCGCCCCAGCAACGTCTCGCTGGTGAGGGCGGTACGGATCTGCAGCGGCACGATCTGCGACCCCTGGCTGGCGAGGGCGGCCGCGGTCGCGTACGACGAGAACGCGTTCGCGAAGAGCAGGAGCACGCTGGCCAGGAACGACGGCGCCAGCACGGGCAGGCCGACCCGCATCCAGAAGCTCGCCCTGTTGCCGCCGAGGGTGAGGTTCGCCTCCACCCACTGGGTCTTGAGCGCGGCGAGGGCGGGGAGGAACGTGATGACCATCAGCGGGATCTGGAAGTAGATGTAGGGGAGGACGAGGCCGGGAAGCTCGTAGAGCCAGGCTCCCTCGGCGAAGATGTCGAGACCGAAGGTGTCACGGAGGAACACGGTGATCACTCCCTGGAGGCCGATCGAGGCGATGAAGGCGAAGGCCAGCATGACGCCGCCGAACTGGGCGAGCACACCGGCTGCCGCGTCCACCGACTGCCGCACGACGCCGTCGGGATTCAGCCCGAGCAGGGCGTAGCAGACGAGGGCGCCGACGATCGCGCCCACGACCGCGGTGAGTAGGGACAGCCCCGCCGAGTTCGCGAACGTGGCGAGAACGACGGGATCGCCGAGAGCGGCGAGGTTCGTCCCGGTGAGCGCGCCATCGCCGTCGAAGAGCCCGGAGCCGATCGCGAGCACCGTGGGCACGGCGAGGAACAGCAGGACGTAGGCCGCGAACGGCACGAGTCCCAGCCACGCGAGAGAGGGCGCGGACGGCCGGGCCCGCGTGTGCGACGCGGGCACGGCCGGGGTGACGGGGGTGGGCGCCGCAGCGTCCACCCCCGGGGTAACGAGAGCGGTCACTGGACCGCCGCTGCCCACTTCTCGCCCAGCAGCGTGCCGGCGTTCTCGGACTGCTCCTCGGTCGGCACGACCGTCTCCTCCGGCGCCTCGGGGAGGGCCGACGCGAGCTTCTCGTCGATCGTGCCGGCCTCGGTCATCGCCTCCATGCGCACCGGGCGGGCGCCGCCCTTCAGCCAGAGGTTCTGCACCTCGTCGCTGTACAGGAACTCCTGCCACAGTCGAGCGGCGGCGGGGTGCGGGGCGTCGACGTTGATGGCCTGGTTGTAGTAGCCCGCGTATCCGGTGCCATCGAAGACGACGACCTTCCAGTTCGGGTTGTCGGCCGTGTGCGACGCGTTGAGGTAGTCCCAGTCGAAGACGACGGGAGTCTCGCCGCTCGCGACGGTCGCCGTAGTGACGTCGACCTTCAGCAGGTTCCCGGCCTTCTGCAGGTCGGCGAAGAAGTCGATGCCCGGCTGGTAGTCGTCGAGGGTGCCGTCCGACTGCACGGTCGCGAGGCCCACGGCCGCGAAGGCCGCTCCCGCCTGGGTGGGGTCGCCGTTGATGGCGACGGCGCCCTTGTAGTCTGCGGAGAGGAGGTCGGACAGCTCGGCAGGGGCATCGAACTTCGAGGAGTCGTAGCCGATCGACATGTACCCGCCGTAGTCGCCGACGAAGAGGCCGGAGGGCTCCTTCAGCTCCTCGGGGATGTCGTCCCACGTCTGCACCTTGTAGGGCGCGAACGTGTCGGTGTTCTGCAGGGCGACCGTCAGCCCGAGGTCGAAGACGTCGGGCGCCGTGTCGAGGCCCTTGTTCGTCTCGGCGGCCTGGATCTCCTCGGCGCTGGACACGTCCGGCGACGCCTCGTTGATCGTGATCTCGGGGTACTTCTCGGCGAAGAGGTCGAGGATCTCTCCGTAGTTCGCCCAGTCGCGAGGCAGGGCGATGACGTTCAGCTGCCCCTCCTCCTTCGCGGCGGCCTCGAGGTCGGCGAACGAGCCGAAGTCCTCGACGGAGGTCGCGCTCGCCGCGTCCACGGTGTCGTCGCCGGCGGCCGGGGCGTCGGTCGCCGAGGCGCAGGAGGTCAGTGCGATGACGGCCGTGGTGGCCAGGGCGATGCCGGCGCCGATGCGTGCGCGGCGGATGGAGCGTGCCATGAGTGTCCTCTCAGTGTCCGGCGTCGCGCGCCGGTGTCGGGTTGCGAGAGGACACTATGAGGCCGAGGTAGCCGCGCGGAGCGGCCCGGGTGAACGGTCGGTGACGCGCGGATGGCGTGCGGGGGCGGGGTGCTCAGTCCGCGGGGACCACGTATTTGAAGCCGCGGTGCGAGCCCACATAGCCGAGGCGCTCGTAGAAGCGGTGGGCGTCGGTGCGGGCGGCGTCGGAGGTCAGCTGCACCATCGCGGCGCCGAGGGCGGGTGCGGCGACCTCGCCGACCCAGCGCATGACGGCGGAGCCGATGCCGGACGAGCGGAGGTCGCTGCGCACCCGGACCGCCTCCACGAGAAGCCGCCGAGCCCCGCGCCGGGCCATGCCCGGGATCGAGGTGAGCTGCAGCGTGCCGACGACGGCGCCGCCGAGCTCGACCACGAGGAGGTCGTTCGAGGCGTCGGCGAGGATCTCGTGGAGCCCGCGTGCGTACGCGGGGCGGTCGTCCTCGGAGGCGACGTCGCCGCGGGCCGCGCTGATCGGATCGTCCGCGAGGAGGGCGATGACGGCATCCGTGTCGGCCGGGGTCGCCCTCCGAAGGACGGCGACCCCGCTCCGCGCGGCGAACGAATAGGGCAGCGGGAGGACGTCGAGCATGCCCCCAGTCTGACAGCGGAGCGGATGCGGGAGGGTGGCCCGGGGTCTGGAATCATGGCGGGGTGGATATCGGCAGCCTCCTCGGACTCGAGCAGCTCACCTGGGGGATGCTGATCCTCGTCGTCGTGGCGGCCTTCGGCGCCGGGTGGATCGATGCCGTCGTTGGCGGGGGCGGGCTGCTGCAGCTCCCCGCACTGCTCCTCATCCCCGGCATCGCTCCGGTCCAGGCGCTCGCGACGAACAAGCTCGCCTCCGTGTTCGGCACCGCCACGAGCAGCGTCACCTATTACCGGCGTGCGAAACCGGACATCCGGACCGCGCTGCCGATGGCGGTCATCGCCTTGATCGGCTCGTTCGGAGGGGCGGCCGTCGCGACGGTCCTGCCCCCGGCCGCGTTCAAGCCCATCATCGTGGTCGCGCTCCTCGCGGTCGCGTTGTTCACGGCGTTCCGCCCCCAGCTCGGTGCCGCCACGCAGCTGCGCTTCCACGGGCACAAGCACCACATCATGGCCGGTCTCGCCGGGCTCGGCATCGGCTTCTACGACGGCATGATCGGGCCGGGGACGGGCACGTTCCTCGTGATCACTCTCGTGGCGCTCCTGGGCTACGACTTCCTGCAGGCGAGCGCGAAGGCCAAGATCGTGAACTTCGCGACGAACGCGGGGGCCCTGCTGCTGTTCATCCCGCACGGGTCGGTGCTGTGGCTCCTCGGCGGGATCCTCGCGGTCGCGAACGTCGCCGGGAGCTACCTGGGCTCGCGCATGGCGATCTCGCGCGGCACGACGTTCATCCGCGTGGTGTTCCTCGTGGTGGTGGTGGCGCTGATCGCGAAGCTCGGCGTCGACGTGTGGAACGAGAACCTCGCACCGTTCCTGGCGTCACTCGCCTGACTCCTCCCGAGGCCCCGTGTACGTGACGAGACCCCGGGCTGCCAGCGGCAGTGTCCCGGGGTCTCGGCGGTAAGACGGGGTCTCGGCGATCAGGTCAGGCGTCGTCCTCGGGGGTGAAGTCGACGCCGGCCTCGGCGCGCTGCTCGGGGGTGATCGGCGCGGGAGCGGAGGTCAGCGGATCGAAGCCGTTGCCGGACTTCGGGAAGGCGATGACGTCGCGGATCGACTCGGTTTTCGTCAGGTGCTGGAGCACGCGGTCCATGCCGAGCGCGATGCCGCCGTGCGGGGGAGCGCCGAACTTGAACGCGTCGAGGAGGAAGCCGAACTGCTCCTGCGCGACCTCGTCGCTGATGCCCATGACCTCGAACACCCGCTTCTGGATGTCCTCGCGGTGGATGCGGATGGACCCGCCGCCGAGCTCCGAGCCGTTGCACACGATGTCGTACGCGTAGGCGAGGGCCGAACCGGGGTCGGTGTCGAACGTGTCCTCGAACTCGGGCTTCGGACCCGTGAACGCGTGGTGCACGGCCGTCCAGGCCCCCGCGCCCACCGCGACGTCACCGGAGGCGACCGCGTCGGCGGCCGGCTCGAACATCGGGGCGTCGACGACCCAGGTGAAGGCGAACTCGTCCGGGTTCAGGTAGCCGAGGCGGCGGCCGATCTCGACCCGCGCGGCACCGAGCAGCGCCCGGCTCTCCTTGGTGGACCCGGCGGCGAAGAACACGCAGTCGCCCGGCTCGGCGCCGACGAACTCCGCCAGGCCCGCCTGCTCGGCCTCGGACAGGTTCTTCGCGGCGGGACCGCCCAGGGTGCCGTCCTCGTTGAACAGGACGTAGGCGAGACCGCGCGCGCCGCGTTGCTTGGCCCAGTCCTGCCACGCGTCGAGCTGCTTGCGCGGCTGGCCGGCACCGCCGGGCATGCGCACGGCGCCGACGTACTCGGCCTGGAACACGCGGAACGGGGTGTCCTTGAAGTAGTCCGTCGCCTCGACGAGCTCGAGCCCGAAGCGGAGGTCGGGCTTGTCGGAGCCGTACTTCGCCATGGCGTCGGCGTACGTCATCCGCGGCAGCGGGGTCTGCACCTCGACCCCGATCGTCTTCCACATCGCGACGATGAGCGCCTCCATGAGGGCGATCACGTCCTCCTGGTCGACGAAGCTCATCTCGATGTCGAGCTGCGTGAACTCGGGCTGGCGGTCGGCGCGGAAGTCCTCGTCGCGGTAGCAGCGGGCGATCTGGAAGTACTTCTCCACACCGCCGACCATGAGCAGCTGCTTGAACAGCTGCGGGGACTGGGGCAGGGCGTACCAGCTGCCCGGGTGCAGACGGGCCGGGACGACGAAGTCGCGGGCGCCCTCCGGCGTGGAGCGGGTGAGGGTCGGGGTCTCGACCTCGGTGAAGTCCTCGGCGTGCAGCACGTCGCGGATCGCCTTGTAGACGTCGGACCGCAGGCGCAGGGCGGAGGCGGCCGCCGGGCGGCGGAGGTCGAGATAGCGGTACTTCAGGCGCGCCTCCTCGCCGACCGTCTCAGTGTC
Organism: Microbacterium sp. BLY; assembly: GCF_017939615.1. Classification (NCBI taxonomy): domain Bacteria; kingdom Bacillati; phylum Actinomycetota; class Actinomycetes; order Micrococcales; family Microbacteriaceae; genus Microbacterium; species Microbacterium sp. BLY. The sequence continues at coordinate 1,520,501 of NZ_JAGKSR010000001.1, forward strand.
GGCCAGAGCGGTCGAGACCTGGAACGGCAGGGGCGCCGACTCGTTCAGCACCTCGACGTCGGCCGCGATGACCTCGATCTCGCCGGACGGGAGGTTCGGGTTCGCGTTGCCCTCGGGGCGGCGAGAGACCTCACCGGTGACCTTCAGGACGAATTCGTTGCGCAGCGGGTGGGCGACCTCTTCGTCACGGATGACGACCTGGGCGATGCCCGACGCGTCCCGCAGATCGATGAAAGCGACGCCTCCGTGGTCACGACGACGATCGACCCACCCGGTGAGGGTGACGGACTGACCGATGTTCTCGGCGCGCAGGGAGCCTGCGGAGTGGGTGCGCAGCACGGAGGATTCCTCCTGATCCGGGGAAAGATGAACCCGCCCAGTCTACGCGGGCGTCCCGGCCGTCCTCGGCCGGGTCGCGTGTGCCGAGCGACCACACCTCAGTAGGATCGCCAGGACGAAAGGCGCACCCCCATGAACCTCTCCATCTCGGACGGCAACGGCCTTCCCGACCTGTTCGGCGCGATCTTCTCCGGCACCACGGGACTCATCGCCCTCATCTTCTACATCCTCGTCGTGGTCGGACTGTGGAAGGTCTTCACGAAGGCGGGCTATCCCGGGATCCTCGCGATCATCCCGATCGTCAACGTCGTGTTCCTCGTGAAGATCGCCGGGATGTCGGGCTGGTTCGCCCTGCTCTATCTCGTGCCGATCGCGAACTTCATCCTCGGGGTGATCGTCGCGTTCAAGCTCGGCGCGCGCTTCGGCAAGGGCGGGGTGTTCTCGTTCTTCCTGCTCTTCCTGTTCCCCTACATCGGCTATCTGATCCTCGGGTTCGGCGACTCCCGCTACCGCGAGGTCTGACGTGGCGGCATCACTTCTGCACCTCGTCCGCCACGGGGAGGTGCACAACCCGTCCCGCGTGCTCTACGGACGGCTGCCCGACTATCACCTCAGCACCGCGGGGGAGGAGATGGCCCAGGCGGCGGCGGAGCACGTCGCGGGACTCGGCGATCCGGTGACCGCGCTGTTCGCGTCGCCCCTGGAGCGCGCGCAGGAGTCGGCCGCCCCGTTCGCGGAGGTGTTCGACCTCGAACCCGAGACCGACATCCGCCTGATCGAGCCGACGAACGTGTTCGAGGGCACCCGGATGCGGCGGTCGCTGATGAACCCGATGAACTGGTGGCACCTGCGTCAGCCGTCGCTGCCGAGCTGGGGGGAGCCGTACACCTCGATCGCGGAGCGGATGCTCGGGGTCATGGACGAGGCGTGGACGGCCGCGGCCGAGATCCCGACCGCGGGGGACATCGTGATGGTGTCGCATCAGGCGCCGATCTGGATCACGCACCTGCGCGTCGCCGGCCTCCCGCTGCAGCACGACCCGCGGACCCGCCGCTGCGCCCTGTCGAGCGTGACCTCATTCGCGCGCGTGGGCGACGTCTGGCGCGAGGTCTCGTACGCCGAGCCCGCCGCGACCGGCGGTGCTGTCGACGTCGGGGCTGTCTGACCCCCGTTCGAATCGCCGGAATGGCCCCCTCCGGCCCGGAAGGGGGACCAATCGGGCGATTCGAAGTCAGAGGGACTGGAGCGCCCCCACCGCGGCGACCTGTCCCGCGGCGGCGGCGAGCAGCACCGAGGCCATCGGACCGGGGAGGGTCGCGCGATGCGCGAGGTCGCCCGCGGCGAAGACGCCAGGAAGCGACGTCCGCCCGAACTCGTCGATCTCGATGGACCCCGACTCCCGCATCCCGAGCCCGAGGTCGGCGGCGAAGGGCGCCCGGTGCCGCATCGTGCCGGACGCCACGAACACCCCCGCGACGTCGAGGTCGCCCTCGGCGCTGCGCACCTGCACCCCGTCTCCGTGCGCGCTGACAGCCTCGACCGGAGCGGAGGTCACCCGGACCCCGAGCTCCTCCAGCGTGAGACGGTCATCCGCGGCGAACGGTTCTCCCACCGGGACCACCGTGATCTCGCCGACGATGCGGCCGAGCAACCCGATCAGGTGGGCCGCCCTGGGCGCCGCCCCGAGGATCGCGATCGGCCTCCCGGCGTGCTCGTGGCCGTCGCAGAACGGGCAGCTGAAGGCCCGGAGGCCCCACAGCTCGGCGAGACCCGGCACCGGCGGGAGGTCGTCCGCGACGCCGGTCGCCAGGATCACCCGTCGGGCGTCGGCCACCGACCCGTCGGCGAGGCTCACCGAGAAACCCGTCTCCTCGTCGCCGGAGATCCGCTGCGCCGCGACATCCCGCACCTCGACGTCCGGATACGCGGTGAGCTCGGTGCGGGCCTGCGCGCGGAGGTCGGCCGGGGCCTTCCCGTCGGCGCCGATCATGTTGTGCATGTGCTGCACGGTGCCGTTGCGGTACTCGCCGGAGTCGAGCAGGAGCACCGGTCGGTGCATCCGGCCGAGCGTCAGTGCCGCCTGGAGCCCGGCGGGGCCGGCACCGATCACGATCGCGTCGTACATGGGGGTTCCCTTCTCGCGTCTTGCGTTCGACCTCAGTCTGTGACTTCATGTCAACATGAAGTCAAGCGACCCGCACCCCTGGTCCGTCGGCGAGGTCGCCGCACGGTTCGACCTGCCGACGAACGTCCTGCGGCACTGGGAGACGGTCGGCCTGTTGCGGCCGCCCCGCGACCCGGCGGGCCGGCGACGGTACGGCGAGGACGAGGTCGTGCGCATCGCCGTCATCCAGCGCAGCAAGGCCGCGGGCATGAGCCTCGACCAGATCGCGGTGCTCCTCGACGACGGCAGCGCCGGGCGTCATCAGGTCCTGCAGCAGCACCTCGACGACATCGACCGGCGGATGGAGGAGATGCGGCGATCGCGGGAGATGACGGAGCACGCCATGGGATGCCGCGCGCATGACATCGCGACGTGTCCGCGGTTCCGCGCCGGAGTGGACGACGTGCTCGCGCGCTTCTGAGGCCCCCCGGGGGTACCCGGCCGATGCATAGGAAGCTCTGCGTAAACTCGGAGACGTGTCCCGCGCTTCCAGGATTCACCCGATCCGCAACGGCCGCCCCTCCCGTCTTCGGCCCCTCGGCCGCCTGGGCGGAGTCGCGCTCGCTGCGGTGCTCGGCGTCGGCCTGAGCGCCTGTGCGCCCGATGCCGTGAGCGAGTCGTTCCTGAACGGCGAGAACACCGGGTACGTCGCCGCCGACGGTGCGATCGTCGAGATCCCCGTCGCCGAACGCGGAGAGCCGGTCGAGTTCGCCGGGGTCACCGAGCACGGGGAGAAGTTCGACAGCGCCGACATCGCCGGCCAGGTCGCCGTGGTCAACTTCTGGTACGCGGGTTGCGCGCCGTGCCGCGTCGAGGCGCCCGACCTGGAGGCCGTCTGGCAGGAGCACCAGGACGCGGACGTGCAGTTCATCGGCATCAACACGCGGGATCAGGCCGACACGGCCGTCGCCTTCGCCGACGAGTTCGGGATCACGTACCCGAGCCTCATCGACGTCGACACCGCCCAGGCGAAGCTCGCCTTCGCGGAGGTCGTGCCGATCTCGGCCACCCCCACCACGCTCGTGCTCGACAAGCAGGGGCGCGTCGCCGCGAAGATCATCGGACCCATCGACGGCACGTCCGTCCTCTCCACGCTCGTCAAGGACGCGCTCGCGGAGGACTCCTGATGTCCGCGAGGTCGTCGTGAATCCCGACGCGATCATCGGATCCGGAGCCCTCTGGATCGCGGTCCCGGTGGCGATGCTCGCCGGACTCGTCTCGTTCCTCTCACCGTGCGTCCTCCCGCTCGTCCCGGGCTACCTCGGCTTCCTCGGCGGAGCCGTCACCCCGCGGGGATCGTCGGCGACCGGCGGCGCCACGCAGACGGCGACGCGCAGCCGCCTCGTGCTCGGGGTGCTGCTGTTCATCCTCGGCTTCACCGTGGTGTTCATCCTCTACACCGTGCTCGGCGGCACCGCCGGCGTGTTCCTGCTCCGGTGGGGCGATCTCATCACCCGCATCCTCGGCGTCGTCATCATCGCGATGGGCCTGGTCTTCCTCGGGCTCTTCGGGTTCGCGCAGAAGGAGCTCCGCTTCCACGTCGACTCGAAGGCCGGCATGATCGGTGCGCCGCTCCTCGGCGTCGCGCTCGGCATCGGCTGGGCGCCCTGCATGGGCCCCACGCTCGCCGCCATCCTCGCGCTCTCCTTCAACGCCGGCGACCCCGTGCGCGCGGGCTTCCTCGGCCTCGCGTACTCCCTTGGCCTCGGCATCCCGTTCCTGCTCGTCGCCCTCGGCTTCGGCTGGGCGACGAAGGCGATCGGCTTCCTGCGCCGCCACGTCCGGGTCGTGAACATCGTCGGCGGCGTGCTGCTGATCCTGCTCGGCGTACTGATGGTCACCGGCCTGTGGACCGACATCATGTCGCGGCTGACGGCGGTGATCGGCAGTGTCGACCTCCCGCTCTGACCGCTCCGAGACGACCATGACGAAGAACAAGGGTGCCGTGACCACCGACTCCAGCGATCCGCTCCGCCCGTCCGACCACGTCGACGGCGACGACACCATCACCCAGCCGCGCCTCGGCTTCGTCGGCTGGCTGCGGTGGGGGTGGCGCCAGCTCACCTCGATGCGCACGGCGCTCGTCCTCCTGCTCGTGCTGGCGATCGCGGCCATCCCCGGATCGATCTTCCCGCAGCGGATGGCCGACCCGAACGGCGTGACGCAGTGGGAGCGCGACAACCCCGACCTGTTCCCCGTCCTCGACGCGCTCAAGCTCTTCGACGTGTATCTGTCGCCCTGGTTCTCGGCGATCTACCTGCTGCTGTTCACCTCGCTCGTCGGCTGCGTCATCCCCCGCATCAAGCACCACGCCAAGGCGCTGCAGGCCCGCCCGCCGCGCACGCCCGCGCGGCTGCGACGCCTGGAGGACTACCGTGCCGTCACGCGCGACACGGTCGCCGACTCCGGCACCCGCACCGGTGACGCCGACGCGGAGGCGGCGGCCTCGATCGACGTCGCCACGAAGCAGCTCAAGGCGCTCGGCTACCGCGTCGAGCGCTACGACCGCGGGCGCACGTACTCCGTCTCGGCCGAGCGCGGCTACTGGCGGGAGACGGGCAACCTGCTCTTCCACCTCGCTCTCGTCGGCGTGCTCGTGACGATCGGCGTCGGCGGCGGCTTCGCGTACACGGGCCAGCGCGTGCTCGTCGAGGGCGAGACCTTCGCCAACACGCTGCTCGACTACGACTCCATGAACCGCGGACGCTTCGTCGCCGACGACGCCTTCGCGCCGTACTCCATGCGCCTCGACTCGTTCGACGTGACGTACCAGCCGTTCGGGGAGCCGGGCTCGGGCCAGGCGGGCGACTTCTCCGCGAACATGACCATCCAGGAGAAGGGCGAGGAGCGCGAGGGGGCCGTCAAGGTCAACGAGCCCTTGAGCGTGGCGGACGACGACGTGTTCCTGCTCGGCAACGGCTACGCGCCCACCGTGACGGTGCGCGACCCCGAGGGCAACGTGGTGTTCCACAACAGCACGCCGTTCCTTCCGCAGGACAACAACATGACCTCGCTCGGCGTGCTCAAGGTGCCGGACGGCCTGGCCGAGCAGGTGGGCCTCGTCGGCTTCTTCTACCCGACGACGGGTGTGCTCGACACCGGGGCCTTCTTCTCCGCCTACCCCGATCTCACCAATCCGACGCTCACGCTCGACGTGTACACGGGCGACCTCGGGATCAACGACGGCGTGCCCCGCTCGGTGTACGTGCTCGACACCTCCGACATGACGAAGCTCACCGGACGCAGCACGGACGTCGAGTCGATCGAGCTGTCCCCGGGCGAGACCGCGCAGCTGCCGAGCGGCCTCGGCTCGGTGACTTTCGACGACGAGTCGCCGGAGGGCGCCACCGACGCCTCGGAGTCCGTCAAGCGCTTCGCCTCCCTGCAGATCCACCGCGACGAGTCCGGGGTGTTCGTCCTCGGCTTTGCGCTGCTGGCCCTCGGCGGCCTCATGCTCGCCCTCTTCGTGCCGCGTCGGCGCGTGTGGGTCAAGGCCACCGCCGCCGACGGCGCTGTCGATCTCGAGTACGCGGCCCTGGCCCGGGGCGAGGACCCGACGCTCGCGCGCGCCGTGGACGACCTCCGGGCCGGGCACGCCCGGCTCCTCGACGCCGCGGGCGGCACGACCGCCCGCACCCCTGAAGACGCCGACGAGGACGCCGCGGACGCCGCCGCGGACCCCGCGGCCCCGGCACCCGGAAAGTAGACTGACACCATGCTCGAGCTCAACGTGATCTCGCCGGTCCTGCTCTGGACGGCGATCGCGATCTACGCGGCGGCCTTCGTGGCCTACGCCTTCGATCTCGCGCGCCGTTCGCAGGCCACGGCCGACGCCCACACGGTCCGCGAGGGCGTGCTCGTCGGCGCGGGCGGCGGGAGCGTCCCGGCATCCGTGGACGCGACCGGGGCACCGGTGTCGGCGCCGCAGCGCTTCGTCATGGCGCGGATCGGCACGTCGCTCACCGTCCTCGGCTTCGTCTTCCACCTGGCCGCGACGATCACCCGCGGCATCGCGGCCGGACGGGTGCCGTGGGCCAACCTGTACGAGTTCGGCATGGTCGGCACGCTGCTCATCATCGCCGTCTACCTGGCGGTGCTCACCCGCCTCGACCTGCGCTTCCTCGGCACCTTCATCACGGGCCTCGTGGTCGTCCTCCTCGGGCTGGGCGCGACGAACTTCTACGTCGAGGTCTCGCCGCTCATGGACCCGCTGAAGAGCGTGTGGCTCATCATCCACGTGTTCGTCGCCTCGCTCGCGACGGCGTTCTTCGCGCTCGCCTTCGCGCTCTCGGTGATCCAGCTGATGCAGGCCCGACGCGAGCGTCTGCTCGGTGAGGGGGCGGCCAAGACCGGCCCCGGCTTCCTGCGCACGTTCCCGCCGGCGGAGCGCCTGGAGAGCTTGGCGTATCTGTTCACGATCATCGGCTTCATCCTCTGGACCTTCACCCTCATCGCCGGGTCCATCTGGGCGTACTACGCCTGGAGCCGCTTCTGGGGCTTCGATGTGAAGGAGACCTGGACGTTCGTGATCTGGGTGCTCTACGCCGGTTACATCCACGCCCGCGCGACCCGCGGCTGGCGCGGCAACCCCTCGGCCTGGCTCTCGATCGTCGGCTTCACCGCCGTGATCTTCAACTTCACCGTCGTCAACGTCTTCTTCAAGGGCCTGCACGCCTACTCCGGCCTGAGCTGAGCCCATCGAGACGGAGCGTCAGCCGCCGAGGGGGATGACCTCGGCGTGCTCGACGCCGCCCTCGTACCAGACGAACTCGGCCTCGGTGACGACTTCCGTCGGAGCGGGGGTCAGAGGACGGGCCTCGGTCGCGGCGAGATGCTGCCACGTCTCGGGATCCAGCGTCCTGCCGTAGAGCACGGAGAGGTGGAAGGTCCACTCCTCGACCGAGAGCTCGTCGAGGCGGCGGAAGTCCGTCGGCCGGAGCGCCTCCGTCAGCGAGGCGTACGCGCGCACGAGGGCGGGCGTGCGGGCGAGGCGCAGGATCAGGACCTGCCACGGTGCGGGGAAGACGTCCACGGCGTCGGCGGTGAGTTCGAGAGGACCCTGTTCCGCGGCCCAGGCCCGGATCACGGCTCGGAGATCTTCGCGACGCTCCGGCTCGAAGAAGCCTCGAAGCGTCACGTGCTCCGTGTGTGGATGCCGCAGGGGCGTATCCAGACGCGCGAGCGCGGCCTCCTGGATCGCCCGGTAGGCCGCGGCGACCGCCCCGGTCGGCCGGAGGACGAGATACTGCTGCCCGTCGAGGCTCGCGAGCTGGTCCGGAGTGTCCATGAACGGTCGGCGCATGGCACGAGGGTACGGGGTGTCGTCGTCCCGTCTTTGCACGATTTCGGAGAGCGGACGCGACACGCCGCCGGCACGGGCTGTCCGGCGGCGTGTCGTCCGTGATTTCCGAAGATGTGACGGTGTCAGGCGGTGACGACGGCGCGGGCCGTGGTCGTGCGGCGGACCGCGACGACCACCGTCGTGGCGACGAGCGACAGCACACCCCAGACGACGAGGGCGGCGACCGCCGCGCCGCTCGCGTCGATGAGACCCGCGAAGGCCGGTGCGGTCGGCAGGGCCGCGCCGATGCTCGCGAGCCAGTCGGGCACGGTCGAGATCAACCCCGTCGCGACGGCCACGACGCCGATCAGCGCGGCGATCCAGCGTCCGATGCCGCCGAACACGGCCACGAGGGCCTGGTTCACTGCGGCGAACACCACCCCGGCGAGGACGGCCGTCCCGGCGAACGCCCACCAGTTCGCCGGGTCGTAGTCGGCAACGGTCTGCACGATGAGGGAGACGAGCAGCCCCTGTGCCGCGCCGATCGCCGCGGCCGGCCAGAACCCGCGGAGGGTGAGGGCAGCCGACGACCGACGGGACGTGAGCGTCCGCGCGGTGTGCGCCCGCAGGACGAGGAATGACGCGAGACCGCCGAACCAGAGCACCACCGCGGTGAGCAGCGGGATCGCGGTGGGACCGAAGAGCGAGCCCATCGAGGAGTCGGTCGCCACGGGGTCGGCGATCACCGACGCCAGCGACGTCGACTCCTCGTCGCTGAAGGACGGAAGGGAGTCCGCCGCGGTGCGCAGCCCGCCCGCGAGGTCGCCGGTGCCGGTCGCGAGCGTGTCGAGGCCGGTGGCGAGTTCGGTGCTGCCGTCGGCGAGCTGGGTCGCGCCGTCGGCGAGCTGCGTCGCGCCGGACGACAGCGCCCGGGCGCCCGCCGCGGACTGATCCACGCCCTCGGTCGCGAGCCGGTTGAGTCCGCCGGCGAGTTCGGTCGCCCCCGCGCCCGCCTCGCCCAGCTGGGTGGCCAGCGTGGAGAACGACCCGGGAAGCGCGGCCACGCCCGCGGCGATCTGCTTGTCGTTGAGGATGCCGGAGGCGGTTCCGGCCGACGTGGCCGCTGCCGCCGCCTGCGAGGCGAGGCCGGAGAGCTGCCCGCACTCCGGCGATTCCGGATCGGTGCCGCACGCCGTGGCCGCCATCGCCCCGAGCGTATGTGCGACCGCGGCCGAGTCCGCCGCGGCCGACTTCGCCGAAGCGCCCGCCGACTGGATGCTGCCCGTGAGCTGCTGGATGCCGGCGACCCGGCCCTGCAGCTCGGTCGCCCCGGAGGTGAGTCCGGCCCCCAGAGTGCCGGCGCCGGTCGCAGCCTGCCGGGTCTGCCCTGCGATGGTGTCCAGGCCGGATGCGAGGCTCGACGCCCCGGCGCCCAGCTCTCCGGCGCCCGCGGCGAGCTGCGTCGCGCCGTCCGGAAGGGCCGCGGCGCCGGTGGCCGCGTCGCGGGCGCCCTTCGCCAGCTCCAGTGCTCCGTCCGCCGCATCGCCGATCTGGTCGCCGATGGTGGTGAAGCCGACGAGGATGTTCTCGGTCGTGGCCTCGGACAGCGTGGTGCCGAGCGTCGAGGCCGCCACATCGGCGATCTGCCCCGTGATGAGGTCGTCCGCGACGAGCCCGTCGTCGGGGGTCGTCACCTGGATCGTCGCCTGCTCGGCATCCCCGCCGCCGTCCGCGACCGCCTGCCCTGCCGAGGTGGCCGCGGCCGAGAAGTCCTCGGGGATGGTGATGACGGCCTGGTAGGTGCCGTCGGCGAGCCCGTCGGCGGCGTCCTCCTCGTTGGAGATGACCCAGGTGAGGTTCGAGTCGAGATCGTCCGACCCCTCGACGAGCCCGGAGGCGAGCTGGCGTCCGAGGGGAGCGGTCTGACCGTCGATCTCGACGGGCTCGTCGAGATTCACGATCGCCGCGGTCATGGAGTCGAGGCGCTCGGTCGGGTTGTAGAGCGCCGCCATGAGGATGCCGCCGACGGCCGCCGGAAGCAGCAGCACGCCGAGGATCGTGAGCCAGGTGATCGGCTTGCGGGAGCGGGCACGCTCGAGGGGGAGGGTCATGCGGGCACCTCGGTGGTTTCTGCGGCGCTCGGGCGAGGCGCGCGCGTGTCGAGTACGTCGGCGGACGGCCATCCGGCATCCGCGAGGAGGGAGCGGGCCGCGTCAGGATCGGCGGCCGTGGCGAACACAGCGAGATCACGGCGCGACTTCGCATCGCGCAGCATGGCGGCGACCTGGTCGCGCGTGCCGTGGCGGAGGCGGTCGGCACCGTCGATCACCACGAGTGCGGAGCGGCCGCGGAGGGCTTCGCGGAGGTCCGCGAGGACGGTGTCGTCGTTCTCCGCCAGGACGCAGCCCACGTGGGCGCGGACCCAGGCCGCGCGGCCGGGGAGCAGGTGGCCTGCGACGCGGAGGCGTCCGTCGGCCGGGGCGATGCGGGCACCGACCGTCAGGGCAAGGGCGCGCAGGGATCCCGCATCCGCACCGCTGACGACGAGGGCTTCGCCGGGCGAGAGGCGCAGCGAGAGTCCCGCCACGGCCGGTGCGCCGGAACCGAGATCGAGGGCGTCCGCCGCGACGACCGATCCGTCGCCGGGCCACGCCTCGAGGTGGCGCTCGCGTTCCACCGCCTCGCCCTCGATGTCCACGCGGGGGAGAATCCGCTCGAGCCACGACGGGATCTCCCAGGCGCGCTCGCCGAGGATCGTCATGAGCGCCGGGATCAGCGTCATCCGCACGAGGAAGGCATCGAAGGCGATGCCCGCCGCGAGTCCGAGTGCGATGGGTTTGAGGGAGGAGTCGCCCTCGGGGACGAAGGCGACGAATACGGCGAACATGATGAGGCCGGCGGCCGTGACCACCTTGGCCGACCCGGTGAAGCCGCTCCGCACGGCCCGCAGGGCGGCGGCGCGGCGGGTGGCGCGGTCGGCGGTGCCCGCCGTGCCGCGCAGTTCGGGGTCGTGGACGAAGTCCTCGCGCATGCGCGACACCAGGAACACCTGGTAGTCCATCGCGAGGCCGAACAGCACGCCCATCAGGATGATCGGCATGAAGCTGATGATCGGCCCGACCTTCGCGACGTGCAGCAGGTCGGCGAACCAGCCCCACTCGAACACCGCCCCGACCACGCCGAAGGCGGCGACGATCGACAGCAGGTAGCCGGCCGCGGCGGTGATCGGCACCCAGAGGGAGCGGAACACGATGGTGAGGAGGATCAGCGAGAGGCCGATCACGAAGATCCCGAACGGAAGCAGGGCGGCCCCGAGCTGATCGGAGATGTCGATGCCGACCGCGGTGAAGCCGGTGACCTTGAGGTCGATGCCGAACTCGTCCAGCCATTCGTCGTGGTGGCTGCGGAGCTCGCGCACGAGGTCGGCCGTCGCCGGGTCGTCCGGGGCGGTCTCCGGGATGATCTGCACGATGCCGGTGTCGGCGGTCTCGTTCGGGGTGGCGAGCGCGACCTCCTTCACGCCGGGCACCTCGGACACGGCGTCCCCGAGGTCTTCCATGAGGCCGAGCGGGTCGGTGGAGGTGACGATGGTCCCGGTGAGGATGAGCGGTCCGTTGAATCCGGGGCCGAACTGCTCTCCGACGAGGTCGTAGGTCTGCCGGGCCTCGGAGTCCTTCGGCAGCACGCCGGCGTTGGGCAGGGCGAGGTCGAGGCTGAGAGCGGGCACGGCGACGATGCCCAGGCCGAGCACGACGGCGAGCGAGACGAGGACCGGGTGCCTGGTCACGCCCTCCACCCACCGACGGCTGCCGCGAGGGCGCGCGGCGGTGTTCTTCGCGGCCGCCTTCTTCGGGGCCTTCGCGCGCTTCGGTCGTCCCGCGACGCGCCTCTTGAGGAATCCGAGCAGGGCGGGGGTGAGGGTCACGGCGATCGCGACGGCGACGGCCACGGCGACGGAGGCGGCGACGCCCATCGTCGTGAGGAACGGGATCCCGGCGAAGCCGAGGCCGATCAGGGCGATCAGCACGGTGACGCCCGCGAAGACGACCGCCGATCCGGCCGTTCCGACCGCGCGCGCGGCGGATTCCTCGGGATCCACGCCCTCCCGCACCTGATCCTGGTGGCGCGCGACGATGAACAGCGCGTAGTCGATGCCGACGGCCAGGCCCAGCATCAGGGCCAGCAGCGGCGTCGTGGACGACACGGTCGCGAAGGCGGTCGCCGTGAAGATCCCGGCCATGGAGATGCCGACCCCGAGGATCGCGGTGAGCAGCGGGAGCCCGGCGACGACGAACGAGCGGAACGTGACGATGAGCACGAGGAGGGCGATGACCAGGCCGACGGCCTCGGTGAGGGTGACGCCGGGGATGGAGATCGCGAAGAGGTCGCCGCCGAGCGAGGTCTGTGCACCCTCCGGGAGTTCTCCGGCGAGGTCGTCGACGGCGGCCCGGAGGGCGTCCGTCGTCTCGTCCGACACGTCGCTGGCCTCCCCGTCGAACTGCAGGCGGACGATCGCGGCCGTGTCGTCGTCGTTGATCATGCCGGTGACCATCTCGTCGTACGGCGAGGTCGCGGCGAGGACCTGGTCGAGGTCGCCGAGGTCGGACACCGCATCCTCGATCGGCTCCCGGTACGCGTCATCGGTAACCTCGTCGCCGTCGGCCGCCACGACGATGAACTGCGCATTGGTTCCGCTCACCTGCGGGAACGAACGGGAGAGCTGCTCGAGACCCGCCTGCGACTCCGTGCCGGGGATGGAGAAGGTGTTGTCGGTGCCGGCACCGAGGAGGACCGCTCCGGCCCCGGCGATGCCGAGCGCGAGGAGCCACGAGACGAGGACGCGCCACGGGTGGCGGAAGGACCAGCGTCCGAGGGATGAGAGCAGTGTGGACACGCGAATCTCCGTGGGGGTGCGGGGTGGATACACAGGTGTATCCGATACATAGATGTATCGTAAGGTGATCGCCCACCCGGATGCTGTGCGCCGGGTGTGAATCGTCGAGAGGGAAGGTCAGGAGGTTCCGATGTCGTCACCCGCCACCCGCAGCCGCGAGAACACGAAGGCGCGCCTGCTGGAGGCCGCCGCGCAGGTGTTCGCCGAGGTCGGCCTGGAGGGCGCCTCCGTCGAGGCCGTCTGCGAGCGCGCCGGTTTCACGCGCGGAGCCTTCTACTCGAACTTCGACTCCAAGGACGAGCTCTTCCTCACCCTCGCGGCGGGCGTGGCGGACTCCCGGGTCGCGGCCGTCCGGACCCGTGTCGAGCAGATGCGGGCCGATGGCGAGCTCGCCGACGACTGCGACCCGAAGGACCTCGTGCAGCAGATCATGGAGCTCGGAAGCGACGACCGGGTCGGCGTGATGCTGATGAGCGAGATCCGCATCCGGGCGCTGCGCGATCCGCGGTTCGGGGAGGCCTATCTGACCCAGGAACGCGAGATGGTGGCGAGCATCGCGCGGATCGTGGAGGACATCGTGGAGGCGGCGGGGACGCTGCGCCTCCGCGTGCCCGCCGTCGATGCGGCGCGCATGCTCATGATCCTCTGGGAGGGCATGACCGTCCGCGGCGCCATGGCCGGTCGCGACGACGCCGCGCTGCGGCACTCCGGAGGCGAAGAGCTCGGTCGCCTCGTGGAGCTCCTCGTCGAGTCCTAGGCGCTGCGCGCCGCGAGCAGCTCGTGGTGACAGCGCGCCAGGCGGGCGGTCCACCACTCCCGACGCTCGTCCGCTGCGGCCAGTCGGGTGAGCGCTGCCGGGTCGGGGGACAGGCGTCCCACCGGGATCGCGCCGTCCACGGGGCGGAGGTCGGCGACGTCGTCCTGGAAGAGCGACGCGGTGCCCAGCCCGCAGTCGTAGTCGAGGACGGGGAGCGCCGCGGCCAGGGCGGCCCCCTGTGAGAGTCCGATCGCCGTGTCCAGCGCGCTGGAGACGACCGCGGGCAGGCCGGCCGCGGTGACGATCTGCAGGGCGTGCGTCAGCCCGCCGAGCGGCTGCGCCTTGATGACCACGATGTCCGCCGCGCCCGCGCGGGCGACAGCGAGAGGGTCGCCGGACTTGCGGATGCTCTCGTCGGCGGCGACCGGGATCCCCATGTAGGCGATGCGACGCCGCAGCTCGGCGAGCTCGGGCACGGACGCGCACGGCTGCTCGACGTACTCCAGATCGAAGGCGGCGAGCGCGTGCACCGCGTGCTCCGCTTCGTCGACGTTCCAGAGGCCGTTCGCATCGACCCGGATGCGCCCCTCGGGCCCCAGTGCCTCCCGGACGGCCTGCACGCGGGCGACGTCCTCCGCGAGGAGCTGTCCGGGCTCGGCGACCTTCACCTTCGCGGTGCGGCATCCGGCGAAGCGGGCGAGGACCTCGGGCACGCGCGCCGGCTCGACGGCGGGGACCGTGGCGTTGACGCGGACGTGGCGGCGCAGCGGTGCGGGCTGCGGCGCGTAGGCGTTGTCGATCGCCGCGGCCAGCCACGTCGCCGCCTCGGCGTCGTCGTACTCGACGAAGGGGGAGAACTCGGCCCAGCCTTCGGGCCCTTCGAACAAGAGGGCCTCGCGGGTGTCCACCCCGCGGAAACGGGTGTGCATCGGAAGGGCGACGACGCGGGCGGAATCGAGGAGCTCCGTGAGGGCGGGGATCATGACCCCATTGTGCGCCACCTGGTGGGTGCGCATGGCGCACGTATATGTGTCGTTGACAATGGTGTGTGACGCACAGTAATGTGGAGGGCATGAACGAGACGCTCGACACGCATCTGCAGGAGCTGCGCCGCGGCACCGTGGTGCTCGCCTGCCTGCAGCTCCTGCGCACCCCCGGCTACGGGTACAGCCTGCTCGAGCAGCTCGAGCAGCGCGGGTTCGCGACCGACGCGAACACGCTCTACCCCCTGCTGCGGCGTCTGGAGAAGCAGGAGTACCTGACGAGCGAGTGGAACACGGACGAGGCCCGGCCCCGCAAGTTCTACCGCACCTCCGAGGCCGGCGTCCGCCTGGCCGACACCCTCACCGACGAATGGCGCGCGCTCACCGCAGCGATCGCCTCCCTCACCCCCGAGGAGAACTGACATGCCCCCCACGGCCACTCTCACCGAGCGCTACATCAGCGCCACCGTCCGCAGCCTCGCCCCCGAGGCGCAGGACGAGGTCCGTGCCGAACTGGAAGCCGCCATCGCCGACGCCGTCGACGCCCGGCGCGAGCTGGGCGAGAACCCGGAGGAGGCGGAACGCGCCGTCCTCACCGACCTCGGCGATCCGGGCATCCTCGCGGCCGGGTACGCCGACCGGCCCCTGCACCTCATCGGGCCGCGGTACTACCTCACCTGGTGGCGGCTGCTGAAGCTGCTCCTGTTCATCGTGCCGCCGTTCGCGGCGATCGGAGTCGCGATCGGCCAGCTCATCAGCGGCGGAGGCCCGGGCGAGGTGATCGGTGCGATCGTCTCGGTCACCCTGTCCGTCATCGTGCACCTGTGCTTCTGGGTCACGCTCGTCTTCGTCGTGCTGGAGCGCACCGGCGCCGACACGGGCGTGCGCTGGAACGTCGACCAGCTCCCGGAGCCGACCGAAAACGGGGCCGCCCGCGCCGACGTGATCGCCTCGCTCGTCTTCCTCCTGGCCGGGATCGGTGCGATCGTGTGGGACGCGACGTTCGGCTTCTTCCCCACCGGTGGCGAGCCGATCCCGATCCTGGCGCCCCGCCTCTGGCCGGTGGGCATCGCCATCCTCGTCGCGCTCATGATCGCGGAAGCGGTGCTGGCGATCGTCATCTATGCGCGACGACGCTGGACCGTCGCCGCCGCCGTCGTGAACACCGTCCTGGCGGTCGCCTTCGCCGCCTGGGCGCTCACGCTGCTCCTGCAGGGAGAACTGCTCAATCCGGCCTTCCTGGAGTTCGTGTTCGCGGACAACGGGGTCGAGCCCGACACGATGCGCGTGCTCACCGTGATCACCGCCGTCTGCCTCGTGGCCTTCCCGCTCTGGGACATCGTCGACGGCTGGATGAAGACGGCCCGCGCCCGGGGAATAGGCTGAAGACCGTGACCGATGCCTTCGTCTCCGACCTCTTCGACCCCGCTGAGTGGGAGCTCGCGCCCGGCGCCGAGCACTACACCGACATCACCGCGCACGTCAGTCGCGACGGCGGGGTCGCCCGGATCGCGTTCCACCGGCCGGAGGTGCGCAACGCCTTCCGCCCGCACACCGTGGACGAGCTCTACCGCGCGCTCGACATCGCCCGCCAGGACGCCCGCATCGGGGCGGTGCTGCTGACCGGCAACGGCCCGAGCCCCAAGGACGGCGGGTGGGCGTTCTGCTCCGGTGGCGACCAGCGCATCCGCGGCCGCGACGGGTACAGGTACGCTTCGACAGGCTCAGCGACCCAGGGGGAAGGCGCAGCGACCCAGGGGGAAGCGGCGGCCCCGGGGGGAGCGGCCCCGGCCGTCGGGCGGCTGCACATCCTCGAGGTGCAGCGACTGATCCGGTTCATGCCGAAGGTCGTCATCGCGGTCGTCCCTGGCTGGGCGGCCGGCGGCGGGCACTCGCTGCACGTGGTGTGCGACCTGACGATCGCGTCGGCCGAGCACGGGCGTTTCAAGCAGACCGATGCCGACGTCGGCAGCTTCGACGCCGGGTACGGCTCCGCCTACATGGCCCGCCAGACCGGTCAGAAGTTCGCCCGCGAGGTGTTCTTCCTCGCCGAGGAGTACTCGGCGCAGCGGGCGTACGAGGCCGGTGCGGTGAACCGCGTGGTGCCGCACGCCGAGCTCGAACGCGAGGCGCTGAAGATGGCGCGCACGGTGCTGACGAAGTCCCCGACGGCGATCCGGATGCTCAAGTTCGCCTTCAACGCCGTCGATGACGGGCTCGTCGGCCAGCAGGTGTTCGCCGGCGAGGCCACCCGCCTCGCCTACGGCACGGACGAGGCCGTGGAGGGCCGCGACTCCTTCCTGGAGAAGCGCGACCCGGACTGGTCGTCCTTCCCCTGGCACTACTGAGACCGCACGAGCGAGACGGAGCTCACCGTGACCGCGCTGATCCCGACCGACGCCGACGACACCACGCTCCTCCGGCAGGCGCTGGTCCGGGCGCTCGACGAGGGGCCGGCTCTCGGCTTCGGGATGCTCGCCGATGCGCCGTCCGAGGTGGACGACGGCATCGCGGCGGTGATCGCGACCTCGGGATCCAGCGGCATCCCGAAGCGGGTGGCGCTGAGCGGCGAGGCGCTGCGGGCGAGCGCGGCCGCGACTGCCGAGCGGATCGGCAGCGGGCGCTGGCTGCTCGCGCTTCCGGCCGGGTACGTCGCCGGGCTCCAGGTGATGGTGCGGTCGATCCTCGCGGGCACCGAGCCCGCCCGGATCGAGGGGCGGTTCACCCCGCGCGCGTTCGCCGAGGCGTCGCGCGACCTGCAGCGCGCCACCGCCGCGGGCGTGGTGCCCGCGCTCTACACCTCGCTCGTCCCGGCGCAGATCGCGACGCTGCTCGACGCGACAGACGAGCCGGGAGTGCTCGCCGCGCTGCGGGCGTACGAGGCGATCCTCGTCGGCGGCCAGGCGCTCCCTGAGCCGCTGCGCGAACGGGCGGCCGACGTCGGCGTCCGCCTCGTGCGCACCTACGGCTCCACCGAGACGAGCGGGGGCTGCGTGTACGACGGCGTCGCGCTCGACACCGTGCAGGTGCGGGCGGTGGACGGCGAGCTCCGCATCGCGGGGCCGCTGCTGGCGGAGGGATACCTCGGCGATCCGGCGCTGACCGCGCGCACATTCGTCCGGGACGAGCACGGGATCCGCTGGTACCGGACCGGCGACCTCGGACTCGTCGAGGACGGCGTCGTGCGTGTGCACGGCCGCGCGGACAACGTGATCGTCTCGGGCGGGATCAACATCTCCCTCGACCGGGTCGAGCGCATCGTGCGGACGATCCCCGGACTGCATCAGGCGGTGGTCGTGGGGGTGCCGGATGAGCGCTGGGGGGAGGCCTCGGTCATCGTCGCCGCGCGCGGAGAGGCGCTCCGCCGCAGCGAGTCGGAGCAACTCGCCCACGCCAGGGAGGCCGTGGCCCGGGAGATCGGCGCCGCCGCCCGTCCGTCGCGCCTGATCCTCGTGGACGAGCTCGACCTCCTCTCCTCCGGCAAGCCCGACCGCGAAGCGATCCGCCGCATGGTGTCGTCGCTCTAGCCCGTCGACCCACCCCTTTCGCGCCGCCCCGGCCCCTTACGGACGCCCGGAAGAGGCCGGGACGCACGGAGAGGGGTGGGTCGACGGGAGTGCCAGACTGAGCGCATGGCCTCGTACACGCATGGACACCACGAATCCGTCCTCCGCTCGCACAACGTGCGGGACATCGCGAACTCGGCCGCCTACCTTCGACCGCACCTCCACGCGGACACGCGGCTGCTGGACGTGGGCGCGGGGCCCGGATCGATCACCGTCGACTTCGCCGGCGTCGTCGCGCACGTGACCGCGACCGAGATCGACGACTCCGCTCTCGCCCTCTCCCGCGCTCTCGCCGCCGAGCGCGGCCTCACGAACATCGCGTTCTCCGTCGAGGACGTGCACGCCCTGAGCTTCCCGGACGACAGCTTCGACGTCGTGCATGCGCATCAGGTGCTGCAGCACGTCGCCGACCCGGTGCAGGCGCTGCGGGAGATGCGCCGGGTGGCGGTGCCCGGCGGACTCGTGGCCGCCCGGGACGCGGACTACGCGGGATTCCTGTGGTTCCCGGTCATCCCGGCGCTCGACCGGTGGCTCGCGCTGTATCGGGCCGCGGCCCGAGCCAACGGCGGAGAACCGGACGCCGGACGGCGTCTGCTCTCGTGGGCGCGGGCGGCGGGGTTCACGGAGGTCGCGGCGACGGCGTCCACCTGGTGCTACGCGACGCCGGCCGAGCGCGAGTGGTGGGGCGGCCTGTGGGCCGACCGCATCCTCGAGTCGGCCCTGGCGCGGCAGCTGGTGGACCAGGACCTGGCGACCGCGGCCGATCTGCACGAGATCAGCGACGCCTGGAAGCGCTGGGCCGACGAGGGCGACGGCTGGTTCCTCGTGCCGCACGGGGAGATCCTCGCCCGCGCCTGACGGATACATCCCGCGACGGATGCCGCCTCCCGTGTGCTCGCGTAGCGTGGGGGAGTGATCCGTCCGCTGTCCCGCGCCGGCCTCGTCCTCGACATCGTCGGGGCGGCGCTGCTCTTCGTGCTCCTGACGCCGCTCAGCGTCGTCTTCTACGCGCCCCAACCGGAGCAGGGCACCTCGGCGGTCAACGTCATCGGCCTGGTGGCCTCGTCGGTGTTCCTCTTCGGCGGCGTCGCGATCGGACGGCTCGCACCCGGGCTCGCGCTCGCCGCCGCCTGGGCCGGGGCCATCGTGCAGATGCTCGCCGACTTCGGGCCGCTGCCGAGCGACTTCGCGATCCTCCTCGTGCTGTACGCGACCGCCGCGTGGGGCACCCGCCGCGTGCTGTGGTGGGGCTTCGGCTCGGTGATCGCCGGGGGGATCGTCGCTTCGCTCTACATGGTGTTCGTCGGTGGAGTGCGGTTCGGCTCCGGCAGCGGATGGGAGCTCGTGACGGGCGGCACCCTGCTCCTGTCGGCCTCGATCATGGCGCTCGGGTTCGCGTGGGTCTGCGGACTCCTCTGGCGCGTCGTCCTGCGCAACCGCCGGACCCGGTCCGCACAGCTGCAGGCGGAGGCGCTGGCGGCCGAGGAGCAGGAGCGGGTGCGCATCGCCCGGGACATGCACGACGTCGTCGCGCACTCGCTTGCGGTGGTCATCGCCCAGGCCGACGGTGCCCGATACGCCGCGGCCGTCAAACCGGAGATGGCGACGGAGGCGCTGGGCACGATCGCGCAGACCGCCCGCGGCGCGTTGAGCGACGTGCGGATGCTCCTCACCCAGCTGCGGCACCGGCAGGGCGACGGCCCGCAGCCCACCCTCGCCGATCTCGAGGCGCTGTTCGCACAGGTGCGGCAGGCCGGCATCGAGCCGCGGGTCACGGTCGACCCGATGCCGCCCGGAGAGCCGCCGGGTGCCATCCAGCTCGCCGTCTACCGGATCCTGCAGGAGGCCCTGACCAACGCGATCCGGCACGGCGACGGCGCGGTGGACGTGCATCTCGCGTGGCTGCCGGATCGGGTGGACATCGAGGTGCGCAACGCGGTGTCCGCCGACGGGACGTCCTCGGCCCCCGGCGGGCACGGTCTCATCGGCATGAGGGAGCGCGCGCAGCTCGTGGGCGGTAGTCTGCAAGCCGAGCGCCGTGGTGCGGAGTTCGTCGTCCAGAGCAGCCTTCCGATCGGAGCCCCGCAGTGATCAGAGTCGTGCTGGTGGACGACCAGGCGCTGTTCCGGGCCGGGATCCGCATGCTCGTGGCCTCGCAGCCCGACCTCGAGGTCGTCGGCGAGGCCGGCGACGGGCGGGAGGCGCTCGACGTCGTCGCGGCGACAAGGCCCGACGTCGTGCTCATGGACATCCGGATGCCGGTGATGGACGGGCTGACCGCGACCGCCGAGATCCTGGCGCGTCCGGAGCCGCCGCGCATCGTCATGCTCACCACGTTCGATCTGGACGAGGCCGCGGCGCGGGCCATCCGCCAGGGCGCGAGCGGCTTCCTCCTCAAGGACGCCGACCCGGAGTTCCTGCTCGCGGCGATCCGCACGGTGCACGCGGGGTCGAGCGTCATCGCGGCCTCGGCGACCAGGGAGCTGTTCGAGCACTTCGCGGAGGCGCCGAAGCCGGTGCCGCCGCAGTACGCGGAGCTGACGGAGAGGGAGCGGGAGATCTTCGCGCTCGCCGCGCGCGGCCTCTCGAACGCCGAGATCGCGGCGCGGGAGTTCCTCAGCGAGGCGACGGTGAAGACGCACATCAGCCGCATCCTCACGAAGCTCGCCCTCCGCGACCGCGTGCAGCTTGTGGTCTTCGCGTTCGAGCACGGTCTCGCCTGACCCCGACCCACCCCCTTCCGGTCGCCCCGGCCCTCTGCGGGCCGCCGTAAGAGGCCGGGATGAACGCAAAGGGGTGGGTCGAGAGGAGAGGCGGGATCATCCTCGCGATGTAGCGGGATGCTCCCGCAGGGCGACGCGGGGGACGGGAGCGCGGAAATAGCGTCGTCATCATGGAGATCACGACCACCGACCTCGGGCTCGCCGCCCGCGTCCAGCACCTGAAGAAGACCTACGGTTCGGGCGAGGGCACCGTCCACGCGCTCGACGACGTGAGCGTCGGCATCCGCCGCGGACAGTTCACCGCCATCATGGGCCCGTCCGGATCCGGCAAGTCCACGCTCATGCACATCATGGCCGGTCTCGACAGCCCGACCGAGGGGCGCGCGTGGATCGGCGACACCGAGATCACCGGCCTCGGCGACCTCGACCTGACGATCCTGCGCCGCCGCCGCGTCGGCTTCATCTTCCAGGCCTTCAACCTCGTCCCCACGCTCGACGCCCTGGGGAACATCCTCCTGCCCTTCGAGCTCGACGGCCGCCGCCCCAGCGCGATCGAACGCGCGCGGATCGACGGCCTCATCGAGACGCTCGGCCTCGGCAAGCGCCTCGGCCACCGCCCGCACCAGCTCTCGGGCGGACAGCAGCAGCGGGTGGCCATCGCCCGAGCCCTCGCCACGGCCCCCGACCTCGTCTTCGCGGACGAGCCCACGGGCAACCTCGACTCGCAGACCGGTCGGGAGGTGCTGCGCCTGCTCGCCGCCGCCAGCCGGGAGCACGGACAGTCGATCGCGATGGTCACCCACGACGCGATCGCGGCCAGCCACGCCGACCGGGTGCTCTACCTCGGCGACGGACGCATCGTCGCGGACCACCCGCGGCAGACCGCGGAGCAGATCTCGGCCTACATGCTCGCCGCGGAGGTGTCGGCATGACCGCGCTCGCCACGGTCGTCCCGGAGACGCGGACGACCGGACCCCGGCTGGCCTGGCTCCGCGACCGCGGCATGGGCGCGAGCGTCCTCGTCGCCGCGCTGTCGTCGGCGTTCGGCGTCTTCCTCGTCGAGATCACGGCGTACATCGGCGCCGTGCTCCAGGCGGACCCGTTCCTCGGCGACAGCGGCACGCTCGCCGTCGTCGTCGCCATCCTGTCCGTGCTGCTGACCGCGGTCGCGATGTACGTGGCGGCGATCGTGACGGCCAACACCTTCTCGACGATCATCGCCGGCCGCACGCGCCAGATCGCGCTCCTGCGTCTGATCGGGGCGACGTCGCGCTCGCAGCGGGTTCAGGTCGGTCGGCAGGGCCTCATCGTCGGCCTCCTCGGGGCCTCCCTCGGCCTGCTCGCCGGTCTGCTCCTCTCGGCGGCCGCCGTGCAGCTCGGCGCCCAGCTGGTCACCACGCCGCCCTCGTCCTTCTCGCTCGCGCAGCCGGGGATCGCGCTTCCCGCACTCGGCGTCGCCCTCACCACCTGGGCGGCCGCCTGGGTGGGGTCGCGCCGCGTGCTCGCCGTGACGCCGCTGCAGGCCCTCGGCGGGGCCGTCGAGCGCACGCGCGACGAGGTCTCCGGCCGCAAGGGCCGTCACGTCGGCGCCTGGGTGCTGCTCATCTCCGGAGCCGCGCTCCTGGTGGGCGGCGTGGTCCTGGGGCTCGTGACGCCGCTCGGGGTGATCGTCGCCTTCTTCGGCGGCATCCTGTCGTTCACCGGCCTGGCTCTGGGGTCCGTCCTGTTCATGCCGCCCGTCCTCCGGCTCGTCGGTCGGATGTTCGGGTCGAGTGCAACCGCCCGCCTCGCCGCCGAGAACGCCCTGCGGTACCCGGAGCGGTCGTCGCGCATGGCCATCGGCGTCGTCATGGGGGTCACGCTGGTGACGATGTTCGCGGTGGCGCTGGAATCGGCGAAGCGCCTGATGACGAGCCAGACCACGGAGGAGATCCCGGCCGAGTTCTTCGCGCCGTACGACGCCTTCGCCGCGATCATGATGGTGCTCGTGGCGGTCTCCGCGGTCATCGCCGCCGTCGGTCTCGTCAACCTCCTCACCATCGGCGTCGTGCAGCGTCGTCGCGAACTGGGGCTGCTGCGCTCGATCGGCCTGTCCAACCGCCAGGTGCGCCGCATGGTGCTCCTCGAGGCGACGCACATCACGGTGGCCGCGACGCTCACGGGACTCGTGCTCGGGGTGCTGTACGGATGGATCGCGGCGCAGTCGCTGCTGGGCTCGGTGCCGGTCCTGCCGGAGTTCACCCCCGCCGGCCTCGTGGCGCCGCAGGTGCCGTGGCTGCCCGTCGCGATCATCGTCGCGGCGACCGCGCTGCTCACGCTGGTGGCGGCGGCGACGCCGACCCGGCTGGCGACGCGCGTGGCCCCGGTCGAGGCGCTCGCCGCCGACTGACGGCTCTAGGCTGGACGGATGCCGTCGCCGTTCGATCAGTCTCCGTACCAGGTCCGACTCGACTGGGGTGTGGCCGGGCTCGCCCGGCTCGCTCCGGCCGACGTCGTGGTGGTGGTGGATGTGCTCCGGTTCTCCTCGACGGTGGCCGACGCGGTCGCCGGGGGAGCGGAGGTCGACCTCGCGTCCGCTCTCGAGTGGTCCCGCGACGGGGCGGCGGTGGCCGCCGCCGCCCCGGCCGGGTCCACCGTGCTGCTCGGCGCGATCCGCAATGCCGGTGCCGTCGCGCGGGCCGTGCAGGTCGAGCAGGAGCGGCGGCAGGGCCGCACCTCGGTCGCCCTCGTGCCGGCCGGCGAGATCGACGGCGCGGGGCAGTGGCGCGTGGCGGTGGAGGATCAGCTGGGAGCCGGAGCGATCGCGGCGGCTCTCACGGATCGGGGCATCGACCACACGGCGCCGGACGCGGCCGTCGCCGCCGAGGGGTTCCGCTCGCTGCGCCGCGCGCTGAAGCACCTGATCGGAGCGACGGGGTCGGGGCGCGAGCTCCAGGCCGGTGTCCCGGCGACCGAGCGGATCCGAGCCGCTGGGCTGGTGCCGACGAGCACGGCAGACGCGGCGCTGCTGGACGCGGTGGACGCGGTCCCTGTGCTGCGCGACGGGCGTTTCGTCCGCTACGAGTGAGCGGGCATCCCGCGTAGGGTCGAGGCATGAGGTTCCTCCCCGCTCTCCTCGTCGATGCCGTCTTCGTCCTCGTCTTCGCCGCCATCGGCCGGGCCTCCCACCAGGAGGACCCGGCAGGGTTCCTCCTCACGGCGTGGCCGTTCCTCGTGGCGCTGCTGCTCGGTCATGCGGTGGCGCTGGCCCTTCCCGCCCGCCCGCGCCGACCCTGGTCGCTGCTGTGGGGAGCGACGGTCTGGGTGGTCACCGTCGCGGGGGGCATGCTGCTGCGGGTGCTCAGCGGAGACACCGCGGAAGTGCCCTTCATCATCGTGGCCACCCTGGTGCTCGGCCTGTTCCTCCTCGGCTGGCGTGCGCTCGCCGTGCTCGTGCGGCGCCTCCGGGGCGGGCAGCCGCGGGAGACGGCTCCGCTGCCGGCGGACGGCTCCCGGGAGGACGACCCGTCCGCCTGACGCGCCGTCTGCGGCGATCCGCTCTACGGACGTCAGCGGGGTGCCTGCGCGGCCAGCCGTGTGTCTGTCGTGATCTCGCGCCGCGTCCACGCGAACAGGTGCTGCGCGTCGAAGGTGCGGGAGCAACGGGCGCAGGAGGTCGCGCGCGTCGGACGCCGATGCCGGTAGGTCACGTGCCCGGCCGGGCAACGGCCCACCCACGGCGCGAGCTCCACCGCGGTCTCCCCGCGGTGGGTCGTGCCGCCGACGTATCCGAGGTCGCGGGCGACGCGCTTCCAGGCGGGGCCGTGCGCGGCCTGGTGACCGGCCAGCGCATGAGCGACCTCGTGCAGGAGCACCTGGTGGATCTCGTCGTCCTCGAAGCGGGCGGCGAGGTAGCGCGACACCGTGATGCGTTTCCGGGTGTAGTCGCACTGTCCGGCACGCCGCTTGGCATGGTCGAAGTCGAACGACCAGGTGTCGTCCAGATGCAACCGGATCAGTGCTTCGCCCCAGACGCGCACGCGGTCAAGTTCCGCCATGCGCTCAGGTTATGGCATGCCGCCGACACCGGGGCGCTGCGACGTCATCCGGCGATGAGCTGGGACGGCCGGCGGCGCTCCACGGCCTCGATGGCGAGGAGGACGGTCTCGAGCTCGCGGTCCTCGGCGCCGGACTCGCGCCGCAGGAACAGCGACTGCTTGAAGCTCTCCCGCGCGGTCTCGTAGTCCCCGGCGTCGTAGGCGTTCTTGCCGTGGTGCTGGTACGCGAACGCCGCGATCGACAGCCAGCGCTGTCCTTCGGCCTCCGCCGCGCACGTGGCCAGCTCCTGCTCGGCGGCGGCATGGGCGCCCCGGTACTGCAGGATGGTCGCGTGGAGCACGCGGGCGCGGAGCACGTCCTTGCGGGTGCCCGCCATGCGCGCCTGTCGCACGGCCTCGTCGGCGAGCACGAGGGCGTCGTCGAGGCGGCCGAGCACCTTCAACAGCCAGACGCGCTCGAGCAGGGCGGGAAGGCTGCGCTGGTCCTCGATCTCGGACAGGCGGGCGGCGCACTCGTCGAGATCGACCCGTTCGCGGAGGCTCTCCTGGTCGTATCCCCGGATCAAACTCATTGCTCTCCTTCCGCGCGTCCCCGCCGCTGTCCTCGTCCAGTCTGCCTGCCGCATCCGTGCTCTGCGGGGCGGCGCGCCCGATCAGCGCAGGAACAGCGACGCATCCGGGCGAGGGGAGGCGACGGAATCGGCATCCGTGACGATCCGGGCGCCCTGGAGGAAGGCGCGGGCCTCGTCGCCCTGGGCGATCTTGGCCGGGTGCGGGCCGGCGGCGAGCAGGCGCGGCAGCCATTCCGTCGGCAGCGGAGCGGCGGAGGCGGCGACGACGAGGTTGCCGAAGCGTCGTCCCTTGAGCACCTGGGTGTCGGCGAGGATCCCGATCTCGGGGAGCACCTCGGCGATCGTCGCCGCCTGCCGTCGCGCGAATGCGAGGCCGGGCCCGTCGGCCACGTTCACCAGCAGCACGCCGCCCGGCGCGAGCAGGGCGGTCAGTTCGCGGTAGAACTCCACGCTGGTGAGGTGCGCGGGCGTCTGGGCGCCCGAGTACACGTCGGAGACGACGAGGTCGCAGGCGTCGTGCAGCGCGCTGGGGAGCTTCCGCACCCCCTCGCGCGCGTCGCCGATGCGTAGGCGGATCGCCGCGCCCTTCGGCAGGGGCAGGTGCTCGCGGACGAGCTGCACGAGCGGGGCCTCCAGCTCGATCACCTGCTGGCGCGATCCGGGCCTGGTGGCCTCGATGTAGCGGGGGATGGTGAGCGCGCCGGCTCCCAGATGCACCGCGGTGAGCGGTCCGGAGCGGAGCTGGTCGATCACGGCTCCCATCCGCACGATGTACTCGAAGTGCAGGTGGGTGGGGTCGTCCAGGTCGACGTGGGACTGCGGGGTGTCGTCGACGACGAGTTCGAAGCCGCTCGTGAACTCGGACGGCACGATGCGGGCGAGGCCGCCGTGGTCGAGCCGGGTCTGGGGGTGCTCGGCGTCCCGTGCTCTCGTCCGTCCCATGCCGTCGAGCCTACGCGGCGCCGACCACCGTCACCGCTGGTTGCCGAGCGCGCAGGTCTCCTGCTCGAGCGTCTGCCCCGAGATCTCCGGGGGCAGCGTCGCCCGCGGCGCCGGGGCGGCGGTCGCCTCGGGGGTCGACGGGGTCTCCGGTGTCGTGGGGGCCTCCGGGGCGGGGGTGACGAGCTCGACCCCGCGGTGCGTGGTCACGTCTCCGGTGAGCTGCAGCGGCCGGCCGGCCCGCACGGCGTCCCACAGGGCGGCCGCCGCGGTCTCGTTGGGCACCACCTTGTCGTCGTCGTCCGGGTCGGCGACGTTCGGGTACTGCACGAAGACGAAGTCGCTGAAGCGCACGTCCTTCAGGGCGAGGGTGAGCTGGGTCAGTCGGAGCGGGTCGGCGAGCTCGTCGCTGGGGTCGATGTTGTCGGCGATGGCGTTGGTCAGCCGCAGCACCTTGGGGACGTCGGTCAGCGTCTCCTCGCTGAGGACCTTCTTGGCCAGTCGCGACATGTACTGCTGCTGGTTGGAGATCCGCGCCAGGTCGCTCTCGTCTCCCACGCCGTGCCGTGTGCGGATGAACTGGAGCGCCTCGACGCCCGAGACCGTGCGCATGCCCGCCGGCCAGTCGATGCCGGTGTGGCGGTCGCGGATGCCGTCGCCGGCGATGCACACGTCGACCCCGCCGATCGCGTCCGTGACGTCCATGACGCCGTCGAAGCTGATGCGGGCGGCGAACTCGATGGGGATATCGCCCATCTCGCTGACGGTCTTCGCCACGCAGGAGAGCCCGGCGTGCTCGAACAGCGAGTTCATGGGCGCCTTCCGCATCGCCGAGGCGACGGAGCCGTCCTCGCGCGTGCATTCGGGAACGGGGACGCCGAGGTCACGCGGGAGGGAGACGACGGTCACGTTGCGCGGGGCGGCGGAGACGTGCACGAGGAGGTTGACGTCGTTGCGGCTCCGGCCGTCGGCTTCGGCGCAGCGCTCGTCGAAGAGCGCGGTGGCCTTGGGTCCGCATTCGTCGGTGCCCACGATCAGGATGCTGAAGGCCTTGTCGTCGGGGTACGCCCCGATCGTCGGCGGGTCGACCTCGGGCGCCGCCTCCAGGGTGACGGCTCCGTCGCCGATACGGTTGAACACGTCCCACACGAGGAATCCGGCGACCGCCGCCGTCGAGACGAGGACCACGGCGAGCCCGATCGCGAGACCACGGAGGACCCGGGAGGTGCGGCTGCGTGCGGACTGCGGCGCATGGCGGGCGAGGGGAGGGCGATCGGCGTCTGATCCACGTCGGGGCATGCGGGGGAGCCTACCGCGACGGCCTGATGTTACGGGGGTATGACGATTGTGGGAGGAACTTGCAGGGAATTAGTTAGTCGTGAATACTTTTTCCTAACCCCGGTACGCACCCGATGCACACCTGGACTTTCAAAGAGGAGATCCCCCCATGCACAAGCGCATTCTTCCGGCGGTGGCGCTCGGCGCCGTCGCCACGATCGCCCTGGCCGGCTGCGCCGGCGACAGCGGCGGCAACGGCTCTACCGACGGCAAGGGCCAGGAGCTGACCGTCTGGATCATGAAGGGGACCAACCCCGACGCCACCGCCTTCTACGACAAGGTCTCGGACGCCTTCGAAGAGGAGACCGGCGCGAAGGTCACCATCGAGGAGATCCAGTGGGCCGACGCCCACGACCGCTTCGTCACCTCGATCGCCGGCGGCACCACCCCGGACATCGCCGAGACCGGCACCACCTGGACCGCCGAGTTCGCCGACGCCGGCGCGCTCCTCCCGCTCGACGAGTACGTCGACGCCGAGGACGGCCTGCGCGACGACCTCGTCGAGGGGCTCGCCGTCGCCGGCACCTACGACAAGGAGCTGTACGGCATGCCGTGGTACGCCGGCGTCCGCTCCATCGTCTACCGCACCGACGTGTTCGAGGAGCTCGGACTCGAGGCTCCGAAGACCTGGGACGACATCGTCGCCGCTGGCGAGGCCATCAAGGCCGCCAAGCCCGACATGCTGCCCTTCCCCGTCGCCGGTGACGCCGAGTTCCAGGTCTACCCCTGGGTCTGGGGCGCGGGCGGCGAGATCGCCACGAAGGACGGCGACACCTGGACCAGCGAGCTCGACAGCGCCGAGTCGCAGGCCGGCATCGAGTTCTACACGGGCCTCGCCACCGAGCACGGCTTCTCGTCGGCCGGTGCGACCACCTGGAAGGAGACCGACCTCCGGGACGCCTTCACGCAGGGCAACGTCGCGATGATGCTCTCCGGCTCCTGGACGCCGAACGCGCTCATCGAGGCCAACCCGGAGCTCGAGGGCAAGATCGGCGCCGCGGTCATCCCCGGCCAGGACGGCGGCATCGCTCCGTCCGTGCTCGGCGGCTCGCACCTGTCGGTGTTCAACACCACCAAGAACGCCGACCTCGCGTGGGAGTTCGTCAAGCTGATGACCACCGGTGAGTTCGCCGAGCAGTGGTCCGACGAGACCGGCTACTTCCCGGGCGTCCAGTCCGCGATGGAGGAGGCCCTCGCCTCGACCGACCCGCTCGTCGCCCCGTTCGCGGAGCAGATGGTCGACGGCGGCGCGTCCGTCCCGGTCACGCCGAACTTCGGCGCCGTGCAGGCGAAGAAGACCACCAACGCCATGATCCAGGCCATCCTCAGCGGGCAGAAGGACGTCGCGACCGCGACGAAGGACGCCGCCGCCGAGATGACCGAACTGCTCAACCAGTAAGGAACCACTCCTTCCATGTCGATGGTGCAAGCGCCACTGCCGGCCACGAAGGCGGAGCCCTCCTCCGCCTCCGTGGCCGGCGGCCGGAAGCGTCGGGGTCTCTCGATCGTCACGGCCCGCCCCTGGCTCCTCCTCGCTCCCGGGCTGATCATCCTCGCGGGTCTCATGCTCTGGCCGCTCGTGCAGGTGTTCCTCTACTCGCTGCAGGACTACGGCCTGCGCGAGATCAACACCGGTGAGAGCAACTGGATCGGGCTGGACAACTACGCCGAGGCGCTCACCAATCCGACCCTGTGGACGGTGGTGCTCCCCAACACGGTCGGCTTCGCGGCCGTCGCGGTGTTCACCACCGTCGCACTCGGGACCCTCGTCGCGCTGCTGCTGGCGCGGCTGGGAACCGTGTGGCGCACCATCGTCTCCAGCTGCATCATGGTCGCGTGGGCGATGCCCGCCGTGACCGGCACCTACGTCTGGACCTTCATCTTCGATGCCGACCGCGGCATCTTCAACAGCGTCCTGCAGGACCTCGGCCTCATCGACGGCCAGGTCAACTGGTTCACGAACCAGTGGTCGTTCTACGCGATCGTGCTGCTGAACGTCGTCCACCACGGCTTCCCGTTCGTGGCGATCACCGTGCTCGCCGGCCTGCTCGGCGTCTCGAAGGAGATGCTCGAGGCCGCGGCGCTCGACGGAGCCGGTGCCTGGCGTCGCTTCTGGAAGATCATCTTCCCGACGCTCAAGCCCGTCTTCTCCGTCGTCATCATCCTGTCGACCATCTGGGACTTCAAGGTCTTCGCGCAGGTCTACCTCATGCCCGGCGGCAGCGGCGGCAACCGTCAGGTGCTCAACCTCGGCGTGTGGTCGTACGTCGAATCGTTCGGCCAGAACCGGTACGGCTTCGGCGCCGCGCTCGCGGTGCTGCTCACCCTCGTGCTGATCGGCATCACGATCGTGTACATCCGCTCCCTCATGAAGGAGGACGAGCTGTGAACCCCCGCCCCAGGCTCCGGTCGCGCATCGGACTCGGCATCGGCGTCGCCGCCGTCCTCGTCTTCACGCTGTTCCCCGTGTACTGGATGGTCTCCAGCGCGTTCGACGCCAAGGCCTCCAGCGGTGGGCAGTCGCTGCTCCCGCAGGAGTTCACGTGGGACAACTTCGCGTTCGTCCTCACCGAGGGCGGCTTCGGCACGTACCTGCGCAACTCCGCGATCGTGGCGCTCGTCACGGTGCTGGTCAGCGCCATCGTCTGCCTGCTCGCGGCGGTCGCCGTCGCGCGGTTCCGGTTCAAGTTCCGCACCACGGTCCTGATGATGATCCTCGTGGTGCAGATGGTGCCGCTCGAGGCGCTCGTCATCCCGCTGTTCCTCCAGGTCAAGAGCCTCGGCCTGCTCAACAGCATCATCGGCCTCATGGTGGTCTACGTGGCCCTGTCGCTCGCGTTCGGCATCTGGATGCTGCGCGGCTTCGTCGCGGCCGTGCCGGTCGAGCTCGAGGAGGCCGCGTACATCGACGGCGCGAGCTGGTGGCGGATGTTCCGCTCCATCCTGCTGCCGCTCGTGATGCCCGGTCTCGTCGCGACGAGCATCTTCAGCTTCATCACGGCCTGGAACGAGTTCATCTTCGCCATGACGATCCTGGGCGCGCAGACCGACCAGTACACGGTCTCCATCGGACTCAAGTCGTTCTTCGGCCTGTACTCCAACGACTGGGGCAGCATCATGGCCGCGTCGACGATCATCACCGTCCCGGTCATGATCTTCTTCGTGATCGTCCAGCGCCGGCTCTCCGCGGGCATGGTGGCGGGAGCGGTGAAGGGATGACCGACGACCTCGAGCGCCTCGCGAACGGCGTGCTCTGGCCCGGGTTCTTCGGCACCACCGCACCCGAGTGGCTCCGGGAGGAGCTGCGCGATGGGCTGGCCGGGGTCGTGTACTTCGGCCAGAACGTCGGAGAGGGACTGTCGGCACTCAGCGCGCAGATCCTCCACGCGAACCCGGACGCCTTGATCGGCGTGGACGAGGAGGGCGGGAGCGTGACCCGTCTGGAGTCCGCGACCGGCTCGACGCTCCCCGGAGCGGCGCAGCTGGGTGCCCTCGACGATGTCGACGCCTCGGAGCGCACCGGCGCGGAGCTCGCCCGTCGCGTGCGCGCGGTGGGGGCCAACGTCGTGCTCGGTCCGGTCGCCGACGTCAACACCGACCCCCGCAATCCCGTCATCGGCGTGCGGTCGTTCGGCTCCGAAGAGGCCCTCGTGACGCGCCACGTCGTCGCCACGGTCGACGGCATCCAGGACGGCGGCGTCGCCGCGTGCGTCAAGCACTTCCCCGGGCACGGGGACACCCATCTCGATTCGCACCACGCCCTGCCCGAGATCGCCCTCGACGTTGCCGAGTACGAGCGCGTGCACCTCGCGCCCTTCCGCGCCGCCGTCGAAGCGGGCGTCGACGCCATCATGACCGCGCACATCGTCGTGCCCGCGTGGGGCGCGCAGCCGGCGACCCTCAACCCGCGCGTGCTCGGCATGCTGCGGGAGTGGGGCTTCGAGGGCGTCATCATCACCGACGCGCTCGACATGGCCGCGATCAGGGAGACCGTCGGACTCGGCGGGGGCGCGGCGCTCGCGCTGGCCGCCGGTGCCGACCTCCTCTGCATCGGCAACCCGACGAACCCCGGTGACGCCGCGCTCCCCGATCAGGACCGGCGCGACTTCCTCGCCGCGCGTGACGGGATCGTCGCGGCCCTGCGCGACGGCACGCTCGCGCGGGAGCGGGTGGAGGAGGCCGCCGCCCGGGTGTCGGCACTCGCCGCTCGGCTGCGCGCCGGCACGCCGCTCGACGCGGCCGCACCGTTCGACGCCGCGGAGATCGTCCGTCGGGCTGTAGCGCTCGACGGAGGCGCTCCGGAGACCGCCGACGCCCTCGCGGTGATCGACGCCCGCCGACGCTCGACACTCGCCGTGGACAGCGCCGCCTCCTACGTGGCGGACGCGCTGGCGGGTGACGGCCTCCGGGTGCGACTGGACGTGGCCGCGCGGTCCGTGGACGAGCAGGATGCCGTGATCGACGAGGTCGCCGCGGCGCCCGGCACGACGGTCGTCCTGGTCGACCGTCCCGACGCCGAACCGGCGCAGCGCGCCCTCATCGAGCGGACGGCGGCCCGCGATCCGCACGCGGTCGTGGTGAACGTCGGTCTGCCCGTGCAGCAGCCGCTGCCGCTGCCGACCGTCGAGGTCGGTGCCGCCAGCCGGCTGGGCGCGCAGACCGCACGGGAGGCCCTGCTCGGGCGCTTCCGGCCCCGACAGAGGACGACCGCCGCCGGTTGAGACGGGATCAGCGCATGGACGACGACGTTCTGGCCGTGGTGCGGCGCTCCCTCCCCAAGCTGAGCGCGGCGGAGGGACGCGTCGCCGAGACCATCCTCGGAGACCCGACGCTCGTCGTCGATCTCGCGATCAACGACCTCGCGCAGCTCTGTCAGACCTCGCTCTCGACGGTCGCCCGCTTCGCGCAGTCGCTGGGATACAGCGGCTACCGGGAGCTGCGGGTGGCCGTCGCCCGCGCGGTCACGCTGGCGCAGGCGCAGCAGGCGCGGTTCGGTCTGGATTCCACGACGATCGACCGGGAGGACGGGCCGTCGGCCATCGCCGCCAAGCTCGCCGCCCAGGAGATCGATGCGATCGAGAAGACGGCGCGTGCGCTGGACGCGGAGGCCCTCGACCGGGTGGCCAGGGCCGTGGTCGCCGCCCGGCACATCGATCTGTTCGGTCAGGCCGCGTCGTCGCTGACGGCGCAGGACCTGCAGCTCAAGCTCTCCCGGATCGGCTGCTCGGTGACGCACTCGGCGGATCCGCACCTCGCGATCACCGCCGCGTCCCTGCGGTCCTCCGCCGATGTGGCGATCGCCTTCTCGCACGGCGGCGAGACGGCTGAGACCGTCCGGGCACTGGAGGTCGCGCAGGCCACGGGGGCGCTCGCGGTGGCCGTGACGAGCGCGGCCGACTCCCCGCTCGCGGCGATCGCCGACGTGGTGCTCCTCAGCCAGGCGCAGGAGTCACCGTTCCGGATGGCGGCCATGTCGAGCCGGATCGCGCAGCTCGCGCTCATCGACGTGCTCTTCGTGCGCATCGTCCAGCAGAGCGGGGAGCATGTCGCGGTGTCCTTGCAGCGGACGCATGACGCGGTGCCTCCGCGCCGCGGGCGCGAGACCGACTGAGGACTCCGTCAGTCGACGTGGTCGCGCGTGCTGGCGATGGCGCGCGTCGCGATGCGGTGCGCGCGGGCGAGGCTTCCCGCCAGCGACAACCCCGTGAGCACGCCGGCGAGGAAGCCGGCGGCGAAGGCGTCTCCCGCGCCGATCGTCTCCACGACGGGCACGTCCAGGGCATCGCTCTGCGCCCGCTCCGCCCCGTCGAAGGCCACGGCACCAGCGGGGTCGGTCACGACGAGGTAGCGGGGTTCGGGGAACAGCGCACGGAGGTCGTCCGGCGTGCTCGTGCCGAACACGATCGCGGCATCCGGGCGGGTGCAGAACACGATGTCGGCGCGGTGGGCCAGATCGGCGAGCAGGGCGCGGGCCTCGTCCTCGCGGCCGCGCCAGAGCGCGGGACGCCAGTTGAGGTCGAAGCTGACGAGGCGCCCCGGGCGCGGTGCCGCCACCAGGGCCTCCTGGGCGGCGCGCGCCGAGGGCGAGAGGGCGGGCGTGATGCCCGACGTGTGCACGAGCGCCGCCTCGGCGAGCAGCGCCGCGACTCCGGGCGACTCCAGCGTCCGCGGCGACAGCGCGGCGGCGGCGGATCCCGCGCGGTAGTAGTGCATGGTGCCGTCCACCGCGCCGTCCGCGCGCGGCGAGAGCTCCTTGACGTACAGGCCGGTCGGGGCGTCTTGGTCGACCTCGACGGCCCGATCGTCCACGCCGTGCGCACGGAGCTCGGCGGTGAGGAAGCGTCCGAAGCCGTCGTCGCCCACGCGCGAGACGACCGCGGCCCGCACGCCGGCGGACGCGAGGGCGATCGCGGTGTTCCACTCGGCGCCCGCGAGGGAGCGGTGGAACGTGCGGCTGTTCTCGAGCGGTCCGGCGGTGGCGGCGACGAGGGCGACCATGCCCTCGCCGAGGCACACGACGAGGGGGGTGGTGTCCGGCACGTTCTGGACACTACCGGATGCCGGGTGGCCGCGCGTCGATACCGGATCGCAATCTGCGACCCTTGGCATCCGCCGGGCCTCTGGGTACCTTCGAGGAATCACCGTCTCCGCGGCGACGCTGCCCGGAGACGCGCAAGGAAGCGCCCGACAGGGAAGGTCATACACCCATGCACCAGTCAGCCATGCCTCGGCGAGGAATCGCCGTCATCACCGGAGCGACCATCGCCGCTCTCGCTCTCGCCGGATGTGTCGCCAGCGAGCGCGGGGACAACGGGTCGGAGGGTTCCGGTGATGTCGACGGCACGTTCGTCTTCGCCGCCTCGTCCGATCCCGCGAGCCTCGACCCGGCGTTCGCGCAGGACGGTGAGACGTTCCGCGTCTCCCGCCAGATCTTCGAGGGGCTGGTGGGCACCGAGCCGGGGACGGCCGACCCGGCCCCGCTGCTGGCGGAGTCGTGGGAGTCGTCCGAGGACGGCATGTCCCACACCTTCGCGCTGAAGGAGGGCGTGACCTTCCAGGACGGCACGCCGTTCAACGCCGAGGCCGTCTGCGCCAACTTCGACCGCTGGTACAACTGGACCGGGCTGGCCGCCTCCGAGGCCTTCGGCTACTACTACAACAAGCTCTTCAAGGGCTACGCCTCCAACCCGGAGGACGCGGTCTACAAGTCCTGCACGCCGGACGGGGAGAACTCCGTCACGATCGAGCTGAACAAGCCGTTCGCCGGCTTCATCGCCTCGCTGTCGCTCCCGGCCTTCGGCATGCAGAGCCCGTCGGCCATGCAGGAGTTCGGTGCGGACGAGGTCGGCGGCACCGCCGAGGCCCCGCAGCTGTCCGAGTACGCCATGGGACACCCGGTCGGCACCGGGCCCTACCAGTTCGAGGAGTGGGCGCCGGGCGAGCAGGTCACGCTCAAGGCCTACGACGACTACTGGGGCGAGCCCGGCCAGATCGACGAGATCATCTTCCGCACGATCGACGACCCGACGGCCCGCCGTCAGGCGCTCGAGTCCGGTTCGATCGACGGCTACGACCTCGTGGGCCCCGCCGACACGAAGGCGCTGGAGGAGGACGACTTCACGATGGTGTCGCGTCCCCCGTTCACGATCCTCTACCTCGCCTTCAACCAGGCGATCCCCGAGCTGCAGGATCCGAAGGTGCGTGAGGCGCTCTCCTACGCGATCGACAAGGACGCCCTGATAAGCCAGGTCCTCCCGGAGGGCACCGAGAAGGCGACGCAGTTCGTCCCGCCGGTGGTCAACGGCTACAACGACGAGGTCACGACCTACGACTACGACCCGGAGAAGGCGAAGGAGCTCCTCGCGGAGGCGGGCTACGACGAGTCGAACCCGCTGGCGCTGGACTTCAACTACCCGGTCAACGTCTCACGTCCGTACATGCCGGACCCCGAGCAGATCTACACCGTCCTGTCGTCGCAGCTCTCCGAGGTCGGCGTGGAGACCACCCCGGTCTCCGAGGAGTGGGTCGAGTACCTCGACCGCACCACCGGCACCGCCGACCACGGCATCCACCTGCTCGGCTGGACCGGCGACTACAACGACACGGACAACTTCGTCGGCGTGTTCTTCGGCCAGAAGAGCTCCGAGTGGGGCTTCGACAACCCGGAGCTCTTCCAGGCGCTGACCGAGGCGCGCGGGGTCTCCAACCTCGACGACCAGACGGCGTTGTACGAGGACATCAACGAGATGGTCGCGGAGTTCATCCCCGGCGTCCCGCTCGCGCACCCGGCGCCGACGCTCGCCTTCGACCCGCGCGTCGAGAGCTACCCCGCCAGCCCGGTGAACGACGAGGTCTTCACGGACATCGTCCTCACGAAGTAGGCCTGACCATTTGATATGCCGTGCCCCGGTTCCGCTCTCGCGGGGCCGGGGCACGGCGTACCTTCTGATCGACGGAGAACTCTGTGCTGCGCACCATCGGCAGGCGACTGCTGTTCCTCATCCCCACCCTGTTCGGGCTCAGCATCCTGCTGTTCGCCTGGGTCAGGGCCCTTCCCGGCGGCCCCGCGGTCGCCCTCCTCGGCGAGAAGGCCACCCCGGAGGCCATCGCCAGGGTCAACGAGCTCTACGGCTTCAACAAGCCCCTCATCGAGCAGTACTTCATCTGGGTCACCCGTCTGCTGCAGGGTGACTTCGGTACCTCCATCCAGACCAACCGGCCGGTCACAGAGGAGTTCCTCCGGCGCTTCCCCGCGACGATCGAGCTGAGCGTCGCGGCGCTCATCTTCGCGATCGGCGTCGGCATCCCGCTCGGATACTGGGCGGCCCGTCGCCACGGCAAGTTCACCGATCACGCGTCGGTCGTGCTGAGCCTCATCGGCATCACGATCCCCGTCTTCTTCCTGGCCTTCATCCTCAAGTACGTCTTCGCCGTGCAGCTGGGCTGGCTGCCCTCGGATGGCCGGCAGGATCCCCGGATCGATGCCACCCATCCCACCGGCTTCTACGTCTGGGACGGCATCATCACGGGGGAGTTCGACGCCGCGTGGGATGCGATCCTCCACCTGATCCTCCCCGCGCTCGCCCTCGGCACCATCCCGCTCGCGATCATCGTCCGCATCACCAGGGCGAGCGTGCTGGAGGTGCAGAACGCGGACTACGTGCGGACGGGGCGGGCGAAGGGCGTCGGCTCCGGCACGCTGCGCAGCCGGTTCATCCTCCGGAACGCCATGCTGCCGGTCATCACGACGATCGGTCTGCAGACCGGACTGCTCATCTCCGGGGCGGTGCTCACCGAGACGGTCTTCGCCTTCCCCGGCATCGGGTCGTTCCTCGCGCGGGCCATCTTCACGCGCGACTTCCCGGTGCTGCAGGGGTTCATCATCTTCATCGCGATCGCCTACGCCCTCATCAACCTGGCTGTGGACGTGTCGTACAGCTTCATCGACCCGAGAGTGAGGGTGCAGTGATGTCCTCCTCCCTCATCCGAAAGGAGGCGCTCGTATGAGCATCGCCCTCCCACCCGCACAGGGACCGTCCGCCGAGAGCGGCGGGAGCATCGACACGGTCGCGATCGCGCAGGCCGACCTGAAGGACGGCGGCGGCGGCTTCTGGCGCGACGTCTTCCGCCGGCTGCGGCGCAATCCGACGGCGTGGATCGGCGCCGTCATCGTGCTCCTCTTCCTCCTCGTCGCGGTGCTCGCGCCGGTCCTCGCCCCCTACCCCGAGACCGCGCTCCCCGGGGCGAAGGAGATCACCCCCACGCACATCCCCGGACCAGGGGAGCTGCCGCAGTTCCCGCTCGGTCTGGACCGGTTCGGCGGCGACGTGCTGTCCAAGCTCATCTGGGGCGCCCAGGCGTCGCTGCTGATCGGCGTCGTCTCCACCGCCCTGGGTCTCGTCGGCGGCATGATCCTCGGGCTCCTCGCCGGCACCTTCGGCGGCTGGGTCGACACGGTCATCATGCGCGTCGTCGACATCATCCTCTCCGTGCCGAACCTCCTGCTGGCGGTGTCGATCGCCGCGATCCTCGGGCAGACCCCGTACGCCGTGATGATCGCCATCGGGGCGTCCCAGGTGCCGAT
The DNA here is from genome assembly GCF_017939615.1 of Microbacterium sp. BLY. Taxonomy (NCBI): domain Bacteria; kingdom Bacillati; phylum Actinomycetota; class Actinomycetes; order Micrococcales; family Microbacteriaceae; genus Microbacterium; species Microbacterium sp. BLY. The sequence continues at coordinate 1,558,178 of NZ_JAGKSR010000001.1, forward strand.
CTTCGCGCGACTGCTGCGGGCGTCCATGCTCCAGCAGCGCTCCAGCGACTACGTGCTCTCGGCGCAGACGCTCGGCCTCGGCCGCGGCCGGATCACGATGTCGCACGTCCTCCCGAACGCGATCGGGCCCGTCATCGTGCAGGGCACCCTGACCCTCGCGACCGCGGTGATCGACGCGGCGGCGCTGTCGTTCCTCGGTCTCGGTGGCGGCGGCCCCGCGACGGCCGAGTGGGGGCGCATGCTCACCTACGCGCAGGCGGAACTGGCGATCGCCCCGTGGCTGGCGTTCCTCCCCGGCATCTGCATCGCCGTCACCGCACTGGGCTTCACCCTGCTCGGTGAGGCGCTGCGAGAGGCCATGGACCCGAGGACGAGGGCACGATGAACATCCGTGACGAGGGCGCCGTGCGCGCCGCGAAGGAGAACGGCATGGCGGACGAGCCCCTGCTGTCGGTCGAAGGCCTGGCGGTGGACTTCGCGACCATGGACGGCGTCGTTCACGCCGTCGAGGGTGTGGACCTCGAGATCCGCCCCGGGGAGACCGTGGCGATCGTCGGCGAGTCCGGTTCCGGCAAGTCGACGACCGCGATGGCGATCATCGGGCTGCTCGCGGGCGGAGGGAAGGTGGCCGCCGGCAGCATCAAGCTCGACGGGCGGGACATCTCCCACGCCTCCGAGAACGAGCTGCGATCGATCCGCGGACGGGACATCGGGCTCGTGCCGCAGGACCCCATGTCCAACCTCAACCCCGTCGCGAAGATCGGCACGCAGGTCGCCGAGACGCTGCTCGCCCACGGCCTCGCCACGCGGCAGAACGTGCAGTCCAAGGTCGTCGAGGCGCTCACCGCCGCCGGGCTGCCGGATCCGGAGCGCCGGGCGAAGCAGTATCCGCACGAGTTCTCCGGCGGCATGCGGCAGCGGGCGCTCATCGCCATCGGGCTGGCGTGCAAGCCGCGACTGCTCATCGCGGACGAGCCCACCAGCGCGCTGGACGTGACGGTGCAGCAGACCATCCTCGACCAGATCGCCGAGATGACGAGGGAGCTGGGCACCGCCGTGCTCCTCATCACGCACGACCTCGGGCTCGCCGCAGAACGCGCCGAGCGCGTGATCGTGATGCATCGGGGCAAGGTCGTCGAGCAGGGGCCCGCGCGGCAGATCCTGGAGGATCCGCAGCACCCCTACACGCAGTCGCTGGTGAAGGCGGCGCCGTCGGTGGCGGTGGCCCGGCTGCGTCCCGAGGCGTTCGTCCGGGACGCTTCGACGGGCTCAGCGACCCAGGCGGACGCTTCGACGGGCTCAGCGACCCAGGGTGCTTCGACAGGCTCAGCGACCCACCAGGGGTCTGGGTCCCTGAGCTCGTCGAAGGGCAACATCGTCGAGATCGAGAACCTCACGAAGGTGTACCCCGTGCGCGGGAAGCACGACGACTTCGTCGCCGTCGACGACGTCTCGCTCGCGATCCCGCGGGGGGAGACCGTCGCGATCGTGGGGGAGTCCGGGTCGGGGAAGACGACGACCGCCCGGATGCTGCTCAAGGTGATCGAACCCACGAGCGGACTCATCCGCTACGAGGGCAAGGACATCTCGACGCTGAACCGCGCGGAGACGAAGGAGTTCCGGCAGCGGGTGCAGCCGATCTTCCAGGACCCGTATTCGAGCCTGAACCCGATGTTCACGATCGAGCGCCTGATCGCCGAGCCGCTGGAGTTCTACAAGCGGGGGAGCGGGGCGGATCGGCGCAAGCGCGTGCGACAGCTGCTGGACGACGTCGCGCTGCCGCAGTCGATGCTGCGGCGCTACCCGTCCGAGCTGTCGGGTGGGCAGCGCCAGCGCGTCGCGATCGCGCGTGCTCTGGCACTGTCGCCGGATCTCATCGTGTGCGACGAGCCGGTGTCGGCGCTCGATGTGCTCGTGCAGGATCAGATCCTGCGGCTGCTGGGCGACCTGCAGCGCGAGTACGGGCTGAGCTACCTGTTCATCTCGCACGACCTCGCGGTGGTGCGTCTCATCAGCGACTACGTGTGCGTGATGAAGGACGGGAAGCTCGTGGAGGCCGCGTCGTCGGAGGAGATCTTCACGAACCCTCGCGACCCCTACACGCGTCGCCTCCTCGCCTCGATCCCCGGGAACGAGCTCAACATCGCCTCCTGACCCGAGACCCCGGTTTCGCGTCGAAACCGGGGTCTCGCCGGTCCCATTACCGCAGCATCGAAGATTGGTCAAGGATTGCGCTTGCCATGTCGCGAGATCGCGTCTATAGTTGGTAGTTGCGCTCGCTTCTCCCTGCCCTCATATGGTGGTCGGCATCTCGTGAGCTTCTGAGCGCACTCCACCTGACGACAAAGGAATCGAGAAGCCCTGCGGGGCTCACGGAGGTTATTCCCTTGGCTGCTGCTCCCAACGCATCCACATCCACCACCACCAAGAACGGACGCGGAGCTTCCCGTCTCTCGTTCGCCAAGATCTCCGACACGCTGACGGTCCCCGACCTTCTCGCCCTGCAGACCGAGTCCTTCGGTTGGCTGGTCGGCAACGACGCCTGGAAGGCGCGCGTGGCCGAGGCCAAGGCCGCCGGTCGCACCGACGTGAACGAGAACAGCGGTCTGGGCGAGATCTTCGAGGAGATCTCCCCGATCGAGGACCTCGGCGAGACGATGCAGCTGTCGTTCACGAACCCGTACCTCGAGCCGGAGAAGTACTCCATCGAGGAGTGCAAGGAGCGGGGCAAGACCTACGCGGCTCCGCTCTACGTCGAGGCCGAGTTCATGAACCACCTCACGGGTGAGATCAAGACCCAGACGGTCTTCATGGGCGACTTCCCGCTGCAGACCGACAAGGGCACGTTCATCATCAACGGCTCCGAGCGCGTCGTCGTCTCGCAGCTCGTGCGCTCGCCGGGTGTCTACTTCGACAAGACCCCCGACAAGACGAGTGACAAGGACATCGTCTCGGCGCGCGTCATCCCGAGCCGCGGTGCCTGGCTCGAGTTCGAGATCGACAAGCGCGACCAGGTCGGCGTCCGCGTCGACCGCAAGCGCAAGCAGTCCGTCACCGTCTTCCTCAAGGCGCTGGGCATGACCAGCGAGGAGATCCTCGCGGAGTTCGCCGGCTACACCTCCATCGAGGAGACGCTCGCGAAGGACACGATCGTCACCAAGGAAGACGCGCTGCGCGACATCTACCGCAAGCTGCGTCCGGGCGAGCAGGTGGCCGCCGAGGCCGCCCGCGCGCTGCTCGACAACTTCTACTTCAACCCGAAGCGCTACGACCTCGCCAAGGTCGGCCGGTACAAGATCAACCACAAGCTGGGTCTCGACACCCCGCTGACGGAGTCGGTGCTGACGGTGCAGGACATCGTCGCCACGATCAAGTACCTCGTGCGTCTGCACGCGGGCACCGAGGAGACCTTCGAGGGCATCCGCGGCGGCAAGAAGACCGAGATCCGTCTCGCGACCGACGACATCGACAACTTCGGCAACCGTCGCATCCGCGCGGTCGGCGAGCTGATCCAGAACCAGGTCCGCACGGGTCTGTCCCGCATGGAGCGCGTCGTCCGCGAGCGCATGACCACGCAGGACATCGAGGCCATCACGCCGCAGACCCTGATCAACGTGCGCCCCGTCGTCGCCGCGATCAAGGAGTTCTTCGGAACGTCGCAGCTGTCGCAGTTCATGGACCAGAACAACCCGCTCGCGGGTCTGACCAACAAGCGTCGTCTGTCGGCCCTGGGCCCCGGTGGTCTGAGCCGCGACCGCGCCGGCGTCGAGGTCCGTGACGTCCACCCCTCGCACTACGGCCGCATGTGCCCGATCGAGACGCCGGAAGGCCCGAACATCGGTCTGATCGGTGCGCTCGCGACCTTCGCGCGCATCAACTCGTTCGGCTTCATCGAGACGCCGTACCGCAAGGTCGTCGATGGTGTCGTGACCGACCAGATCGACTACCTGACCGCCTCCGAGGAGGTCGACTACAACATCGCGCAGGCGAACGCGCCGCTCGATGCGAAGGGTCGCTTCCGCGAGAGCCACGTGCTCGCGCGCCCCAAGGGCGGCAGCGGTGAGGTCGACCTGTTCCTCCCGGAGGAGATCGGCTACATCGACGTCTCGCCGCGCCAGATGGTGTCGGTCGCGACCTCGCTTGTGCCCTTCCTCGAGCACGATGACGCGCAGCGCGCGCTCATGGGCGCGAACATGCAGCGTCAGGCCGTGCCGCTGCTGCGTAGCGACTCGCCGCTCGTCGGAACCGGTATGGAGGGCTACACGGCCATCGACGCCGGTGACGTGATCACCGCCGAGAAGGCCGGTGTCGTCTCCGAGGTCTCCGCGGACCGCGTCGTCGTCATGCTCGACGAGGGCGGCACGCAGGAGTACCACCTGCGCAAGTTCGACCGCTCGAACCAGGGCACGTCCTACAACCAGAAGGTCGTCGTCTCGGCCGGTGAGCGCGTCGAGGTCGGAGAGGTCATCGCCGATGGTCCCGCCACCGAGAACGGCGAGCTGGCCCTCGGGAAGAACCTCCTCGTCGCGTTCATGACGTGGGAGGGCTACAACTTCGAGGACGCCATCATCCTGAGCCAGGACCTGGTGAAGGACGACACCCTCTCGTCGATCCACATCGAGGAGTACGAGGTCGACGCCCGCGACACGAAGCTCGGCAAGGAGGAGATCACCCGTGACCTCCCCAACGTCAGCCCGGAGCTGCTGAAGGACCTCGACGAGCGCGGCATCATCCGCATCGGCGCCGAGGTCCGCCCCGGCGACATCCTCGTCGGCAAGGTCACCCCGAAGGGTGAGACCGAGCTGTCGGCCGAGGAGCGTCTGCTCCGCGCGATCTTCAACGAGAAGAGCCGCGAGGTCCGCGACACGTCGCTGAAGGTGCCCCACGGTGAGCAGGGCACGATCATCGCGGTCAAGGAGTTCAACGCCGAGGACGGCGACGACGAACTCGGCTCCGGCGTGAACCGCCGCGTCGTGGTCTACATCGCCCAGAAGCGCAAGATCACCGAGGGCGACAAGCTCGCCGGCCGCCACGGCAACAAGGGTGTCATCGCGAAGATCCTGCCCGTCGAGGACATGCCGTTCCTCGCGGACGGCACCCCGGTCGACATCGTCCTCAACCCGCTCGGCATCCCGGGTCGAATGAACTTCGGCCAGGTCCTCGAGACCCACCTCGGGTGGATCGCGAAGCAGGGCTGGAAGGTCGAGGGCACCCCGGAGTGGGCCGCCAAGCTGCCGCAGCAGGCCTTCGAGGCCGCGCCCGGCACCAAAGTCGCCACCCCGGTGTTCGACGGTGCCAGCGAGGAGGAGATCTCCGGTCTGCTCGACTCGACGCTCCCGACCCGTGACGGCCTGCGCCTGATCGACTCGAGCGGCAAGACGCAGCTGTTCGACGGCCGCTCCGGCGAGCCGTTCCCGGCGCCGATCTCCGTGGGCTACATGTACATCCTGAAGCTCCACCACCTGGTGGACGACAAGATCCACGCCCGCTCCACCGGCCCGTACTCGATGATCACCCAGCAGCCGCTCGGTGGTAAGGCGCAGTTCGGTGGACAGCGCTTCGGTGAGATGGAGGTGTGGGCCCTCGAGGCCTACGGTGCGGCGTACGCCCTCCAGGAGCTCCTCACGATCAAGTCCGACGACATCCTCGGCCGCGTCAAGGTGTACGAGGCCATCGTCAAGGGCGAGAACATCCAGGAGCCCGGCATCCCGGAGTCGTTCAAGGTGCTCATGAAGGAGATGCAGTCGCTCTGCCTGAACGTCGAGGTCCTCTCGGCCGACGGCACGCTGGTCAACCTCCGCGACACCGACGACGAGGCGTTCCGCGCCGCAGAGGAACTCGGTATCAACATCTCCAGCCGCTTCGAGGCCGCCTCGATCGACGAGATCTAATCCTTCGACAGGCTCAGGGACCCAGTCTCTGGGTGGCTGAGCCTGTCGAAGCCCAGACTTCTCAAAAAGAATTTCCGACACAGGAGAACTAGTGCTCGAGTCCACAACCTTCGATGAGCTTCGCATCGGCCTGGCGACCGCAGACCACATCCGCGCGTGGTCCTACGGCGAGGTCAAGAAGCCCGAAACCATCAACTACCGCACCCTCAAGCCGGAGAAGGACGGTCTCTTCGGAGAGCAGATCTTCGGCCCGTCCCGTGACTGGGAGTGCGCCTGCGGCAAGTACAAGCGCGTCCGCTTCAAGGGCATCGTCTGCGAGCGCTGCGGCGTGGAGGTCACCAAGAGCTCCGTCCGTCGTGAGCGCATGGGTCACATCGAGCTCGCCGCTCCCGTCACCCACATCTGGTACTTCAAGGGCGTGCCCTCGCGCCTCGGCTACCTGCTGGACATGGCGCCGAAGGACCTCGAGAAGGTCATCTACTTCGCCGCATACATGGTCATCTCGGTCGACGAGGATGCCCGTCACCGCGACCTGGGCACCCAGGAGAACAACATCCGTCTCGAGCTGAAGACGCTCGGCGACCGCCGCGACGCGAAGATCGCGGAGCGCCTGGCGAAGCTGGAGGAGGAGCTCGCGGCCCTCGAGGCCGAGGGTGCCAAGGCCGACGCCAAGAAGAAGGTCAAGGACGCCGCCGAGAAGGAGATGTCGCTCATCCGCAAGGGTGCCGACGAGGCGATCCTGAAGCTGGAGCGCGTGTGGGAGGACTTCCGCACGCTCGAGGTCGGTGCCCTGCGACCGGAGGACGACGTCTTCCACGAGCTGCAGGACCGCTTCGGTCAGTACTTCGAGGCCTACATGGGTGCCGAGGCGATCCAGCGTCGCCTGGCCGCGTTCGACCTGGCCGCCGAGGCCGAGAGCCTGCACCTGCAGATCTCGGAGGGCAAGGGCCAGCGCAAGATCCGTGCGATCAAGCGCCTCAAGGTCGTCAACTCGTTCCTCGAGACTGGCATGAGCCCGGCCGCGATGGTGCTCGACGTCGTCCCGGTGATCCCGCCGGAGCTGCGTCCGATGGTCCAGCTCGACGGTGGCCGCTTCGCGACCTCCGACCTGAACGACCTGTACCGCCGCGTGATCAACCGCAACAACCGTCTCCGTCGCCTGATCGACCTCGGTGCCCCCGAGATCATCGTCAACAACGAGAAGCGGATGCTGCAGGAGGCCGTCGACGCACTGTTCGACAACGGCCGCCGCGGTCGCCCCGTCACCGGTACCGGCAACCGCGCCCTGAAGTCCCTGAGCGACATGCTCAAGGGAAAGCAGGGTCGCTTCCGCCAGAACCTGCTCGGCAAGCGCGTCGACTACTCGGGCCGTTCGGTCATCGTCGTCGGCCCGCAGCTCAAGCTGCACCAGTGCGGTCTGCCCAAGCAGATGGCGCTCGAGCTCTTCAAGCCGTTCGTCATCAAGCGTCTGATCGACCTGGGTCACTCGCAGAACATCAAGGCCGCGAAGCGTGCCGTCGAGCGCACCCGTCCCGAGGTCTGGGACGTGCTCGAGGAGATCATCCGCGAGCGTCCGGTGCTGCTGAACCGTGCACCCACCCTGCACCGTCTCGGCATCCAGGCGTTCGAGCCGCAGCTCGTCGAGGGCAAGGCCATCCAGCTGCACCCGCTCGTCTGCGCGGCGTTCAACGCCGACTTCGACGGTGACCAGATGGCCGTGCACCTTCCGCTGTCGGTCGAGGCTCAGGCCGAGGCCCGCGTGCTCATGCTCGCGTCGAACAACATCCTGAAGCCGTCGGACGGCCGTCCGGTCACCCTGCCCTCGCAGGACATGATCATCGGTCTGCACCACCTGACGACGGTCAAGGCCGGCGCCAAGGGCGAGGGTCGTGCGTTCGGCTCCGTCGGCGAGGCACAGCTCGCGTACGACGAGGGCACGCTCGACCTGCAGGCGAAGGTCCGCATCCGCATCCCGGGTCTGGCCTTCCTCGAGGGCGAGGCTCCCGAGGGCTACGAGAAGCACGGTCTGGTCGACGCGTCGCTCGGTCAGGCGATCTTCAACGACGCGCTGCCGAAGGGCTACCCCTTCGTCCGCGAGCAGGCCGATAAGGGCAAGCTGTCGCAGATCGTCAACAAGCTGGCCGAGGAGTACCCCAAGGTCGAGACGGCCGCCACGCTGGACCGCATCAAGGATGCCGGTTTCTACTGGGCGACCCGTTCGGGTGTGACCGTCGCGCTGAGCGACATCCTCACCCCGCCGAACAAGGCGGAGATCGTCGCCGGTTACGAGAAGCAGGCCGCGAAGGTCCAGTCCCAGTACGAGAAGGGCCTCACGACCGACGCCGAGCGTCGTCAGGAGCTCATCAAGATCTGGACCGAGGCGACCGACGAGGTGCAGGCCGCGATGAAGGCGCACTTCCCGGAGGACAACACCATCAACCGCATGGTGTCCTCTGGCGCTCGTGGTAACTGGCTGCAGATCCGGAACATCGCCGGTATGCGTGGTCTGGTGAACAACCCCAAGGGTGAGATCATCCCGCGTCCGATCATCTCCTCGTACCGCGAGGGTCTGTCGGTGGCGGAGTACTTCATCGCGACGCACGGTACCCGTAAGGGTCTGGCCGACACCGCTCTGCGTACCGCCGACTCGGGTTACCTGACCCGTCGTCTCGTGGACGTCTCGCAGGACGTCATCATCCGCGAAGAGGACTGCGGCACGTCGAAGGGCCTCGAGCTCCCGATCGCCGCTCCGAACTCGCAGGGTGAGCTGGTGCGCGACGCGAACGTCGAGAACTCGGTGTTCGCCCGTACGCTGGCCTCCGACGTGGTGAACGCCGCGGGCGAGGTCCTGGCCGCGGCTGGCGACGACGTGGGCGACGTGCTCATCGACAAGCTGGTCGCCGCGGGCGTCGAGACCATCAAGGTCCGCTCGGTCCTGACCTGCGACTCCGCCGTCGGCGTGTGCGCGCAGTGCTACGGCCGTTCGCTCGCGACCGGCAAGACCGTCGACATCGGCGAGGCCGTCGGCATCATCGCGGCCCAGTCGATCGGTGAGCCCGGTACCCAGCTGACGATGCGTACCTTCCACACCGGTGGTTCGGCGTCGGCGGATGACATCACGCAGGGTCTGCCCCGTGTGCAGGAGCTGTTCGAGGCGCGTACCCCCAAGGGTGCATCGCCGATCGCGGAGGCCGACGGCCGCATCACGATCGACGAGACCGAGAAGGCCAAGAAGGTCATCCTCACGCCCGACAACGGCGACGAGCCCGTCGTATACCCGGTGCTGAAGCGTGCCACCCTCCTCGTCGAGGACGGCCAGCACGTCTCGGTCGGTCAGCCCCTGCAGGTCGGCACGCTCGACCCCAAGGAGGTCATGCGCGTCATGGGTGCCCGCGAGGTGCAGAAGTACCTCGTCGGCGGCGTCCAGGGCGTCTACCGCTCGCAGGGTGTGCCGATCCACGACAAGCACATCGAGGTCATCGTCCGCCAGATGCTCCGCAAGGTCACCGTCGTCGACCACGCCGACACGACCCTGCTGCCGGGTGAGATGGTCGACCTGAAGCGCTACCAGCAGATCAACCGCGAGGCCGTGGCCGAGGGCAAGCGCCCCGCGTCCGGTCGCCCGGAGCTGATGGGTATCACGAAGGCGTCGCTCGCGACCGAGTCGTGGCTGTCCGCTGCGTCCTTCCAGGAGACGACCCGCGTGCTCACGCAGGCCGCCATGGAGGGCAAGCGCGACCCGCTGGTCGGTCTCAAGGAGAACGTCATCATCGGAAAGCTCATCCCCGCCGGAACCGGTCTCTCGAAGTACCGCGACGTCACGGTCGAGGCCACCGAGGAAGCCAAGAGCGAGCGTTACCCGAACCGGATCTTCGCATCCGACGGCGCGTACGCGGACGGCGACTTCGGCTACGTCGACTTCGACGCGTTCTCGACGGACGACATCACCCCCGGTACCTACAACTGAGGTGTGAGTGAGTGAACGAAGGCCCCGGGCATCAGCCCGGGGCCTTCGTCGTCCCGCGGCGCGTTCGGGTGTGCACAACTCAGGAGATCCGGGGCGGCACGCCGCCTTCGTGCGCCCCCCGCAGCCTGGGCGCCACGATCTCCTGAGTTGTGCACGCGCCCGCACGCGCTCCGGAGCGCGTGCGGGCGCGGTAGGGTCGGCGAGTGAGCACTGAGACTTCCCCCGGCGGGTCGGCCGTCGTCATCGGAGACGCCCTGATCGACGAGATCCGGGATGACAGCGGCGTCCGCGAGTTCGTCGGCGGAGCTGCCCTGAACGTGGCGGTCGGGCTGCGACGGCTCGGAATCCCCACGACGCTCATCGCGATGGTCGGGGAGGACATCGCGGGCGCGCACATCCGCGAGTATCTGGCCGATTACGGCGTGGGGCTGATCGCGAGTGCGGCGCCGCACGGGTCATCGCGTGCGGTCGTGACCCGGGCCACGAACGGTGAGCCGAGCTACGTCTTCAACCGGGCGGCGCAGGAGCGCACGATCCGATACTCGGAGGAGGCGAGGGCCGCCATCGCCGGCGCGGACATCGTCGCGGTCAGCTGCTTCCCCTTCGACGTCCCGGCAGAGGTCGATGCCCTCGCGGACGCGCTGGAAGGCGCGCGACTGGCGATCGACCCGAACCCGCGCACCGGCATGCTGTCCGAGCGGGAGGAGTTCGTCCGCGGCTTCGAGCGGCTGGCGGGCCGCGCGGAGCTGGTGAAGGTCGGTGCCGACGACGCGGACGTGCTGTACGACGGCGATCTCGACGCCCTGCGCGCACGGCTCCGGAGCCTCGGCGTCACGGCCGTGCTCGCGACGGCCGGTGCGGACGGTGCCGTGCTCGAGTCGGAGGCCGGATCAGTCTCGGCGCCCATCTCCACGCTCCCTGGTCGCGTGGTCGACACCGTGGGGGCGGGGGATGCGACTCTGGCCGCCGTCGCCGCCGGACTGGTGGACGGCGCCCCGCAGGCAGCCGAGGAGTGGTCGGCCCTGCTGGAGCGCGCGATGGACGTGGCCGCCGCGACCTGTCGCGCCGAGGGCGGCCTGCTGCGCACGCCGGAGTCGCTGCCGGACGCCGACCGCGGCGTGTACGGGAGCTGACGCCTCGATTTCTCGCGCCCGCATCCGGCAGGTATGATTGTTCTTCGTGCCCCCGGTTGGCTGTTCAAGTCGGACGGGTGCGCTCTGGCGAGTTACCCAAGTGGCCAAAGGGATCTGACTGTAAATCAGCCGTCTTCGACTTCGGGGGTTCGAATCCCTCACTCGCCACCACGGAAGCCCCCGCTCGCGGGGGCTTCTCCCGTTCCCGGCCTCACCTCCGCGCCGAGTTCCTAGACTGGAGCGATGCGACCTCTCACCGAAGCCGACGTCCGGGCCTCGTTCGTGAACGCGGACGCCGACGAGCTGCGCGTCATGGAGATGCCGCACGACTTCCTTCTCGTGGACTGGGATTACCTGGACTTCTTCGCCTGGCGGGATCCGAGCGCAGGCAAGCGCGGCTACGTCCTGATCCCGCACGAGGGGCGCGTGGTGGGCGTGGTACTGCGGGCGTCCGAGCCCGGGCGCGGTCGCTCGGGCATGTGCAACATCTGCCACACGATGCAGCCGGGCAACCAGGTGGCGTTGTTCGCCGCCCGGCGCACGGGAGAGGCGGGGGAGCGCGGCGACTCGGTCGGCACCTACATCTGCGCCGATCTGTCGTGTCATGAGAACGTGCGCCTGGCACACCCGCTTGCACCGAACGAGATCCGCGCGGCCGGTCAGGTGGACTTCCGGCTCGACGGCACCCGGCGGCGCATGGAGCGGTTCGTCTCCCGCGTCTGGGACGGCTCCTGAGCGCGACTAGCCTGGAGGCATCCACCTGTGCTCGAAGGAGACGCCATGAGTGATGCCATCCTGTTCGCCGTCGACGGAGGGCTGGCGCGCCTGACCCTCAACCGTCCGACCCGCCTCAATGCCTTCAACGCCGATCTGGCGTACGCGTGGCGGGATGCGACGGTCGAGGCGACGTCGCGGGACGACGTGCAGGCCATCCTCATCGACGCGGCGGGCCCGGCGTTCTGCGCGGGCGGCGACGTGATCGACATGGCGACGACGATGGGGTCGTCCGGGGCGGAGATCACCGCGCTGGCGGAAGTCATCAACACCGGGATCCGCGCGCTCACGGAGTCGAGCGTCCCGGTGGTCGCCGCGGCGCACGGCACGACGGCCGGCGGCGGACTCGGCATCCTGCTCGCCACGGACTATGCGGTGGTGGGATCACGGTCCCAGCTCGGGAGCCTGTACGCGAACATCGGCCTCACGCCCGACCTCTCCGTGTCCGCACAGCTCGCGCGCGCCGTCGGCCAGCGCCGCGCCCTCCAGCTCGTGCTGCAGGACCGGCTGCTCACCGCCGCGGAGGCCCTCGACTGGGGGCTGGTGGCGGAGGTCGTGGAGGGCGAGGACGGCAGGGCGGAAGCCGACCGCGTCCGCGCGCGAGCCGAGGAGGTCGCGCGGTTCTGGCTCGCCGGGGCCGCCGACGCGTACGGCCAGGCCAAGCGGCTGGTGCGGTCCCAGCCCGAACGCACCTTCGCGGAGCAACTGAGCGAGGAGGCCCGCTCCATCGGTGCCGCGCTGGAGACCCCGGACGCGCAGGCGCGGGTCGCGGCGTTCGCGGCAGCATCCGCGAAGAAGGCCGTCTGACCCTTCCTCCCCAGCCTCAGGGAGAGCGACTCCCTGTCGGATCCCCGAGGGAACCCCGGCCAAGCGGGTGCGCGCGTGGCAGGATGAAGGCATCGCCGCTCGACGAGAGGACCTCCATGTCGCAACCGGACACCGCCCGGCCACAGCCGCAGGGTGAGAAGAAGAACATGTCGCTGCTCATCCGGGGCTCGCTCTGGGTCGCCATCGGCGCGCTCATCGCCGCGGCCCTCGTCTGCGTCGTCTGGGTACTGGTGGGTGACCAGAACGGCCTCATCGGGCGCGCGTTCCTCACGATCCTGCTGCTCGCCGCGTTCGCCGGGATCGCTATCCTCGAGGCGGGCCTCGCCCCCAACCGTCCGGACTGGCTGCAGCTCGCGAGCATGGTCAGCTGGGTCATCGCGCTCCTCGTCGGTCTCGTGAAGATCTGGCTCCCGGAGGACGGCTTCTACTTCGGCGCAGAGCGCTTCTTCCAGCTGCTGCTCGTCATCGGGATCCTGCAGCTCGCGCTGCTGCATGTGCGGCTCTTCACCCGTGCCGCACAGCGCCACGTCACCTCGTTCACGCGGATCATCCACATCGTGACGATCGTCTTCCTCGGCGGGCTCGTGGCGATGCTGGTGTTCTTCCTCACCTTCCCGAACACCTTCGACTACAACGAGTTGTACTGGCGCATCGTCGTCGCGCTCACGATCCTCGTCGCCGTCGGCACCACCCTCATCCCGCTGCTGAACGCCCTCTTCGCGCCGAAGAAGGCGCCCGCCGCCCGCGCGGTCGCCACCGCGCCCGCCTGGCCGACCTATGCCGACGGGATCACGCCGCTCCCGGTCCTCCCGGACGGGAGCCCGGACTGGAACGCCTACTACACGGGCTACCCCTCCACGGCACCTCCGGCGCTGGGTCAGGCGCCCGCCGCGACGCTCCCCGCGTCGACGCCGCCGCCCGCTCCGTCCGTACCGCCGTTGCCGGACTACGCCGCGCCCGCACCGGGTTCGGCCCCGCCGGTGCCAACGCAGCCTGCTCCTCCGCAGCCTGCTCCTCCGCAGCCCGCGGCGCCGACGCACGGCGACCCCTCCGCGTTCCCGCCGCCTCCGCCCGCGCCCTCCCACCCGGCCCCGTGATCGACGCTCTGGAGCTCAGCGCCCTCGCCACGGAGATCGCTGAGGAAGCGGGAGCGCTCGCGAGTGCCCGGCGTCGTCAGGGCGTGCAGCTCGCCGCGACGAAGTCGACGCTGGCGGACATCGTGACCGAGGCCGATCGTGAGGTCGAGGCGCTCATCCGCGAGCGTCTGCGTGCCGCGCGACCGGCGGACGGGTTCCTCGGAGAGGAGTCCGGTGCGGCCAGCGGAGACAGCGGAGTCACCTGGGTCGTCGATCCCATCGACGGCACGGTCAACTACGCCTACGGCATTCCGTCCTACAACGTCAGCATCGCGGCGGTCACCGGGCCGCCGGAGCCGGATGCCTGGGAGGCGCAGGCCGCGGCGGTGCACGCACCGGCCATGGGGGAGACCTTCACGGCGGCCCGCGGCCACGGTGCGTGGACGGACGGCGGCCGGCTCGCGGTGACCGAGGTGACGGACGCCGGCGCCCTCCTGGCGACCGGCTTCGGATACGACCCGTCCACCCACGACGGAGACCTCGCGACGGTGCGGCGCGTGATGCCGATCGCTCGCGACGTCCGGCGGATGGGAGCGGCGGCCCTCGATCTGGCCTACGTCGCCGCCGGCCGCCTGGATGGCTACTTCGAACGGGGTCTTAAGCCGTGGGATCACGCCGCGGGCGCTCTGCTTGTCGAGGAGGCCGGCGGCCGGGTCAGTCGGATCGACCGCGAATCGTCGCGTCCCCTCCTCATCGCGGGTGGCGCGACCGTGCACGCCCGACTCCGGGCTATCCTCGATGAGGAAGAACACTGACCGATCCATGGCATTCTCAGGTGGATCCGGGTAGTGTTTACCCGATCGTTACTTTCACCACCCGAAGGTGAGAGTTGTCATTGCGCCCCCGAGCATCACGAACGACCGAGAGATTAGTTTTGCCCTTCGAGAACCCCCAGGCTGCCGCTGCGCCCACGCGCCGGTCCAGCCGCCCTCGCACTGCGGCCTCCGAGGCCTCGGCGAGCGGGTCGACGGCACCCCTCGCTGACGCGGAGACCGTGATCGCCCTCGCCGCCGCTGCCACGATCCCGCTCTCCCGCCGCGCTGCGCGCCAGCGCCAGGCCGGCGTCCCCCCGGTGCCGACCGCCCCCGACGAGCCCTTCATCGCCGCTGCGACCCCCGTCGTCGCCGATGTCCCCGCGGCACCCGTCGTCGCCGAGATCGTCGAGAAGGACGCCGACACCGTCCCCGCCGAGGACATCGCCCCGGCCTCCGAGCCGTTCGTCGCCGAGGCCGACGCTGACGGCGACGCATTCGAGCGGGCCTCGCGCGCATTCCGCCGCACCGGGCCCATCCCCACCGCGTCCACGACCCGGAGCGCCACGTCCGCGCCGAAGATCGACACCGCGGCGCTCACCGCCGTCGGCCCGCGTCGCACCCGCAGCATCCGCAAGGTGCTGACCGCGGGAGCCACCGTCGGCGCCATGGGGCTCGCCGGTCTCCTGGCCGTCTCGATGACCATGCCCGCCGAGGCCGTCGCCGCCGCTCAGAACGGCTCCGCCTCGACGTCGCTCGTGACCGCGGCCGCCGCTGACGCCGCCGGCGGGGCGGAAGAAGAGATCCAGGCGTTCGTCGCGCCCTCCGGCGTGCAGAACGAGCCGCTGTCCCGCGCCGACAACTTCAGCACCGTCTCGCTCGTCGAGGTCGCCGCGGAGCAGGGCATCAACTACTCGGGTGAGATCTTCACCAACGACCCGGACGCCGCGATCCAGTGGCCGTTCCTCGTCGGCGTCGGCATGAGCTACGGCTACGGCATGCGCAGCGGACGCCTCCACGAGGGCATCGACTTCGTCCCCGGCAACGGCGCGCCCATCCAGGCCATCGCCGACGGCACCGTCCGCATCGCCACCGAGCAGGGCGGCGCGTACGGCGTGACCGTGTACATCGACCACGTCATCGACGGATCCGTCATCACGAGCCACTACTCGCACATGCAGTACGGCTCGCTGCAGGTCAAGGCGGGCGACACCGTCAAGGTCGGCGACATCGTCGGCAAGACCGGTAACACGGGTCGTTCTTACGGCGCGCACCTCCACTTCGAGCTCATCGTCAACGGGACGACCATCGACCCGATGCCGTGGCTCAAGAAGAACGCCGGACGCACATCGCTGACGTCGGAGGAGTGACCGGCTCGATTTCATGAGGACGCCACAGGGATGGTATTCTCGTGTGGTTGCCCCGCGAGGGGCAGCACGCCCCGATAGCTCAGTGGCAGAGCACTTCCATGGTAAGGAAGGGGTCGTCAGTTCAATCCTGACTCGGGGCTCGGAGTTCGCATCTGCGATGCGGATGCCGTGCGGCAGGGTAGCTCAGTTGGTGAGAGCGCACGACTCATAATCGTGAGGTCGCGGGTTCAAGCCCCGCTCCTGCTACAGACGCAAACCCCCGGATTTCCGGGGGTTTTGTCGTATCCGAGAACAGCTGGCCTCCACGGCGGCGACACGGATGTCGGCACGACGGTACATCATGGCTACCGGAGGTGCAGATGAGTGACGTTGCTGTCGACAAGACCGGAACGCCGGTGACCATCGAGGCTGTCCTGCACATGCCGTCCGTGCCGGAACTCTGGTGCAACGGGAGGCTCCCGGATGGGTCTGCGTGCCGTGTTCCGCTCCGGGTGAAGGCATTGCACAGTGACTTCTACGCGCCCCACTTCCACGGCAGGCACCGGCCGGGCTGCGATCACGGATCCCAGCGATCACAGGACGAGCCCGGGGACCGCGGTCACGCCGTGGCGCAGGGGCCACGGAGTGTCACGTGGCGCCTGCAGCTGACGCGCTCCGCTCCCTCGACCGGTCCGGATGGGCGACGTCGCCCCGACGATTCCCTCCCCGCGTCGCGGACGCGGCGGAGCAGAATCGACGCGGGCATACGGCCCACGCCAGGCGTCGATCGTCATGCCCTGTCGGTGTTCCTGGATGCGGCGATGGCGGGGAGCCTTCCCCGCCGGATCGAGATCCCCCCGGCTCCGCCGCGCCCGACCGCCGACGTCGTGATCCCGGCGTCCGCCGCTCGACGTCGGCATCACGCCGGCCGCGAAGCGCTGTTCTGGGGAGAGATCGAAGGCATCCGACCGACGCCGCACAAAGGCGTCATGCTCCGGCTCACGGACGCCGCCGACGACGTTGCCATCCTTCTCACCCAGACCCAGCTGGAGCGGCTGCTCATCGACCCGGACAGACTCGTCGGGCGGCACGTCATCGCCTTCGGCATGTACGTGCAGCCCCACGACCGACGCCCGTACGTGAAGGCCGGATCCATCGACTGCGTCGCGTTCTCTCCCGGAGTCCGCGTCCAGAGGACGACCGGCCCCTGAGGCGACGGTCGACGACCGGGCCGCGTGTCACTCAGCGCCCGGGGGCGAAGGCATCGGGTGCGGACGCGCCGACCCGTCCGCGGATGAAGAGCATCAGCACGAGGCCCACGATGACCACGACGATGTTCCCCAGAGCCGCGAGCGCCGTCAACCCGCCCTCGGCGGGGTGCAGCGTCTGCAGGAAGATGCTCGGGTCGGTGCTGGCGTGCAGGAGGATCGGGGCCACGATGGTCCGTGTGACCCGGAGCGCGAGGTACATGCAGATGCCGAACGCGAAGGTGTAGACGAGCTGGAAGAGGGTCGGGAACAGATCCTGCCCCGTCAGCAGGTTGCCCGCGTGGAGCCCCGCGAACACGGCCGCCGAGACGACCGCGACGACGCGTTCGCGCGCCCCCGCGTCCCGCATCATCTTCACGACGAGGCCGCGAGTGAGGACCTCCTCCGCGAAGCCGATCGCGAGGCCGGCGAGCAACCACGTCGCCACCACGTCCAGTCCGACGCTGCCGTCGTCGATCGTGAGGAAGCGGAGGACGTTGAACAGCAGAACCGCGATGATCGCGACCCACATCCATCCCGCTCCCCGGATCGGCTGGCGCCCGAAGACGGGTCGCCACCATCCGACCGAGGCGATGAACGCGACGAGCAGCAGGCCGCCGACGAGGATCGGCAGGACGTCGTAGACGAGCACGCCGGCCGCGCTCGTCGGGTCGTCGACCTGACCGGCCAGCGGGAGGAACGCCAGCGAGAACAGCTGATAGAGGCCGTAGTACACCCCGGCCAGCAGGAGGGCGCGCCACCAGCCTCCGCGATCCCAGAAGCTCTGCCAGGCGGAACGGGGCGGTGCGGCGTCGATCGCGGGTGCTCCTCAAGGGGGAGGGGAGGGCGAACCGCTCCAGTCTGGCGGTTCCGTCCCGGCCCCGGCGGCGGTGCCCGACGACACGCCGTGTCAACCCCCTCGGCCCCGTGAGCATGCCCGCCCAGACTGGCCGTCCGGATCCCCAATCTCAGGAGGCGCGATGTCCGACACGTCGAACAGCCAGGACAATCAGGAGGAGATCGAGGCCATCGGCGTCGACCCCGACTTCGTCACGACCGACCACGACCCCGAGCCGGACGACCTTCCGTCGACCGGGGACGGGGAGGACGACGACGAGGTGGACGTCGCCGACCTCCCCTAGTTCGGGCTACCTGCCCGTGGACGCCGAGCCGGCCTCTCCCGGCTCGGCGTCCGTGCGTCCGGCGTCGACACGCCCTGCCGTGCGGAGCTCGGCCTCCAGACGCTCGGCCTCCTCACCGCTGATCGCCTCCCCGCGGGCGACGAGACCGGCCTGATCCGACAGCGGGATCTGCTTGAGGAAGAGCGACAGGATCAGCGCGAGCGCGATGAACGGGATGAGATACCAGAAGACGGGTGCGAGAGCGTCGGCGTACGCCGTCACGATGCCGTCGCGCACCTCGTCCGGCAGGGCGTTGAGCGTCGCCGGGTCGATGGTCGATGCCGCCTGGGATGCCGCCTCGGGAGAGGCTCCCGCCCCGGCGAAGACCCCGAGCAGGTTCTCCGTCAGCCGGGTGGTGAAGATCGTGCCGAACACCGCGGTGCCCAGCGAGGCGCCGACCTCGCGGAAGTAGTTGTTCGTGCTCGTGGCCGTGCCGATCTGACCCGCCGGGACGGCGTTCTGCACGACGAGCACGACCACCTGCATGATGAGGCCGAGCCCGGCGCCGAAGACGAACAGGAACACGCAGATCAGCCAGATCGGCGTCTCCGCCGACAGGGTGGTCATGGCGACCATCGCGACCCCCGTGATGATCGTGCCGAGGATCGGATACACCTTGTACTTCCCCGTCTTCGAGATCGCGATGCCCGAGAAGATCGAGGTGCCCATCAGACCCACCATCATCGGGATCATCAGCAGACCGGACGCGGCGGCGGACGTGCCGGACGACATCTGCAGGAACGTCGGGACGAAGCCGATCGCGGCGAACATGCCGATGCCGAGGACGAGGCCGATGGCCGTGGCGTTCACGAAGATCGGGTTGCGGAACAGGCTGAGCGGGATGATCGGGTCCTGCACGCGGGACTCGGTGACGACGAACGCCGTCGCCGACACCGCGAGCCCGGCACCCCACGCCCAGGTCGCGAGCGAGTCCCACCCGAACGCGGCGTCGCCGCCGAAGTCGGTGAAGAAGATGAGGCAGGTGGTCGCCGCCGACAGGAAGAGCACGCCGAGGATGTCGATCGGCTTCTCCGCCTTCTTGCTGGGCAGCTTCAGCGCCACGAGGGCGATGAGGAAGGCGGCGATGCCGACCGGGATGTTGATGTAGAACGCCCACTGCCAGGTCAGGTGGTCGACGAAGAACCCGCCGAGGAGCGGACCGGCGACGGCGGAAAGGCCGAACACCGCCCCGAGCGGCCCCATGTACTTGCCGCGCTCATTGGCGGGGACGATGTCGGCGATGATCGCCTGCGACAGGATCATGAGCCCGCCGCCGCCGAGACCCTGAAGGGCACGGAAGACGACGAACATCCAGAAGTCCGTCGCGAAGGCGCAGCCGATCGATGCCAGGGTGAACAGGGCGATCGCGACGAGGAAGAGCGACCGCCTCCCCAGCACGTCACCGAACTTCCCGTAGATCGGCATGACGATGGTGGTCGCGAGCAGGTAGGCGGTGGTGATCCACACCTGGTGGTCGACCCCGCCGAGCTGGCCCACGATCGTGGGCATCGCGGTCGAGACGATGGTCTGGTCGAGGCTTGCGAGCAGCATGCCGGCGATCAGGGCGCTGAAGATGATCCAGATGCGGCGCTTCGTGAGGAGGAAGGGCGCATCCGCGGTGGCCGTGGCGGACATTCACTGGGCTTTCTGTGCGGGGGCGTAGAGGGCGCGGGCGAGGCGGAGCCGTCGCTCGATGAGGTCGGCGAAAGGCTCGGGGGAATGATGGCGCAGCAGCTGCTCCATGCAGAGGCGCACGAGCGCGCCGACGGAGTGCACGAGCACCTCGGCTCGGAGCTCCGTGTCCGCCCCTTCGCCGATCCGGCGGGAGACGAGCGCGACGTCGCGGCGTTCATGCTTCTCCTGCTGCTCGAACGCTGCGCGCAGCAGTCGCGGTTCCTGCTCGATGATCGCGAACAGCTCCGCGGCCTGCTCGATCGGATCGAACAGGGAGAAGCGGTCGATGGTGAGCCGCACGAAGTCGTCGAGCAGGTCGTCGCTCCGCTCGAGGAAGGCCGCCTCGAGCTCCTCCTGGCGGGAGTCGATGACGGCGAACCCGAAGACCGCGTTCTCCTTGCTCTCGAAGTAGTTGAAGAACGTGCGCCGGGAGACTCCCGCCTCGGCGCACAGCTCCTCGACCGTGAAGCCGGAGAATCCGTGCGCGGTGGTCAGCCGCCGGGCGGCGTCGGTGAGCGCGCGAGCGGTGCGGCGCTTGCGCTGGTCTCGCGTCGATTCTGCACTAGAGGTCACAAAGTGCAACTTTGCACTTTCAACCTTGGAGTGCACTGAGAGCATCGGCTTACGGACGGGTCGAAAAATCACCCGAAGAAGTTTGTGACATCCGCCGCTCTCCGCGCGTCTTAGTGGTGTCGTGAGAACACGGCCCGCGCAGATCGCGCGGACACACGGATGAAGGAGCTCGAGATGGCGAACGTGACTGGGGGCACCCAGCCCAAGGCTCAGGTCGTTCCGGCGTCGCAGGGGGCGGCAGGGAAGACGACGATCGAGGATGCGGTGGTCGCGAAGATCGCCGGCATCGCGGCGCGTGAGGTCGACGGCGTCTATGCGCTGGGTGGCGGTGCCGCCCGCATGATGGGCGCGATCCGCGACGCACTCAACACCACCGACCTCGCCCAGGGCATCAGCGTCGAGGTGGGCGAGACGCAGGTGGCCGTGGACGTCACGATCGTGGCGGAGTACCCGGTCTCCCTGCAGAAGGTGGCCGAGCAGGTGCGTGCCGCGATCCACCGGGCCATGGTGGAGCTCGTGGGCATGGAGGTCGCCGAGGTGAACGTGACCGTCAACGACGTGCACATCCCGTCCGAGGACGACACCGAGGCCCCGGAGGCGCGAGTCCAGTGAACGCCTCGGTGATCGGCGGAGCTGCGGCGGCGGTGCTCGCGCTGACCTGGATCGCGCTCGGGTTCTGGGCGTTCCTGCTCGTCGCCCTCGCGATGCTCGTCGGCGCGGTCGTCGGCCGCATCGCCGACGGTCGCCTGGACGTGCGGGCGCTCGCCGAGGTGGTGCGGGGACGGCGATCGTCCTCATGAGCACCGCACGGACGGACGGGCACGGCGTGGCGGGGAGCACGATCGTCGAGGCCCGCGCCCTGCAGCGGCTCGCTCTCGGCCTGGTGCGCGACGCCGCCGCGGTGGACGCCCGCGACGTGAGCGTGGAGCTCACCGATCGCCACGGCGACCTGCGGGTCGCCGTGGTGGTGCCGGTGGTGCGCGGTCGCGGCCACGACGACCCCGTCGCCGTCCGCGGAGACGCGCTGCGTGAAGCGGTCGTGAACGGGATGCGCGATCTCGCGGCGCGCCGGGTGGGAGCGGTGGACGTGCGCTTCGCCGGACTGCGGCGCGAGACGGAGAGGAGAGTGGCATGACCACGCAGACGGCCCTGTCGCGGCGACTGCTGCGGCGGGAGACGCGGGCGACGCGCCGCGGTCCGGCGGTCGCGGTCGCCGTCGTGCTGACGGTGATCCTCCTCGTGCTGCTCGCCGGGGCGATCGCCTGGGCGGTCGACGGAGGTTTCCGGGCGCAGGCCGCGACGGTGATCGCGCCGGTGGCGACGATCGCGGGCACGCCTTCGGCGCTGATCGGGATGGGCGTGCTGCTCGTCCTCCTCGCCCTCCTTCTCATCGGCCTCGCTGTGGTGCCCGGTCGGCGCGCGCGCCGGACGCGCCTCACCGCGCGGACGGCGCTCGCGATCGATGACGGCGTGCTCGCCGACGCGATCGCCGACGGCGTCGCGCGCCGGCTCGGCATGCCGCGCGGCCAGGTGGCCGTGACGGTGGCGCGACGTGCCGCGCTGGTCCGCATCACGCCGACGAGCGGCGTCCCCGTGGCCCGGGCGGACGCGGAGGACGCGGCGAACCGGGTGCTGGGCGAGGCGGGTTTCCCGCTTGCGCCGCGGGTGCAGGTGGCGAGGGAAGGGGTGATCTCATGACGTCGTCGGGAACGGCTGCGAACAGGGGCGTCCTCCTGGGCGCGGGAGTCCTGCTGCTCGGCGCGGGCGCGGCTCTCCTCGTCGCGGGGCTGCGCGCCACGGGTGCGCTGCCCGCTCCCGTGGAGAGCGTGCTGGCACCGGTCGACGCCGCGGTGGAGTGGTCCGGCGCCCGGGGTCTCGTCCTCGCGGCGGGCTTCGTGCCGCTCGGCATCGTCGTCGCGATCATCGCCGCCGTGCTGCTCCTCGTCCTCCTGATCGCGTTCCTGCTGACGCGAGGACGGCGCAGGGAGCGCACGGTGCTGCGACTCGAGGGCCCGAACGGCGACACCGCCGTCGATCACAGCGTGGCCGAGGAGATCCTCGCGGCTCCGCTCGCTGAACGTGCGGACGTGCTCTCCGCTCGTGTGACGGCCCGGAGGATCGGTCACCAGACCGCTCTCGGGCTGGTCGTGACCCCGCGGCCGGGAGCGGCCCTGGGTCAGGTGCTGGCGGCCACCGATGCCGCGGTGCAGGAGTGGGATGCGCTCACCGGCGCGCGCATGCCCCTCGTGGTGCACGTCGCCGACCGCGGCTGGTGGGAGCTGTTCCGCTCGCGACAGCGCGTGCGTCGTTCGCTCGCCGGCGAGCCGACCGCCCCGTCGGGCGGACGGAGCGCCGGACAGACGTCGACCCCGACCGTCGGGGTCGTGTGAGGAAAGGAGGCGCCATGAGCGCGGAGGACAAGATCAAGGCCGCAGCGGAGAAGCTCGCCGGCAAGGCGAAGGAGGTCGTCGGCGAGGTCACCGACAACGACAAGCTCGTCGCCGAGGGCAAGGCCGAGCAGGCCAAGGGAGACGTCAGGAAGACGGCAGAGGATGTCAAGGACACCTTCCGCAAGTGACGGATCCGGAGGAGGCGCCCGTCGGGGCGCCTCCTCCCCGCGCGCGCACCGGACGGTTCCGATCCGATGCGCTGCGGGCTCCGAACGACGGGGGAACGGGGAACGAGGGGTGGGGGAATGGCAGCCGATCGGTGGGGCGAGGCTCTGGACCAGGCGGGCGACCGCATCGTCGCCGGACGCGCGATGGACGGCGACGTCGCCGCCTTCGCCGTGCTCGTGCGCAGGTACACGCCGATGATGAGGGCGTACACGCATCGCATGCTCAACGCCTCGGCCGAGGTCGACGACATCGTGCAGGACGCGTTCGTGACCGCCTGGCAGCGCTTCGGCGAGCTCGAGGACCCCGCGAAGGTCAAGAGCTGGCTGATGCGGATCGTGAGCCGCAAGGCCGTGGATCGGCTGCGACGGTCGCGCCCCGTGCTCGACGTCGACGAGATCGACCGGCCCGCGCCGCCCCAGGCGTCGCCCGCCGCGATCGTCGAAGCCAGAGAAGGCGTGGCGGCGCTCGGAGCCGCCCTCGGTGAACTCCCGGATGCGCAGCGCGAATGCTGGGTGCTGCGAGAGCTCGGCGGATACAGCTACGACGAGATCGCCGCGGAGCTCGGCATCCCCGTCAGCACGGTGCGCGGGCTGCTGTCGCGCGCGCGACGATTCCTGATCACACGGATGGAGGCCTGGCGATGACCGATCACCACGATGACGACCAGGTGCGCCGCCTGGGTCTGGAGCCCGGCGACCTGGACGGGCACACGATCGAGGAGCTCAGCGACTACCTCGAGGCCGGACGCACGCCGAGGAACGCCGCGATCGAGGAGTCGCCCGGGTGCCGGCTTGCGCTCGACGCCCTGGAGCGGCTGCACGGTCTCGGCGGGGCGCTGATGGTCACCGAGGAGTCGTCCGCGGCTCCGGCGGACGAGGGCTGGATCGACAGGATCCTCAGCGGCATCGCGATGGACGCGCAGGCCGGCCGGCGCATCCCCTACGCCGGTGACGACCCGGATGTCGACTTCGGGATCACCGAGGGGGCGGTTCGCGGCCTGGTCCGCGCCGCGGAGGAGGCCATCCCCGGTGTGCTCGTCGGCCGGTGCCGGCTGGACGGCGACGTGACCGCGCCGGGAGCGCCCGTCCGGGTCTCCATCGACGCGAGCGTGCGCCACGGTGACCCGCTCCGGGCCGTCGCGGACGGCCTGCGCGCCGAGGTCGATGCGCGGCTGCGGCGCCACACCACCCTGCAGGTCGAAGCGATCGACGTCGCGATCACCGACGTCCGGGAGGGAGCGTGATGAGCGGGTTCGAGATGACGGCGGACGCGCGGGCGGATCTCGCGACCCGCCTCGAAGCGGCGCTGCGTGCCTGCTCCGGCGTCCGCGGGGTGTACCGCTCGGGGTCGCTGGTGTCCACCGTGCTCCGGGCCGGCGCCGCGGCGCTGGGAGGACGGACGGGCACCGAGCCCGTCGTGTCGGTGACCGCAGGGGAGCGGGGCGTGGTGGTCGAGGCCGCGATCGGCGTGGATGGGCGCACGCCCGCCCTCGCGACCCTGCGGCACGCCCGTGCCGCGGTGGACGCGGTGCTGCGCGCGCAGGACCTGCCGCGGGAGAGCCTCGCGCTGACGGTGGTCCACGTGCAGGGACACCAGGAGCGGGAGGCGGGAGAGCGCCGCCGGCCGTGACGCGGTCGGCGGCGCTCCGCACCTCACCGCAGAGCGCGGAGGCCGTCGACGAGCGGCGTGGTCGGGCGTCCGATCAGACGGCGCAGTGTGCCGTCGGTGTCGGCGAGCGCCCCGTCGCGGATCCCGGAGTCGAGGGCGACGACGAATCCGGCCGTACCCTCGTCCAGGCCCGCGGCCCGCAGTGCGGCGAGCTGCTCGTCCGCGGAGAGCGGCACGAACGACACGTCGCGTCCCGTGACCTCGGACATCGCGGCGGCGAGCTCGCTGTAGGTCCACGCCACGTCACCGCCCAGTTCGTACACCGCGCCCTCGTGGCCGTCCTCGGTGGCGACGACGGCCGCCGCCTCGGCGAAGTCCCGGCGGCTGGCGGAGGCGACGCGGCCGTCCCCGGTGCCGGAGCTGAGCACACCGGTCTCCGCCGCGCGGGCGAGGTCGGCGGCGTAGTTCTCGGTGTACCAGTTGTTGCGGAGGATCACCGCGGGGATCCCGGCGGCGGCGATGAGCTCCTCGGTGGCCTTGTGCTCCGGCGCCAGGACGAGGGAGCTCGTCGTCGCCTTCGGAGCGCTCGTGTAGACGAGCTTCGAGACGCCGGCGTCCTTCGCCGCATCGATCACGGCCTTGTGCTGCGCGACGCGCTGGCCGACCTCGGACCCGGAGACGAGCACGACGGTGTCGACGCCGTCGACGGCCGCGGCCACGGATTCCGGGTCGGTGTAATCCAGATGCACGACGGGGACACCGAGGTCGGCGCCCTTGGCGACGTCGCGGGCGCCCGCGCGGATGGTCTGCGCGTCGACGCCGCGTGCGAGGAGCGCGTCGATGATGAGGCGGCCGAGGTGGCCGGTGGAACCGGTGACGAGGATGGTCATGGCAGTCCTTTCGTTGCTGACATCTGCGACAACCCCCGGGCCCTCCACGCGCATTCCTGCCAGGAGGTACCCACTTTTCGGTAAGGTACCCACATGGTGGTGAGTTTTGCGCAGATCCGGGGATCGCAGCCGGCACTTTTCGATCAGGGGTGTGGGACGCGTGTCGTCCTCGACCACATCATGAGCAAGTGGGGCGTGCTGGTGCTCTCGTGCCTCTCCGACGGGACCCGTCGCTGGGGCGAGCTGCGCCGCGAGGTGGACGGCATCAGCGAGAAGATGCTCGCCTCCACGCTGCGCACGCTCACGGACGACGGGCTCGTGCATCGCGAATCGCTGCCGACTGTGCCCCCGCACGTGGAGTACAGCCTGACGCCGCTGGGCCGCGACCTCATGGAGCGGATGCTGCCGTTGATGGAGTGGGTGGCGGCGCACGCCGACGGCATGCTGGGCCGCGACTGACCGACGGAATCCTTCGCAGCGCGTCGGAAGTAACGCGGAATCCGTCGCAGAAAGAAAAGGATTGACGGGATACCGCAGGTCCCCCTACTGTTCAGAACATGGCTACGACGCCCATTCACCTGGAACGACCCGACGGCAAGGGATTGGCCGCAGGCACGCTCGGCCTGTGGGGATCCACCGTCATCGGTCTGGCCTCCACGGCCCCCGTCTATTCGCTCGTCGCGACGCTCGGATTCGTCGTGCTCGCCGTCGGCGCGCAGGCTCCGATCGCCTTCATCATCGCCTTCGTGCCGATGCTGCTGATCGCCTTCGCCTACCGCGAGCTCAACAACGCCGTCCCCGACTGCGGCACCACCTTCACGTGGGGCACGAAGGCCTTCGGGCCCTGGGTGGGCTGGATGGGCGGCTGGGGCGTCGCGGTCGCCGGCATGGTCGTGCTCGCGAACCTGGCGCAGATCGCCTCGGTGTACTTCTGGTCGCTGATCGGTCAGGACCTCGAGAACAACGACTGGCGGGTCGTCGTGGTGGCCGTCCTCTTCATCGCGGCGATGACCTGGGTGAGCTGGCGGGGCGTCGAGATCGGCGAGCGCATCCAGAACGTCCTGCTCGCGATCCAGTACCTCGCCCTGGCGATCTTCATCGTCGCCGCCCTCTGGCAGTTCTTCACGGGGGACGCCCCCGACGCCACCCCGTTCTCGTGGGAGTGGCTGAACCCGTTCGCGTTCACCGACTGGTCGGGCTTCACCGAGGCCATCCTCCTCGCGCTCTTCATCTACTGGGGTTGGGACACCTGCCTCGCCCTGAATGAGGAGACGAAGGACCCGAAGCGCATCCCCGGCCGGGCCGCGGTGCTCACCTGCGTCATCCTCCTGGTGACCTACGTCGCCGTGACGATCGCCGCGATGATGTACGCCGGTCTGGGGGAGGACGGCACGGGCCTGGGCAACGAGGCCAATGCGGACGACTTCTTCCTGGCCATCAAGGACGGCCTGCTCGGACCGTTCGGGTGGGTGCTCGTGGTCGCGGTCATCATCTCCGCGATCTCGTCCACCCAGACGACGATCCTCCCGACGGCCCGCGGCACCCTCGCGATGGGCGTGTACCGGGCGCTCCCGGCGAAGTTCAAGGAGGTGCACCCCGTCTACAAGACGCCGTCGTTCTCGACCATCGTCATGGGCGTCGTGGCATCCCTCTACTACGTGGGGATGACCCTCATCAGCGACAACATCCTGCAGGACTCGATCCTGTCGCTCGGCCTCGCGATCGCCTTCTACTACGCCATCACGGGCTTCGCCTGCGTCTGGTACTTCCGGGCCGACTTGCGCCGCTCGACGCGCGACCTCTTCTTCAAGGGCATCTTCCCGGTGCTGGGCGCGCTGCTGCTGACCGGGGCGTTCATCCAGTCGGCGATTGACATGTGGGATGTCGACTACGGCTACACCGTGCTCTTCGGCATCGGTGGCACGTTCGTGATCGGCATCGGATCGCTCGCGATCGGTCTCGTCCTGATGTTCCTCTGGTACCTCTTCCCGCGGTCGAAGCGGTTCTTCCGCGGCGAGAGCCTGAACCGCGACACCGAGGTGATGGTGCCGGAGGAGCCGGGCGCGATGATCCGGTCGGTCGACGGCGGCATCTGACGCAGGGTGCGCGCGCGGCTGTCCTAGGCTGGCTCCGTGCGCATCCGGCTCGACATCGCCTACGACGGCACCCACTTCCGCGGGTGGGCCACGCAGCCCACGCTCCGCACGGTCCAGGGGACACTGGAGGCGGCGCTCGCCCGGATCGTCGGCTCCGACGTGCGGTTCGTCGTCGCGGGGCGGACCGATGCCGGCGTGCATGCGAGCGGGCAGGTGGCGCACGTCGACCTCGACGACGCCCAGTGGGCGCGGATCCAGGCGCGGCACGGCCGTGCCGCCGAGGACCCGGCGGGCAGCATTGCGGCGCGGATGCGCGGCGTGCTCGGCGCCTACCCGGACGTGACCGTCACCCGCTCCTCCCTCGCTCCGGAGGGGTTCGACGCCCGATTCTCCGCCGTCTGGCGGCGCTACCGCTACCGCCTGGCCGACGACCTCGCCGGCTATGACCCGCTGCGGCGTCTCGACACCACGACGATCCGCGGTCGGCTGCACGCGGAGGCCATGGACGCCGCCGCCCGGACGCTCATCGGGCTGCATGACTTCGCGGCGTACTGCAAGCCGCGGGAGGAGGCCACGACGATCCGCACGCTGCTGGACTACCGGTGGGCGCGGGACACCGAGGGAGTGCTGGTGGCGGAGGTCAAGGCGGACGCGTTCTGCCACAGCATGGTGCGGGCCCTCGTCGGCGCGTGCGCGGCCGTGGGGGAGGGGCGCCTCGACGTGGGCGATCTCGTGGTGCTCCGCGACGCGCTGACCAGGACGAGCGAGTTCAAGGTGCTCGCGGCCCGCGGCCTCACCCTCACCGAGGTGGGATACCCCGCCGACGACCTCCTCGCCGCCCGCGCGGCGCAGACGCGCGCCCGTCGCGACCACGAGACCGACTGATCCTCGGAATCGGAGCCGGGGCACAGATGGGGCGGGTAGCGTGGGGACGATCATGAAGGTCATCTCCTACAACCTGCGCAAGCACCGGGCCGCCGGCGAGCTCGCGGCGCTCGTCGATGAGCATGATCCCGACATCCTCTGCCTGCAGGAGTGCGACGTCCCGGAGCTGCCGGACCGGATCGGCGGTCTCGTGCTGGCGGATGCGACGCAGGGCAACCGCCTCGGACTCGCGCTGTTCTACCGCGAGAGCACCTATCGACTGCAGGGCATCCGCACCCTCGGCCTGAAGAAGTCGCTGCACGACCGGATCGCCAAGCCGGCCCACGAGCGCGTGCTCGGCGCGCGCCTGCGCGACATCGACGACGGCGGCGAGTTCATCGTCGCCTCCTTCCACGCCGCCCCGCTGACGGCGCTGAACTCGCTGCGCCGCCACCAGATCCGCGCGGCTCTCGCGGAGCTCGCCAGCCTCGGCGAAGGCCTCCCGCAGCTCATGGTCGGGGACTACAACTACCCCGTCTTCAAGGAGAACCTCGGGCAGGCGGTCCGCGACCAGGGCTACGCGCTCTCCCTCAGCGACGACCACACCTACACGCGGTACCGCGTCTTCCGCGGACACTACGACTTCGCCACCTCGTCCGGCTTCGAGATCGAGCGCATCACCACGCTGCCGCAGCGGTCCAGCGACCACCGGCCGATCCTCGTGACCGTCCGGCCGGACTGACGTCGCCGGACGGGTTTGGGAATGCCGTTCCGGTGGCGTATGCTGACTCTTTGGTGCCCTTCCCTGCCTGCGGGGAAGACGCACATCCGAACGTGAGCCCTCCACTGGCGTGTTCCTCCCCGTAGGGAAGAACCACCCCGGAGTGGGATTCACGAACACCTCCGTTCGACAAGAAAGCAGCACTATCGTGACGCGCACTTACACCCCCAAGGCTGGCGAAGTCCAGCGCGACTGGGTCGTCATCGACGCCACCGACGTCGTTCTCGGCCGTCTGGCTTCGCACGCGGCGACGCTCCTGCGTGGCAAGCACAAGCCGACCTTCGCCAACCACATCGACTCGGGTGACTTCGTCATCATCGTGAACGCCGACAAGGTCGCGCTCACCGGTCAGAAGCTCCAGAAGAAGATGGCCTACCGCCACTCCGGCTACCCGGGTGGCCTCAAGGCCGTCAGCTACGCCGAGCTCCTCGAGAAGAACCCGGTCCGTGCCGTGGAGAAGGCCATCCGTGGCATGCTCCCGAAGAACAGCCTGGGCCGCCAGCAGCTGTCGAAGCTGAAGGTGTACGCCGGTGCCGAGCACCCGCACGCCGCGCAGCAGCCCCAGCCGTACACCCTCGACCAGGTCGCCCAGTAAGCGCCGTACAGACTAAGGACATACTCGTGGCTGACATCCAGGACTCCACCGAAAACCTCCAGAACTTCTCGACGTCGACCCCGGAGACCGACGCGGTCGAGGCGGCTCCCCGCCCCGTGCTGAACGTCCCCGGCGCCGCTGTCGGCCGTCGCAAGCAGGCCATCGCCCGCGTGCGTCTGGTTCCCGGCTCGGGCACCATCACGGTCAACGGCCGCACGCTCGAGGACTACTTCCCGAACAAGCTGCACCAGCAGCTGATCAACGACCCGTTCACCGCGCTGAACCTCGCCGGTGCCTACGACGTGATCGCCCGCATCTCGGGTGGTGGCGACTCCGGCCAGGCCGGCGCCCTGCGTCTCGGCATCGCCCGTGCCCTCAACGGCATCGACGCGGAGAACAACCGTCCGACCCTGAAGAAGGCCGGCTTCCTCTCGCGTGACGCTCGCGTCAAGGAGCGCAAGAAGGCCGGACTCAAGAAGGCCCGTAAGGCGCCTCAGTACTCGAAGCGTTAAGGTCCACTGCTCCGATGCCGATCTTTGGCACGGACGGCGTGCGAGGACTCGCCAATGGCATCCTCACCGCCGACCTGGCGCTCACCCTGGCCCAGGCGACTGCTGTCGTCCTGGGCCAGGGCCGTACTGCGGAGGCTCGCAAGGCCGAAGGCAAGCGACTCACCGCAGTAGTCGCCCGTGACCCCCGGGTCTCCGGACACTTCCTGACCGCCGCCGTCTCCGCGGGTCTCGCCTCCTCCGGAGTCGACGTCCTCGAGGCCGGGGTCATCCCCACGCCCGCTCTGGCGTTCCTTGTCGCGGACCGCGACGCCGACTTCGGCGTCATGATCTCCGCGTCGCACAACGCGGCACCCGACAACGGCATCAAGATCTTCGCCCGCGGCGGTCGCAAGCTCCCCGACATCGTGGAGCAGCGGATCGAAGAGGCCATGCACGGCGAGATGCTGCGTCCCACCGGCGCCGGCGTCGGCCGCATCGACCGCTTCTCCGATGCGGAGGACCGGTACGTGGTGCACCTGCTCGGCTCGCTGCCCCACCGGCTCGACGGGGTCCACGTGGTGCTCGACTGCGCCCACGGCGCGGCCTCCGGCGTCTCTCCCGAGACGTTCCGCGACGCCGGTGCCGAGGTCACGGTCATCGGTGCCGACCCCGACGGGTGGAACATCAACGACGGCGTCGGCTCCACGCACCTCGACAACCTCGCGGAGGCGGTCGTCCGGCTCGGTGCCGACGTCGGCATCGCCCACGACGGCGACGCGGACCGCTGCCTGGCCGTCGACGCGCAGGGCAATGTCGTCGACGGCGACCAGATCATGGCGATCCTGGCCCTGTCGATGAAGGAGCGCGGCCGTCTCACCGACGACACGCTCGTCGCGACGGTCATGAGCAACCTCGGTCTGCACGTCGCGATGCGCGAGCACGGCATCACGGTGCGCCAGACGGCCGTCGGAGACCGGTACGTGCTCGAGGACATGAACGAGGGCGGCTACGCCCTCGGGGGCGAGCAGTCCGGCCACGTCATCATGAGCGAGTACGCCACCACGGGTGACGGTCTGCTCACGGGCCTGCACCTGGTGGCCGAGATGGCACGCCAGGGCAAGTCGCTCGCAGAGCTGGCGTCGGTCATGACGGTCTACCCGCAGCTGCTGATCAACGTCCGCGACGTCGACAAGGATCGCGTCGCGGATGACGAGGTCGTGCAGCAGGCGGTGCGCGATGTCGAGGCCGAGCTCGGTGACACCGGGCGTGTGCTGCTGCGCAAGTCCGGCACCGAGCCGCTCGTGCGGGTGATGGTCGAGGCGGCCGACTCCGAGTCGGCCCGGGCCTATGCCGAGCGCCTCGCGGCGGTCGTGCAGGAGCGCCTGGCGCTCTAGGACGCGTTTCTCCGAACCGGTCGGTCGCCTCGGCGGCCGGCCGGTTCGTCGTCTGCGGGGACCGCGTGTCAGGGAGCCGCGCAGAGGCGAGCGGTCGTCCCCTCGGCGAGGGTCTCGGTGGTGCAGGCCTCCCGCGTGAGCCGCGGCGCATCCGACATCGCCGGGGCATCGTGCAGCCCCAGGTGCGCCCCAGTGAGCACCACGAGGGGTACGGCCCAGCCCCAGGGCTCCGCGGCCACCCACTCGACGTCGTTCTCCTGCACCCACGCCGTCAACGGGGCGACGTCGGCGCGTTGCTGGGCCAGCGTCGGCTCGCGCGGCGTGAACGTGCCGGCGACGTGCAGGACGGCTCCCGCCGCGACGATGACCGCGACCAGCGCCACGGCCACACGGCCGGCGATGCGCCACGCCCGTCGCTCGGGGAGCCGGGAGACCGCCCAGACGGCGACGGCGGCGAGGACGGGGAAGAACGCGAGGATGCCCGGTGCCGGGTGGCGCACCCACAGGGGCAGCCGCGAGGCCGTCGCCCACCAGCCGACGAACGCGAGGGCCCCCACGATGGCGGCGAGGGCGGACGCGATGACGACGCGCTCGTCGGGGGTGGCGGTGCGCCAGCGCCGGATCACGCCGACGGTCGCGAGCGCGAGGACGAGGACCGCGCCGAGCACCGCGATGGCCGGGGGCAGGGACCACGAGTCGGCCAGGGCGCCGAGCTTCTGCAACACGGTCGTCGCGGCATCCGTCTGGCCCCCGCTGCGCACGAAGCGGACGAACGCGCGCAGGTGCTCCACGAATCCGGCCGGTCCGAGGGCCAGGAGCGCCCCCAGCTCGAACAGCAGCGTGGGCACGGCGGCGAGGAGCAGCGGCAGCCAGGCGCGCCGGACGGTGTCGCGGAGACGCGCCCACCCGCGACCGTCGGCCAGCACCCACAGCGCGATGGCGAAGGCCGGCAGGGCGAGCGCGGCGATGAGCTTGGCCTGCACGGCGAGGCCGACGAGCAGACCGGCCAGCCACGCCCGCCGCGGCAGCACGAGGAGGGCCCAGACCAGGAGGGCGGCCGCGGGGATCTCGCCCAGGAGGTCGGCCGGCCCCTGCAGGGGGGAGACGCCGGCGTCTCCGGTGAAGGCGAGAGGGACGGTCACGGCCAGCAGGGCGGCCCAGCGTCCTCCGATCCGGCGCCCGAGCACCGCGAGCCCCGCGAGCAGCAGGACCCAGAAGGCCAGCGGGACCAGACGCGCCGCCAGCACCGGGTCCATGCCGGTCGCCAGCAGCGCCGCCACCGGGAGGAGCACGACGGGACCGGTGGAGATGCGCGGGTCGAACGGCGTGATGGTCGATCCGGAGAGGGCGCCGTCGCTCGCGTAGCCGAGACCGGCGAGCAGGTTGCGGGGCACGGTCAGGTTGAAGGCCTCGTCCTCCCAGAAGCGCGCCACCGTGAGGCTGTGCCAGGCGAGGAGGACATGGCCGACCAGGAGGGCGGCGACCGCCGCCCAGAAGAGGGCCGTCCGCAGCCGCGTCATCGTCGCACGGGCTCCGGGCGGCGGACGGCCCGGAGGGGCGCGTGCGGGCGCAGCGAGAGGAGCCAGGCCTCGGTGAGGGCGGCGCGCACGAACACGCGCAGACGCTTCGGGGGCAGGGGAAGGCCGCCCCCGCGCCCCCACATGGTGCCGGTGGCCGATGTGCCCCGGCGCGGGATACTGGCGACCCGGACGTAGCGGACGCGGAATCCTCCGCGGGCCTCGGCGAGGGAGAAGTGCACGTGCGGCACCGTCGCGTCCGCCGGGACCGCATCGACGAGGACCTGCAGGGCCTCGGGGCGGTAGGCCCGCAGCGGCGTGTTCACGTCCGGGATCCGGCGCCCGGCGGCGGCCGCGATGAGGAGTCCCACCGCGCCGGTCAGGACCTTCCGGTACCAGGGGTCGGTCCGGCCGTCCCGCACGCCGTGCACCACGTCGGCCTGCTCGGCGACGAGGGCGCGGAGGAGCCGCGGGAAGTCGGCGCCGTGGAACTGTCCGTCACCGTCGACGTGCACGAGGGCGTCCGGGGCGGCGGCGAGACCGGCGCGGTAGGCCGCGAGGGCGGTCGGGCCATGGCCGCGGTTGGTCGGCTGCACCAGGACGGTGGCGTCGGCGACGTCGTCGAACGCGACGGCGGTGGCGTCGGTCGAGCGGTCGTCGGCGATGTGGAAGGAGACCTGGTCGGCCAGCGGGGCGACGGCACCCCGGATCTCGTCGATGAAGCCCCGGATGCCCTCGACCTCGTTGTAGGCGGGCATGACGATGGCGAGGTGGCGGAGAGTCACGGAGTCCTTGCGGTGGCGGTCTGCGGGGGGATCAGCCAGTAGCCTAGTTGAGCCATGAACCCTCCCTCCCGACTGCGTCGCCTCGCCGGCGTGGGCAGCCGCTTCCTCGTGGTCGGTGCCTTGAGCACGCTGATCGAGGTCGGCGTCTTCAACCTGCTGGTCTACGCCTGGGGATGGGATGTCGTGGCCGCGAAGATCGTGGCCTCGCTCGTCGCCCTCATCAACGCGTACATCGGCAACCGGGAGTGGACCTTCCGGCATCGGGACCGCCGGGGCCGCGTCGCCGAGGTCGCCCTGTTCCTCGCCACGAACGCCGTGTGCACGGCTCTCGGTGCGGCCATCGTCTGGGTCGGTGTGGAAGCGGTCGGCGGCATCCTCGGTCGCGCGCCGGGAGCCGTGGCCGTCAACGTGGTGAACCTGATCAGCATCGTGATCGTCGTGTTGCTGCGGTTCGTGCTCTACCACGCGATCGTGTTCCGGGTCGCGACGCCGAAGGCCTGAACGGCCGACGGCCTCCGCGTCAGACACGGGCGGTCGTGCGCTTCTTCGGAGCGCTCTTCCTGCCCTTCCAGCCCCCGAGCTTCGCGGTGGGCTTGGCGGACGCGGTGCCGTCGAGTTCGTGGGTCGCCCCGTAGGTGTACGCGCCGTAGCCGTAGCTGTCCGGTCCCTTGGTCGGGAGCATGGTGACCACGACGCCGAGCATCGGGACGCCGGCGTTCTCGAGGGCGCGCAGCGCGCCCGAGAGCTCCTGCTTCTTGGTCTTGCCCGAGGCCGCGGCGAGGATCACGCCCCGCGTCTTGGTGCCGAGGACGGCCGCATCCGTGACGAGGAGGAGCGGCGGAGCGTCGATCAGGACGTAGTCGAAGTACTCGCCCAGCGCGCGGAGCACGTCGTCCATCGCGGCGGAGCCGAGCAGCTCGCTCGGGTTGGGCGGCACCTGGCCGCTGGGCAGCACGTAGAGGTCGTTCCGGCCCCACTTCTGCAGGGCGTCGGCGACGTCCATCCGGCCGATCAGCACGTCGGTGAGACCGGCGCCGCCCTCCAGGCCCATGTAGTCGGCGACACGGGGGAGTCGGAGGTCGCCGTCGAGGAGCGCGACCCGTGCCCCCGTCTCGGCGAGGGCGATGGCGAGGTTGGCGGTGGTGGTGGACTTGCCCTCGCCCGGGCCCGCGCTGGAGACGACGAAGATGCGGGGGCCGCTGTCGAGGTTCAGGAACTGCAGGTTCGTGCGCAGGCTGCGGAAAGACTCGGCCCGCGGGCTGCGGGGATCGGCGTGGACGATCAGCGGCCGCTTCGGCGCCTCGGGGTCGAAGGCGATGCCGCCGAGTACGGGACGATCGGTGAGCGTCTCGATGTCGTGCAGGGTGTGGATGCGGTTGTCGAGCATGGTGCGCAGCACCGCGATCCCGACGCCCAGCGCCAGGCCGATGACGCCGCCGAGCAGGACGAGCATGCGCGTGTTGGGGCTCACCGGGGAGGTGGGCACCGCGGCCGGCTCGGTCACGGTGATCTGCACGGGGCTGACCGCGCCCTCGGCGGCCGGCTGCTCCAGGGTGTTCTGAACCGCGTTCTGGAAGCTGGCGGCCACGGCGTCGGCGATCTCGGCCGCCCTGGCCGCGTCGCCGTCGCTCACGCTGACGTCGATGAGCACCGTGTTCAGCGGCGTGGTGGCGGTGATCTTCCGGCTCAGGCTCGAGACGGTCTCATCGAGATCGAGCTCCTCGATGACCGGTTCCAGCACGAGGGCCGTGCCGACCACGTCGACGTAGCTGGTCACCATCTGCCGCGCGAAGGTCGTGCCCTGCACCAGGTCGCCGGTCGCGGCGCCCTCGGTCCGCACCGACACGTACAGCTGCGTCGAGGCGACATAGGTGGGCTGCTGCAGCGCCGCGTATCCGGCACCGCCCGCGACGCCGAGGACGAGCAGGATCAGGATCATGATCCAGTTGCGGTGCAGGATGCGCACATAGTCGCGAAGTTCCACGCGGCGGTTCTTTCTGTTGCTGGGCAGCTCCCGGTCGTCGGTGAGCCGCGGAGTCAAATCCCGATATTCTCACAGAACACGCGCGGCGCGCCCCACGTCTTCGTCATCCTGCGGCCCCGCCCGCGGCCGAGGCCTGGGCGGCGGCGTCCCGTCGACCGAACGGCACCTTCGTCAGGACGGTCCCGAGGACGGTGGCGCCGACCGCCTCGATGCTCTTCGCGGCGGCCGACAGACGGCCGGCCGGGGTGCTGCCGGACGCGGCGACGAGGATCGCTCCCGTCGTCACCCGCGCGACCACGGCGGCGTCGGTGACCAGCAGCAGCGGCGGCGCATCGATGATGACGACGTCGAACGCGGCGGACGCCGCCTGCACGAGCTCCTCCATCGCCGAGGACCCGAGCAGTTCCGCCGGGTTCGGGGGCACGGTGCCGGCGGGGAGCAGGAACAGCGCGCTGCGTCCCCAGCGCTGGATCACGTCGTTCAGGCGCACCCGGCCGACCAGGACGTCGCTGAGGCCGACCCCGCCCTCGATCCCGAAGTACTCCGCGACGCGGGGCAGGCGCAGATCCGCGTCGATGA
Source organism: Microbacterium sp. BLY (assembly GCF_017939615.1). Lineage (NCBI taxonomy): Bacteria > Bacillati > Actinomycetota > Actinomycetes > Micrococcales > Microbacteriaceae > Microbacterium > Microbacterium sp. BLY. The sequence goes on from NZ_JAGKSR010000001.1 coordinate 1,594,885, forward strand.
GCGCGACGCGGTGGCCGGCGTCGGCGAAGGCGAGCGCGAGGTTGGCCGCCGTCGTCGACTTGCCCTCACCGGGACCGGAGCTCGTGACGACGAAGACGCCGCGGTTCTCCCGGAACAGGAAGTGCACGTTCGTGCGCAGCGCCCGGTAGGCCTCCGCCCGTGCGCTCTGCGGCGCCGCGCTGATGGCGAGGGGCCGTTCGGCGGTGTCGGTGTCGAAGGGGATGCGGCCGAGGAGGGGTACGGGCACCGCCGCCTCCACGTCCGCCGCCGTGCGCACGCGCTGATCGAGCAGCGAACGCAGCAGCGCGGCGGCGAGCCCGACGCCGACACCCAGCACCGCACCCACCGCGAGGGAGAGCTGCATGTTGGGGGCGACCGGCGTCGTCGGCACCTGCGCGGGCTGCAGGGTGACCACGCGGATGGAGAACGGGGTCTCCTGGCCGCGGTTCTCGAGGGTGTCGGCGACGACGGCCGTGAAGCTCTCCGCGATGCCGTTCGCGACCCGCGCCGCCTGCCCCGGATTCGTGTCGCTCACCTGGATGGACAGGATCGCGCTGTTCAACGCCGACGACACCGACGTGGCGCCGGCGATCTCGGACGGCGAGGCCGACAGACCGAGGTCGTCGATCACGCGGTCGAGCACGAGCGAGCTCGTGACGACGTCGCGGTAGGTCTGCACGATCTGGGTGGCGTAGCCGGTGGCCTGCGCGCGCTCGGTGGGGGAGGCGGTCTCCGAGAGCTGCACCGTGACCATGACCTGCGTGGTGGCCTCGAAGCGCTGCGGGGTGAGCATCGCCACCACCGCGCCGACGGAGAGCCCGATGAGCAGGCCGGAGAGGATCACGACGATCTGCCGTCGGACGACCCGGAGATAGTCCTGGAGCTGCATCGGTCTCCCGTGTGGTCGGTCCGGATCGGCGGTATGTTCTCTTGAGACTACCGATTCCCTGAAGGCGGCATGACGGCTCTCGACGAACTCTTCCCGGACGGCCGGCGCGCGGAGCACGGACGCTCCGCCGCCCCCGCGGCCTCGTCCGACGCCCGGCTGCGGGCGCTCGTCGGTGATCCGCGTTCCCGATCGCCGCGGCCCGCCGCCCTCACGGACACGCGGGAACTCGCCCGCCGCGCCGACGCCGCCGCCCGCAGCGCGGTCCCGTTCGCGGCCCTCGCACCCGCCGCGACACGGGAGGCCCCGCGTCGCCGTCGCCGCCCCGATCTGCTGTCAGCCTCTGCCGCCGGGCTCGCGGTGGTCGCGGTCGCCACGGCGGTCACCGTCGGCGGCATCCAGGCCGCGACCGCGAGTCCCGCGGTGAGCGCACTCGAGACCCTGCAGGCGGATGAGGCGACCATCCAGAACGCGCAGCAGGCGCTCACGGCCAGCCGGGACGGCATCGTCGCCGACATCGGCACGCAGACCGCGGACGCCACCGCGCTGCGGGCCGCTCTCCTCGACACGGCCACCGTCCCCGATCCGCTCGGCGCGGAAGGAGAGGTCCTCGATGTGACCGACCCGGCGCTCCGCCAGGCGGCCGTGACGGCTCTGGACACCTATCTCGCGGGTCTCGCGGCGATCGAGGTGCCCGCCGCCCCGGCGGAGTACCGGCGGGGAGAGCTCGACGAGGACTCCCTGGTCGAGGTCGGCAGCGCGATCGACGAGGCCCAGGAGTATCTGGACGCCCTCGACGGGGAGACGGCCGCGCTGCGCGCCGTGCGCACGAAGCTCGACGGCCTCCGCCCCGCGGCGGATCCCGCGCTCGCCGCCTTCGCCGCGTCCTTCGTCCCCGCTGCGGAAGCGGCGACGGGGGAGCGGCCGGGGGCCGAGGAGGCATTCCGGGTGGCCGTGACGCAGACGGCCGCCGCCGCGGCCGCCGCCGACCCCTGGACCGCGGAGGCGCGTGCCGCCTACGCCGCGTACCGGGATGCGTTCGGCGCTCTGGTGGACGATCAGCTGCGTGCGGAGCGCGAGGAGGCCGAGCGCCGCGCGCAGCAGCAGCCCAGTGTCCCGCAGAACCCGCAGAACGACGGGAACACCACGCCGGACCCGGGCGAGTCCCCGGCACCCACGGAGCCGGACACGCAGAGCGGCGAAGGAACGCCCTAACGCACCGACCTTCTCGTTCCCTGTGAGAACATTGCTCTCAGGTGGAGGAAGACGCGAGGGGGCAACAGGACGTGAGCGACGCACATGCGGTCGTCGACGAGTTCGGAGACACCCGGGTCGCGTCGCAGGCGTCGGTGAAGCAGCGGCGACGCCGCCTGTTCGCCGCGCTGGTGGACGGGGCCTGCTGGAGCTTCGGGGTGGTGCTCGCCGTCGCGCTCCGGTTCGAGTTCCAGATGGCCCCGCAGGGATGGATCGCGACCGGCGTCCTCGCCCTCGTCGCCGGGGCCATCCAGATCGTCGTGGGATTCGCGATCGCGCTCTATCGCGGGCGGTTCACCTACGGATCGTTCGACGAGGTCCGCACGCTCGCGTTCATCGTCGTGGCCGAAGCGCTCGCGCTGTCGCTGGCCGTCATCCCGCTCGGTCCGCTGATCGGGATCCCGCGGGCCACCCTGCTGCTGGCGTTCCCGTTCGTGCTCCTGCTCATGTTCGGGGTGCGGTACGTGGCCCGTCTCGTCATCGAGCGCTCCCGCAAGCCCGGGGCGGACGCCGAGCCGGCGCTCATCATCGGCGCCGGATTCGTCGCCGACAAGCTCCTCGCCAACATGACGACGGACCCGCTGTCGCCGATCCGGCCCGTCGGCCTCCTGGAAGACGACCCCGACAAGCGCAACCTGCGCCTGCGCGGGGTCTCGGTGATCGGCACCACGCGGGACATCGCGTCCGCGCGTGCCCGCACCGGGGCGACGCTCGCCGTGATCGCCATCGCCCGCGCCGACAGCGCGCTGCTGCGCGCACTCACCGACCGGGCCGAGGCGGCGGGGCTGCGCGTCGCGGTTACCCCCAGCATCGAGATGATGACCTCGGGGAAGCGGGCGCTCACCGACGTGCGCGACATCAGCATCGAAGACCTCATCGGCCGCCACCCCGTCGACACTAACGTCGAGCTCATCGCCGGGTACATCACCGGGCGCAGCGTGCTGGTCACCGGCGCCGGCGGCTCGATCGGCTCGGAGCTGTGCAGCCAGATCGCCAAATACGGTCCTCGCGAGCTCATCATGCTCGACCGCGACGAGACCGGACTGCAGGTGGCGCAGCTCGGCACCGCCGGTCACGGACTGCTCGACACCAGGGACGTCGTGCTCGCCGACATCCGCGAGACCGCGACGCTCGACCGGATCTTCGACGAGCGGCGACCGGAGGTCGTCTTCCACGCCGCCGCCCTCAAGCACCTGCCGATGCTCGAGCAGTACCCGGACGAGGCGTGGAAGACGAACGTCATCGGCACCCTCAACGTGATCAACGCGTCCCGTCGCGTGGGAGTGAGCACGTTCGTCAACATCTCCACCGACAAGGCGGCCAATCCGACCAGCGTGCTCGGACACTCCAAGCGCGTGGCGGAGAAGCTCACGGCGTGGGCCGGGGAGGACACCGGCATGCGGTACCTCTCCGTGCGCTTCGGCAACGTGATCGGCAGCCGCGGCTCGATGCTCCCGACGTTCCAGCGGCTCATCGCGGAGGGCCGGCCCATCACCGTGACGCATCCGCAGGCGACCCGGTACTTCATGACCATCCCGGAGGCATGTCAGCTGGTCGTGCAGGCGGGCGGCATCGGGCGGGCCGGCGAGGTGCTCATCCTCGACATGGGCGAGCCCGTGTCGATCCTCGAGGTCGCGAAGCGGATGATCGCCATGTCGGGCAAGAACGTCGAGATCGTCTTCACCGGGCTGCGCACGGGCGAGAAGCTGCACGAGGAGCTCGTGGGCTCCCGCGAGAGCCTCGAACGGCCGTTCCATCCCAAGATCTCCCACACGCGCGCGGACACCATCACGCCCGATCGCCTCGACAAGGAAGGCTGGCTGCGCCGGATGGTCGCGACGCCCCGACTGAACGACACCGTCACGATCGCCCCGGTGAAGATGGGGCAGGTGGCCGAGCGATGAGCACGCGGATCTACATGTCGTCCCCGGACGTCGGCGTCGCGGAGGAGGAGGCGGTCGTCGCGGCGATGCGCTCCGGGTGGATCGCGCCCCTCGGACCGGACGTCGACGCGTTCGAGCGGGAGCTGGCGGGCCGGGTGGGTGTCGCGCACGGCGTCGCGCTGAGCTCGGGCACCGCGGGGCTGCACCTGGGCCTGCTCACCCTCGGGGTGAAGCCGGGGGACGTGGTCCTCACCTCGTCGATGACGTTCGCCGCCACGGCGAACGCGATCACCTACACGGGCGCCGAGCCCTACTTCATCGACGCCGATCCGCGCACCGGGAACATGGACCCCGCGCTGCTGCGGGAGGCGCTGAGCGAACTGCGCGACGCCGGTGAGAGCGCGGCGGCCGTCGTGCCCGTCGACCTCCTCGGCAAGGCCGTCGACTACACCGCGATCCTGGCGGTGGCGGACGAGTTCGGCGTGCCGGTGCTGGCGGACGCGGCCGAGTCGCTGGGCGCGACCCACGCCGGGCGCGCGGCGGGGAGCTTCGGGCGCGCGTCGGTGGTGTCGTTCAACGGCAACAAGATCATGACCACGTCCGGCGGCGGCATGCTGCTGACCGACGACGAGGGCTTCGCGCAGCACGTGCGGTACCTCGCGACCCAGGCGCGGCAGCCGGTCGTGCACTACGAGCACACCGACATCGGCTTCAACTATCGGATGAGCAACCTCCTGGCGGCGCTGGGACGGGCGCAGCTCGCCCGCCTCGACGCGATGATCGCGCGGCGGCGGGAGATGCGCGAGCTGTACAAGAGCCTGTTCGCCAGCGTCGACGGCGTCGAGGTGTTCGGAGCCGAGGGCGACGAAGCCGACAACGTCTGGCTCACGTCGATCCTCGTCGACTCCGCGGCGACCGGGTGGGAGCCGGCCGCGCTGGCCGCGGCGCTCGCGGAGGACGACATCGAGAGCCGCCCGCTGTGGAAGCCGATGCACGCGCAGCCGGTCTTCGCGACGGCCCGTCGACGGGTCACCGGTGCCTCGGACGCCCTGTTCGCCCGCGGCCTGACGCTGCCCAGCGGATCCGCCCTCACGGACGACCAGCGGGAGCGCGTGGTCACCGCGATCCACCGCTTCCTCGCGCGATGAACACCCGATTCCGCCCGTACGACATCGTCAAGCGCGGCCTCGACGTGCTCGTCGCCGCCGCGGCCCTGATCCTGCTCTCACCGGTGATCGTCGCGACGGCGATCCTCGTCGCGGTGCGACTCGGCCGGCCGGTGCTGTTCACCCAGCCCCGCCCCGGCCGGCACGGCCGCATCTTCACGCTGTACAAGTTCCGCTCCATGCGGGCGGTGGACCCGACGCGAGGCTGGGTGACCGACGCCGACCGCCTCACGCCCTTCGGGATCCGCCTGCGGGCCACCAGCCTGGACGAGCTCCCGAGCCTGTGGAACGTGCTGCGCGGCGACATGAGCATCGTCGGACCGCGCCCCCTCCTGGTCGAGTATCTCGACCGCTACACGCCGGAGCAGGCGCGCCGGCATGAGGTTCGACCGGGCATCACCGGGCTCGCACAGGTGACGGGACGCAACGCCGTCACCTGGGAGCAGCGTTTCGCTCAGGACGTGCGCTACGTCGATCGCCGCAGCGCCGGGCTGGATCTGCGCATCGTCGTGGCCACGATCGGCGCGGTGTGGCGCCGCGAGGGGATCACGGCCGAGGGGCAGGCGACCATGACGAAGTTCGGAGGCGACGCATGACGGAGCGCATCATCGTGCTGGGGGCCGGCGGTTTCGGCCGGGAGACCCTCGACGTCGTCGCCGCCCTGATCGCGGGCGGTGCCGCGCTCGAACTCGTCGGCGTGATCGACCCCGGCGCCAGGGACCTCGACCGCGAGCGGCTCGCGGCGCGCGACGTCCCCCTGCTCGGCACGTTCGAGGAGTGGCGGGAGGAGGCGCGTGGCGACGAGCGCTTCGTCGTCGGCATCGGGGCGCCCGCCGTGCGCGGGAAGGTCGCCGCCTCCCTGCACGACGCCGGCTTCCGCGCCGCCACCCTGATCCACCCGTCGGCCGTGATCGGCACCCGGACGCGGATCGGCGAGGGCGTCGTCATCACGGCGGGGGTGCAGGTATCGACGAACGTCGACATCGGCGCCCACGTCCACCTCAACCCGGCCAGCGTGATCGGTCACGATGCGGCGCTCGCCGACTACGTCTCCGTGAACCCCGGGGCGATCGTCTCGGGGAACGTGGTCGTCGAGACGGGCGTCCTGCTCGGCGCCGGCTCCGTCGTCCTCCAGGGACTCACGGTGGGGGCGGATGCCACCGTCGGAGCCGCGGCCTGCGTGACCAGGGACGTCGCTCCGGGGGCGACGGTGGTCGGGGTGCCCGCGCGCCCGCTGGTGAGCGGGGGTCCGGCATGAGGGCTGTCAGAGAATGCACGCGTTGCATCATGAACTCCGACGTGGACCCGGACATCGTCCTGGTGGGCGGCGTATGCAACCACTGCCTCCGGTACGACGCTCTGTTGGAATCCCGTGTCGTGCCCGTCGAGCAACGCCCGGCGAAGCTGGCGCAGGTCGTCGAGGCGATCTCCCGCGCCGGCAAGGGGCGTGAATACGACTGCATCATCGGGGTGAGCGGGGGTGTGGACAGCTCGTATGTGGCGCTGCAGGTGAAGCGACTCGGCCTCCGTCCACTGGCCGTCCATGTCGACAACGGATGGAACTCGGCCCTCGCGGTCCTGAACATAGAACGCCTCCTCCGCACCCTCGACATCGACCTCCACACCGAAGTTCTGCGTCTCGACGAGTTCTACGACCTGCAGCGGTCGTTCCTGCTGGCGTCGACCCCGGACGCCGACATCCCGAGCGACCATGCGATCCAGGCGACGCTCTGGAAGGTCGCGCGTGAGCACGGCGTCAGGTTCATCATCTCCGGCATGAACTTCGCCACGGAGTCGATCAGCGTGCCCTCGTGGTCGTACGGTCATTCGGACTGGCGGTACCTCAACGACGTGCACCGCCGATTCGGCCGGGTGCCGTTGCGTACCTACCCGCACTTCGGATTCGTGACGCTCGCGTGGACGACGTTCGTGCGGCGGGTGCGGATCGTCTCCATCCTCAACTACCTCGAATACGACAAGTCGAAGGCGATGGAAGAGCTCGTCGAGAAGCTCGGCTGGGTGCCGTATGAAGGCAAGCACTACGAATCCATCTTCACCCGTTGGGTGCAGGGCTTCTACCTTCCGAAGAAGTTCGGCATCGACAAGCGTCGCGGCCACTACTCCGATCTGATCAATTCGGGACAGATCTCGCGCGAGCAGGCGCTGGCGGCTGTCGCGGAAAGCGACTACAGCGAGCGGCTGCGCGCTGAGGATGAGCTTCTGCTGCTCAAGAAGCTGTCCCTGACTCCCGCACAGCTCGCCGACATCGTCGAACGACCCGCGTCGAGCTACCGTGCCTATCGGAACTCTTACGGCTTTGTGCAGTTCCTTCGCGGCACGGTCAATCGGCTGAGAAAGCTGGGGCTCTATCCCCGATGACCGAGAACATGAACATCCACGTCTATCCCGCACCGATCGTCAACGAGAGCCGCATCTTCCGCGAAACGAAGGCGGTGGCGGAGGCAGGCCTGTTCGAGCAGGTGGTCGTGACCGGACAGAGAGCCACCGGTCTGCCCGACGTCGAGCGACTCGACGAAGTCCGGTCGATCGAACGTGTCGGTTCCGTCGGGGATGAGAGGCCGCGGTCGATCGTGGGACGCATCCTGGAACAGATCTCCTGGTCGTTTGCGGTCTACCGTCGGTGGCGATCGCGCCCGGTGCGCGTCGTCAACGCCCACTCCGTGGCCGTTCTTCCGGTGTGTCATGCGATCGCGCGCCGCCATCGCGCCGCATTGATCTACGACACACATGAGCTCGAGACCGAGACGTCGACGTCGAACGGCATCCAGGGGAAGATCTTCCGGATGATCGAGAGGCACTACGTGCGTCGGTGCGACGCTGTGTTCGTCGTCAACGAGTCGATCGCGGACTGGTACCGGGCCGCGCACCCCGGAGCGCGTGTGACCAGCGTGCGCAACGCACCTACCCGGGAGCGGGATCCGCAGGCCGTCGATCTGCGGCGGCGGTTCGCCATCCCCGCCGGCGACCGCATCTACGTGCACGTGGGCAACATCGTCGCCTATCGCCGCATCCCGGAGATCCTGGAAGCGTTCCGCGCGCGTGAGTCCGCCGGGGATCACATCGTCTTCATCGGGGCCGGGGTGCTGCAGAGCCTCGTGCAGGTCGCCGCGGAGCGGCACACGAACATCCATCTCCTCGGATCCGTCCCTGCGGACGAGGTGGTCGACACCGTCGCGGGCGGGGACGTGGGTCTCTGCCTGATCGAAGCGACCTGTCTGTCGTACGCGTTGTCGCTGCCGAACAAGGCACTGGAGTATTCGATGGCGGGCATCCCCTTCTTCTCCACGGACCTCGTCGAAGTGGACCGTCTTCTCGGATCCGAGGCAGCAGCCTGGAAGGTCGATGGCGATGCGGCATCGATCCTCCGCGCCCTGTCGTCGCTCAGCGACGCCGACATCGCGGCCGGACGCCGTGCGGTCGCCGCTGTCGAGCTGCCGGACTGGCCGACGGAATCCGCGCGCATGCTCGATGAGTACCGACGAGTGCGGGGAGCGGCATGAAGACCGTCTGGATCGTCAACCACTATGCGACGGACCCGCAGGAGACCGCCTCCGGGTCTCGTCACTTCTCGCTGGCACGGGGACTCGTCCAGCGTGGTTGGACCGTGGTTCTGCTCGCCGCAAGCACCGAGCATCCCTCCGGTCGCCGTCGAGCCGGACTCCCTGATGCGCGGGTGAGTGACCGGATACGCGACGGCGTCCGGTTCCGGTTCCTGCGAACTCCGCAGTACGACGGAGGGCTGGGCCGCCTTCGAAACATGGCCGCCTTCACTGTGGCTCTTCTGCGTCGGTCGAATGTGGCAGACCTCCCTCGCCCCGATGCGGTGATCGGGAGCACGGTCCACCCGCTCGCGGCGTGGTCGGCTTCGGTCCTGGCCCGCCGCGCCGGAGTTCCGTTCGTCTTCGAGATCCGCGACCTCTGGCCGCAGACCCTCATTGACATGGGGAAGCTCTCGCCCCGGAGTCCCCTTTCCTGGATGCTGCGCCGGCTAGAGCGCGTGCTGTGCGACCGTTCCGCAGCGGTCATCACGCTGCTTCCGTTCGCTTCGGAGTATCTGGTCGCTCAGGGGGTGCCGGAGGAGAAGGTGGTGTGGATCTCCAACGGCACGGATGCCGACGATTTCGACGGTGTACCGCCGACCGGTGGAGACGACTTCGTCTTCATGTACCTCGGGTCTGTCGGGCGAGCGAACGGTCTCGGAGCCATTGTGGAGGGTTTCCTCTCCGCCGCCGCAACCGACCCGAGGTTGCGGCTCGACATCGTCGGGACGGGCGCCGAGCTTCCGGCGATCCGGCAGCGGGCGGCGGAATCTGCCCAAGGTGGCCGGATCACCTTCGAGCCGCCGGTGCCCAAAGACCGGGTTCCCGCACTGGTCGGTCGAGCCGATGCGATGGTCATCAACATCCTTGATCTCGATGTCTACCGCTTCGGGGTGAGTATGAACAAGATCTTCGATTACGCCGCTGCTGCCCGCCCCATCCTCGTGGCGAGCAGTGCCCGGAACAACGTGGTGGCCGAAGCGGATGCCGGTATCGTCGTCCGCGCTGACGACGCGGAGGCCCTCGGTGCCGCGATGATCCGAATGGCATCCCCGGATGCCGCTGGTCACCGGGCACGATGGGCTGCGAATGCACGCGCTCATGTCATCGCCAACTATGACTATCGCGCCCTGGCCGAGCAACTGGACGGTCTGCTCGAGCGATGCGTCGCGCGGAATGGAGACGAGCAACGATGATCACGATCGTCGACTACGGGGTGGGGAACATCGGGTCCCTCATCAACATGTTCCGTCGGATCGGCCAGGAGGCCGAACTCACGTCGGAGCCGCAGCAGATCGTGAGCGCCGAGCGACTGCTGCTTCCGGGGGTCGGGGCCTTCGACGCCGCCACCGCGAAGCTCAGCGACGGAGGGTTCGATGTGGCGATCCGCGAGTTCGTCCGCACCGGACGCCCGCTTCTCGGGATCTGCCTCGGCATGCAGCTCCTGCTCGATTCAAGCGAGGAAGGCACCTCGCGAGGGCTGGGGCTTATCCCCGGCGGAAGTGTGCGCTTCGACGACTCCGGGGGGACCCGCGTGCCGCACATGGGCTGGAACCAGTTGGCCGTGCAGAAACCGGCGGCGATCGTCGACGGACTGCCGGAGAACCATCGCTTCTACTTCGTGCACAGCTATCGCGTCGTCGTCGCGGACGCGCGTGATGAGCTGGCACGGAGCGAGTACGGAGGTGAATTCACTTCGATGGTGCAGCGGGAGAACGTCACCGGTGCGCAGTTCCACCCGGAGAAGAGCCACGCTTTCGGGATGCAGATGCTCGACCAGTGGGCACGCTCATGATCGCCCCGCGGGTGATTCCCGTCCTCCAGATCGATGACGGAGGCTGGCTGGTCAAGACACGGCAGTATCGAAGCCCGCGCTACCTCGGCGATCCGATCAATGCCGTGAAGATCTTCAACGAGAAGCAGGTCGACGAACTCGTGGTGGTCGACATCGCCGCCAGCCGGACGCGTCGTGATCCCGCATACGAGATCCTCGCCGACATCGCCTCCGAGGCGTTCATGCCGGTGGCATACGGCGGCGGCCTGAGCTCGGTCGACCAGGCGCGCCGTGTGATCAATCTCGGCATCGAGAAGGTGATCGTCAACTCCGCCCTGTTCATCGTTCCGGAAGCGGTGGAGGCGATGGCGGCGGCCCTCGGATCGCAGAGCGTGGTCGCGAGCATCGACGTGCGCCGTGACGCGGACGGCAAACTCGTCACGACCAGCGGATCGGGCACACTCGCGGAGTCGGAGAAGGCCGACGCGCTGGCTGTGCGTGCCGTCTCGATGGGTGTCGGAGAGGTCCTGGTCTCTTCGACGGATCGTGAGGGTATGCGTGGTGGATACGACCTGGAGGCGATCCGCACCATCGCGTCCGTCGTGAGAGTCCCGGTGATCGCTCTCGGAGGGGCTGATGATATCGACGACTTCGGCGCCGCCCTGCGATCGGGCGCGAGCGCTGTCGCGGCAGGCAGCCAGTTCGTCTTCTATGGCCGTCGCGAGGCCGTGCTGATTACCTACCCGGATCCGAACGTCGTGTCTTCACTGGTCGGCAACCGTGCGAGCTAGGTCAACAACGATTCGGCTACCGATAGGCTCCCGGGTATGCGGGGGTATGCGAACACATCACGCGGTCCAGGTCTCCGCGTACGCACCGGCTGGATCGCCACACATGTCGGACGCACAGGCGAGTACGAGTGATGCGCGCTGACAAGGTGCGCCGTCCCAGCGGAACCTTCGGAGCCGTGGTTCTGGCGATCTTCGTTCACTCCGGTTCGCTGAAGTCGAACCCACTTCTCGCATGGGTGCCCGCCGACCTCACTGTTCTCCTCGGCGCTCTCCTCGCCGTCCTCGTCTTCGCGGAGATCATGCGGACGGGGTACATTCCACGAGCCATCTGGGTCCCTCTCACGATCGCGGCCACCATGCTTCTCGGCGTCGCCCGGATCCAGACGTCGTATGGCGCCGATAAGGCCGCGTCATTCTTCACGATAACGATGCTCGCCCTCATAGGCGCCGTCATATTCCTGCAAGAAGATGGCCAGCGGCGTGCCTTTCTCGGAACGCTCGCGGGTTTGGGTGTTGTCGTCGCGCTACTCGTCACGATCCTCCCGGAGCGCACAGCGGAGTGGAGTGAGGTCGTCACACTCGCCGGCACGAATACGATCTCGACGTCGCAGATGATCGTCGCCGGCGCCGTCATCCTTGGCATGTACGCGATCGTGGGGCCCAGTTCGACGTATCGCCGCGTCATCGCCGCGTTCAGCGCTGGCGTGATGCTCTTCATTGCTCTCGGCACCGGCTCCCGAGGGCCGATCGTCGCGGTGGCGATCAGCATTGCGGTGGCACTGCTTCTCGCGCCGGTCTTCAGCCGGCGCAGAGTCCGGTCGGTTATTGCTATCTGCGTGGTTGGAGGCGCCGGGCTCTTCGTCGCCCTGCAGCAGGGTGGCGAGGGGTTCTCGCGGGTCCTCGGCTTCCTTGCCGGCGAGCAGGACACGTCCACTGCTGCACGAACCGTGCTCTGGTCAACCGCCTGGAATCACATTTCTCAGCTACCGTTCGGCGGTGGCTGGGGCTATTTCGGTACGATCCCCGAACTTGCGATCAACGCCGTCAACGGCGGGCAAGCCTATCCGCACAGCGCCCCCCTCGAAATAGCGCTCGAAGCCGGTTGGGCGACCGGGATGTTCTTCGCCCTTCTCGTTCTCGCTAGTTTCGTGCGACTCGTCCGGCGCGCACAGGACCCCACTTCGGTGATGTTCCTCGTGCTCCTGATCTTCACGATCACCAACGCGCTGCTTTCCGGAGACATCAATGACAACCGATTGATGTGGGTGCTAATCGCAGCCGCGTGGGTGATGCCCGGACGCACTGAAACCAACGCCAGGGGTGCCATTAGCGGAAGTGGCGCGGAGCCGATGCCGTCGGCGCAGAAAGCGGCGGGCTAGAGGTCGCTCCGTTCACCGCCGCGCGACTCGCCTTTCGGTCCATCTCCCTACCCGCCCGGCCTGCCGCGGGTCAGGTAGGGAGCTCACCTCGTTTGATGTAAGCGAGGCGTCGGCCGACAACCACGCTTGTCGTGGGTGCAACTTCCGTGAAACCCGCGCGCTGGATCCCCTTCTGGGAAGCGGTGTTATCTGCCGAGGTGTCGACCGTCACTCGTGTTGCGCCCTGCTCTCGTGCCCAGGCGGTCGTCTCGTGCAGCATCTGCGCGTAGAGACCCCGACCACGCTGCTCCGGTGCCACGTAGCAGTAGTGGATCAGACTCTCTCCCGCCGTGAGCTTCGCGTAGGTGTTCACCACCTGCGGCCGGTCCGCGGGGGCCGTGACCCAGGCGTGGCCCACTACTGCTCCCTCGACCACGGCGAACACGCCGAAGCGACGGGAATCGAGGAACCGACGGAAGGTAGCGGCTACCGAGGCGTTTCTGAGTCCTTCTACCTGGCCGACGTTCTCCCGCGTGATCGGACGCAATTCCAGCGTGCGAGCAGGAGGCCGCACGTCGTCCGGCCAGACGTAATTGCGGTTGCGATAGACCTTCAGCAGGCGGCTCATGCAGTTCCCTCTCGAGAGACGATTCGGAGGCCATAGGCCCAGGTGACGATGTAGTTGAGCACCTGCGCCGCGTAGAGCGCCCATACAGCCGCCACCACATCGGCGCCGGTCGCGTGGACAACCGTTGCAGCCACGGCGATCAATGCGATTCGTGAGCCGTCAATGGCGAGCGACGCGGCAGACTGATGGACAGCGTAGACAGCGCTGAGCGGCGAGACGATGAGCCCGACGCTTGCGGATACGGCCATGGCTTGTGCGAGCAGCCCGCTCTGCTGCCAGCCTGGCCCGAGCAGCCAGGGCAGAAGCCATGGGGAGGCGATAAGGATTGCCAGGCACATCGGTGCGGCGACCATGCCGATCCTGAACGTCGCTTTCAGGTAGAGGCCGCGTGAGCTTCCTGCTCGATTTCGCAGGCGGTCCGCAATCTCGGCGCCGAACACCTGGGCGAGTGCTGCTCCGAGCAATGCCGCGGGCAGGAACACCAGCCTCTGGGCCATGCCGAGCTGCCCGGCTTCCGCGGTACCGAACCAGGCGGCCACGATGACCAGCGGAAGCTGGCTCCCGAGTGCGTTCAGTAGCGCAGAAGGGGCGAGGATGACAGGGCTTCGCCAATAGCTCCGGAAGAGTGCGCGTTGCGACGCCCCGCCGCGTTCAGCGAGTAAAGGCCTGAGGCCCCGATATAACGCGCCGAAGCCGAGAAGGCGGCCGAAGAGCGCGCCGCCGAGGAGGCCCGTCGCGCTGGGACTGAGCAACCCGAGCCCGAGCTGCCCGATCGTGATCCCGACGGATTGGATGGTGGAACGCCACCCCACGAGGCCGTAGCTCTTGGCTCGTAATGCGGCTTGCACGAGACTCGTGAACAGCCCCGTCATCAGAACCAGGCCGAAGATCCAGAGTGGCGCGAGCGGGATCTGGGCCCATGCGTCGGAGAGCATCGTCGGACCGAGGAACAGCGCTGCGAGTCCCGCTAATGCCGATACCAACAGCGTCGAGACCAGTGACAGACCGAGAACCCCGCGAGCGTCGTTCTCCGCTTTCGGCAGCAGTATCGCGGAGTCGAACTTCAGCGCGGCCGCAGGCCCGATCGCGCTGGCGATGGCGAGGATCGTAGAGAACGCGCCGAAGGCCTCGGGCGGATACATGCGCGAGAGCACTGGGGTGGCGAGAGCCACGACGAGCTGCCCGAGCAACGTCCCTGACGTGATCACCACCACGCCCCGAGAAGCTGAGCTCAATCGCAGACGCCGGACTCTCACCCGTTCATTGTGTCGCATCGTGCGCGGCGGATAGTCCGCCGACCTCTCCAGTAAGCTCGGCGCGATGGCCATGACGACCTCGGGAGACTTCCACGCAGTCTCGATCACGCAGAGTATTGCGCCGAACAAGCAAGTGGACCTCGGTGCCTCTGACGCTCGCTCCGCCGAATGGCAGGGGGTCGATTCAGACATCGAGATGAACGTGTTGGCCGTGTGGGCGGCAGAGGATCCCCTGCCGGTGCTCTTCGTGACGCTCGACCTCCTGTACCCCGGACAGAGGATCCGCGAGGCCGTCGAGGCGGCTGCGCCGAGTGTACCTGCTGACCGCATCGTGGTCGCGGCAAGCCATACGCACCGGGCCCCTATGACGGACCCCTCGAAGCCCGCCCTGGGAACCCCCGACGAAGAGTACATGCAGTGGGTGACGGGAGTGATCACACAGACGGTGCGGACCGTTCTGCTGTCGCCGCGGCAGCCGGTGTCGATATCTGTTGGGGACACGTCCGCGGCGCACAGCATCAACCGTCGCTTGCGGAAGAGGGTCGTCGTCGCGCGACGCCCGCGGCTTAACGCCGTCGTCAATGCGCCGAACCCTGACGGCCCCACGGACGAACAGCTGACCGCGCTCATGGTGAGGGACGCCGCCGGGAAGCCCCTGGCCCTGGTATGGAACTACACCTGCCACCCAGTTGGAGGGCCGGTGCGCAACGCCGTCAGCAGTCACTACCCAGGAGCCGTCCGTGAGACCGTTCGCGAGGCACTGGATGCCCCGGCGCTCCCGGTCCTCTTCTTCCAGGGATTCTCCGGCGACGTTCGCCCGAACGCCAGCACCAAGGTTCACAGCCTCCGCCGCCGGATGCGTCAGCTCATATCCGGTCGACTGTTCGAGGATATGACGTGGACGGACTACCGCGAATGGTGTCGAGGGCTGTCGGCGGTCCTCCTACGCGCGCTGGATGAGACCACAACGGTCGGAGCCGCCGGCCTCACTGGTCAACGGCACCTCGTCCCGGTGGAGCGTCTCGTCAAAGGCCGAGACGCGGGAGTCATGAGCTTCGGACGGCTGGGGATCGGTGACCTGGTCACGATCTACACAGCCAGCGGGGAACTCGTCGTCGACTACGCGCTACATGCGCGGAGAGCGGCCACTTCACGCTTCGTGCTCTGCGTGGGCTGTGTGGACGATGTGGTCGGCTATATCCCGAGCCACCGTGTGCAGGACGAGGGCGGGTACGAAGGCGGAGGATTCGCCCGAGCCTTCGGCCTCGAGGGTCTCCAGGACGACGTCCAAGAAGTCGTCGTCGACGCGTTCCGCGCTCTTGATAAGACCGGAGATCGCTGGGGCGATGGCCGGGGTCGCCTTGAGAGGAGCATCTAATCGTGGAGGCCAACGAATGATCCCCGCCTCGCAGTCTCTTGGAGGAGCGGATGTGCTCCTCGCTCCCGGTCTGGTCGAATGGAACGAGCGGCGCTGGGGGTTGAGCGCCCGCCACGTGGAGTACCTCTCCGAAGGCCGATCGGCCGCGCGCCTGCGCGCGGTGCTGTATACGGATGACCGCGGTCGAGTACGGCAACCCCGCCTCGATCCATATCTCGCGCTCTCCTTCGAGTCGTCAGCCCCTGAAGGGGGGCCGCAGCGCGAACGTCAGTGGCTGAGCGCCGCCTCTCAGCTGGCAGCCGACCTCGCCGATGGGCGGCTTCACGGAGCGGCCAACCTGCCCCCCGGGCTCGGCGACGCACGACCGTTCGCATGGCGCGGACTGACGACCGCTGTCCGCTACACATATACCGGGCCCCTCCCGCACGACGTATCACGTGCAGAGGCAGCCGTCCGCAAGCGCATCTCGAAAGCACGTCGCACCGGTTATACCTTCGAGTCCCATGCCAGCGCGGAAGATCTCCAGCGCATGCTCGACAGCACGGGCGCACGCCAGGGCTTCTCCTATGGATTGAATTCAGCTGATGTGGACGCATTGACCCGTCTGCTGGGCCCCGAGGTGTTCAGACGTCATGCCGTGAGAGACCCGCTGGGTGAAGTCGTGAGCGCAGGTGCACGGTTGGTGCAGGCGGGTGGTGTCGCTCTGGATTGGGTTCAGGGCACAGATCCCCGCGCGCTGAATGACGGAGCGGTCCAGCTCATGTACGCCGGCGTCCTTCAGGATCTTGACGAGGTCGGCGCCTCGACCTTCGACTTCGGTGGCGCGAACATCGCGGCGGTCGCGCGGGCGAAGTCTTCCTGGGGTCTTCGACTCACGCCCTACGTCGCAGTCTCCCGCCCGTCGGTGAAGCAGTTGGCTTTGCAGGTTCCTGCTCTGAGGGCACTAGCGCTTCGGGTCAGAAGATAACCACTCGCGCGGTGGCACGCGCAGCGTTGGCACGAGTCGCGCAGACAACCGTGGTTGAATCGCCGAGTGACTGATCCCGGCCTTCCGCCTGCGACGCGGCGGGAGCAGCGCGCGCTGCGCGCATCTCCCTCCGACGCTCCGACGACCGCTGCCGCCGACAAGGAGCAGGTTCGGCCACGCCGCCGACGCCGCGCCTGGCTCTGGGTGGGGGTCGTCGGCGTGCTCCTCGTCGCTCTCGCCGTCGCCGGAGTGTGGGCAGGCAGCCGGATCTACTCGCAGGCGATGCAGGCGCGCTCGCATCTGCTCGCTGCCATGCCGTACGTCGCAGAGGTGAAGACAGCGATGCTCGCCTCCGACCCCGAGGCGGCCGCGACGGCGGCGGCGGCCTTCCGGTCGGAGGCGGCGGAAGCGCAGGCGGCCGCATCCGGCAGGGTCTGGGACTTCTTCGAGTCGATCCCGCTCCCACCGCTCGAGAACCTTCGTGCCGTGAGCACCGTTGCCGATGTCGCGGTATCGCTGGCCGATGATGTGCTCGTCCCGGCGAGCGGTGTGAGCGTGGCAGCTCTCGCCCCGTCGGGCGGCAAGATGGATGTGGCGGCTCTTCGTTCTCTCTCGGGGTTGCTCGATCAGATCGAGGCGGGGACCGATGCTGCGGACGAGCGCCTGGCAGCGCTCGATCACGGTGCCCTGATGGACGAGGTGCGCTCCGGCGTGCAGCAGGTCGAGACGGCACTCACCGAGATTCAGGGGGTGGCAGGGCCGGCTCGCGATGTCGTCGCCGTGCTGCCAGACGCCCTCGGCGCGTCCGGGCCGCGCAACTATCTCGTCATGTTCCAGGGCAATGCCGAGGTGAGGGCGAGCGGCGGCGGCCCCGGATCGTTCATCCTCCTGAGCGTCGACGACGGTTCTCTGTCGATCGTCGGAGAGGCGGCGGCGACCGAGTTCGACTTTGCCATCCCCGAGCCCGTCGTGCCCATCGACGCCGAGACGGAAGCGCTCTACTCCGACATCGTCGCCCGGTGGATCGCGAACCTGACGGCGACCCCGGACTTTCCCACGAGCGCCGCACTCGCGAAGGGGTGGTGGTCGACACTGCACGGCGATCGGATTGACAGTGTGATCTCGATCGATCCGATCGGCCTGTCTTACATGCTGAACGCGACCGGACCGATCACGCTGCCGACCGGCGACGTGCTCACGAGCGAGAACGCAGCGCCCCTGCTTCTCAACGAGGCGTACTTCAAGTACCCGGACGGCGCCGACTCCAACCGGTTCTTCTCCGCCGTCTCCCTCTCCGTCTTCAGCGCCCTCACCGGGGGGAGCATTGAGCCCGTTCCAATGATGGCCGCGCTGACGCGAGCCGCTGACGAGGGCCGCCTGAAGATCTGGAGCTCCGACGAGGACGAAGCCGCGCTGCTTGGGGAGTCCCCGCTGTCCGGACGACTCCCGTCGACGAACGACACGGAGAGTGCAGTCGGGGTGTTCTTCAACGACACTACGGGTTCGAAGATGGACTACTACGTCGATGCCGCGGTCGCGGTTGATGCGGATACCTGCGCCGCTGATGCCCCGCGTTGGACGACGACGGTCACACTTCAGAACCACATCACAGCGGGTGAGGCCGGAGAGCTCCCGCGGTACATCACGGGCCCGTACTTCACGCCTGGGAACATCGGGACGGACTTCGTCGTCTATACGCCGGTCGGTGCCACGATCGAGGGATGGACGTTGAACGGCGAACCGTTCGACGCGATCGCACACACGACTCATCTCGGGCGTGACGCGGTGCGGGTGAACGTCGTTCTTCCGCCGGAATCGACGGCCACGCTTGAGGTCACTATGAAGGGCACAGCCGGGACCACAGCGGATGACCTCGGGCCGACGACGGTCCGTCACACGCCGATGGTGCGTGAGACGCCGGTGAGCATCGACGAGCCGACATGCGGCTAGCCGGTGCGTCGCGTCGTCTTAGCGGAGCGCCGCCCGGACGATGCGTTCGACCTCGTCGAGCGCGGGGGTGAGCTGGGCGGCGGAGAGCGCGTAGGTCTCCCGCGACCGGCGGTAGGGGTCGATCACGTCGTCGTCCTCGGGGGGTGCGGGTGTGAGGCCGCGCTGCTCGCCGACGGCGCGGAGCACGGCGGTGAACCGGTCGCGCGGCGATCCGTCGCTCTGCCGCGCCGCTTCCTGGGCCTCCTCGGTGCTCAGTGTCGAGGCGAGCCGGGCGAACTCGCGGAGCGTGAACGTGCGCCGGAGCGCGCCGGGCATCATCTTCACGACGGCGGAGCGGTGCTCGCGCGCCATCGTCAGCACGAGGTCGGCGTCGGCGAGGTACGGCTCCACGAGGTACCGGGCGCGATGGGCGGCCGCGGCGGCGGGGTCGGCGCCGGCTCGCGCGGCGAGTTCGAGCGCCTCCTCCGGCATGCCGTGTCCCTCCAGCGCGTGCGTCCCGGCGCTGTGCACGCGGACGCCCAGAGCCTCGAGTCGCTGTCGGAGCAGCACCTCGGCGAGGGGTGACCGGCAGATGTTGCCGGTGCACACCGTCAGGATCGTCAGGGAGTCGTCCGCCGTCGCGATGGTCGCGGGGGCGGCGGCGGTCTCGGGCGCGGGCTGTTCCTGCTGCTCGCGCCACTCTCGGCGGCTCATGCCGGACGGCGGGCCGTCGGGGGGAGGGATGGTCACGAGCCCAGCCTACGATCCCGCGCCCGCGCGGGATCGCGCGACAGAAGGGCCACCAGGACGGCCGCGACGAGGGCCCCGAGGAAGGTGCCGGTCGTGTTGGCAATCACGTCGCTGAGCGTCGGGAACCGGGACGGCATGAGTCCCTGCACCGTCTCGATCAGGACGCTCATCAGCCCGCCGGCGAGCGTGACCTGCCACAGCCGCAGGCGCGGCGCGGCGAAGGCGAGCAGCAGCCCGACGGGGACGAAGAGGGCGACGTTCGCGAGGATCTCGAGGAGCACGGCGCTCTGCTGATACGGGGCGATGCCGGCCTCGGCGATCCAGCGGGCCGTGATCCCCACCAGCCCCGTGACCTTCGAGGACACGCTCGCGGGGAGCCAGACGGTGAAGCCCACGAAGAGCAGGTAGACGACCAGGGCGACCCGCGCCGTCACCACGCCGCGGCGCGGGCGGACGGCGAGGGTCGAGGTCATGGCGTCATGCTATCCACGCTCCCGGGGCGTCCCTCTCAGGATCGGGGACCGAGCTGCTCGATGTAGCGCAGGAGCACGCCCTCGCGCAGCGCCCACGGCGACACCTCCAGCTCGTCCACCGCCAGCGCGGTCATCGCCGCATGCAGCGACACCGCCGCCGCCACGATCTGGAAGGTGCGATCGGGGGTGATGCCCGGCAGCTCCTGCCGGGCCGACGCGGGTAGCCGCGCGAGCCGGGGGAGCCACGAGCCGAGCGCCGCGCGCGGCAGCAGCATGCGCTCGATCCCCGACCAGCCAGGGGCGGGGTAGCCGACGAGCCGGGCGAGCGACCGGATGGCCTTGGAGGAGCCCACGACGTGGTCGGGTCGGGGGAGGGCGCGGAACCGGGGCACGACGGTCTCGAGCGTCGCCGCGGCGTGTGCCCGCAGTCGCTCGACCGCCTCCTCTCCCGGTGGGTCGGACGGCAGGAACCGGACCGTCATTCGTCCGGCGCCCAGCGGGACGGAGGCCGCGACGTCGGGGAGCTCCTCCGCTCCCGCGGCGATCTCCAGCGACCCGCCGCCGATGTCGAGGAGGAGCAGCTGTCCCGCTGACCACCCGAACCAGCGCCGCACGGCGAGGAAGGTGAGCTCGGCCTCGGTCTCGCCATCGAGCACCTGGAGCGGCTGCCCCAGCACGGCCTCGATGCGGGCGATCACCTCGGCGCCGTTGCGGGCGTCGCGCACCGCGCTCGTGGCGGTGGCGAGGAGCGCGTCCACGCGTTCGGCCTCGGCCACCCGCCGCGCCTGGGCGACCGCGGCTTCCAGCGCCCGCACGCCCTCCTCGGCGATCGCCCCGTCGGCGGTGAGATACCGCATGAGGCGCAGCACGGTCCGGTCGCTCGTCGTGGCGAGCGGCCGTCCGCCGGGGCGCACGTCGGCCGCGAGCATGTGGACGGTGTTGGATCCGATGTCGAGGACTCCCAGGCGCACGGGATGAGGATACTCGCGCGCGGTTACGATGGACCACGTGACCACCGCCGACCCCACGCTGCCGCTGTCGCCGTACCGGGAGATCGGGCGCGCGGAGTGGGCGCGTCTCGCCGCCGGACTCGACCAGCCCCTCACCGAGACCGAGGTCGTGGAGCTGCGGGGCATCGGCGACCGTCTCGATCTCACCGAGGTGCGGGAGGTCTACCTGCCCCTCAGCCGGCTGCTGAGCCTGTACGCGAGCGCGACGAAGCAGCTCGGCGCGGCGACCTCGACGTTCCTCCAGGAGGACGATTCGACGACGCCGTTCGTCGTGGGCGTCGCCGGCTCCGTGGCCGTGGGCAAGTCGACGATCGCCCGTCTGCTCCGTGAGCTGATGAGCCGCTGGCCGGGCACGCCGCGCGTCGAGCTCGTGACCACCGACGGCTTCCTCTACCCGAACGCCGAGCTCGAGCGCCGCGGCCTCATGGACCGCAAGGGCTTCCCCGAGTCCTACGACCGCCGGGCGCTGATCGAGTTCCTCACCGAGGTCAAGAGCGGTGCCCCCGAGGTGCGCGCGCCGTTCTACTCGCACATGCGCTACGACATCGTCCCCGACGCGCACGTCGTCGTGCGCCGGCCGGACGTCGTGATCGTCGAGGGGCTGAACGTGCTGCAGCCTCCGCCCGCCCCGAACGACGTGGCCGTCAGCGACCTCTTCGACTTCTCGATCTTCGTGGACGCCGACACCGCGCACATCGAGAAGTGGTACGTCGACCGCTTCCTCGCGCTGCGCCAGGGGGCGTTCAGCAACCCCTCCTCGTACTTCAACGTGTTCGCGCACCTCACCGACGACGAGGCGATCACGACCGCGCTGGGGTACTGGAACGAGATCAACATGCCGAACCTCGTCGAGAACGTCATGCCCACCCGGCATCGCGCGCGACTCGTGCTGCGCAAGGGCGCGGACCACGACGTGGAGAGCGTCCTCCTGCGCAAACTCTGACAGCACCGCGGCGGCGCTCTATTGTTCGGACGACTCGCAAAAATTGCCGCTTACCCTTATCCCCATGTGTGGAATCGTCGGATACGTGGGCCCGCGGCCCAGCCAGGACATCCTTCTCGCCGGCCTCGCCCGGCTCGAGTACCGCGGCTATGACTCCGCGGGCATCGCCGTGATCGACGGCCAGGGAACGCTGGGCATGCGCAAGAAGGCGGGCAAGCTCGCCATGCTGCGCGATTCGCTCGGCGACGCGCCCCTCGCCGACGGCACGACCGGCATCGGGCACACCCGGTGGGCCACGCACGGCGGCCCGACCGACGTCAACGCCCACCCCCACCTCGCGGACGACGACAAGCTCGCGGTGATCCACAACGGCATCATCGAGAACTTCGCCGCCCTCCGCGACGAGCTCCTCGCGGACGGCGTCGCGTTCCGCAGCGAGACCGACACCGAGGTCGCCGCGGCCCTCCTCGGTCGCGAGTACGCGAGCAACGGCGGTGACCTCGCCCTCGCGTTCCGCGCGGTCGTCAACCGCCTCGAGGGCGCCTTCACGCTCCTCGCCATGCACCAGGACCACCCGGGCCTCGTCGTCGGTGCCCGCCGCAACTCGCCGCTCGTGATCGGGCTGGGCGAGGGGGAGAACTTCCTCGGCTCCGACGTCGCCGCCTTCGTCGAGCACACCCGCAAGGCGCTCGCGATCGGCCAGGACCAAATCGTGTCGATCACCCCCGACGCCGTCACCGTCACCGACTTCGCCGGCACGCCCGTCACCGCGGAGCCCTTCGATGTGTCGTGGGACGCCGCCGCTGCTGAGAAGGGCGGCTGGTCGAGCTTCATGGCCAAGGAGGTCGCCGAGCAGCCGGAGGCCGTCGCCAACACCATCCGCGGCCGCATCCGCGACGGCCAGGTCGTGATCCCGGAGCTCGACGGCCTGGACGACCTGTTCATCGGCATCAACCGCGTCATCATCACCGCGTGCGGCACGGCCTCGTATGCCGCGCTCGTCGGCAAGTACGCGATCGAGCAGTGGGCCCGCGTGGCCGTCGACGTCGAGCTCGCCCACGAGTTCCGCTACCGCGACCCGGTCATCGGCGCAGACACCCTCGTCGTCTCGATCAGCCAGTCCGGCGAGACCATGGACACCCTGATGGCCGTGAAGTACGCCCGCGAGCGCGGCGCCCGCACGCTGTCGGTCTGCAACACGCAGGGCGCGACCATCCCGCGGGAGTCCGACGCCGTCGTGTACACGCACGCCGGCCCCGAGGTCGCCGTCGCCTCCACCAAGGCGTTCTCCGCCCAGATCACGGCCCTGCTGCTGCTCGGCCTGCACATGGGACGGGTCCGCGGCGTCGTGGCCGATGCCTCCACCGACGTCGAGGAGCTCTCGGCACTGCCGGAGAAGGTCGCGAAGGTGCTGGAGAGCGAGCACGAGCACGTCACCCAGCTCGCCGGCTGGATGGCCGACACCCGCTCGGTGCTGTTCCTCGGTCGCCACGTGGGCTACCCGATCGCGCTCGAGGGTGCGCTCAAGCTCAAGGAGATCTCCTACATCCACGCCGAGGGCTTCGCGGCCGGCGAGCTCAAGCACGGTCCGATCGCGCTGATCGAGCCGGGCCAGCCCGTCTTCGTGCTCGTGCCGTCGCCGCGGCACTCTGCGCTCGTGCACTCCAAGGTCGTCTCCAACATCCAGGAGATCCGCGCCCGCGGTGCCCGCGTCATCGTCGTGGCGGAGGAGGGCGACGCCGCGGTGCTGCCCTTCGCGGACGAGGTCATCCACATCCCGCTGGCCGGCCCCATGTTCGAGCCGCTGCTCGCCGTGGTGCCGCTGCAGATCTTCGCGATGGCGCTCGCCACCGCGAAGGGCCTCGATGTGGACCAGCCGCGCAATCTCGCGAAGTCCGTGACGGTGGAGTGACCGCCGACCCACCCCTTTCTGTTCGCCCCACCCCTCTGCGTAAGTATGCAGAGGGGTGGGGCGTTCGTATCGGGGTGGGTGGAGGAAGCGCGAGTAGGCTGAACGCGTGATCATCGGCACCGGCATCGACCTCGTGGACATCCCCCGGTTCGAACGCACGATGACCAGGACGCCGCGGCTGAAGGAACGGCTGTTCGCCCCCTCCGAACGCGACCTGCGACTGCCGTCGCTCGCCGCCCGGTACGCCGCGAAGGAGGCGCTGATCAAGGCACTCGGCGGCTCCGACGGCGTGCACTGGACGGAGATCGAGATCGCCTCCGAAGCCTCCGGGCGCCCGCACTTCGTCCTCTCGGGCTCCACCGCCGCCGTTGTCGAGGAGCGCGGCATCGTCACCCTCCACCTCACCCTCACCCACGATGCCGGCCTCGCCGCCGCTTTCGTCGTCGCCGAAGGAGCCCCGCTGTGACCGTCCCGTTCCGCGAGGCCACGATCGACCTCGATGCGATCGCCGACAACGTCCGGCACTTCCGCCGCCTCACCGGTGTGGAGGTGCTCGTCGTCGTGAAGGCCAACGCCTATGGGCACGGGGCGGCCGCGGCCGCCGTCGCCGCGCTCTCCGCCGGCGCCACGCGCCTCGGGGTGGCCGAGATCCCGGAGGCGCTCGAGCTGCGCCGCCAGGGCGTGCACGCGCCCGTCGTGGCCTGGCTGCATGCGCCGGGGGAGCGGTTCGTCCAGGCGGCGGCCGAGGGGATCGAGCTCGGCATCTCGTCGTACGAGCAGCTGCAGGCCGCCGCCGCGGCGGCCTCCGCCGACCGTCCGGTCGCCGTCCACCTCAAACTCGAGACCGGGCTGTCGCGCAACGGCATCGCCCCGCACGACTGGAGCACGGTCCTCGCCGAAGCCGCACGCCTCGAGCGCATCGGACGGCTCCGCATCGTCGGTCTCTTCAGCCACCTCTCGAACGCCTCGCCCGCGGACGACCGCGCCGCCCTCGCGCGCTTCGAGGAGGGCGTGGGGCAGGCCGCGGCACTCGGTATCCGCCCCGAGATCCGTCACATCGCCGCCACGGCCGCCGCGATCGATCTGCCGGAGACCCGCCTGGACGCCGTCCGCATCGGCATCGGCACCTACGGCCTCTCGCCCTTCGACGACCGCTCATCGGCGGAGCTGGGGCTGCGCCCCGCGATGACCCTGCGGGGTGCGGTGGCCGCGGTGCGTCGCGTCCCCGCCGGCACCGGGGTGTCGTACGACTACGCGCATCGCACCGACACGGAGACCACGCTGGCGCTCGTGCCCCTCGGGTACGCCGATGGAGTGCCCCGCAGTGCCTCGGGGCGGCTGCCCGTCGCGATCGGCGGCCGGCGGTACACGAACGTGGGCCGCATCGCCATGGACCAGTTCGTCGTCGACGTCGGCGACGCCCCCGTCGCAGTCGGAGACGAGGTCACCCTCTTCGGCGACCCGACGCTCGGGGTCCCCTCCGCCGCCGACTGGGCGGAGGCAGCCGGGACCATCGGCTATGAGATCGTCACGCGCATCGGGAACCGCGTGCCGCGGAGGACGACGTGAGCCTGGACCCGGCGTTCCTCGGACGCCGAGACATCGCCACCTCGGAGGAGATGGAGCAGCTCGGCCTGCGCATCGGGGAACAGCTCGAGCCGGGCGACCTGCTGATCCTCACGGGGCCCCTGGGGGCGGGCAAGACCACGTTCACCCGGGGACTGGCCGAGGGACTGGGCGTGCGAGGACCGGTGCAGAGCCCGACGTTCGTCATCGCCCGCACGCATCCGTCCCTGGTGGGCCGGGCCCCGCTGGTGCACGTCGACGCCTACCGCCTCGGCTCGGCCGCCGAGCTGGATGATCTCGACCTCGATCTCGACCGGTCGGTCGTCGTGGTGGAGTGGGGCCGCGGCATGGCGGAGGACCTCGCCGACGCCTGGTGGGACATCGAGATCGAACGTCCCGTCGGAGCGGGCGACGACGACCTCGATCCCGCCGAACTGGACGCCGACGCCCCGCGCTCCGTCACGATCACCCGCGAGGAGCGCTCGTGAGCGCCGAGGAGGCGGCGCCCCTCGTCGCCGTCATCATCGAGGACGACCCCGGCGTGCAGTCGCTTCTCGATGAGGTGTTCCTCGCCGCCGGCTTCCGCACGGTGCTGGCGGGCTCCGGCTCGGAAGGCCTCGACGCCATCGCGACCCACCGTCCGATCATCACCACGCTCGACATCAACCTCCCCGGCATCGACGGCTTCGAGGTGGCGCGCCGCATCCGCCAGGTGAGCGACACCTTCATCATCATGCTCTCCGCGCTGGCCGAGGAGTCCGACGTGGTGCTGGGCCTGACCTCCGGCGCGGACGAATACCTCGTGAAGCCCTTCCGCCCGCGGGAGCTCCGCGCGCGGATCGAGGCGCTCCTGCGCCGCACCCGCGCCACGGGGACCGATGCCGGGCCGCCGGCCGCCGCGCACGCCCCCGTGCCGACGACCATCGCCTCTTTCTCTCCGTCCGCGCCGCCGGGCTCTCCGATCCCGCCGGCCCCCGCCGCCGATGCCACGGTCGCCACGTGGCGCGGGCGCGTGCACCGCGACCTCAGCCTCGACCTCGACACGCGTCTCGTGCTCGTCGCCCAGCGGCCCGTCGAACTCACCCCCACCGAGTTCGACCTGCTCGCGGCGCTCCTGGACGCGGGGCGTCGCGTCTGCAGCAAATCCGAGCTCGCCCGCGGGCTGCGCGGTATCCCGGCCGATGCCCCCGACCGGGTGAGCGAGCCCGACAAACGTGCCATCGAGACCCATATGGCCAACCTGCGCCGGAAGCTCGGCGACAGTCCGACCACCCCGCGGTACATCGAGACGGTGCGCGGCGTCGGCTACCGGCTGACCTCCGACGATCGTCCCGTCTGAGGCGAGAGGCCGGGGCCGCGGCTCCCCCACCACGGCCCCGGAAGCCTGCGAATCCCCACTCGCGCGGCCCCAGCTTCTGCGAAATCCCCAGTCGCAGCGTCGGCTCCCACTCAGAAGCGTAGGGGGCCGGAGCCACCTGAAGAGCGCGAAGTGGCGATCTTTGAGTAATCTTGCGGGAATGCTGAGGATCGACCGGGAGGCGGGCCTTGATGATCCGCACGGTGTCGATCTGGCGCTGGCAACTGGTGTTCACGGCGAGCATCGTCGCCATCGTGGTGATGGTCGCGGGTTTCAAGCCGCTGGCCCTCACCGTCCCCCTGTTCCTCGGGGGGATCGCCCTCATCGTCCTGACCACTCTCGCCGCGCTGATCGTCCCGTGGCGTCGCCTGCCGCGGAGCGCCGTCACGATCGTCCCGCTGCTGGACGTGCTGGGGGTGGGGCTGACGACGAACGTCGCCGACCTCCGGCTCGGCTTCCTCTGGGTGTTCCCGGTGGTGTGGCTGGCGACCTACTTCTCGATGCCGTGGGTGTTCGCGGGCATCGCGCTCAGCGCCGGCTGCCTGGTGTACTTCTCGGACCGCTCCGGCCCGCCGGAGGACGTGCTGCTCCGCGTGCTCACGGTCGTCATCACGCTCAGCTTCCTCGGGGTGACCGTCCGCATCAACGCCCAGCGCTCCGGGGCGGGGCGGCGGCTGCTGGAGCGGCGTTCGGAGCAGGTGAACAGGGCGGCGGAGCGCGCGGAGACGAACCAGCAGCGGGTCACCCAGGTCATCGATGCGCTCGGTATCGCCCTGGTGGTCGTCACGGACAGCGGTCGCATCCTCCAGATGAACGACGCCTACCGCGCCCTCTACGGTCGTGACCGCTTCGGCACGGCGCTGCGGTCGGCGGCCGTCGAGTACGACGCGCGCCGCGGCACCGCCCTCACGCCCGAGCGCACCACGCTGGCGCGCGCGGCCGCGGGGGAGCAGATGCGCGAGGAGCGGGTGTGGCTCTTCGACGGCGCCGGCCAGTGGCACGCGCTGGCCGTGACGACGCAGCCGATCGCCGGCGCCAGGGAGGGCGAGCGCATCACCCTCGTCGTGATCGACGACGTCACCGCCCTCCTGGAGGCCGCCGAGGAGCGCCGCGCGCTCACCGCCGTCATCTCCCACGAGCTGCGCAATCCGCTCACCGCGATCATCGGGCACGTGGAGCTCCTGCGCGAGCGCGACGACCTCCCCGGAAGGGTCCCCGCGCAGATCGAGGTCATCGCGGACGCCGGCGAGCGGATGCGCGACCTCGTCACCAGCATGCAGAGCCAGACCGGACGGCCCTCGCACGATCCGTTCGAGCCGGTGGACCTGCGTGTCGTGGTCGAGGAGTCCGCGGCCTCCTTCGCGCCGCTGATGGCCGCCGCCCGGCAGGACCTGGTCGTCGAGGGGGCGGATCGGATGGTGATCGACGGGGACGCGTTCCGCCTGCGCCAGGTGCTGGACAACATCCTCGGCAACGCCGTCAAGTACACGACGGGAGGCGGACGCATCACGGTGCGCCTGGAGGAGTCCGGCGAGCATGCCGAGGTCACGGTGGCGGACACGGGCATCGGGATCGCCGAGGACGAGCTGCCGCGGCTGTTCGAACCCTACTTCCGCGCCGACAGCGCCATCCGCGGCGGCATCGCCGGCACGGGCCTGGGCATGGGGATCGCCCGGGACATCGTCGCGGCGCACGACGGCGTCATCCTCGTGGCGAGTGAGGTGGACGTGGGCACCACCGTCACCCTCCGCTTCCCCCGTCGATCGAAAGAGGTCACCGAATGACACCGCTCGTGCCCGTGAGCGCCGACGTCACCACCAGCATGGTCGCCGTCGTCACGGTGCTCACCGCGGTGGTCGTGAGCCTGGCGACGCTCGCCCGCCCGAGCAGGGCGACCGTGGTCTGGGGCGTCGCCTTCGGCGTGGGGATGCTGGGGGCCTACCTGTGGCTCGCCGGTCACCACACCGGCATCCCCGTGCTGCGCGCCGCGGCGTCCGCCGTCGTCGTCTCGTCCATGCCGCTCATCTGGATCGGCGTGCGGATGCACTTCCGCCGCTCCGCGCCCTGGCTGCCCGTCGTGCTCTCCCTGATCGGCGTGCCCGCGGCGCTCATGCTCACCGCCGGGACGCCCTGGTACCTGCCGGTCTTCCACGTCGTCTTCCTCGCGATGGCCGTGTTCGCCGGCCTCCTCGCCTGGGAGCTGCTGCGCGGGCAGCCCGCGCGGGACATCGTGATGCCGCTCGCGCTCGCCGCCTGCGCCTTCGTCGTCGTCGCCATCGTCAGTGCGGGATCGGCGCTCGCCTCCGGCGGGGTCAGCACGGCGGCGCAGCTGGACGCCCTGCGGGGGATGAACGCCATCGGGACCATCATCGTGAGCACCTGCGCGGCGTTCACGCTCGTGCTCCTCGTCCGGGCGGAGGAGGCGGCCGGTGTCGATGGCGGCCCCGCCGCCCGCGCCAGGGAGCGCCTGCGGAAGGCCGAGGCGCAGAACGACCCGGCCTGGTCGGTGCTGGACATCCGCCTCGACGACCCCACCGACCTCCGCGAGGCGTCGAGCAGTGGTGACTTCCGTCGCATCACCGACCGATTCCATGCCGACATCGGCGAGTCGCTGCCGGCGGCGGCCGACGCCGAGCGGGTGGCGGACGACCATTCGATCGTGCTCATCCACGGCAGCGATGAGGCGGTGCGCTTCCATCTGCGGGCCATCCTCGCGCGCATCTCCCTCATCGACCCGGACGCGCCGATGAGCGGCATCCGCTCGTCGGCGAGCATCGGCTGGGCCACGGCGTCCGTGGCCGGTTACGACTACGACGCGCTCGCCGCGGCGGCGGCCTCGGCCGCGACACGGGCACGCGACGCCGGGGGAGACCAGTGGAAGCGGGCGCAGGAGGCCGACCTGGTCGGCGGCTGACCGCCGGGGGAGACCCGGATCATCCGAGCAGGCCCGCGACGGCGTCGAGGTGCGCGCGGGTGAGGGCGGCGGCGCTGTCCGCCTCGCCGTTCGCGATGGCGTCGCGGATGCGGGCGTGGACGTCGTGGTCCGCGGCGTCGCCGTGGTGTCCCCGCAGCCGGAGCATGTCGGTCATGGCGGGGATCCAGCGCGGTGCGAACCCATCGAACAGGTCCAGCAGCACCGGGTTGTGGGCCGCGGCGACGATCGCGCGGTGGAAGGCCCTGTCCGTCTCGACGTGCGTCACGACATCCGCGCGTCCGCGGTCCCGCGCCGCGAGCGTCTGACCGAGTCGGTCGAGATCCGTCGCCGTGCGTCGCCGCGCGGCGAGGGACGCGGCCTCGACCTCGATCGCGGTGCGCGCCTCCAGGACGGCCACGATGTCGGCGCGCCGGACGACGTCGTCCCACGTCCCCGGGGCCTCCGTGGCCGTGACGAAGACGCCGGAGCCCTGACGCGTGGCGAGCACGCCGCGCCCGGCGAGCAGGCGGATCGCCTCGCGCGCCGTCGAGCGCCCGACGCCGAGCTGCGGCGCGAGGGTCGTCTCGCCCGGCAGCTTGCCGCCGACCTCCCATTCGCCCGCGACGATGCGCGCGAGCAGCAGCGCGGCGGCCTGCTCGGCGAGGGATTCCCGTCGCACGATGGTCATGCCGTCATTCTCCCACTTCAGGACTTGTCTACTTGTCTGAGGAGTTGTGCTACGGTCGATCCATGCACTCCTCCCGGTTCCTCCTCCTTCGCCGCCACGGCGGGGCCTGATCAGACCGGCTCCCCGTCGTGGAGCCGCTCTCGGTGCCGGTCGCCCCTCCCGCGACCCGAACAGGAACCTCCCCATGTCGACCACCGACGCCTTCCCCACCCTCACCACCCCCGCCGGAAGGATCCCCGACGATGCACCGTCGTGGAACCGCCAGCGCCCCTCCCGGATGCCGTCCCACCGCTATCGGGACGTGTACTCCCGCGTGGACATCCCGCTCGCGACCAGGGACTGGCCGACCGCGCGGCTGACACAGGCGCCGCTCTGGGTGCCGGTCGACCTCCGTGACGGCAACCAGGCCTTGGCCGAACCGATGGACCCGGCGCGGAAGCGGCGGTTCTTCGAGCTGATGGTCGCGATGGGATACAAGGAGATCGAGGTCGGGTATCCGTCCGCGTCCCAGACCGACTTCGACTTCGTCCGGCTCCTCGCCGAGACGGACCTCGCCCCCTCCGACGTGACGATCGTCGTGTTCACCCCGGCGCGCCGGGACCTCATCGAGCGCACCGTCGAGTCGGTGCGCGGCATCCGCAATCCCGTCGTCATCCACATGTACACGGCCACGGCCCCGGTCTGGCGGGACGTCGTGCTGGGCCAGGACCGCGCGGGACTGACCGCGCTGATCCTCGCCGGAGGTCGCGACGTGCTCCGATCCGCGGGCGACCTGGACAACGTCCGCTTCGAGTTCTCCCCGGAGGTCTTCACCCTCACCGAGCCCGACTTCGCCCTCGAGATCTGTGACGCGATGACCGGGCTGTGGGACGCGACGCCGGACCGTCCCGTGATCCTGAACCTCCCGGCGACGGTCGAGATCGCGACGCCGAACGTCTACGCCGATCAGATCGAGTACATGCACCGGAACCTCGCGCGCCGCGACGGCGTCATCCTCTCCGTGCACCCGCACAACGACCGCGGCACCGGCGTCGCCTGCGCGGAGCTCGCCGTCCTCGCCGGGGCCCAACGCGTCGAGGGCTGCCTCTTCGGCAACGGCGAGCGCACCGGCAACGTCGACCTCGTCACCCTCGCGCTCAACCTCCACGCGCAGGGCGTCGACCCGATGATCGACTTCTCGGACATCGACGAGATCCGGCGCACGGTCGCCCACTGCAACGGCATCGACATCCATGCCAGGCACCCCTACGCGGGGGACCTCGTGCACACCGCGTTCTCGGGGACCCACCAGGACGCCATCCGGAAGGGTCTCGCCGAGCATCGCGCCCGCGCGGCGGCGGAGGGGCGCGCCGAAGCGGACACCGAGTGGCGCGTGCCGTATCTGCCCATCGACCCGTCGGACATCGGGCGCAGCTACGACGCGGTGATCCGGGTCAACTCGCAGTCCGGCAAGGGCGGCATCGCGTACCTGCTGGAGACCGCATACGGCATCGAGCTGCCCCGGCGGCTGCAGATCGACCTCGCGCGGCACGTCCAGCGCCGCACCGAGCAGACGGGGCGCGAGGTGACGGCCGCCGACGTGTGGCGCATCTTCGCCGAGACGTATCTCCAGTCCACGGGCCCCGGTCCGGTGGAGCTGGTGAACGTGGACGTGGCGGGTCGGCGCACGACGATCACGCTGCGTGCGGACGGGGTCGAGACGCACTGCCAGCGCGACGACGTCGGCCCGGTCGAGGCGCTGGTCGCCGCGCTCGCCGAGCGCGACGTCGCCGTCGAGATCCTGAGCCTGCACCAGACCAGCGTCGGAACCGGAAGCGCGACCGAGGCCCTCACCCTGATCGAGTATCGGGACGGCGCGCGTTCCCGCTGGGCGGCGGGCCGCCACCGCTCGGTCCTCACCGCGACCCTCGACGCCGTGCTGAGCGCGGCGGGTCGGGCGGAGGGCGGGGCCTCCTAGGGCGTCTGCTTCTCGCGCCCGCGTGCGAGGGCGGCGGTGATGGCGTCGGCGGCCGCGGCGTCGGAGTCGGCGGCCGCGGAGACGTTCTCGGCGACGACGGCCTCGATGATCTCGGTGCGCTGGATGCGGGTCTCGCGCGGGGCCTTGACGCCGATGCGCACGCTGTCGCCCTTGATGTCGAGCAGCGTCACCTCGATCTCGCCGTCGATGCGCACGCTCTCACCGATCCGCCTCGTCAACACCAGCATTCGTTCAGCCTACTGGTGCGGCGGGCACGGCCCCGAGCGACGCGGTCGAGGAGTCGCGGACCACCCCGATCGTCTCGATCGTGAGGGGCGCCGCGGTCGCCTCGCTGTACGAGAGCACGGGCAGACCGTCGGTCTGGGCGGAGATGAGGCGGCGCACGGCGGGGCGCAGCGACGGCGCACACACGAGCACCGGTTCGCCGCCGTCCGTCTGCGCCGCCACGGCCTGCTTCACCGAGGCGATCACCGCCTCCATCCGCGGCGGGTCGAAGACGATCTGCGACCCCTCGTCGCCGGGACGGAGGCTCTCCAGCATCGCCTGCTCCAGCAGCGGGGCGATCATGACCACCCGGAGGGTGCCGTTCTCGGCGAACCGGGCGGCGATCGCCGGCCCCAGGGCCGCGCGCGCCGCCTCGATCAGGCCCTCCGGGTCGGTCGACGTCTTGGCCCGCAGGGCGAGTGCCTCATAGATGCGGCCGAGGTCGTTGATCGGCACGCGCTCCGCGAGCAGCCCCTGCAGCACGCGCTGCACCTCGGCGAGGGACAGCAGCGCCGGCGTGAGCTCCTCCACCGCCGACGGGGACACCTGCTTGAGCGCGTCGGTGAGCTGACGCACGTCCTCCCGGCTGAGCAGACGGGCCGCATGCGTCTGGATCACGCTCGACAGGTGCGTGATGATGACGCTCGCCCTGTCGATCACCGTGGCACCGGCGAACTCGGCGCTGTGGCGCATCTCCATCGGGATCCACTTGCCCTCGAGCCCGAACACCGGGTCCGGCGCCGCGGTCCCCGGCAGGCTGTCGAGTCCCTGGCCGAGCGCGAGCACCGAACCGACGGGCGCGGTTCCCCGCCCGGTCTCCACGCCCGCGATGCGGATCACGTAGGTGGCCTGCGGCAGCTCGATGCTGTCCCGGGTGCGGACCGGCGGGGTGACGAGCCCGAGGTCGAGCGCGATCCGACGGCGCAGGGCCTTCACCCGGGCGAGCAGATCGTCGGGCCCGCCCGTCACCAGGTCGACGATGTCGGGAGCGAGGAGGATCTCCAGCGGATGCACCCGCATGCGCTCGATGAGCTCCTCCGGCTGGTCCACCGGTGCGGGGGCGGGCGCCTGGGCGGCTTCCGCCTCCTCCCGCTTGCGGGTCGCCGTGATGCGCTGGGCGATGAGGAGCAGCAGGGCGCCGATCGCGACGAACGGGAGCATCGGCATGTGCGGGATGAGCGACATGATGATCGCCGCGCACCCCGCGATGATCAGGGCGTTGCGCGACTGGCCGAGCTGCGCGGACGCCGCCGTGCCCATCTCGGCCTCGGCGGTGGAGCGGGTGACGATCATGCCGGTCGAGACCGCCATGAGCAGAGCGGGGATCTGGGTGACCAGGCCGTCGCCGATCGTGAGCAGGCTGTACGTGCTGACGGCCTGGTCGATGGCCATGCCGCGCTGCACGAGGCCGATCGCGATCCCGCCGATGAGGTTGATGATGATGATGACGAGCCCGGCGATCGCATCGCCCTTCACGAACTTCGAGGCGCCGTCCATCGCGCCGTAGAAGTCGGACTCGGCTGCCACCTCCGCCCGGCGCTCCCTGGCCTCGGTGTCGGAGATGAGCCCGGCGTTGAGGTCGGCGTCGATGGCCATCTGCTTGCCCGGCATGGCGTCGAGCGTGAACCGCGCGCCGACCTCGGCGACGCGCTCGGCGCCCTTGGTGACCACGACGAACTGGATGACCACGAGGATGAGGAAGACGACCGCGCCGATGATGAGCGAGCCGCCGACCGCGATCGCCCCGAACGCCTCGATGACCTGTCCCGCATACGCCTCGCCGAGGACGAGACGGGTGGAGGCGACGTTGAGGCCCAGCCGGAACAGCGTCGCCACGAGCAGCAGCGACGGGAACACCGAGAAGTCCAGCGGCTTCTTCACGAACATCGACGTGAGCAGGATCACCAGCGCGAACATGATGTTGAGGATGATCAGCACGTCGAGCAGGAACGGCGGCACCGGCACCACGAGCAGCATGATGATGCCGACGACGCCGATCGGCACGCCGAGGGTGGGGAGCAACTTCTTCATACGGTCCTCCGGTAGGGGAGCGAGTGGATGCCGCGGGCGGCGCCGCGACGCCGCAGCGCGTCGACGAACACGAGCACGCGCGCCACGGCGTTGTAGAGGTCTTCGGGGATCTCCTGGCCCAGCTCGCACGCGGCGTGCAGGGAGCGGGCCAGGGTGATGTCGCGCACGAGCGGGACACCGGACTCCAGCGCCTTCTCGCGGATGCGCTCGGCGACGACGCCGCTGCCCTTCGCCACCACGCGCGGCGCGGACGTGCCGGGGTCGTATTCGAGGGCGATGGCGATGTGCGTCGGGTTGACGACCACGACATCGGAGCCGGCGACCGCGGCGATCATCCGATTGCGGCTCACGGCGAGCTGCCGCGACCGGCGCTGCTGGCGGATCAGCGGATCGCCCTCGGAGTTCTTGTTCTCGTCGCGCACCTCGCGCTTGGTCATGCGGGTGTGCTTGCGGTTGCGTCGCATGACCACGAACAGGTCGATGGCCGCGAGGACCAGACCGACCGCGATGGCCGTCTGCAGGAGCGCGGCGGTGCCGTCGCCCGCCGTGCCGAGGAGCCGGGAGATCGAGTGGGCACCGCTGGCGGTCAGCACCGGCATGAGCCCGGCGATGACCACCCAGAGGGCGAGACCGATCGCGGCGGTCTTCAGCAGCGCCTTCGCCCCCTCCCAGAGCGCCTGCAGGCCGAACACCCGCCGCACCCCGGAGACGAGGTTGAACTGCTCGTAGCGGCCCGACAGCTTCCGGAGGTGCACGCCGCCCTGCACGACCGCGCCGGACAGCGTGACGATCGCGACCGCGGTGAGCATCGCCCCGAGGGTCGGGAGGACGGACGCGAGCCCGCGCCCGAGGGAGGCGAGCGCGGCCTCCGGCGACGGCGCCTGCATGAGCGAGGTGAGGGTGATCAGCTGCTCGGTGCCCGCGGCCGCGCCCGCGGCGATCGCCGCCGGCATCATCACCGCGGCCGCCCCGATGCCGAGCCACGCCGTCAGGTCCTGGCTGCGGGCGATGCGCCCCTTCTGCCGCGCCTCGCGGAGGTGCTTGTCGGTGGCCTTCTCGCTGCGCTCCCCGCTGTCCGCGCCGCTCACGGGCCCACCCCCTGCATCAGGCGGAAGGCCTGGGTGGCGAGCGCGTCGACGATGCCCGGGAACGCCACGTAGACGGCACCCGCGAGCAGGAGCGTCAGCAGGATCTTGACCGGGAAGCCCATCGCGAATGCGTTGAGCGCCGGGGCGACGCGGGTGATGAGCCCCAGGCCGACGTCGGCGAGGAAGAGCACGAGGACCAGCGGACCGGCGATCTGCACGGCCGCCAGCACCATCTGGGACACCCCGTCGACGAGCAGCTCGGCGGGCCCGGCCACGCGGAAGACGCCGTCGACCGGCACGGCGTCGAAGCTGCGCGCGAGCCCCGCGAGGATGAGCTGGTAGCCGCCGGAGGCGAAGAGCAGCGTCAGGGCGGTGAGGTGGAACAGCCGGGTGAACTGCGCGCCGTTCACCATCGCCGCCGGATCGAAGGCCTGCGCGAGCTGGAAGCCGCCGAAGACGTCGATGAGGCTGCCCGCCGCCTGCACGGCCGAGAAGCAGACCAGCACGAGGAACCCCAGCAGCGCGCCGGTGAGCAGCTGGATCACGAGTGCGCCGAGGAACGGGCCCGTGTCGAGGCTCTCGTATCCGGGCGCGACGGCCCCGCCCACCGCGAGCGCGAGCCCGATCGCGAGCATCGCCTTCACGCGCACCGGGATCGCGCCGTACGAGAACGGCGGGGCGATCATGATGAACGCCGTGATGCGCACGGCCGCGAGCAGGGTGGCCTCCAGCCACGCGAAGTCGATCGGGATGAACATGCGCTCATCCGCTCAGCAACGACGGGATGCGGGCGAACATCTCGTTCGTGAAGGCGATGATCTCGGCGATCATCCAGTTCCCCGCGATGAGCAGGGCGATGCCCACGGCGACGATCTTCGGCACGAACGACAGCGTCACCTCCTGCACCTGCGTGATGGACTGCAGCAGCGAGATCGCGAAACCCACCACGAGAGCCGTGATCAGCATCGGTGCGGCGAGCTTCGCGGCGATCAACAGACCCTGGGCGCCGATGTCGAGGACGGCTTCGGGACTCATCCCACACCTCCGTAGCTCTCCAGGAGCGCTGTGATGATGAGCCCCCAGCCGTCCACGAGGATGAACAGCAGGATCTTGAACGGCAGCGAGATCATGACCGGCGGGAGCATCATCATTCCCATCGACATCAGCGCGGCGGCGACGACGAGATCGATCACGAGGAACGGCACGAAGATCACGAAGCCGATGATGAAGGCGGCCCGCAGCTCCGAGATCATGAAGGCCGGGATGAGGGTGTACATCGGGACGCTCGCGGCGTCCTCCGGGTTGTCCTGCCCGGCCATGCGGGTCATCAGCGCGAGATCCTCCTCGCGCGTGTAGTGCAGCATCCACTCCCGCAGCGGCCCCTGCCCGACGTCGACGGCCTGCGTGAAGGTGAGCGCCCCGTCGATGTACGGCTGGACGGCGAGCGTGTTGATCTCCGTCAGCACCGGCCACATGATGAACAGCGACAGGAAGAGCGACAGCCCGGCGAGCACCTGGTTCGGCGGGATCGTGGGCAGCGACAGGGCGTTGCGGGTCATCGCGAGCACCACGAAGATCTTCGTGAACGACGTCATCATCAGCAGCAGCGCCGGCGCCACCGACAGCAGCGTGATGCCCAGCAGGGTGAGGATCGAGCCGGAGGGGCCGCCGTCGATCCCGTTGATGTCGATCGTCACGCCCTCGCCGTCGTCCGGAGCGACCTCCGCGTGGGCGGCCGGGGCGGTGAGCAGGGCGAGGAGCACGGCGAGGAGGATCGCGACCGCGACGAGGACGAGCAGCCGCGAGGCGCGACCGCGGTCGACGGCACGGGGCGCGGTCATCGCGCGCGCCGGAGGGCCTCGGCGGTCTGCCGCCAGGTGTCGGGGGAGAGGATGGAACCGCGGAGCGGGTCGGCGCGGTGCCGGACGCGGCGACGGAGCTCCGGGGCGGGGGCGTCGGCGGCCGGGCCGCCGGTGAGGGCGGAGGCGGCGAGGATGCGGTCGAACTCGGTGTCGCCCGTCGCCGGTGCGGTGTCGCCCGGCGGCGTCCCGTCCTCCGCGGGCTCCGACCGGACCGGAAGGCGGTCGACCACGCTGACGCCGTGCTCGGTCACCCCCAGCACGTAGCGCGCGTCGTCGGTCTGCACCACCACGAGCTGCGCCTTCGGGCCGATGCCCTGCCGTCCGAGCACCGTGATCGCCTCGGCGTCGCGACGCCGCGCCTGGGTCTTCGCGACCCGGCGCTGCAGGAACCAGAGCAGCCCGAGCACTGCGGCGAGCGACAGCCCGACCCGCAGCGCGAGCAGGAGGTCGTCCAGGGTCAGGCCTCGACGTTCTCGAGGATGCGGGTGATCCGCACCGCGTAGTCCTGATCGACGACGACGACCTCGCCGTGCGCGATCGTGCGGCCGTTGAGTTTCACATCGGCGGGGGCGCCGGCCGACCGGTCGAGCTCGACGATGCGGCCGGGCTCGAGGTCCAGCACGTCGCGGACCGCCATGCGGGTGCGTCCGATCTCCACCGTGAGCTCCATCTCGACGCCCGCGATGCGGTGCAGCCGCCCGTCGCCGCTCGACGGGCGTGCGGGACGATGGGTGATGCGGACGGCGAGCCGCCCGATCGTGCGCTCGGTGTGGTCCACGAGGTCGAAGAGCTGCGTCTGCGGATCGGCGAACACGGCCGAGGCGTCCCCGACCGCGGCCTCGCCGAGCAGGCCGGGACCGAGGGCGGTCGCGGCGGCCTCCAGCGCGTCGAGCAGGCGATCGGTGAGCGGGCGGTCGCCCAGGCCGTCGACGAGGACGTCGGCGTCGAGGAGCTGGACGGCCAGCTGCGCGCTCGCCTCGCCCACGAACTGCGCCACGACGGCCTCGCCGGTGTCGCCCGAGACCTGGGAGGCACGGGCGGTGACCGGGGCGGCGGTGGGCAGCCGGGCCGCGAAGGCGGCGGCGACGGCGGACTCGTAGGCGGTGGTGCTGATCACGCGGACTCCTGTGCGGGGGCGGTGGCGGGGACGGTGGCGGTCACGACGCAGGCGAGGCGGGCGCCGGCGCTGCCGACGGCGGCCGTCGCGACGGCCTGGTCGCCGACCGTGAGGAGCAGCGGACGGTCGGCGGCGTGCGGCAACGGCAGCAGGTCGCCCACGGCGAGGTCGAGCACCTCGCGGGGGAGCACCGTGCGGGGAGCCAGACGCAGCGCGACCTCGACCGGGGCGGCCTCCACCTGCCGACGGACGAGGCCCGGGGTCTCGGTGCGGTCGGCATCGGCGGCGCGCACCGCGAATCCGGCGAGCACGGAGGCGGGGAGCATGATGCTCGCCGGCACCGTGCGCCCCCCGTGCCGCATCGACAGGCGGGCCACGATCACGGGTTCACCGGCGGCGGCGACCTGCGCGAACTGGGAGCTGTACTGGATGCCGGCCACGGCGACCCCCGCGGGCAGCAGGCCGTCGAGACTGCCCGTCAGGTGGTCGATCGCGTCCGTGACCAGCGAGCGGATGAGGGCCTGCTCGATCGGGGTGAACGTGCGGTCCTCGGCCGTGGTCGCCGACCGGCCGCCCACCATCTGCACGATCCAGGACGTGGCGGTGGGGATCGGTACCTGCACGATCATGCGCTCGTCCGAATCCGGCAGCGCACAGACGATCATCGTTGTGGTCGTGGGCAGCGACTGCGCGTACTCGCCGTACGTCAGCATGCCCACGTGCTCGACGGCGATGGTGGCGCGCACGTGGATCTTGCCGGACAACTGCGCGGACCACTGGCGGGCGAACGTCTCGAACGCGAGCTCCAGCGTGCGGGCATGCTCGCGCGACAGCGTCGCCGCCCGTCCGAAGTCGTAGACCTCGACGTCGGCGGTCGCCGTCTCCGTGCGCACCCGGGAGCGCACGCCGTCATCCATCACCACGACCCCGACTATCGGGCGGTGACCGGCGTGCGTTAGAGGACGGTCAGGGCGAGGTCTGCGCCGCACCCGCCGCCGGGATCAGCGCTCGCACCTCCTCGCTCGCGTCGGAGAGGATGACGATGTCGACCCGGCGGTTCTCCGCGAGCTGCTCCGCGGTGCTCCCGGCGGCCACCGGACGGGTGTCGCCGAAGCCCACCGACTTGAGGTGCGCGGGCGGCAGGCCGGCAGACTCGACGAGGTAGCGCAGCACCTGCGTCGAGCGTCCGGCGGAGAGCTCCCAGTTGGTCGGGAACGGGGCGACCGAGCCGCGGGCATCGGCATGGCCCTCCACCGAGATCTCGTTCGGCGCGGTGACCAGGACCGATCCCAGCGCATCGAGCACCTGGGTCGCGGCGGGGCTGAGGGCGGTGCTGTTGGTAGTGAAGAAGGTCTCCGCGCTCACGAGCCCGATCGTCAGCCCCCGCTCATCGATCGTGAAGGTGACGTCGGTCTCCAGTCCCCGCTCCGCGAGGACCTGGCGGAGGCGCTCGCGCAGCGCCGAGAGCTCATCGAACTCCCGCTGCGCGGCCTCCAGCCCGGTGTCGGCGAAGTCCTCGCCCTCGTCGTCGACGAGCTCCGGCGGGACGACCACCCCGCTGGTCACGTCCACGTCGTCGGAGGGCTCCTGGCCGAACCCGGTGGCCAGCGACGCGCTCAGCGCCTCGAACTTCTCCTGGTCCACGGTCGACATCGCGAAGAGGACGATGAACATGCACATCAGCACCGTGACCATGTCGAGGTACGACGCCATCCAGCGCTCATCGGGCCCGCTGTGCTCGGACTCCGGGACGCGCCGTCGGGTGCGGACGCTCACGAGAAGAGGTCCTCGTGATCCTCCGTCTCCGCGGGCTGCTCGCGGCGACGGGAGCGGCGGCCCCCGGAACGGTCGGAGACGAGGGCGCTGAGACGCTCGCGGACGTGGGCGGGAGCGGCACCGGACTGGACGGCGAGCATGCCCTCCATGAGCACCGTCATGCGCTCCAGCTCCAGCTCGCCCAGACGCTGCAGGCGGCCGCCGATCGGCAGCCAGATGAAGTTCGCCGACAGCAGGCCCCACAGGGTGGCGACGAAGGCGGCGGCGATCATCGGTCCGAGCGTGTCCGGCTTGTCGAGCTTCTCCAGAACGTGGGTGAGGGAGACGACCGTGCCGATGATGCCGACGGTGGGGGCGAACCCGCCGAGGGTCATGTAGAAGCGCGAGGCCGTGCGGTTGCGGGCGGCGGTCGACGTCAGCTCGTCCTCGAGCAGCACCCGCAGGTCTTCCGCGTCGGTGCCGTCGGCGATGCTCTGCAGGGCCTGCCGCAGGAACGGGTCCTTCTCCTCGTCCAGTCCCTGCTCCAGCGCGAGCAGGCCCTCGGCGCGGGCCTTCTCCGCGTAGCCGACGACCGTGTCGATGGTGCTCTGCGCGGTGCGGCGCTCGCCGCGGAACGCGCGGGGGAGGGACTTCACGGCGTGCAGGGCGTCGCGCAGGGTGCCGCTGGCGAGACCGACCGCGATCGTCGCACCGAACACGAGCACCATCGGCGCGGGGAGGAGCAGCGAACCGATCGTCGCGCCCTCCAGATTGATCATGGCGACCAGAGCGCCGAACGCGAGGACGAGACCGAGGATGAGGGACGGATCCATCAGACATCCCCTCCCGTCACAGGGGCGCCGGACGGCGCGCCGTCGATGTCGCCGTCGGCGGCGATCAGCGCGGCGGCCGTCGCGAGGACTCCGGCGCGGAACCGGGTGATGCGGGCGATCACGTCGTCCATCGTCTCCGTGACGACGAAGGTCGCGCCGTCGACCATCATGATCGTCGTGTCCGGCGTGGCCTGGACACGTTCGATCAGGTCGGGGTTCACCGCGAACCGGGAACGGTTCAGGCGCGTGAGGACGATCATGGGCTCCATCCTGGAAAGCTCGCCCCGCCCGGAGGCGAGGAACCGACGGCCCGTCCTGGGCTGTCGGAGGGGACTGTCGGCCGGACGCCGCGCGGCGTTAGCGCGGGGGCGGGACCGGGCGGGATCTTTCTCACGACGGGCGCGTCGCCGCCGATAGGGAGCAGGGGCGGGGGACGATGAGCAGCGGGCGAAGGGAGCCTTGTGCGGGATCGGAACGTGGAGGAGGCCGCCGCGACGGCGGCCGAGGAGTGCGGGTGCGCGCCGACGGCGGCCGAGCGGGGTGCCCTGTGGGGCCGCCCGGTGAGCCGGCGCAGCGCGTTCGGCATCGGCGCACTGGGCGTGGTCGCGCTCGCCGCGTTCGGCGTCGGTTCGGGCGTCACGGCCGCGCACGCCGCGTCGTACCCCAGCTGGGACGACGTGCAGCGCGCCAAGAACAACGAAGCCGCGAAGGCCGGCGAGGTCACCCGCATCCAGGGGCTCATCCAGTCGCTGGAGCAGAAGGTCGCCGACACGCAGGCGGCGGCACAGGTCGCGTCGGACGAGTTCTACGCCGCCCAGCAGGCCTACTTCGCGGCGATCA
The DNA here is from genome assembly GCF_017939615.1 of Microbacterium sp. BLY. NCBI lineage: Bacteria > Bacillati > Actinomycetota > Actinomycetes > Micrococcales > Microbacteriaceae > Microbacterium > Microbacterium sp. BLY. The sequence goes on from NZ_JAGKSR010000001.1 coordinate 1,637,096, forward strand.
CCGAGGCGGAGACGCTGCAGGCGCAGGCCGATGAGCAGTCCGCGCTCGCGGAGCAGACGGCGAAGAAGGCCGGTCAGATCGCGGCGCAGCTGTATCGGAGCGGCGGCGACGACACCGCGCTGGAGCTGTTCTTCGCCGGGTCGGGGGCCAACGCCGACGAGCTGCTGTCGCGCCTCGGCACGATGAACAAGTTCCTCGAGTACAACCAGACCACGTACGACAACGCCGTCTCGGCCCGCGACACCGCGCAGGCGCTCACCGCCCAGGCGCAGGTCGCCCGGGACGAGCGCGACCGCCTGCAGCAGGTCGCGGAGCAGAAGATGATCGCGGCGCAGCAGGCGGCGGACGCCGCCCAGGCAGCGCTCGACGAGCAGGCCGCGAACCTCGAGACCCTCAAGGCACAGCTGGCGGCCCTCAAGGACACCACGACGAAGACGGTCGCCGGATACCAGGCCGGCGTCGAGGCCCGGAAGCGGGAAGAGGAAGCCCGCCGCAAGCGCGAGGCGGCCGCGGCCGCCGCGGCGGCAGCCGCCGCCGGTCGCGGGAACAGCGGCGGCGGCGGTGGCGGCGGCGGATCGGCGGGCAACGGCGGCTGGGTGCGCCCGCACGGCGGTGCGCGCAGTTCGAGCTACGGTCCGCGCACTCCCATCTGCGGCCCCCAGGGCTGCTCGTCGAGCTTCCACTACGGGGCGGACCTCGCCAACGGCTGCGGCGCCCCCATCTACGCCGCGAACTCCGGCACCGTCGACTACGCGGGGCCGAACGGGAACTACGGCAACTACATCCGCATCCAGCACGGCGGCGGCGTCAGCACCGGATACGCCCACATCAAGCCCGGCGGCATCAACGTCCGCAGCGGACAGTGGGTGCGCTCCGGTCAGGTCATCGCCTATGCGGGGGACACCGGTCGCTCGTTCGGCTGCCACCTGCACTTCGAGGTCTACATCAACGGCGGGTACACGAACCCTGTCCGCTTCATGGAGCAGCGCGGCATCTACGTCTGACCCGCCCCGCCGCCCCGCGTTGTCGCCGACGCCCCGCCGTATCCGTGTGGAGAGGGCGGGGCGTCGGCGCGAAGACGGGGTCTCGGGAAGGGGTCAGCGCTTGAGGTTCGTGAGCTCCTGCAGCACCTCGTCGCTCGTGGTGATGATGCGGGCGTTCGCCTGGAAGCCGCGCTGCGCGACGATGAGGTTGGTGAACTCCTGCGAGAGGTCGACGTTCGACATCTCCAGGGCGCCGCTGATGATGCCGCCGAGGCCGCTCGTACCGGGCTGACCGAGCTCGGCCTCGCCCGAGTTGCCGCTCGGACGGAACTGCGACGAGCCGACCTTCTCCAGCCCGCCGGGGTTGACGAAGCCGGCGAGCGCGATGCGGGCGAGCACCTGCGTGTCGCCGTTGCTGAAGGTGCCGACGAGGCTGCCGTCGTTCGTCAGCGCGTACGAGCTCAGGGTGCCCGCCGGCTTGCCGTTCTGCTCCTTGATCGCGATGTCGCTGACATCGGCGAAGCCCGTCACCCCGGACAGGTCGACCGTGACGCCGCCCGAGACGATGCTCCCGGCGCCGTTCTGCACGCCGTCGGTGAACGTCAGTGCGGTGCTCGCGCCCGCGCCGTCGGTGACGTCCCAGCCGGTCGCGCTGCGCGTGAACGTCAGCCGCAGGGTGGACGCGGAGCCGTCGGCGCCGTAGGTCTTGATGTCGCGCACGAGCGTCTCGCCGACCGCGGCCCCCGACGGCAGGTTGCCGGTGGCGCGCGCGGTGGTGGTGGCGGCCGCGGGGCTGAGGGCGCCGACGGGGAGGGTGATGTCGCCGATGCCCTGTCCGGGGACGATCGCGCCGTTGCGCGCGGTCCAGCCCTGCACGAGAGCGCCGCCCGCTCCGACGAGGCGGCCGCTCGCGTCGAACGTGAAGCCGCCGTTGCGGGTGTAGAGGGTCTCTCCGCCGGAGCGGACGACGAAGAAGCCGTCGCCCGAGATCATCAGGTCGGTCGGAACACCGGTCGGCTGCGGGGCGCCGCCGGCGAAGTTCGTGCTGATGCCGGCGACCTGCACGCCGAGCCCGACCTGGGCGGGGTTCTGCCCGCCGGTCGCCTGCTGCGGCAGCATCGAGTTGCGCAGCAGCTGCGAGAGCGAGTCCTGGAACTGCACGGACGACGCCTTGAAGCCGGTCGTGTTGACGTTGGCGATGTTGTTGCCCGTGACGTCGAGCATGGTCTGGTGCGAGCGGAGTCCGGAGATGCCGGAGAAGAGCGAGCGGAGCATGGGGATGCCTTTCTGGGGAGCGGGGTCAGGCAGCGGTGCCGGGGACGAGGGAGACGCCGGAGACGGCGTCGAGGGGGATCGAGGCGTCGCCGATGGTGACGACGGGGACGGCTCCGGCGTACGAGACGGCGGTGACGATCCCCTTCCGGGTGGTGCCGTCGGCGTCGACGTACTGCGCCTCCTGGCCGAGGAGGGCCGCGGCGGTCTGGCGCATGCTGAGGGCGAAGCTCTCGGTGCTCGTGGAGGCGAGCGCCGTCAGCTGCTCCATGGAGGCCAATTGCGTGGTCTGCGAGATCATCTCGTTCGTGTTCATCGGCGAGCTCGGGTCCTGATTGGTGAGCTGGGTGACGAGCAGCTTGAGGAACACCTCGGAGTCGAGCGTCTTCTTGCGCTCGGTCGCCGGCGTCGTGCTGCCGGTCTGCACGCCCGTCGTCGGTGTGGCACCGGGGGGAAGCGTGCCGGGGATGGAGTCGACCGTGGTCATGGGGTCCTCTCTGGTCAGGCGTAGACGTCGATGCCGCCGCGGGGGGCTGCGAGCGGGGCGGGCGGGGAGGGGGGAGCGTCCGGGGGCGCCGGTGAGGCCGCCGGGGTACGGGCCGCCGGGTGCCGCTGGGCCTCGGGGCCGCCGCCCCCGGTCTGGCCTCCGTGCGCCGCTCCGTGCTGCGGCGAGGAGGGCGAGCCGTCCGAGGTCGTGAGTCCGAGGGTCGCCTGCGGGGCCGCGATGGCCAGGTCGCGGCGGAGATCTGCGAGGATGGCGCGCAGCGCGTCCCGCCCGAGCTCGCCGGGGGCGTGCAGTTCGATGCGGATCGAGGATCCGGCGATGAGGGCGCGCACGGTGACGGGACCCAGGTTCTCCGGGGAGACCGTGAGCGTGATGCGGTGGTCGCCGTCCGGGGCCTGGGCGAGCGAGACGACGGGCGCCGCCACCTGCGGAAGGAGAGCCGGTCGGGGCGGTGCGGCGACCGCGGTCGGCGGGGCTGCGGGGGCGAGGGGCGTGCCCGCCGCCGGGCTGGGGGCTGCGATGGCGCCCGCGGCGACCGGCTCGACGCTCGGCGCGGCCCCGGGCGAGGACGTCACCGCGGGAGGCGTCGGGGGTGTGGCCGCTCCGGAGGCGGTGGTCGTCGCCTCCGCGGTCGCCGGGGCGACGGTCACCGGGTCGGGTGCCGGGGCGGTCGCCGGGACCGGGAGGAGCAGGCCGTCCGCCGCGGCGCCCGGTGCGCTCTCCGCGCCGGCGAGCGCACCGGCCGCGGACCCTCCGGAGGGCGCACCGGCCGGCAGGCCCGCGCCGCTGCGCACGGAATCCGGAGACGGGGCCGCTGGCGGCGCGGAACTCGGGAGAGGGGCAGGCGCGGGCGCGGCGTGCGCGCCGGCAGGCGTCGCCTCGGGCATCAGGGGTGCGGCGGCGTCCGGGGCCGGGGCCGAGGAGAGGGTGCTCCCGGGTGCCCCGAGGGGCGCATCCTGTCCGGCAACGGACGGGAGGAATGCCCCCGCGGCCGCCGGAGTGCTCTCCGTCGACGCGGGAGGCGCGTCCGGCAGCGCCGCCGCGTCCTCGACGACCGGAGTGGGAGCCCCGGGCAGCGTGCCCGCAGTCGGCGGCGGCACGGGAAGCCCCAGCGGTGCGGCGGCCCCGTCGGTCGGGACCCCGGCCGCGGGATCGCCGTCGGTCCCGGGGGCCGGGGCCGTGTCCGCGCCGGCGGATGCGTCAGGACCGGCGGGCGTCGTCTCCCGTGCCGCATCCCGGACGGCCGCGGCGAACGCGGCCGCGCCGGCCGTGCCGGTGCGCGCGTCCGCGGCGGAAGCACGCGGCCCGCGCGCATCCAGAGCGAGGAGGAGGTCGAGGGCGGTCATGCCGGTCCCTCCGTCCGGGGGCGTGAGCCGATCTCGTCCAGCTCCGCCTGCTCGGCGTGCAGGTCGGCGGCCCGCACCCGGTCGGCATGGCCCTCCGCGAGTCGTTCGAGGCCGCGGAGCGTGCGCCGGGCGTCGGCGTGCGCGTCGCGCGCCTCCGCCACGGTCTCCTGCTGCAGGTCGGCGAGGGCGGTGAGATCCGCGAGCAGGGCGCGACCGGAGACCCGCGCGGCCGCGAGCGCGGCGAGCGTGCGCACGTCCACGGCCTCCGTCTCGGTTCCGGCGAGGTGCGCCCGCAGCGCGCGCTCCCTGGCCTCGGTGTGCTGCGCGTCGATCACCGCGCGCGACAGGCGCTGGGCGGCCGCACGTTCCTGGATCTCCCGCACGCGCAGGAGACCGGCGAGGGAGAAGCCTCTGCTCATGACACCCCTTCGAACGCGGCGACCAGGCTCTCCAGCCGCTCCCAGGAGTCGCCGATGCGGCTCGTCTCGTCCAGCGGCTGCGTGAGGAAGGCGGTGATGGCGCGCTCGTGCGCGATGGCCGCGTCGATGCGCGCGTCGGCCCCGGCGTGGTACGCGCCGATGTCGATGAGGTCGGTGGCGCGGCGGCGGGCCGCGAGCACCGCACGGAGGGTGGCGGCGTGTGCCCGGTGCTCCGGGCTCGTGATCTTCCCCGCGACGCGGGACACCGATCCGAGGACGTCGATGGCGGGGTGGTGCCCGGCGAGCGCGAGGGCGCGGTCGAGCACCACGTGCCCGTCGAGGATGGAGCGGACCGTGTCGGCGATGGGCTCGTTGTGGTCGTCGCCGTCGACGAGCACGGTGTAGATGCCGGTGATGGAGCCGGCGCGGTCGGTGCCCGCGCGCTCCAGCAGCCCGGCGAGGAGGGAGAAGGTGGAGGGCGGGTAGCCGCGTGTCGCCGGGGGTTCGCCGGCCGAGAGCCCGATCTCGCGCTGGGCCATCGCGACCCTGGTCAGCGAGTCCATCATGAGGATCGCGTGGGCGCCCTCGTCGCGGAAGGCCTCCGCGATGCGGGTGGCGGTGAAGGCGGCGCGGATGCGGGCCATCGCCGGCTGGTCGGAGGTCGAGACGATGACGACGGATCGCGCGAGTCCCTCAGGCCCCAGGTCGTCCTCGATGAACTCGCGCACCTCGCGGCCGCGCTCGCCGACGAGGGCGATGACGGTCACCTCGGCCTCGGTGCCGCGGGCGATCATCGACAGGAGCGACGACTTCCCCACCCCGGAGCCGGCGAACAGGCCGACGCGCTGCCCGCGTCCGACGCTGACGAGGGTGTCCAGAGCGCGCACGCCGAGGGGCAGCGGGGTGACGATGCGGTCGCGTTCCATGATCGACGGCGTCGCGTGGTCGAGGCTCACGTGCGGCGCCGTCAGCGGGCCCTTGCCGTCGATGGGCCGTCCGAGACCGTCCAGCACCCGACCGAGCAGGGCACGCCCGGTGGGGACGCGCACGGGGCCCCCGCGTCCGCGGACCGGTGCGCCGACGGTGAGTCCGGCGACGGGGGCCAGCGGCATGCAGCGCAGCCCATCCTCACCCGTCGCGACGACCTCGGCGTCGATGCCGTCGAGGGTGACGACGTCGCCCACGGCCCCGTCGAGTCCGCGGACCTGGACGCTCAGTCCGCGCACCTGCGACACCTCTCCGACGCGTTCGGGGAGCGCGGCCGCACGTACGGCGGTCCACACGCTCACGACGCGTTCTCCCGCAGGGCGCGGCGGGCGCGGTCGAGCGCCGCGCCGACCCGGGCATCGATGACGCCGTGGGCGAGCACGGCCACGGCGTCGCCGCGGGTGAGCGTCACGTCGGACAGGAGGGGGAGCGCGCCGTCGCCGTCACCGTTCTCCGCGGCGAGGACGCGGAGATCGTCGGGGTGCACCCGGATCGCGCGCACGGCGGCGGCATCGGTCGCGCTGAGGGCGCGGCGGGCGGCGGGGGCCGCGGACGACCCCGCAGTGCTCAGCTCGGCCGCGAGGATGAGCTCCGCGAGGTCGATCGCGTGGGCGAGCACCTGCGTCGTCGCGGCGGCCTCCAGCTCCGCCTCTCGGGCGGTCAGCGACCGCGCCGCGGCATCGAGGGCGGCGATCGCGGCGGCGACGTCCGCGGCGCGCACACGCTCCCGCTCCGTCGCGGCGGCTTCGGCGGAGCGTCGCGCGGCGGCGGCCTCCGCGGCGCCGGCCCGGAAGCCCTCGGCGTGCCCCTCGGCGTACCCGCGGCGGCGGGCGCGCTCCTGCTCGGCCCGGTGGTCGGGACCGCCCAGCCGGGGGAACGCCGCGGGCGCGAAGGCGTCAGTAGACATACTCGTCCTCGTCGGCGCGCTGCACGGTGATGTCTCCCGCCGCCTCGAGCGCCCGGATCGTGCGGACGATCTCGGCCCGCGCCTCTTCCACCTGCGACACCCGCACCGGGCCCAGCGTGCGGGCCTCCTCGTCGAGGTTCTCGCGGTTGCGCTCCGACACGTTGCGGCGGATCAGGTCGACGATCGGCTGCTGGGCGCCCTTGAGCGCGAGCGCCAGGGAGCGGATGTCCATGCCCCGCAGCACGCGCTGGGTGTCGCGGTCGTCGAGCTTCACGATGTCGGCGAAGGTGAACATGCGCGAGCGGATGTCCTCCGCGAGGGCGCTGTCGCGGTCCTCGATGCTCGCGAGCAGGGCCTTCTCGATCGTCGCGCCCGAGCGGCCGATGATCTCCACGAGCGGTTCGACGCCGCCGAGCACCTCGGGGCTGTCGCGCGAGGCGAGACTGCCGGTCCGCGCTTTCAGAGCCTCGGCGACGATCGCGATGGCGTCCTGCGAGGCCGTGCCCATCGTGGCGATGGCCTGGGCGACGTCGGTGCGGGCCGGGTCGGGCAGCGCGGCGAGGACGGCGGCGGCCTGATCGGCGGGGAGGTGGGCGAGCACGAGGGCGACCGTCTGCGGCAGCTCCCCGTCGAGGAGCGTCGCGAGGTGGGCCGCGTCGGCGGAGGCGAGGAATTCGAAGGAGGCGCTCATCGAGCTCGACCCGACCCGGCCGAGCACCGCGGCCGCCCGCTCCGATCCGAACGAGGCCTCCAGCAGCCCGGCGGCGATGTCGCGACCGCCGCGGGCCGGGGGAAGGTGACCGGCGGCGATCCGGTGGAACTGCCCGAGGGCCTGCGCGGTCGTCTCGACATCGAGGTCCTGCAGGCCGATGATCTCGGCGGCGACCGCCTCGGCCTCCGCCTCCGAGAGGTGCTTCATGACCTCGACGGCCTGCGCACGGTCGAGGTTCATGAGCACGATGGCGGCGGTCTGCCGGTCCGTCAGTCCGCTCATGCGTGCGACCTGTCGTCGATGAGGGTGCGCAGCAGCTCGGCGGTGCGCTGCGGGTCCTGCCGGGTGAGCGCGTCGATCTCGGCGCGGCGGCGCTCGAGGCTGATCTGGGCGGGCTCCGGCTCCGGGTCGGGGTCGAGGTCCGGCGCCGTCTCGAGGAAGGCGAGCGGGGTGGTCGGTGCCTCCAGGACGGCGGTCGGCGCGTCCGCGGAGAGCGCGGACAGCTCGGCGGGACGCTCGCCGAAGAGCTGGTCGAACTCCTCGACGCGTTCCGCCTTCCGCCGGGAACGGACGATGAGGGCGGCGATCGCGGCGATGAGGGGGATGGCGATCGCGGCCGCGACGATGATCGTGTTCAGGAGCGCGGCCTGACGCGCGGAGTCCTCGGCCTCCTTGGCCGCCTGCAGGGCGGCCTGCGCGGCCTCGGCGTCGGTCTGGCTGAACGCGACGAGCTCGACGGCGAGCTCGTCGCCGCGGGTGCGGTCGATGCCGGCGGCGGTGGCCACGAGGTCGCTGAGCTGGCCCGCGCCGATGTCGCCGCCCGCTCCCGCGTCCACCGCGACGGACACGGACTGCCGCAGCAGGGTGCCGGCGGGGGTCGAGGTGCTCTCGGTGGCCTTGTTGACGGCGTTGGTGCGGGTCTCCTCGGTGGCGGTGTAGGTGCCGTCGCCGTTCCCGTTGGGCACGGCGATGTTGTCGGGGCCGAGCACGCCGGCGTCGGAGGTGGAGCCGTTGCTGTTCTGCTCGCGCACCTCCTCGGTCAGCGGGGGTGCGCCCTCGGCGGGCGTGTAGGTCTCCTCGACGCGCTCGTTCACCGACCGGTCGATCTCCGCGACGACGGTGACGGTCGCGTTGCCGGGTCCGACGACGGTGTCGAGCATCTGCTGCACGCTCGCGGCGACGCGGGCCTCGTAGTCGCCGGCCTGCTGGTCGAGTCCGCCGGTGGCGCCGCCGCCGACCGTGGACAGCGTCCGTCCGGTCTGGTCCACGACGGCCACGTTCTCCGGCTTCATGCCGCTCACGGCGGCCGAGGTGAGGTGCACGATGGCCTCGACCTGCTTCTGGTCGAGCGTCGTGCTCCCCGCGGTCTCCACGAACACGGAGGCGGTCGGGTCGACGGTCTCCGCGACGAAGACGCTCTCCTCGGGGATCGCGAGCTGCACGGAGGCCGCGGAGACGCCGTCGATGGCGCTGATCGTCGCGGCGAGCTCGCCTTCGATCGCGCGCTTGTAGGTGACCGACTGCTGGAACTCGCTCGTCGTGACGCCCATGTCGTCGAGCAGCGAGTAGCCGGCCGATCCGGCACTGGGCAGTCCGGCGGAGGCGGCGGCGAGCCGCTGGTCGTACACGTCCTTCTCGGGCACCAGCACGGTGGCGCCGCCGTCGGCGAGCTCGTACGGCACGGAGGCGGAGCGCAGCTGCTCCACCACGGCGTTCGCGTCCGACGCGTTCAGCCCGGAGAACAGCGGCGTGTAGGTGGGGCGGCTGAGCCAGCTGGACAGGGCGATGATGCCGAGCGCGAGCACGGCGATGCCGATGACGGCGATGGTGCGCTGCGCGAGCGAGAACCCGGCGATCATGCGCCGCATCCGCTGGAACGCCCCGGTCACTGCGGGAGGCATCAGGCCTGCATCCGCATGATCTCGTTGAACGCGTCGACGCCCTTGTTGCGGACGGCGGCGACGAGTTCGAGGGTGACGGCGGCGCGCGAGGAGGCGATCATCGCGGCGTGGATGTCGTCGAGGTCGCCGGTCACGGCGGCGACCTTCAGGGTGTCGGACTCGGACTGCAGCGAGCGCAGCTCGTCGATCGCGCCGGTGACGCTGTTCGCGAAGGCGGCGTCGTCGCCGGTCTTCGCCCCCGTCACGGGTGAGGTGGTCATGCCGAGGGACGAGGCGACGGCTTCGATGCCGGCGACGGCGCTCACGCGTTGCGTCCGATCTGCAGCGCCGCCTCGTAGGAGGTGCGGGCGCGGTCCACGGTCGCCGCGCTCGCCTGGTATCCGCGCTGCGCGAGGATCAGCTGGCTCATCTGGTCTCCGAGGTCGATGTCGGGGTAGCGCACGTAGCCGTCGGCGTCGGCGAGGGGGTGGTCGGGCTGGTGCACGAGACGGCCCTCCGCGTCGCCCTGGACGGTTCCGGCGACGTAGACCCCGGGGGATCGGTCGCTGGTCTGTGCCAGGATGTAGCGGGCCCGGAACGCCGCGCCGTCGGTCGGTGTCGCCGTGTTGATGTTGGCGATGTTGTCACTGATGGCGTCGAGCCACTTGCGGTGCACGGTGAGTCCCGTACCGGCGATGCCGATCGCGTCGAAGGTCATGAGGTCCTCATCGCCGTGCGCATCGACGAGAACGAGCCGTTCACGGCCTGTGTCGCGAACTGGTACCGCAGCATCGTGTCGATGCTGGAGAGCGTCTCGGTGTCGAGGTTGACGTTGTTGCCGTTCAGGCGGGTCGGTTCGAGCGAGGTCCCGACGGTGGCCGTCACGTCCCCGTCGCCGGCGGCGATCGAGTCGGCGAGTGCGGCCTCGAACTGCACGCGCTTGGCGTGGTAGTCGGGGGTGTTGATGTTGGCGATGTTGTCGGCGATCGCTCGCTGGCGCAGCGAGAGCCCGTTCAGCGCACTCGTCAGCGCGGTGATGGTCACAGAATCGAACACGAAACGGCTCCCCGTGTGTGGGTGAAGTGGCCGTTCCCTGGCCGAGTCTTGCGAGCGATCCGTGCTCTCGGGGCACTGTCGGCCGGCCCGGTGGTTTCGTTAGGGGAGTCGCTCAACCGTCCACGTCGAGGAACGCGGGGGCGTCAGGGGTGCGGGGCGCCGGGATCCGGCGGACCGCGCCGAGGTGTCGCCGCAGCCCCTCGAGCTCGGAGCGGGCGCGCGTCATGGCCTCGTGCTGCCGGTCGATCACGGCGCGGGCCCGGGCGGCCAGGTGCGCGGGCAGCGGGGTGGGCGGCGGGGCCCACGGCACGATGTCGTGCACCTCGACCGCGCCCGGGGGCGCTGCGAGGATCCGGTCGGCGTCCGCTTCCAGGCGGTCCAGCAGCGCGCTCCAGTCGTCGTCGGTCACGCGCGGCCCTCCGCGACGGCCAGGGCGGCGGCGTGCCACGCGTCGCGCAGCGGCACGACGAGCTCCCGGCAGGCGCGGGTGCGCTCGGGGTCGCGGCCGATGTTGGCCCCGATCAGGGTCTGGGTGAGGAAGACGTAGAGGGAGCGCAGCCCGGCGCTGCCGTTCCAGTCGTCGGTGAGGGACGACGACAGCTCGGTGACGATGGCCTGCGCGTGCTGGAGCTGGGCGTTGGCCTCGCCCCAGTCGGCTGCCCGCTGCGCGGTCTCGGCGCGTTCGATGTCGAGCAGAAGGCGGTCGTAGAGCATCGTCACCAGGCGCTCCGGCGGGGCGGAGAGGATGGCGTCCTCGCGGTAGCGCTGCTGGGCGCGCAGGGCGGCGTTCATGCTCATGAGTCCCCCGAACGGCTGCTGGGCAGGGCGCTGATCTGCGACGCGAGGTACGAGGACTGCGACTGCATCTGCGACAGCATCACCTCGAGGCGGGCGTAGGTGCGCTCCAGGGAGGCCTTGCGCTGGGCGAGGCGCACGTCCCAGCGCTCCATCTGCTCGCCGAGGCTCTTGACCTCGCTCTCCTGCCCGGTGATCCGCGAGGTCAGCAGGCCCTCGTACTTGTCCGAGTACGACGTCGCCGTCTCCTCGATGCGGCTGGCGACCGCGGAGAAGAGGCTGCCCACGGCCGCCGGGTCCTTCGCGAGCGCCTCGGCGAACTTCTCCTCGTCGAAGGTGAGCTTGCCGTACATGTCGGTCGAGATGCCGATCGTGGAGGGCGAGACGCCGTCCACGGGGTACTGGACGGCGTCGGCGAGGGCCGTGCGCAGACTGCGGATGGTGCTGTCTCCGGTGAACACACCGAGCGTCGTCTTCTCGCCCTGTCCCGTGGCGACCGTGGCCTTCGAGCCGTTGTCGATGCGGGTGAGGATGTCGGTGAGGAGGGCGATGAACTCGCCGGAGGCCGCGGTCCTGGCCTCGCCGTCCACGGCGACGGTGACGGTGACGGGCGTGGCCGATACGGCGGAGACCGTGACGTCGACGCCGTCGAAGAGATCGGTGAAGGTGTTGCCAGACGAGGTGATCACCTGTTCGGCGGCAGTGCCGGCCCAGAGGCGCAGCTGGGCGTCGGTGCCCGTCGCGATGACGGCGGCGCCGGGCTCCGCTGACACGTCCGCGGCGGTGCCGGCGGCGACCGCGGCGAGGTCGCCGCTGTACACGCGGAACCGTCCGGCCTCGCCGGACTCCTCGGCCCGGAGCTGCAGGCGGTAGACGGGAGTGCCGTCGGCGGCCGTGCCGGCGGGGACGGCGGTGGCGAGGATGCCGGTGTCGGCGTCGTTGATGGCCTGGGCGATGTCCTGCATCGAGGTCGAGTCGGCCTGCACCTCGATGCGCTCGCCCGCGGCGTCCTCGAGCACCAGGACGGGCGGGTCCGCGGGCCAGCGGGACGCGGCGGCGGAGACGACGGTGTGCGCCTGGGCGAGACGGTCGACGACGATGTCGGTCGACACGGGGGCGGCGCCGGTGCGCAGCGCGACCTTCACCGATTCGGAGGACGAGGTGCCGGTGAAGCGGTCCAGACCGCCGGGCGCTGCGGCCTTCTCGGCGGCGGCGGCGAGGTTCTGCACGGCCGTGTTGAGGGTGCGCAGCTGCGTCATGATGACGTTCTTGTCGTCGATCTTGGCCTTGAGCAGCGTGCGGGGGATGGCGTGCACGTCCATGAGCGCCTTGATGACCTCGGTGGTCTTGAGCCCCGAGACGAGGCCGTCGAGCGAGAGCGACATGCGGCTTCCCTTCTGTGTGCGGCGGGGCCCGGGCGATGGCCGAAGCCGTCACCCGGACCCCCGGAGTGATTCCGTGCGGCGGCGCGGATCAGCGCAGCAGCTGGAGCACGCCCTGGTTGGCCTGGTTGGCCTGGGCCAGCATGGCCGTTCCCGCCTGCGACAGGATGTTCGCGGACGTGAACTTGACCATCTCGGACGCCATGTCGGTGTCGCGGATACGGCTCTCGGCGGCGGCGAGGTTCTCCGCCGACACGTTGAGGCTGTTGATGGTCGACTCGAAGCGGTTCTGCAGCGCACCGTAACCGGCGCGTGCGGTCGAGACCGCCTGGATCTCGGTGTCGATGTCGGCGAGTGCGGCGCCATACGTCGCCGCGTTCGTCATCGTCGCCGCGTAGCCCTTGATGTCCGCGCCGAGGTCGGCGAAGTCGGTCAGGGCGACCGAGATCTGGTCCTCGGCGGCGACCGCGCCCGCACCCACCTGGAACGTCAGCGTCGTGCCGCCCGAGAGCAGCTTGATGCCGTTGAAGTTCGTGCTCTCGGCGATCCGGGTGAGCTCGTCACCGAGGGTGTTGATCTCCTTCTGGATCGCGTCGCGCGACTTCGCGTTGTTCGAGTCGTTCGCACCCTGAGCGGTCAGGTCGCGGACGCGCTGCAGGATGGAGTGGACCTCGGTCAGGGCGCCTTCTGCGGTCTGGATGACCGAGATGCCGTCCTGGGCGTTGCGGGCCGCGACGTTCAGGCCGTTGACCTGCGAGCGCAGGCCCTCGGAGATCGCGAGGCCGGCAGCGTCGTCCGCTGCGCGGTTGATGCGCAGGCCGCTCGAGAGCTTCTCGAGCGACTTCGACAGGTCGTTCTGCGTGCTGGACAGGTTGCGGTAGGCGTTGAGCGCCGACACGTTGGTGTTGATCTGCATACCCATGAGGGTTTCCTCCGTGATGTGTTGTACAGGAGACCGTCCGTGGTCTCCTGCTCTCACCTATCGGCGGAGGGCGGGGGTGCGTTAGGCGGGCGCGGCGGCGCGGAACACATCGCCGATCCGGGCGCCGGCGGCTTCCGCGATGCGGCCGAAGTAGGCGTCCCGCGCCGCGGGTGACACCCGCGTGGTGGTGGGCGCGGGCACGGCGCCGTCGGCGAAGTACCGGTCGAGGGCGTCGCGGAGCAGGCGCACCGCCTCAGAGCGCTGCTGGGAGACGGCCGAATGGGTGACGCCGAGCTCCTCGGCGATCTCCTTCACCGGACGCTCCTCGAAGTAGACGGCCACGATGATGCGGCGCATGCGCTCCGGGAGAGCGGTGATGGCGTGCTCCAGCACCTCCCGCCGTTCGCCGACCAGTGCGGACTCCTCCGGGAGGGGGATGTCGGCGACGAGTTCGCGGGTCGCAGGGTCGTCGAGGGTCGACACCGTGCGGGCGGCGTCGGCGAGGGCCTCGACCACGGCCTCCTTGGGGGAGCCCATCGCGGTGGCGACCTCGGTGGCCGTGGCCGTGCGTCCGAGCGCGGCGGTGAGAGTGTCGCGGACGGCGACGGTCTCCTTGATGCGTTTGCGGATGCCCCGCGAGGCCCAGTCCATCGCGCGCATCTCGTCGGCGAACGCGCCGAGGATGCGACGCCGGGCGTAGGCGCCGAAGGGGACGCCGAGCGCGGGGTCGTACGCGTCGGCGGCGGTCACGAGGGCGAGCGCGCCGACGGCGGCGAGCTCTTCGCGGGGGATGTGGGTTGCCCGAGCATGGGTGTCCGCGGCGAGATAGCCGACCAGGGGGAGGTTGGCCTCGACGAGGCGGTTGCGCTCAGCGCGCGACGACATGGGGGATGATCCACCTCTCTGGATGCACTCCGGAAGCTCCATGACGAGAGGTAGATGGCCATATCACAAGGTCCGAGATATGTCCATGGGGAGAACTACCCACCGCCGCTCCACATAGTAACCTTAGGGGCGCGGTGGCCGATAGAGATTAATGAACCGTTAACAGGCGGGTCGATCACACCGGCGTTGGGGCGGGGGATCGCTGGGGGAACAAGGGGATCATGGGAGCCAACGAACTATCGATGCAGCTCTGGCGAGAGCGCGAGCTGCTCGAGATGCTGCTTTTCAAACTCGATGAGCAGCAACTGCTGCTCGCCGCCGGACGTTCGCAATGGATACAGTTTGCGGCACGCGAGATCGATCAGGTACTCGATCGTCTCCGCTCCGCGGGACTGGCCAGGACCGTCGAGGTCGCCGGCGTCGCCGAGGAGTGGGGGGCGCCGGAGGACGCGACCATCTCGCAGCTCATCGAGCACGCGCCGGACGGCGCCTGGGGCGACGTCTTCTCCGACCACATGCGCGCCCTCGTGCGGCTGACCGCGGAGGTCGAGCAGATGCGCGACTCCACCGCGGAGCAGCTCAGCGGGGTCCTCCGCGCCACGCAGGAGACCATCGCCGCGCTCGGCCAGGAGAGCGGCGAATACACCACGCGCGGCGACCGTGCCCGCGAGGACGCCGCCCGCATCATCGACACCGAGATGTGACCGAGAGGGGATCATGTCGACCTTCAGTGGATTGACCACCGCCGCCAGCGGCCTCGCCGCCGCGCGGCGGGGCATGGACGTGGTCGGGCAGAACATCGCCAACCAGAAGACCGAGGGGTACACGCGGCAGCGCGTCGAGACCTCGTCGATCGCCGCCGTCGCGCAGACCGGACGATTCAGCATGGGCGCCCTGCCGGGGCACGGCGTGTCGATCGACGGCGTCGCCCGGCTCGGCGACGCGCTGCTCGACGCCCGGGTCCGTGACACGATCGGCGCCGCGGGCTACTGGGCGACGCGGGCGCTCGCGGCCACGACGGCGGAGTCGGCGCTGGCCGAACCGACCGACAAGGGCCTCGCGAACCGGCTGACGACGTTCTGGGCGGGGTGGCAGGACCTCGCCAACACCCCCGACTCGGGGGCGGCCGCCGCGAGCGTGCTGGAGTCGGCGAAGGAGCTCGCCGCGCACATCTCGGGCGGCTACCGCACCGTCGCGGCCCAGTGGACGGCAGCGCGCGGGACCGCGGAGCGGACCGTCAGCCAGGTCAACGCCGCCGCCGACCAGATCGCCGTGCTCAACACGGAGATCCGCGACGCGCTCGCCGCGGGACGCTCCGCCAACGAGCTCACCGATCGCCGCACCGTGCTGGCGGAGGATGTGGCCCGGCTCGCCGGAGCGACGGCGACGGTGGAGGCCGACGGGACGCTCACGGTGCGACTGGGCGGCAACGCGCTGGTCGCCGGCGGCGACGCCCGGCACATCGCCCTGACCGGATCCGCGACCATCGACGGCGCCACCCGCGTCGGCGTGGCGTGGGAGTCCGTGCCCGACCTCCCCCTCGTCGTCGACGGCGGAGAGCTCGGCGGCTCGCTGTCCGTGCTGGCGCCGGCCGCCGACGGCGGGATGCTGGCCCAGCTCGCCGCGACGTACGACCGCGTGGCCACGGCGCTGGCCACGGCGCTCAATGAGCAGCACCGCGCGGGCGTCACCGCGACCGGACAGCCCGGAGGGGACTTCTTCACGGTTCCGGCGACCGGTTCGGCCGCGCTCGGCCTGCGGGTCGCCGTCGCGACGCCGGCGGAGCTCGCCCTTGCCGCACCGGGGGCGGGCGCGAAGGACGCGAGCAACGCCGACCTGATCTCGCAGATCGGTCAGCGCGCGACGTCCCCGGACGCGCTGTGGACGGACCAGGTGACGCGCTTCGGCGTCGCGACCGCCGCCGACGTGCAGCGGGCCACGGTGTCCGACGCGGCCGCGGTCGGCGCGGTCGGGGCCCAGCAGTCGGTCGCCGCGGTCGACGGCGACGAGGAGACGATCAGCCTCCTCACCTACCAGACCGCCTACCAGGCCGCGGCCCGAGTGCTCACCGCCGTCGATGAGGCGCTCGACGTCCTCATCAACCGCACGGGCGTCGTCGGACGCTGATCGGAGGAGCATCGTGATCTCTCGCGTGACCCAGACCACCATGACGCAGACGGCGATGCGCCAGCTGCAATCCCACCTGTCCGAGCTGGCGCGGCTGCAGGACCAGGCGACGTCGCAGAAGGCCTTCGCCGCCCCCTCCGACGACCCGGCCGCGGCCGCGGCGGCGCTCGCGCTGCACGCGGAGCAGCGGCGCACGGAGCAGTACGCGCGCAACATCGACGACGGCCTGGCCTGGGTGACGGCGGCGGACTCCGCCATCACCTCCAGCACGTCCCTGCTGTCCCGCGTCCGCGATCTCACGGCGCAGGGGGCCAACGACGGGGCGTTGGACGCCGCGGCGAAGGAGGCTCTGGCCGTCGAGCTCGAGGGCATCCGCGACGAGCTCCTCGCCCAGGCGAACACCCGGCTGCTCGGCCGTTCCGTGTTCGCCGGCACCTCGGACACGGCGGCGTTCGCCGCCGACTACTCGTACAGCGGGGTGGCGGGTTCGGACGTCTCCCGGCGGGTGTCGGATGCGGCGGCGGTCCGCGTGGACACGGACGGCGCCGCGGTGTTCGGCGTCGGCGACGACTCGGTGTTCGCCCTCGTCGACCGCATCGCCGCCGACCTCCGCTCCGGCACCAACGTCGGCCCCCGGCTGGCGGAGATCGACTCCCGCCGGACGGCGATGCTCGGTGTGCAGGGCTCGGTGGGCACCAGACAGGCTCAGATCGAACGCGCCAAGGAGGCGGCAGTGCAGAATTCCGTGTCCCTCGAGTCCCGCCGGGCGGCGGTCGAGGACGTCGACTCGGTCGAGGTGCTCATCCGCCTACAGGCGCAGGAGCTTGTGTACCGCTCGGCGCTCGCCGTCAATGCGCGGGTGCTGCAGCCCACGCTGATGGAGTTCCTGCGATGACCGCGGCGCTCACCTTCACGTCTCCGCCGCCCGGGCTCGCCCCGCACGTCGACTTCGCGCTCGCGCCCGTCGACGGCGCGGACGGCCTGTTCGCGATGCGGGCCGTCCAGGACGAGTCCCTGCGGCTGTATCTGGTCGACCCGAACACGGTGCTCGCCGAGTACGCCCCGACGCTCAGCGACACCCAGGTCGCCGACCTCTCACTGGGCTCTCCGGAGGACGCCCTCGTGCTCGTGGTCGCCCACCCGGCATCCGACGGCGTGAGCGTCAACCTCCTCGCGCCGGTCGTCGTCAACCGCACGACCGGGGCGGCGGCGCAGGTGATCCTGGAGGATCAGGACTACCCGGTGCGGGCCCCGCTGGGCTGACCGGCGGGGGCCGAGACCGGGCGTTCCCCGGCGGCACGGCGACTACCCTGGAGGGGTGATCCTCGCCGTCGACACGTCCCTTGGCACCGCCGTCGCCCTCATCGACCCGGATGGCACGCGGCGCGCCGACGCCGGCACCGCCGACCCGCTCGGTCACGCCGAGGTCATCGGCGACCTGGTGCGCGACGTGCTCCGCGACGGCGGCGCCGACAGCATCACGCACGTCGTGGCCGGCATGGGGCCCGGTCCCTTCACGGGGCTGCGCATCGGCATCGCCACGGCGCGTGCGTTCGCGCTCGGCCGCGGCGTCCCCGTCGTCCCCGTCCCGAGTCATACGGCAGCGGCGCTGACCGTCCTCGAGACGGTGACCGGACCGTTCGCGGTCGTCACCGACGCCCGGCGGCGCGAGGTCGCCGTGACGGTGTTCGACGGCCAGGACGAGGACGGGATCCCGCGGACGGTCGCCGACACGGTGCTCGTGCGGGCGGCGGACGCGGATGCGCACCTGGGCGACATCCGCCGCGTCGACGTGACGACGCTCTCCGCGGTCGACCTCGCCCGCGTCGGTGCCCGCGCCCTCGCCGCCGGCCGGACACTCGCCGGCGACGAACCGCTCTATCTGCGGCACCCGGATGTGACGCTGCCGGGCGCCCCGAAGAAGGTGGGTGTATGACGCTGCGGGAGGCGCGTCCGGACGATCTGGACGCCGTCATGGCGATCGAGGATCGCTCGTTCCCGACCGACGCCTGGAGCCGGGAGACGATGGCGAGCGAACTGTCGAGCCCGCACGGCCGCTACCTCGTGGACGAGGAGGCCGGGGCGATCATCGGCTACGGCGGAGTACGGGCGCTGCAGGGGAGCCCCGACGCCGACATCCAGACCATCGCGCTCGACAGGGCGTTCCGCGGGCGGGGACGCGGGCGGGCGCTGCTGCACGCGCTGCTCCGCGCAGCCGCGGCGCGCGGGGCCCGAGAGGTGTTCCTCGAGGTCCGCGCCGACAATCCGGCGGCGGAGAACCTGTATCGGTCGGAGGCCTTCGAGGAGATCGGCAGGCGCCCCCGCTACTATCAGCCCGACGACGTCGACGCGATCGTGATGCGACGGGATCTGCGCCGCCACCCCGTGGCCGCCGACACGCCGGAGGAGGCGAACGCATGAGGGAGCCGCTGGTGCTCGGCATCGAGACGAGCTGCGACGAGACCGGGATCGGCATCGTGCGCGGTCGCACGCTGCTGTCCAACACGATCGCGTCGAGCATGGACGAGCACGCCCGATACGGCGGCGTCGTCCCGGAGGTCGCCGCCCGCGCCCACCTGGAGGCGCTGCAGCCCGCCATCGATGCCGCCCTCGCCGAGGCCGACGTGCGCCTCGCCGACCTCGACGCGGTCGCAGTGACCAGCGGTCCCGGGCTCGCCGGTGCGCTCATGGTCGGCGTCGGGGCGGCGAAGGGCCTGGCGGTCTCCCTCGACAAGCCCCTCTACGCCGTCAACCACCTGGTCGGACACATCGCCGCCGACATCCTCACCCCGGACGCCGCGCCCCTGGAGTACCCGACGATCGCGTTGCTCGTATCGGGCGGCCACACCTCGTTGCTCCACGTGCGCGATCTCACGACCGACGTCGAGCTGCTCGGCGAGACGGTGGACGACGCGGCGGGCGAGGCCTTCGACAAGGTCGCGCGGCTGCTCTCCCTGCCGTACCCGGGCGGCCCCGAGATCGATCGGGCCGCGGTCGGCGGCGACCCCGACGCGATCCGCTTCCCGCGCGGTCTCTCCCGGGCGTCCGACCTCGCGAAGCACCGCTACGACTTCTCGTTCTCCGGTCTCAAGACCGCGGTCGCCCGGTGGGTGGAGCGCTTCGAGGCCGAGAACGCCGCGGCCGGCGCCGAGGCGCGCGCGCTGCCGATCGCCGATGTCGCGGCGAGCTTCCGGGAGGCCGTCGTCGACGTCCTCGTCACGAAGGCGCTCAACGCCTGTGCCGACCTCGGGGTGCCGCGGCTGCTGCTCGGCGGCGGTGTGATCGCGAACCGGCGGCTGCGTGAGGTCGCGCTGGCGCGGGCCGCCGCGGCCGGGGTCACGGTGCGCATCCCGCCGTTGTCGCTCTGCACCGACAACGGCGCCATGATCGCCGCGCTGGCCGCGGAGCTCATCGCCTCAGGACGCCCGGCGTCGACGCTCGGCTTCGGTGCCGACTCGACGCTGCCGGTGACCGAGATCCAGGTGGCGGAGGCGGTGCCGGCGTGAGCGGGCTCCCCGAGGATCCGGCGCCCGGCGCGGGCACTCCCCGCGCCCGGGTCGAGCGCGCCAGCGGCCAGGTCGAGCGCCCGGCGGGGTCCGCCCGCCTGCCCGGGGCGCCGCGGGAGGGGTACACGAAGCTGCCGACGGGTCCCGTGGGCATCGAGCCGGTCGTGGTGAGCGGCCCGGACCTCGATCACGCGGAGGAGGATACCTGGGAGCCGGCCACGGAGCCGGCGACCGTCGACGATACGCGCCTGGCACCGTGGGCGCTGCTGGCAGCGATCGTCGCGCTCGGCGCCTCGTTCTTCGTCGGCTGGGGCATCCCCGTCGCCATCGTCGCGGTGATCGCCGCGATCATGTCCCTCCGCCGCCCCGTCGAGAACCGGGCGATCGCGCGCTGGGCGCTCGTCCTCGGGCTCTGCGCCACGGTGTACAGCCTCGGGTGGCTGGTCTGGGCGGGCATGCAGTTCGAGAGGCTGGGGTAGGCGGGATGAGCGCGGCGAGCGACGACGGAGTCGAGGAGCGCAGGGCCCTGCAGCGCAAGGCCTTCGGGCCGGGCGGTGATCTGACGGAGGCCGAGGCCGCGCGGCTGCGCGAGCTGGATGAGGCTCGCCGGCGTCCGCCCTCCGCCGCGCTCTCCCACGACAGCACCGAGCCCTCCGCTCCCGTCGCCGCGCCTGCGGACGACGACGATTCCCCTCACGCCGCCGCACCCGCCGGGGAGGAGACGGGTGACGACGGCGCCGTCCCGGAGCCCGGGACCGGCAGCGAGGACACGGAGCCGAGTGCGGAGCCGTCCGCGACCGCGCCCGTCCGTCGTCGGCGGCTCGGCGTTCTCGCGCTCGCCGCCGTCGTGGTCCTGCTCCTCGGCATCGGCGTCGGGTGGCTGGCCTTCGGGCGG
This sequence comes from Microbacterium sp. BLY, assembly GCF_017939615.1. Lineage (NCBI taxonomy): Bacteria > Bacillati > Actinomycetota > Actinomycetes > Micrococcales > Microbacteriaceae > Microbacterium > Microbacterium sp. BLY. Next base: position 1,657,675 of record NZ_JAGKSR010000001.1, read on the forward strand.
GGCGGCGAGGCCGTCGCCCTCGGGCCGGAGCAGCAGCAGTGGCAGGCCGACCTCATCGCCTCCGGGCGGTACGACAGCGGATCGGTGCGCCCGATCGCGGTCGAGGACGACGCGGTGATCTGGATGGCGACGCAGAACGGCGGGAAGAGCATCTGCCTCGTGCTGGGGTCAGGGACCAGCGTCACGCCGAGCTGCAACGGCCGTGAGGCCGTGCAGGCGGAGGGCCTCTGGGGCTCGATCACGACGAAACGGGACGCGGAGGACTCCCGGGAGGTGATGGCGCAGCTGCTCCTCACCGCCGACGGGCAGCCGGCGGTGGCCGTCAGCGTGTCCGAGTACGGGCCGGACGGTCTCGGCGGCATCACCTACTCCACCGAGGCGGAGACCGCCACGGCTGAGCGGCTGGCCGCCGAGGGGTTCGCCGCGAACTCGATCTGGATCGCCGGTTACGACGGGGACGTGCCGGTCTGGACCGCATCCGACAGCGAGACCGGGCGGCAGTGCCTCATCTACGACGGCTCCACGCCGGACGCCCCGATGGTGTGCGAGACGACGGAGACCCTGCAGGAGCACGACGGCCGCCTGCGCCTGCAGGTGACCGACACGGAGAGCGGCGGCGTCACCACATACGAGCTGCCGACCGCGGGCCCCGGGTCGTTCGTGATCATCCGAGAGGGGATGGGCGTCGGTGCGGGAGGAGACTGAGCGGCCGGACGGCGACGACGCGGACGAGCTCCGCGCGCTCGAACGGGCGGCCTACGGCCCCGACGGCGGCCTGGACGCCGCCGGCGCCCGGCGACTGCGCGAGCTCCAGGACGAGCGCCGCCGGCGCACCGCGGCCCCGATCGCCGACGCCGGGACTCCCGTGCCGCCGCCCCCGGCTACGGCTGCCCGGGAGGACGAGGACGCGGCCGCCCCCGGTTCCGCCCTCGCGATCGCGCCGTCACCGCCGGAGTCGGCGCCCGCCGTCGCCGTCGCGCGGCGTCCGCGCATCCTCCCGGTGCTGGGCGCCGCCGGCGCCCTCCTCGCGATCGGCCTCGGCGCCGGATGGGCGCTGTTCGCCCCGCGGGCGGAGACGCCCTCGCTGACCCCCGCGCAGGAGCAGCGTCGCGCCGGGCTGGCCGAGGACTACGATCCCGGCTCCGTCCGCGCGGTCGCGGAGGGGGAGGGCGCGCTGGCCTGGTACGCCTCGCAGGACGACGGCGACACCCGCTGCCTGATCCTCGACGTGGGCGAAGACTCCCAGTCGACCTGTCTGCCGCGGGACGAGGTGGCGCCGGGGCTGTACGCCTCGGTCCCGGTGGCCGGCACGACGTCCGCCGACGAGGAGGACGCGTACGCCGTGGACAGCGTCACCGCGACGATGGTGTTCTCCACCACGGACGAGCCGATGGTCAGCATCCAGCGCTGGGGGTCGTCCTCGGCCCTCGTCGACCAGTTCGGCGCGGCGCAGCGCCCGCGGGCGGAGGAGCTGATCGAGGACGGCTACACCCTCGGTCTCACGCTCCTGGGCTCGTTCCGCGAGCAGCCGGTCTGGCTCGGCGACCGGCCGGTGGACGAGGGCCCCGTCCAGCGGTGCCTCATCGTCGACGTCGACGGCTCGCGCCAGTGCACGGCCCTCGCGGATGCGATCGACGCGGGCCTCGGCGTCCAGGTCGTCGACATCGCGCAGGAGACCGGCGAGGTGCTGTCCGTCTCGGTGATCGAGGTCGCCTTCACCCGCTGGCAGGTGCCGTACCTCACCGTCACCACCGCGTCGGCCACCGCGACCTCGGCCTCCGGCGACTCGTTCCTCGTGACGACCGGGCCGCCGGGGGACCCGATCCGCGTGGACATCCCCGGTCGCGATCCGGACGGCTGACGCCGTCAGTCCGCGGCGGGCACCCGGTCGGCGAGGATCGCGCGGCGCTGATCGCCGTACCGCGCGAGGATGAGGGTCGCCTCCGCATCGCCGCGCAGGGTCAGTCGGCGCCGGAAGGCGGCGGGGTCGACATCGACACCCCGCTTCTTGATCTCGATGCGGCCGATGCCGTGCGCCTTCAGGGCCGCGTTGATCGTCTTCGGCGTGATCGGCAGCGTCTCCCGCACGCGGAACGACTGCACGAACGGACTCGTGAGAGCCGCGTCCGACGTGAGGTAGGCGATGCGCGGGTCGAGCATCCCGGCGTCGAGACTGCGCGCGACGTCTCCGATGAGGCGGGCCCGGATGACGGCGCCGTCGGGCTCGTGGAGGAAGGTCCCGAGCGGCCGGACGGCGGCGTCCTCGGCGTCGTCGGCGCCGGTGAGCTCGTGCGAGCGCTCGCCGCGGATCACGAGGGCGGACCGACGGACCCCCGCGCGCGCCAGCTCCCTCGTCCACACGACGAGCTCGACGACGCTGCCGTCGGCGCTGACCCACTGGGTCTCCGCGTCCGGGGGGAGCAGATCCCGGTCGTGGGCCGGACCGAGCTTGATCCCGGTCGGCCGCTGCGCGGCGACGGCGAAGGCCCAGTCGAGAGAGGGGGAGTAGTCGTCGGCGGAGACGCGCCGCGTCTCGCCGTGGCCGGCGGTGCGCCGGGCGGGGTCCATCCAGATCGCCTGTCCGGGCACGGGGTCGCCGAGCGCCTCCTCGGCGGACTGGTGCCGGACCGTGGCCTCGTCCCCGAAGGGGGCGAGGTTGTAGGCGGCGAGGGCGGCGGTCACCTCGTCCGCATCGACCGCGAGGACCGTCAGCCCCGCGCCGGCGAACGCGAGGGCGTCGCCGCCGATCCCGCAGCCGAGATCCGCGACCCCGGTGAGGCCGACGCGGCGGATCCGCTGGGCGTGCCGCGCGGCCACGGCGAGGCGGGTCGCCTGCTCCAGGCCCGCACGGGTGAAGAGCATGCGCGCGGCGAACGGACCGAACTTCGCCGTGGCCTTGGCGCGCAGGTGCGCCTGCCCGACGACCGCGGAGACGAGGTCGGGGGAGTGGCCGGCGGCGCGGAGCCGCGAGACGGCGGTCGCGGCCTCGGCGGTGGACGTGATCGGCCCGACGGCGTCGAGCAGTTCGAGGCCGGCAGGGGTCAGCAGGGCGCGCAGCTCGGACATCTCCACCCTCTCAGCCTAGGTCCCGACCGGCGACCGACCCGGGTTGGCACTCGCATTGCATGAGTGCCAGCCGACCGCCTACACTGGCATTAGCACTCTCGGGTTGAGAGTGCGAACGAGTCTTTCGTGTCAGCGTCAAGAAAGAAGAGGTAGACCGTGTCGGTTTCCATCAAGCCGCTCGAGGACCGCATCGTCATCAAGCAGGTCGAGGCCGAGCAGACCACCGCGAGTGGGCTGGTCATCCCCGACACCGCCAAGGAGAAGCCCCAGGAGGGTGAGGTCGTGGCGGTCGGCCCCGGCCGCATCGACGACAACGGCAACCGCGTTCCGCTCGACGTCGCCGTCGGTGACCGCGTGCTCTACAGCAAGTACGGCGGCACCGAGGTGAAGTTCGGCGCGGACGAGTTCCTCGTCCTGTCGGCGCGCGACGTCCTGGCGGTCGTCGTCCGCTGATCGCAGACCCCGGCTCCCTCCGCCCGCGGACGGGAGCGCCGGTCCGAAGAGGGCCCGGATGCTTCGGCATCCGGGCCCTCTTCCGCGTCCGGCGCGACAGCGGGCGGTCCGCCGGGCATAGGGTTGTGCGGTGACCCCCGAGACGACCCGCGCCACCCGCACCGCCGGCGTCGCCTTCGCCGGGAGCGCTTACCTGCTGTGGGGCGTTCTCCCGCTGTACTTCCTGCTGCTGCAGCCCACCGGCGCGTGGGAGACGGTGGCCTGGCGCGTGCTGCTCTCGTTCGTGTTCTGCCTCCTGCTGCTCACCGTCACCCGCGGCTGGCCGGCGTTCCTCGCGATCGTCCGCAACCCGCGGCTCCTGGGGTGGACGGCGCTGGCCGGCCTCCTCATCTACGTGAACTGGCAGGTCTTCGTCCTCGGCACCCTGAGCGGGAATGTGGTCGAGACCGCGCTGGGCTATTTCATCAACCCGATCACGACCGTGCTGCTCGGGGTCTTCGTGCTGAAGGAGCGCCTCCGCCGCTTGCAGTGGGCGGCCATCGGGATCGCCGGAGCGGCCGTCCTCGTCATCGTCCTGGCCTACCGTTCGTTCCCCTGGATCGCCCTGTCGCTCACCGCCTCCTTCGGCCTGTACGGGCTCATCAAGAAGAAGATCGGGCCCGCGGTCGACGCGATCAGCGGGCTGACGCTCGAGTCCTTCTGGCTGATCCCGATCGCGGTCGTCCAGCTCGTGGTCGTGGCGCTGACGCCCGCCGGGCTGACGATGGGGACCAACGGCTGGCCGCACGCCGTCCTGCTCGCCTTCGCGGGCGTGGCCACGGCCGTCCCGCTTCTGCTGTTCGCGGCGGGCACCCGCCGGGTCGACCTCACGGTGATCGGCATGCTGCAGTTCCTCACCCCGGTCCTGCAGTTCGTGATCGGCGTCGCCGTCCTGCACGAGCCGATGCCACCGGAGCGCTGGATCGGGTTCCTCCTGGTGTGGGTCGCGATCGCCGTCTTCGTCGCCGATCTGCTCCTCGCCGGTCGTCGTGGCCGTCGCGTCACGCGCGCCGCCGCCCTCTGAGATCGCCGCGTCCGGCCCGGAAACCCGGGGTTCGGATCGTTAACGCACCGAAACACTTGCCCCTCCTGTGCGGAGGCCTCACGCCCTAGTGTTAGAGCACCCGACTGTGGTCACCATCCACGTTCGTTTACGCAAGGGAGCATCATGAACGCACTGAAGGGCTCGCGCAGCGCGAGGATCTTCGCCGGGATCGCGCTGGTCAGCGCCTCCGCCCTCATCATCGCGGGCTGCAGCAGCACGCCGAACGCGGAGCCGTCGGACGGGGGCGGCGAGAAGCCCGCCGCCGACCTCACGCTCAAGCTCGGTTCGCTGCTGCCCGCCACCGGTACGCTCGCGTTCCTCGGCGCGCCGATGGAAGCCGGTGTCCAGCTCGCCGTCAACCAGATCAACGAGGCCGACGCCGGCATCACCATCGAGCTCACCGGTGCCGACGAGGGCGACCTCGACAACAAGGCGTACGAGACCTCGATCACGAACCTGCGCAACGAGGGGATCACGGCCATGGTCGGCGCCGCGTCCTCCAGCGTCACGAAGCTCATCCTCGACGGCAACGCGGGCGCCGACATCCTCACGGTGTCGCCGTCCAACACGTCGCCGGACTTCACGGGCATCAACCCGCTGTACTTCCGCACCGCCCCGAGCGACCTGCTGCAGGGCGAGGTGCTGGGCAACCAGATCGCCGAGGACGGCCACAAGACGCTCGGCATCATCTACCAGAACGACCCGTACGGCACGGGCCTGTTCGAGGCGATCAAGTCGACCTTCGAGAGCACCGGCGGCGAGGTCGTCGCCGACGCCTCGTACAACCAGGGCGACGGTCAGTTCAACGCCCAGGTGTCGGAGATCGCCGCCGCCAACCCGGACGCGGTCGCGGTCGTCTCCTACGAGCAGTTCGCCACCATCGCGCCGCTGCTCGGCAACGCGGGCGTCGACACCAGCTCGCTGTACCTCGTCGACGGCAACCTCAAGGACTGGGGTTCGGACATCTCGGTCAACCTCGAGGGCTCGAAGGGCACCCGCGCCGGAGCCGAGCTGCCGCAGGACTTCCTGGACCAGCTGAACGAGGTCTGGACCGCCGAGGGCAACGACCCGATCGACGCCGTGACGTACTCCGCCGAGGCGTACGACGCCGTCATCCTCATGGCGCTGGCGGCTCTCAAGGCCGGCTCCGTGGAGGGTCCGGACATGGCCGCCGAGATGATCGCCGTCTCCGGCGGTGAGGGCGACGGGGAGAAGTGCGACAACTTCGCCGACTGCGCCGCGATCATCAACGACGGAGGCACGCCGGACTACGACGGCCTCTCGGGCGAGATCACGTTCGACGAGAACAACGACCCGAAGGGTGCGGCGATCGGCGTCTACGAGTTCGACGCCGAGAACGTCACCTCGCGCATCAAGTAATCCGCACGAGGAAGGCCCCGGATGCATCGGCATCCGGGGCCTTCCTCGTGTCCGCGGGGTGTCAGGCGGCGTCGGTGCCGAGCGTGCCGAGGTAGAGGCCGATGACCTTGGGGTCGTTCAGCAGCTCCCGGCCGGTGCCCTCGTAGGCGTCCTTGCCTTGGTCGAGCACGTAGCCGCGGTCGCAGATCTGCAGGCAGCGACGGGCGTTCTGCTCGACCATGATCGTCGTGACGCCGGCCTTGTTGATGTCGGAGACCCGGATGAAGGCGTCGTCCTGGCGCACGGGGGAGAGGCCGGCGGACGGCTCGTCCAGCAGCAGCACGGACGGGTCCATCATGAGCGCCCGCGACATCGCGACCATCTGCCGCTCGCCGCCCGAGAGCGACCCCGCGCGCTGCTTGAGGCGCTTGCCGAGCTCGGCGAAGATGCTGCTGACGAACTCCAGCCGCTCCGCGAAGATCTTCGGGTTCTGGTAGAGGCCCATCTCCAGGTTCTCCTGGATGGTGAGCGACGGGAACACGTTGTTCGTCTGCGGCACGAAGGCGACGCCGCGGCGCACGAGCTTGTCGGCCTTGAGGCCCACGATGCTCTCGCCGTGGAGCGTGATGTCGCCGTCGCGCACGTTCACCATGCCGAAGATCGCCTTGAGCAGCGTCGACTTTCCGGCGCCGTTCGGGCCGATGATGCCGATCAGCTCGCCCTTCCGCGCCACGAGGTTCGCGCCGTTGAGGATGTTCACGCCGGGCAGATACCCCGCGTGCACATCGGTCAGCTCGACGACGACCTCGCCGGTGGGGGCGGTGCCCTCGGTGGGGGATGCGGTGCTCATGCCTTGCCCTCCTCGGCGGCGTCCTCGGCCTCGACCTCGGCCTCGACCTCCGTCTCGATCTGCTCGCGGATGCGCTCCGCGTCGGCGTCGGAGATCACCGGGAGACGTCCGGTGACGGCGCCGAGGTCCACGTCCTGGTGGGCGCCGAGGTAGGCGTCCACCACCGCCGGGTCCTCCATGACGGTCTCCGGCGGCCCCTCGGCCACCACTCTGCCCTCGGCCATCACGACGACCCAGTCGGCGATGTGGCGCACCATGTGCATGTCGTGCTCCACGAAGAGGACCGTCATGCCGAGGTCCTTGAGGTCGAGGATGTGATCGAGGAGGGACTGCGTGAGGGCGGGGTTCACCCCGGCCATCGGCTCGTCCAGCATCACCAGGCTGGGGTCGCTCATGAGCGCCCTGGCCATCTCCAGGAGCTTGCGCTGCCCGCCCGACAGGGACGCCGCGAAGTCCTGCTCCTTCGCGTCGAGCTTGAAGCGCACGAGGAGCTCGTGGGCGCGCTGCTCGATCTCCTGCTCCTGCTTCCGCCAGAGGAAGGGGAACAGGCCGGCCCAGAAGCCCTCGCCGCGCTGGTCCTTCGCGCCGAGCTTCATGTTCTCCAGCACGGTCAGCAGCGACAGCGACTTGGTGAGCTGGAACGTGCGGACCTGCCCCATCCGGGCGACCTTGAAGGACGGGATGCCGGAGAGGTTCTTGCCGTCGTACGACCAGGTGCCGCTGTTGGGCTTGTCGAAGCCGCACAGGAGGTTGAACAGCGTCGTCTTGCCGGCGCCGTTCGGTCCGATCAGAGCGGTGATGGCTCCGCGGGGGATCTCGAGGTGATCGACGTCGACGGCGGTGAGGCCGCCGAAGCGCCGCTGGACGGCGTCGACGACGAGGATCGGGTCGACCTTCTTGACGCCGGGCGCCGGGGGACCGACGGCGAGACCGGTGGTCTTGGCGCGCGGGGTGCTCTTCGCGGGCGTGACGGCCGCGTCGTTCTCACTTGACAAAGGTCATCTCCCTCTTGTTCCCGAGGATGCCCTGCGGGCGGAACACGACGATGAGCATCAGCACGACGCCGATGAGGATGTAGCGGACCACGTCGGCCTGCGCGCTCGTCATGGGCAGGTAGCCGGCGGTGGCCATCGCGGGCAGCAGGGCGCCGAGGAAGGCGAACACCACCCAGAACAGCACCGCGCCGAGGGTCGGACCGAACACCGTGGCCGCGCCGCCGAGGAGGAGGATCGTCCACAGGAAGAACGTCAGCGACGTCGAGTAGCTGCCGGGGATGACCGCCGACGGGAGGACGAAGACGATGCCGCCCAGGGCACCGATCACGCCGCCGACCACGAGCGCCTGCATCTTGTAGGCGAAGACGTTCTTGCCGAGCGACCGCACGGCGTCCTCGTCCTCGCGGATGCCCTTCAGCACCCGGCCCCACGGGCTGCGCATCAGCGCCCACACCACGAGGATCGTCAGCGCGAGCGTGAGCAGACCGAACACGCGCACCCACAGGTCGTTCGCGTTGTAGGTCCACGGCCCGAAGCCGTACGTCCCCGGGGGGAACGGGTTCGCGTCGCGGAAGCTCTGGTGGTAGCCGGAGAGCCCGCCCGCGGAGTTCGTCCAGTCCTTGAACAGCTCCGTCACGAACATCAGGCGCACCACCTCTGCGGCCGCGATGGTCGCGATGGCGAGGTAGTCGGCGCGCAGGCGGAGGGTCGGGATGCCGAGCAGCAGGGCGAAGAGGGCTCCGCCCGTGACGCCGACGAGGACGCCGATCCACCACGGCACGCCGAAGGTGAGGATCGAGATCGCGTAGCCGTAGCCGCCGATCGCCATGAACGCCGCCATGCCGAAGTTGAGCAGACCCGTGTAGCCGAAGTGCACCGCGAGTCCGGTGGCCGCGAGCGCGTAGGCGATCGTCGTCGGGCTGAAGAGGTAGGAGGCGGTGTTGCCGAAGATGCTTCCGAAGTCCATGTGTCAGCCCAACCTTTCCTTGCGTCCGAGGATGCCCTGCGGTCGCACGAGCAGGATGATGATCAGCGCCACGAGTGCGCTGGCGTACTTGAGGTCGGTCGGCACGCCCAGCAGTGTGGAGACCTCGACCGCGAGTCCGACGATGATCGAGCCGATCAGGGCGCCGATCGCCGAGCCGAGGCCGCCGAGCGTAATGGCGCAGAACATCAGGAGCAGCATCTGCATGCCCATGTCCCACTTCACGCCGGGCCGGAAGTACGCCCAGAGGATGCCGGAGATCGCCGCCAGGGTGCCGGCGAGGATCCACACGATCCGGATGACCTTGTCGACGTCGATGCCGGAGGCCGCGGCCAGCTGCGGGTTGTCGGAGATGGCTCTGGTCGCCTTGCCGGTGCGGGTGCGCGTGAGGAAGAACGCGACGCCGAGGATGACGATGATGCTGACCGCCATGCCGACGAGGTCGATGTACGACAGCGAGATCGGCCCGAAGCGGATCGGCTCCGGGCTGGCGCCGGGCAGCTGATACGTGTTGCCGCCGATGATGTACTGCAGGCCGTAGCGCAGGGCCAGCGAGAGGCCGATGCTGACGATCATGAGCTGGACGACGCCGAGGCCCCGCCGCCGCAGCGGCTTCCAGATCCCCGCGTCGAGGGCCCAGCCGAGCGCGGCGCCGCCGATGACCGCGGCGATGATGCCCGCCCAGAGCGGCAGCTGCCAGAAGGAGGTGAAGACCAGCGTGATCACCGCACCCCAGGTCACCATCTCGCCGTGCGCGAAGTTCGACAGCCGCGTGGTGCCGTAGATCAGCGCGGCGCCCATCGAGGCGAGCCCCAGCAGGAGCCCGAAGTTCAGACCACCCACCATGCGGGACAGGAGCTGGTCGAGGAAGGACACGGTCACCCGCTCGCCTTCGCCGAGGAAGAGGTTCACGATCTTCGTCCCGGTGAGACCGAACTCCAGCTCGAACGAGGCGGTGGTGCCGGAGACCGGCTGGATCCCCTCGGGCAGCTGCGTCGCGTCCACGATCACGCCGTCCGGGAGGGTCGATTCGTCCACCGTGAGGGTGTACGTCTCCTTCTCCGGCACATATAGCCGCCACTTGCCCTCGGCGTCCGTCTCGGTCTCGGCGTCGAAGCCATTGCCCTCGATCGTCATGACGACGCCCTCGACCGGCTCGTCACCGTTCGTGACCACGCCGGCGAAGTAGAAGTCGGTGACCTCCTGGCCGTCGTCCGTGGTCTCGGCGGAGGCCGCTGAGGGAGGGAGGAGGAGCGATGCCGCGAGCGCCATCAGGATTCCGAAGAAGGCGAAAGCCCAGGGGCGCTTCCGCGGTCCGGCGAGTGCTGTGGGTCCCACGCAACCTCCACTGTGAGTGCTGTCTCCGCGGACTCGGGTCGAACCGCGGGGATGGACGACGCATTTGAGCGTAATGCGCGATCGGCGATTCACCTATCGTCCGGACCAACGGTCCGGTAACGACCCGGGGCTGGGAATGTTCTCGGGCGTGTCTCGCTTAGAATCTCCATACGGGTCACGCCCGCGCACCGGCCGACGTCGACCACCCACTCGCACCCGGATTCGCGCCACTCGCGCAGGAGGAGATTCCATGGACCAGCACGATCCCTTCGGCTTCGTCGGACTGACCTACGATGACGTGCTGCTGCTCCCGGGGCACACCGACGTCATCCCCAGCGAGGCCGACACGTCGTCCCGGATCACGCGACGCATCTCCGTCGCGACGCCGCTGCTCTCCAGCGCGATGGACACCGTGACCGAGTCCCGCATGGCGATCGCCATGGCGCGCGAGGGCGGCATCGGCATCCTGCACCGCAACCTCTCCATCGCCGACCAGGCCGCGCACGTCGATCGCGTCAAGCGCAGCGAGTCCGGCATGATCACCGACCCCATCACCACGACGCAGGACGCGACGGTGGAGGAGGTCGACGCGCTGTGCGCCAAGTACCGCATTTCCGGCCTGCCCGTCGTCGACGACGATGGCCGGCTCGTCGGCATCATCACGAACCGCGACATGCGCTTCGTCTCCGGCTTCGAGCGGCAGAGCACCTTCGTCAAGGACGTCATGACGAGCGAGAACCTCGTCACCGCGCCGGTGGGCGTGGCCGCGGGCGAGGTCATCGCCCTGTTCGCGAAGCACCGCGTCGAGAAGCTGCCGCTCATCGACGAGGACGGCAAGCTCGCCGGTCTCATCACCATCAAGGACTTCGACAAGAGCGAGAAGTACCCGCTCGCCACCAAGGACGACCAGGGTCGGCTGCGCGTGGGCGCGGCGATCGGCTTCTTCGGCGACGCCTGGGAGCGCGCCGAGGCCCTCCGCGACGCCGGAGTGGACGTCCTCGTCGTCGACACCGCCAACGGCCAGTCGCAGGGCGTGATCGACCTCGTCAAGCGCCTCAAGGCGGATGAGTCGTTCGCGCACATCGATGTCATCGGCGGCAACGTCGCGACCCGCGAAGGGGCGCAGGCGCTCGTGGACGCCGGTGTCGACGCGGTCAAGGTGGGCGTCGGCCCGGGCTCCATCTGCACGACGCGCGTCGTCGCCGGCGTCGGGGTGCCGCAGGTGACCGCGGTCTACGAGGCGTCGCTCGCCGCGCGCCCCGCCGGCGTGCCGGTGATCGCCGACGGTGGCCTGCAGTACTCGGGCGACATCGCCAAGGCCCTCGTCGCCGGGGCCGACGCGGTCATGCTCGGCTCGCTGCTCGCCGGCACCGACGAGTCGCCGGGCGAGATCGTCTTCCAGTCCGGCAAGCAGTTCAAGCAGTACCGCGGCATGGGGTCGCTCGGCGCCATGCAGACGCGCGGCAAGCAGACGTCCTACTCCAAGGACCGCTACTTCCAGGCCGATGTGCCCAGCGACGACAAGCTGATCCCGGAGGGCATCGAGGGCCAGGTGCCGTATCGCGGGCCGCTCTCCGCCGTGGCGTACCAGCTCGTCGGCGGGCTGCGGCAGTCGATGTTCTACGTCGGCGCCCGCACCATCGAAGAGCTCAAGCAGCGCGGCAAGTTCGTCCGCATCACCTCGGCCGGGCTCAAGGAGTCGCACCCGCACGACGTGCAGATCGTCGTCGAGGCGCCGAACTACAAGAAGTGACCGCGGCCCCCGACCCGCGGGAGCGCACGAGGGGCCGGATGCGATGCATCCGGCCCCTCGTCGTGTGCGGTGCGGTCAGCCGCAGCGGTAGGTGACCCCGCCGACATCCCAGACGCCGGGGCCGAGCTCGGCGCACATCCCGATCACGCCGGCCAGGACGGTCACCAGCAGGACGATGCCGATGATCGCGAGGATCGTCAGGATCGCGCCGACGACGATGCCCGCGATCGCAAGGCCCTTGGGCGCCTTCGCCTTGCCGAGCTGGACGGCCGCGATGATGCTGAGGATGAGCCCCACGGGCGGCAGCAGGAACGCCAGCACGAGCCCGATGATCGACAGCACCCGCCCCGGGGGCGACGTCGGCGCGTCCTGCGCGTACGGGGAGCCGGGAGGCGGCGGAGCGGGCGCCGCGGGGAAGGACGAGGGCTCGCCGCCGGCGGGAGGCGGGGCAGCGGGCGGCGGGGAGTCGGGGGGTGGCGGGTTCGTCATGGTCTCTCCTTGGTTTCCGGTCGTTGCCCAGAGCGTAGCGACGGCGGCGCGGACGTGCCATCCCCCTTCCGTCGCCCGGGTGCCGGGCGTACCGTGCCGGTATGTGCCGGAACATCGTCCCGTTGAACAACCTCGAACCCGCGGCCACCGATGAGGAATGCCGTGAGGCGGCCCTGCAGTTCGTGCGCAAGATCGCGGGGACGACGGCGCCGTCGCGCGCGAACCGCGAGGTCTTCGACCGCGCCGTGACCGAGATCGCGGACGCGACACGGCGACTGCTCGACGACCTCGTCACCTCCGCGCCGCCGAAGAACCGCGAGGAGCAGGCCGAGAAGAGACGCGCCCGGTCGGCGGAGCGGTACGAGGCCATCCGGCGCTACCAGGAGGAGAAACGGACGGCGCGCGCGGGCTGAGGAGCCTGCGGGCCGGGGCCGAAGCCCTGTGCCAGAATCGACGTACCCCGCTCGACTTTCCCCGCGGCCCGGTGATGAAGGCACCGCCGCCGCTATGCCGATCCCCCTCGGCAGGGAACCTCCCCAAGGAGAGCTGTACATGGCCGAGGCCGCCCCTCGCATCCTCGTCGTCGATGACGACCACGACGTCGCCCTGCTCGTCAAGACCGTCCTGGAACGGCGCGCGGGCTGTGTCGTCGACCTCGCCGACGACGGCCCCTCCGCGATCGAGAAGGCGGCGCAGACGCCCCCCGACGTCGTGGTCACCGACATCGAGATGCCGGGGCTCAGCGGCCTCGAGCTTCTCGAGGAGCTGCGGCGCACGATGCCGACCGTGCCGGTCGTCGTGATGACGGCGCACGTCTCGGTGGAGTACGCGGTGTCCGCCCTGCGGGCGCAGGCCGACGAGTTCCTCACCAAGCCGCTCGACAACGCCCGCCTCGTCGAATCCGTCACGCGTCTCGTGGAGGAGTCCCGGCGTCGGAGGCGGGAGGCGAAGGACGGCGAAGTCGTCCTCGCGATCGGGGCGCACCCCGACGACGTCGAGCTCGGCGTCGGCGGCATCCTCGCCGCGCACGCCGCGGCCGGCGACCGGATCACGATCCTCACGCTCTCCCGCGGCGCCCGGGGCGGCGATGCGGACAGCCGTCAGCACGAGTCCCTCGCGGCGGCGGAGCTGCTGGGCGCCCGCCTCTTCGTCAAGGACCTCGTCGACACCGAGATCTCCGGCGGGGGGTCGACCGTACGCCTCATCGAGGAGGTCGTGCAGGAGATCCAGCCCACGATCGTCTACACCCACTCGCATCAGGACCGTCACCAGGACCATCGTGCGGTGAACGAGGCGACCGTCGTCGCCACCCGCCGCGTCGGGACGGTCGCGTGCTACCAGAGTCCGTCGGCGACCATCGACTACCGGCCCACCCGGTTCGTCCGGATCGACCGCTTCCTCGACGACAAGCTGCGCCTGCTCGCGTGCTTCGAGTCGCAGACCTCCGTGAACCGCGACTACCTCGCTCCGGAGCTCGTCACGGCCACCGCCCGCTACTGGTCGCGGTTCGGCGGCGGACAGGCCGTCGAGCCGCTGGAGGTCGTGCGCGAGACCGCCGAGTTCGTCGGCGCCCATGAACTGACTCGACGGGAGAGTTGAATGACGAAGCGCGTACTGGTCACCGGAGCCGGCGGTCCCGCCGGAGTCGCCGTGATCCGGTCCCTCCTGAAGCGGGCCGACCTGACCGTGTTCGCCGCCGACATGGACGGATGGGCGAGCGGCATCTACCTCGTGCCTCCGGCGCAGCGCCGCCTGGTGCCTCCGGGGCGTGACGCGGACTTCGTCCCGGCGATCGCGCGGATGGTCGAGGAGGACGGCCTCGACCTCGTCATCTCGACGGTCGATGTGGAGCTGATCGCCCTCGCGGACCGCCGGGAGGAGCTGGCGCCCGCCGTGCTGGCCGCGCCGCCCGCGGACACCCTGCACACCGCGCTCGACAAGCTGGCGCTGGCCGAACGCTGCGCGCCGACCGGTCGGGTGCCGCGCACCGTGCTCGCCGGCCCGGACGCCGCGGAGGTCGCGTGGGAGTTCCCCGTGTTCGCCAAGCCCCGCCAGGGTGCGGGCAGCCGGGGCGTGCGTCTCGTCCCCGATGCGGATGCCCTGGCGGCGCTGCCGCTGGACGAGGGCCTCATCGTGCAGGACTTCCTGCCGGGCGAGGAGTACTCGGTCGACGTGATCGCCGATGCGGCGGGCGGCGTGGTCGCCGCGGTGCCCCGCACCCGTGCCCGCGTGGACTCCGGCGTCGCCATCGCCGGCCGCACGCTGCGCGATCCCGAGCTGGAGGAGACGGCGGCGGCGATCGCCCGGGCGATCGGTCTCGTGGGCGTCGCGAACGTCCAGCTGCGCCGCGACCGGAACGGCCGCGCGGTGCTCCTCGAGGTCAACCCGCGTTTCCCCGGCGCGCTGCCGCTGACCATCGCGGCCGGCGTCGACATCCCGTCGCTCGTCGCCGACCTCTTCCTCGGCCGGGAGATCCCGGTGCAGGTACCCTTCCGCGAGGTCGCCTCCGTGCGCTTCCTGGAGGATGTGATCGTCGAGGTCGACGACGTGCTCGTCTCCGCCCATGCCGGGCACCAGGAGGAACTGTGAGCCATCCCGCCCTGCGCGGGGACCACCACGTCCACTCCACGTTCTCCGACGACGCGGTCTCCACCCTCGAGGAGAACGTGGCGGCCGCGGCGGCCGCGGGACTCGAGACCGTCCGTCTCGTCGATCACGTCCGGCAGAGCACCACGTGGGTGCCGGAGTACCTCGCGGCCGTCCGGCGCCTGCGGGTCCCCGAGGGGCTGACGGTGCTCACGGGGGTGGAGGCGAAGATCCTGGATGTGTCGGGCGCCCTCGACATCCCGACGCTGCCCGAGGGCATCGACCGCATCCTCATCGCCGACCACCAGTTCCCGGATGTCGACGGGCCGCTCGGCCCCTCCGCCGTCCGGGAGCGGATCGCCGCCGGCTGGGCGCCCGCCGACGTGCTGGACCGGTTCGTCGACGCGGTCATCGCGACCATGCGCCGGCACCCCGGCAACCAGCTCGCGCACTGCTTCTCGATCCTGCCCAAGATCGGTCTCGCCGAGGAGGACCTCGGGGCGGAGCGCCTGGACGCGTGGGCCCGTGCCGCCGCCGAGACGGACACCCTCGTCGAGGTCAACGAGAAGTGGACCTGCCCCGGCACGGACGCCCTGCGCGCCCTGGAGCGCGCCGGCGCCGCGATCGTCGCCTCGACCGACAGCCACGTCGCCGCGGATGTCGGCCGCTACGCGCGCATCCTCCCGCTGCTCGCGCGGACGGAGGGCCGCTGATGCCCGAGCTCACCGGGATCGAGACCGTCGTCGTCGTCCTCCTGCTCCTGTGCGTGCTGATCGGCACCCTCCCGGTCGTGAACACCGGCCTGCAGTTCCTGATGCTGCCGTTGCACGCCTTCCGCAACCACTACGCCCGCGCCGCACCCCACCACCCGCACGTGGCGGTCGTGATCCCGGCGTGGAACGAAGGACTCGTGATCGGACCCGCGATCGAGCGCCTGCTGCAGCTGGAGTATCCCGCCGACCGGCTGCGCGTGTTCGTCGTCGACGACGCCTCGACCGACGACACCCCCGCGATCGTGCAGCAGAAGGCGGCGACCTATCCGGGCCGCGTCGTGCACCTGCGGCGGGAGAAGGGCGGGGAAGGCAAGGCGCACACCCTCAACCACGGCCTCGACGTCGTCCTCGCGGACCCGTGGACCGAGGCGGTGCTCATCATGGACGCGGACGTGATCTTCGCGCGGGACTCCCTGCGCAAGCTCACCCGCCACCTCGCCGACGAGAAGGTCGGCGCGGTCACGGCGTACATCGCGGAGGGCAGCAGGGACCGCAACTACCTCACCCGCTTCATCGCGATCGAGTACGTGATCGGTCAGCTCTCGGCCCGTCGGACGCAGAACGTGGGCGGAGCCATCGCCTGCCTCGCCGGGGGCGCGCAGCTGCACTCCCGTGCGAACCTCGAGGCGATCGGCGGCCGCATCCCGACCGGGACGCTCGCCGAGGACACCATGACCACGTTCGAAAGCCAGCTCCACGGCCGCCGGATGGTGTTCGAGCCGCACGCGGTCGTGTACGCGGAGGAGCCGCGGACGATCGACAGCCTATGGAAGCAGCGTCTGCGCTGGGCGCGCGGGAACGTGCAGCTCACCTCGATCTACAAGAACCTCTGGTTCCGGCCAAGCCGCGCGCACAACCTCGGCAGCGTCTCCTTCGGGCTCGCCTGGTTCACGATCCTGCTGATGCCGGCGCTCATGCTCCTCGCCGCCGCCGCGATGATCGTCCTCCTCGTCCTGCACAGCGACATCGCGGAGTTCGTCTTCCGGTTCATGTGGGTCGCGGCCGCGGGCATCTACATCTTCTCGATGCTCTTCTCCGCGCAGCTCGATCCGCGCATCGGGCGGCAGTCGTGGCGCGAGGTGATCATGTTCCCCGGACTCGGGGCCCTGATGCTCATGGCGCTGGCGCTCTTCCCCTGGGCGCTCGACGACCTGATCCGCGCCGTCGGACAGGAGCCGACCGAGCAGGCGCGTGTGCTGTGGCTCATCGCGTTCAACCTCTGGGGACCCGTCTCCCTGCTCGGCATCTGGCTCGCCCGTGCGGTCGAGCCGCTGCCGGGCGGGCGCTTCTTCGCCGGGCTGCTGCTCTACGTCTGCGGGTACGGATCGCTGCTCTGCGCGATCACCGCCGATTCCTACCTCAAAGAATGGCGCCGCGCGGACGCCTCCTGGATCAAGACCGAGAAGATCGGACGGGTCGACTCATGAGCGATGCCCCTGCGCACGATGCCGAGGTCGAGGAGATCGCCGCCGACCGGCGCGCGGAGTGGCGCCTCATCCCGCAGGCGCTCCTCTCGCTGGCCGTCGTCGTCGTGATCGTCGTCGTCCGAGAGATGCTGCTGCGATGACCGGACGGCCGCTCGCCCTGGTCGTCGAGGATGCGCCGGACCAGGCCACCCTCCTCGGACGCTACCTCGATCGCGAGGGCTTTGACGTGTTCATCGCCCCCGACGCGGAGTCCGCGATCGCCGCCTTCCCCGACATCGATCCCGTGGTGGCCGTGATGGACCTCCTGCTCCCGGGGATCTCCGGTCAGGCGTGCTGCCGTCTCGTCCACGAGCGCTACCCGGACTGCGTCCTCATCGTCAGCTCGGTCCTCGACGTCACCGAGTATCCCGCGGCCGACGTCGCGCTCCCGAAGCCCATCACCGGAGCGGATCTGCACCGGGCCGTGGAGCGGGTGCCCCGGTGAGGGCCACGCCGCTGGAGCGGGCCGAGAGCCGCTGGTACCGCGTCCTCGACAATCCGAGCCCGATCGTCAAGCAGATCCCCACGCTCGTCGCCACGAGCATCGCGGCGGGGCTGACGTTCGCGATCCCCGACCTGCCGTTCACGGACACGACCGCCGCGTTCCTCGGCATCGGCCTCGTCCTCGTCGCCACGGTCCACGCGGGCATCCTGAGCGCGCTGCACCGCCGCGAGGGCGTGATCGTCCTCCTCGTCCCGCTCCTCGACATCATGGGGCTCGGTCTGTTCCGCGACGGGACCGGCGGGGCGACATCGGTGTTCACCTCGCTCGTGCTCCTCCCGGTGGTGTGGATCGCCGCCGCGCCGGGCATCCGGTGGGTCTTCGTCGTGGGGGCCGCGACGTCCGTGGCACTGCTGCTGCCGTATGTCACCGATCCGCCGTCCAGCCGCGTCGAGTGGCTTCGCGGCGTGGTCGGCCCCCTCGTGTTCGCGACGCTCGCCGCCGTCGTCAACGAGCTGTCGCGTCAGCAGCGGGTGCGGGTCCAGCAGGCGGAGCAGCTGGTCACCGAGCGGACGGCCGCGCTCTCCGACAACGTGTCGATGATCGTGCAGCTGCGCCAGAAGGAACACGAGTACCGCGTACTGCTCGACTCGTTCGAGGGGCTGTGGGCCTCCATCACCGCGCAGGCCGTGATCGGCACGGACAGGACGGGGACCGTCACCGCCTGGAACCCGGGATCCGTGCGTCTGCTCGGCCTGTCGCACGACGAGGCGCTCGACGGCGTGCGCGTCGACCGCTTCTTCTCGACGTCCGCCCTGTCGCTGCTCGCCGACGACAGCGCGGCGCGCGACGAGCTCGCGGGGGCGTCGCCGCTCCCCGACGGTCCGGCGGAGCCGTCGGACCTGCCGGACGGTCTCCAGCGTCTCTTCGCACAGGCGGATGCCGGACGGACCGTCGACGGCGACATCGAGGTGAGGACCGCGGGCGGGACCCGGGTGCCCGCGCGCGTGACCGTCACCCCCCACAGGGATCCCTCGGGAACGCAGCAGGGGTATCTGTTCGTCCTCACCGACGAGACCAGGGCGGTCGAGGTCGCGCGGATGAAGGACGAGTTCGTCGGCATGATCTCCCACGAGCTGCGCACCCCGCTGAGCGCCATCATCGGCTTCCTCGACCTGCTCCAGAACGATCCGGCGCAGCCGCTGACCGAGGAGCAGCAGGAGTTCGTCGGCATCATCGAGCGGAACGCGAAGCGCCTCCTCAACCTCGTCGGGGATCTGCTCTTCACGGCGCAGGTGGAGTCCGGGCGCTTCCCTCTCGAGAGGGACGAGGTCGACATCGCCGACCTCGTGCGTTCCGCGGTCGCGTCGGCGGGTCCCCACGCGCAGCGGGAGGGCATCGAACTGGATCTGCGGGTCGGCGACGAGCCGATCCCGCTGTTCGTCGATCCGGGGCGCATCGGGCAGGCCGTGGACAACCTCCTCTCCAACGCGATCAAGTTCACCCCCCGCGGCGGCCGGGTGACGGCGAGCGTGCGTCGCTCCGACGGCGGCGTGCAGATCGCCGTCGCCGACACCGGAGTGGGGATCCCGGAGGACGAGCAGGGCATGCTCTTCACCCGGTTCTTCCGGGCATCGACGGCCACCCGCAATGCGGTGCCCGGCGTCGGCCTCGGACTCACGATCACCCGGGCGATCGTGCTCGCCCACGGCGGGACGATGGACGTGACGAGCCAGGAGGGCGTCGGCACCGAGTTCCGTTTCGCGCTCCCGGCCACGCCCCGCACCGAGATGCTGCAGGTGCTCAGTCGTCCGGACTGATCGGCCGGAGCCGGCCGTCGTCGCGGGACGCCCGGTGGGCTGATAGCCTGGTCGGCTCGCTGTCCGCGGGCGGAAGGACGGCCACGCTCGTGGGCTACATCGACGCATCCGGGATCTCACTGACGCTTCCCGACGGCAGACCGCTTCTCGACGACGTCTCGTTCCGGGTCGGCGCGGGATCGACCAGCGCCCTCATCGGGCCGAACGGGGCGGGGAAGACGACGCTGCTGCGCATCATCCGCGGCGTCCAGCCCGCCGACGACGGCGTGGTGACGATCGACGGCGGCCTCGGGGTCATGGACCAGTTCGTCGGACACGGCGAGCCGGGGCAGACCGTGCACGAGCTGCTGGTGCGCGTGGCATCGACCCGCATCCGCGCCGCCGCCGAGGCGCTGGACGCGGCGGAGAACGCCCTCATCGACCGGGACGAGCACGATACGCAGATGGCGTACGCCGCCGCGATCGCCGAGTACGCGGACGCCGGGGGGTACGAGCACGAGACGGTCTGGGACCAGTGCACGGTCGCGGCGCTCGGCGTGCCGTTCGAGCGCGCCCGCTACCGTGAGCTCACCTCGCTCTCCGGCGGCGAGCAGAAGCGGCTCGCGCTGGAGGCGCTGCTCCGCGGCCCCGACGAGGTCCTCCTGCTCGACGAGCCGGACAACTACCTCGACGTGCCGACCAAGCGCTGGCTCGAAGAGCAACTGCGGGCCACCCCCAAGACCGTGCTCCTGGTCTCGCACGACCGTGAGCTGCTCGCCCGCGCCGCCGACCGTCTCATCACGCTCGAGCCCGGCGCGGCCGGGTCGACCGCCTGGGTGCACGGCGGCGGGTTCGCGACCTACCATCAGGCCCGGACGGATCGGATGGACCGCCTCGACGAGCTCCGCCGCCGCTGGGACGAGCAGCACGAGAAGCTGCGGGTCCTCGTGGCGAACCTCAAGGTGAAGGCCGCGGCGAACGACGGCTTCGCGTCGCGGTATCAGGCCGCCCAGACGCGGCTGCGGCGGTTCGAGGACGCGGGACCTCCCCAGGAGCGTCCCCCGGCCCAGGAGTTCGACATGCGACTGCGCGGCGCGCGGACCGGGAAGCGGGCGATCGTCACCGACCGTCTCGAGCTGACCGGGCTGATGCGTCCGTTCGACGCGGAGATCTGGTACGGCGACCGGGTCGCGGTGCTGGGCTCGAACGGGTCCGGCAAATCGCACTTCCTGCGGCTGCTGGCCCGGGGAGGGACCGACCCCGATCCGTCGCTCGGTCACGTGACCGCGGCGGCGGAGGAGCTGCGTCCCGTCGCGCACACCGGCCGGGCGGTGCTCGGCGCGCGGGTGGTGCCGGGGCTCTTCGCCCAGACGCACGCGCATCCGGAGTTCGTCGGACGCACCCTGCTGGAGATCCTGCACCGGGGCGACGACCGCCGCGCGGGCCTGCCCCGCGACGCGGCGAGCTCGGCCCTCGACCGCTACGGTCTCGTGCGTCAGGCGCAGCAGACGTTCGACTCCCTGTCCGGCGGGCAGCAGGCGCGGCTCCAGGTGCTCCTGCTGGAGCTGTCCGGCGCGACGCTGCTCCTGCTCGACGAGCCCACTGACAACCTCGACCTGGAATCCGCCGAGGCGCTCGAGGAGGCGCTGGTGCGCTTCGAGGGCACCGTCGTCGCGGTCACGCACGATCGCTGGTTCGCGCGCTCGTTCGACCGGTTCCTCGTGTTCGGCACCGAGGGGGAGGTGTACGAGTCCGACGAGCCGGTGTGGGACGAACGGCGGGTGGCCCGTGCGCGCTGACCGCCGCGGGGGCGGCCGGGCGCCGGGTAGGCTGGACGGGTGACCATGGAGATCGAGCTCGGCCGAGGAAAGCGCGCGCGTCGCGCGTACACGTTCGACGACATCGCGGTGGTGCCCTCGCGGCGCACGCGCAACCCGGAGGACGTGTCCACCGCGTGGACGATCGACGCCTTCGGCTTCGAGATCCCCGTGCTGGGAGCGCCGATGGACTCGGTCGTCAGCCCGCGCACCGCCATCATGCTCGGCCAGCTCGGCGGTCTGGGCGTGCTCGACCTCGAGGGCCTCTGGACCCGGTACGAGGACCCCGAGCCGCTGCTCGCCGAGATCGCGGGACTCGCCGAGGACCGCGCGACCGTGCGCATGCAGGAGCTCTACTCCGAGCCGATCAAGCCCGAGCTCATCACCCGCCGCATCGCCGAGATCCGTGAGGCGGGCGTCACCGTCGCCGGCTCGCTGACGCCGCAGCGCACGCAGGAGTTCTACGACACCGTCGCCGCCGCCGGGGTCGATCTCTTCGTCATCCGGGGGACCACCGTCTCCGCCGAGCACGTCTCGAGCGTCGCCGAGCCGCTGAACCTCAAGAAGTTCATCTACGACCTCGACGTGCCCGTCATCGTCGGCGGAGCGGCGACCTACACCGCCGCCCTCCACCTCATGCGCACCGGTGCGGCCGGCGTCCTGGTGGGCTTCGGCGGCGGCGCGGCCTCCACCACCCGGGCGACCCTCGGCATCCACGCGCCCATGGCCACCGCGGTGTCCGATGTGGCCGCGGCGCGCCGCGACTACCTCGACGAGTCGGGCGGGCGCTACGTGCACGTCATCGCCGACGGCGGCGTCGGCACGTCGGGCGACATCGTGAAGGCGCTGGCGATGGGTGCCGACGCGGTCATGCTCGGCGTCGCCCTGGCCCGTGCCACGGACGCCCCCGGTCAGGGGTTCCACTGGGGCCCCGAGGCACACCACCCCAAGCTTCCGCGCGGACGACGCGTCGAGGTGGGCGGCATCGGCACGCTGGAGGAGATCCTCTACGGTCCTGCGCCCGTCGCCGACGGCACCGCGAACCTCATCGGCGCGCTGCGCAAGTCGATGGCCACCACCGGGTACTCCGACCTCAAGGAGTTCCAGCGGGTGGAGGTCGTGCTTGCCCCCTACGAGGCCTGAGGTCTCCGCTCCACCGTGACTTCCCCTGCCCCCTTCCCGCCCACCCTTCGTGAGGTGATGCTGCGGGGACGCTGGATCGCGATGCTCCTGCTGTGTCTGGTCGTCGCCGGCGTCTTCGCCTGGCTCGGGCAGTGGCAGCTGGAGCGGGCGATCGAGACCGATCCGCCGCCGCCGGGCGCCACCGAGCAGGTGCGGTCGCTCGATGAGGTGGTGGCGCCGGGGGAGTACCTCCCGGAGCCGCTCGTCGGCCAGCGCGTGGAGACCGAGGGCTCCTGGATCCCCGGCGACTTCCTCGTCGTCGGGAGTCGTTTCAACGACGGCGTCGAGGGCTACTGGGTCACCGGCCAGCTCCGGGTCGCCGAGCGCGTGTCCGTGGCGGTCGCCATCGGCTGGGCGCCCGACCGCCGGTCCGCGGACGCCGCGGTGGAGCGGCTGGAGGCGGAGGCCGACGGCCAGGTGGTGGAGGTGACCGGCCGCATCATCTCGGACGAGGGCCCCTCCGTGCCGCCGCGCACGGATCCGATGCAGATGGACCGGATGTCGCCGGCCGCGCTGCTGAGCCGCTGGCACGATGTCGAGCAGCTGGACGTGTACCGCCCCTACCTGGCGTCGACGACGGCCACGGCCGGTCTCGACGACATCGCCTCCCCGGCGCCGGAGGAGAGCTCTCCGATCAACTGGCTCAACGTGTTCTACGCCGCCGAGTGGGTCATCTTCGCGGGGTTCGCGTTCTACCTCTGGTACCGCCTCGCGAAGGACGCCTGGGAGCGCGAGCTAGAGGAGTTCGAGGACGCCGAGGCCTCCGCCGCGGTCTGAACGGACCTGCGCATCCGCGCGCGTCATCGTGCGCTTCTGCGCGCCGTCGGCTCGTCGTGTGAACCTTCGTCAGGGGGTCTCGCGGCCATTCGGTGAGCGCTCGGTGACCAATGGGAAAACTCCGTTGAGGATGTCCGAACCGCTCCGTATGCTCGCTCCATGTGCGCACGCTGGGAGTTCCCGATGTGTGCGATGACAGCGTCCTGAGCAGCGCCGGAACACGATCGAGGAGACAGCACCGATGATGTCCGCTCCCGAGCACGGGGAGACCCTGACCCCCGTCTCACCCCGCAGAATCGGAGGGCGCGTCGGCGCTCTCGCCGCGACGTGCGTCGCCGCCCTGAGCCTCGGCTCGCTGGTGGTCGCCCCCGCGTCCGCGAACACCGAGGGCACCGGGGTGGTGATCAACGAGGCCTACCTGTCCGGCGGCAGCGCCGGGGCGGCGTTCGCGAACAAGTTCGTCGAGCTGTACAACCCGACCACAGCCCCCGTCACGCTCGACGGGATGTCCCTGCAGTACCGCTCCGCCGCGGGCACGGGAGCCTTCAACGGCGTCGCGCCGCTGACCGGCACGATCCCCGCCGGCGGCTACTTCCTGGTGCAGGCGAACAGCAACGGCGCCAACGGTGCCGCGCTGCCCACACCCGACGCGACCACGACGCTGAGCCCGAGCGGCACCAACGGCACCCTCGCCCTTGTCGAGGGCACGGCGGCGGTCACCCTCACCCCGGGCTCGACGGTCGGCGTCGACGGCGTGATCGACCTCCTGGGCTACGGCTCCTCGAACACGTTCGAGACGGCGGCCGCCGCCGCCCCTTCGAGCAACACCGACGTCCGCTCGCTGAACCGCACCGCGGGTGCCGACCAGGACGACAACAAGTCGGACTTCACGCTCTCGGCCACCATCACCCCGCAGAACTCCGGCGGCACCGACCCGGGCGAGGAGCCGGGGGAGGAGCCGAAGACCGCCACGATCGCCGAGGTCCAGGGCACCGGTGACGTCTCGCCTCTGGCCGGACAGCGCGTCCGCGTCGAGGGTGTCGTCACGGCCGACCACCGCACCGGCGGCTACAAGGGCATCGTCATCCAGACGCAGGGCTCCGGCGGGGCCACCGACGCCACTCCCGGCGCGTCGGACGGCGTGTTCGTGTTCCTGAACGCCCTGGCGCCCACGCTCGAGATCGGCGACCTCGTGTCCGTGACGGGCACCGTCAGCGAGTACTACGGCCAGACCCAGATCGCCCCCGCCGCGGTCGCCGACGTCTCCGTCGTCACCGCCGGCGTGGGCGTCCCCGAGCCCACGCCGCTTCCCGACACGGTCCGCGGAGCCGATCGCGAGCAGTACGAGAACATGTACGTCGTCCCGACCGGCACGTACCGTCTCGCCTCGAGCCACCAGCTGTACAACTACGGCACGCTGTGGCTGAACGCCGGAGACGACCTCAACGTCAAGAGCACCGAGACCACGCGTCCCGGCGTCGACGCCGCCGCCATCGCGGCCGAGAACCGCGCCAACCGCATCCTGCTCGACGACGCCTGGTCCATCCAGGTGACCAACAACGGCCACCCCGGTGAGCAGCCGTACTTCACGGAGGACACGGTCGTCCGCAACGGCGACACCGTCGACTTCGGCTCCAACGGCTACGTGCTCCAGTGGGGCTTCGACGACTGGCGACTCCAGCCGGTGGTGCCGATCGACGACGCGTCGCCGGCCGACCGCAAGGTGACGTTCGAGCCCACGAACCCGCGCCCCGAGAAGGCTCCGGACGTGGGCGGCGACGCGCAGGTCGCCTCGTT
Organism: Microbacterium sp. BLY; assembly: GCF_017939615.1. Taxonomy (NCBI): domain Bacteria; kingdom Bacillati; phylum Actinomycetota; class Actinomycetes; order Micrococcales; family Microbacteriaceae; genus Microbacterium; species Microbacterium sp. BLY. The sequence continues at coordinate 1,682,686 of NZ_JAGKSR010000001.1, forward strand.
CAACGTCTACAACTACTTCACGACGCTGAAGAGCGAGAACGCCGACGCCCGCGGCGCGGCGAACGCCGCCCAGTTCGCGATCCAGAAGTCCAAGATCGTCTCGGCCATCAACGGCCTCGACGCCGAGATCGTGGCGCTGATGGAGATCGAGAACTCGGTCAAGCTCGGCAAGCCGGTCGACACCGCCCTGAAGGACCTCGTCGCCGGCCTCAACGCCGACGCGGGCTCCGACGTCTGGGACTACGTGCGCACGCCCGAGGCGCTGCAGGACCCGGCGACGACGGACTACATCACCAACGCGATCATCTACAAGAAGGACGCCGTGAGCGCGGTCGGCGACAGCGCCACCGTCACGGACGAGTCGGTGTGGGGCAACGCCCGCGAGCCGATCGCGCAGGCCTTCGACATCGACGGCCGCGTCGTCACGGTCGTCGCCAACCACCTGAAGTCCAAGTCGCCGCCGCAGGGCGCCGGTGCCGAGCCGGCCGACGGTCAGGGCTTCTTCAACGCCGACCGGGTGACGCAGGCGCAGGCCGTCCTCGCCTTCACGGACGAGCTCGCCGAGACCAGCGGCAGCAGCGACATGCTGCTCATCGGCGACTTCAACGCCTACGGCAAGGAAGACCCGATCGACGTCTTCACCTCGCAGGGGTGGAGCGACGTGGCCGCCGACAAGGCCGCCGGCCAGTACACGTACACGTTCGACGGCGAGCTCGGCTCGCTCGACCACGTGATCGCGTCGCCGTCGCTCGCCGCCTCGATCACGGGCGCGGGCGTGTGGGGCATCAACTCGCCGGAGTGGAGCGACCGCGGGTACGCGTTCGGTGCCGCCGAGGAGGGCACGCCTTACCGTTCCAGCGACCACGACCCGATCCTCGTCGGCGTCTCCTCGGAGATCCCGCCGGTGAACATCGACGTCGTGACCGTCAACGACTTCCACGGCCGTATCGAGGCCGACGGGGCGGCGGCGGGTGCCGCGGTGCTCGCGGGCGCGGTACAGCAGTTCCGGGAGGCGAACCCGAACACGATCTTCGCCGGCGCCGGCGACCTGATCGGTGCCTCGACGTTCACCTCGTTCATCAACGATGACAACCCCACGATCGATGCGCTCAACGCCGCCGGTCTGGACGTGAGCGCTGCGGGCAACCACGAGTTCGACCAGGGCTGGGAAGACCTGCGTGACCGGGTGCAAGAGCGCGCCGACTGGGAGTACATCTCCTCGAACGTGTTCCTCACCGAGACCGGGGAGCCCGCGCTCGCCCCGGCCTGGGTCAAGGAGCTCGACGGGGTGCGCGTCGGTTTCGTCGGCGCCGTCACGGAGGACCTCGACTCGCTCGTCTCGCCCGAGGGCATCAAGGACCTCGAGGTGCGCAGCATCGTCGACTCCGTGAACGCCGTCGCCGACGATCTGCGCGACGGAGACCCGGCCAACGGCGAGGCGGATGTCGTCATCCTGCTCGTCCATGAAGGCGCCGAGAGCACCGCGCTGTCCGCGATCACCGAGGACTCCCCGCTGGGCGAGATCGTCTACGGGGTCGACGACGACGTGGACGCGATCGTCTCCGCGCACACGCACCTCGCGTATAACCACGTCATCGACGGGCGTCCGGTCGTCTCGGCCGGGCAGTACGGCGAGAACCTGGGGCTCATGAACATCCAGGTCGACCCGAAGACGAAGGAGCTGCTCTCGATCACCAACGAGATCAAGCCCCTCACATCCGCCGGCAAGCCGCTGTACCCGGCGGTGCCGGAGGTGCAGGCGATCGTCGACAAGGCCAAGGCCGAGGCCGACGTGCTGGGGGCCGTGAAAGTCGGCGACATCACCGCCGACTTCAACCGCGCGCGGCAGACCAACGGCTCGGAGAACCGCGGTGGCGAGTCCACCATCGGCAACTTCGTCGCCGACGTGCAGAAGTGGTCGACGGGGGCGGACATCGCTCTGATGAACCCGGGCGGTATCCGCGCGAATCTGACGTACGCGTCGAGCAACGCCGAGGATCCGGACGGCAACGTCACGTACCGGGAGGCGGCGACGGTGCAGCCGTTCGCCAACACCCTGGTGACGCTGACGCTCACCGGCACGCAGCTGAAGGCGGTGCTGGAGGAGCAGTGGCAGCCGGCCGGATCGGCGCGGCCGTTCCTCAAGCTGGGCGTCTCGGAGGGGCTGGTGTACACCTACGACCCGACGGCCGCGCAGGGCTCGCGGATCACCTCGATCACGCTGAACGGCACCGCGATCGATCCCGACGCGGAGTACACGGTGGCGGCGAACTCCTTCCTCGCAGCGGGCGGCGACAACTTCGCCACCTTCAAGGAGGGCGCGGGCAAGCGCGACACCGGCAAGATCGACCTGCAGTCCATGGTCGACTGGTTCGACGAGAACAAGACGGCCTCGCCCGACCTCGCGCAGCGGGCGGTCGGTGTGACCGTCAGCCCGGCGGACGCCGACGGCTACCGCGCGGGTGACCAGGTGACGGTCTCGCTCTCGTCGCTGGCGTTCAGCGGTGGCGAGGCGGCTCCCGGAGCGGTCACGCTGTCGCTCGGCGACACCCAGCTCGCGGCCGGCACGGTCGACCCGACCATCGTCGACACCACCGACGAGGGTGGCCGTGCCACCCTCACCTTCACGGTGCCGTCGGGTGTCTTCGGAGACCAGCAGCTCACGGTCGAGGTCCCGGCGACGGGCACGACGGTGCAGATGCCGTTCACCATCGCCGGCGAGGAGGAGTTCGCGGGGACCATCGCGCTCGGCTCCTCGAAGGTGGCCGCGGGCAAGAAGCTCGATGTCACGGGCACGGGCTACCAGCCCGGCGAGACGGTCACGGTGGAGCTCCGGCCGAAGAAGGGCCAGGGCGTCCAGGTGGGGACGGTGCAGGTCCGTCAGGACGGCACGTTCCGCACCTCGGTGACGGTGCCGAAGAACGCCCAGCCCGGGAAGTACACCGTCGCGGTGGCGCAGGCGGACGGTGACGAGGCCACGGCCACCGTCACCGTCAACCGGGCCGGCGGCATCGGCGGCATCATCAAGGACATCGTCGACTGGCTGTGGGACCTCCTGACCGGGTGGTTCTGACGCCGATCGGCGGATGACGAGGCGGAGGCCGTCGGGGCGACCCGGCGGCCTCCGTCGTTCCCGCGGGGTCGGGGTGCTGCCCGCCGCCGACTAGACTGGGGGCATGCCCGAACCGAAAGTCGCCAGCTTTCCGGCGATCCGCGGTGCGCTGAAGTTCTACCAGATCGCGTCGATCATCACGGGAGTCATGCTGCTCCTGCTGCTCGCCGAGATGGTGCTGAAGTACACGCCGATCCACCTCGAGCTCTTCGCCGGGGGTTCGGGCGGCCCGCTCTGGTTCGCCGGCGTCATCGCCGGACCGGACTGCCAGTGGTGGTCGCTGTTCGCCCCGTGGACGAACTCGTGCGAGATGACCTCCCTCGGGGACGGCTTCAACATCTCGCTGTTCATCCTGGTCGCCCACGGCTGGTTCTACGTCGTCTACCTCTTCGCGTGCTTCCGCATGTGGAGCCTGATGCGCTGGCCGTTCCGCCGGTTCATCCTCCTCGCGCTCGGCGGCGTCATCCCGCTGCTGTCGTTCTTCATGGAGGCGATCGTCGCCCGTGAAGTCAAGACCTATCTCGCCACCCGGGAGGCCGCCGAGGCCTCCGCGATCGCCCCGGAAGGTGTCCGTTGACCGAACAGTCCGAGACCCAGCAGCGCCCCGCGCTCGTCGTCGACTTCGGCGCCCAGTACGCGCAGCTCATCGCCCGCCGCGTGCGGGAGGCGGGTGTCTACAGCGAGATCGTGCCGCACACGGCGACCGCCGAGGAGATCGCCGCGAAGAACCCGGTCGCGATCATCCTCTCCGGCGGGCCGTCGTCGGTGTACGAGGAGGGGGCACCGCAGCTCGACCCCTCCGTCTTCGACCTCGGCGTCCCCACGCTCGGCATCTGCTACGGCTTCCAGTACATGGCGCAGACGCTCGGCGGGGAGGTCGCGCACACCGGCCTCCGCGAGTACGGCGCGACCGACGCGGTCATCTCCGGCGATGGCGGCACCCTCCTGGGCGGCCAGCCCGCTGAGCAGAACGTGTGGATGAGTCACGGCGACCAGGTCGCCAAGGCTCCAGAGGGCTTCGAGGTGCTCGCGACGACGGAGGCCACCAAGGTCGCCGCCTTCGCGAACGAGGAGCGCGGCTTCTACGGCGTGCAGTGGCACCCGGAGGTCAAGCACTCCGACCACGGTCAGCGCGTGCTGGAGAACTTCCTCCACAAGGGAGCGGGTCTGGCGTCCGACTGGAACCCCGACAACGTGATCGCCGAGCAGGTCGAGCGGATCCGCGAGCAGGTGGGTGACGCCCGCGTCATCTCCGCGCTCTCCGGCGGCGTGGACTCCGCGGTCTCGACCGCTCTCGTGCACAAGGCCATCGGCGACCAGCTCACGGCCGTCTTCGTCGACCACGGGCTCCTCCGCAAGGGCGAGCGCGAGCAGGTCGAGAAGGACTACGTCGAATCCACCGGCGTCCGCCTCATCACGGTCGATGCCGCCGAGACCTTCCTCGGCCACCTGAAGGGCGTGACCGACCCGGAGGAGAAGCGCAAGATCATCGGCCGCGAGTTCATCCGCGCGTTCGAGAAGGTGCAGCTCGACCTCGTCGAGGAGGCGAAGGCCGATGGCGGTGCGCCCGTAAAGTTCCTCGTGCAGGGGACGCTCTACCCGGACGTGGTGGAGTCGGGCGGCGGCGCGGGGACCGCGAACATCAAGTCGCACCACAACGTCGGCGGCCTGCCGGACGACCTCGACTTCGAGCTCATCGAGCCGCTGCGCGCGCTCTTCAAAGACGAGGTCCGTGCGATCGGGCGCGAGCTCGGCATCCCGGAGGCGATCGTCGGCCGCCAGCCGTTTCCGGGGCCCGGCCTCGGCATCCGGATCATCGGTGAGGTCACCGCTGACCGTCTCGAGATTCTGCGTGAGGCCGACGCCATCGCCCGCGAGGAGCTGACGAAGGCCGGACTCGACCAGGAGATCTGGCAGTGCCCGGTGGTGCTGCTCGCCGACGTGCGCTCGGTGGGCGTGCAGGGCGATGGTCGTACCTACGGCCACCCGATCGTGCTGCGCCCGGTCTCCAGCGAGGACGCGATGACCGCGGACTGGACCCGGTTGCCGTTCGAGGTGCTGGCGAAGATCTCGAACCGGATCACGAACGGCGTGCGCGACGTGAACCGCGTCGTGCTCGACGTCACGTCCAAGCCGCCGGGGACGATCGAGTGGGAGTAGGGGGCACGATGCCCCCGGTCTCGGCGCCGGTCCTCCCGAACGCCGAGTACCTCGTGCTGTCCAGCCGGCTGATCCCGGGGCTGGACGGCGGCTACACGATCGCGACGCTCGCGCGTGCGCGGCTCCTCGCCGCCGCCGGTGCAGGCGGGGGCCGGGGCCCGGAGCTGCTGACGTTCGATCCGGGGACGGCGGCGGATCATGCCGCGCATCGCCGGGTGTTCGCCGAGCGCGGGGCGCTCACCGATCCGTCGCGCCTGCGGAACCTCTTCGATGAGGCCATCGGCCCGGACGGCGGAGCGTCCGCCTGGCTGCGCGCCGCCGCCGACACGGCGGTCACGGCCGACCCCGATGTGGAGTACCGGGTGCTCGCCGACGTCGAGGGACGTCCGTTCGCGGCGCTGCCGGTGATCCCGGGCAACCCGGACTGGCATCTGACCGAGGAGCCGGTCCTCGTGTACGACGAGGCGGGGACGGTGACGGGGGCGTTGCACGGCTTCCGCGGGCTCTACCGGGCGTGGCTCACCCACGTGACCGCGCGACGAGGAGACCGTCCGATCGTCGTCATCTGCGAGTCGCGTCAGCTCGGCGAGCTCATCGCGGACTGGGACGACCCGCGGGTCCGCATCGTCCACACCGTGCACACCATCCACGTCGAGGCCCCGTACACGCCCGATGCGGACATGAACACGCTGTGGACACGGTGGTTCCGGCTGGCCGACCGGTTCGACGCCGTGGTCTGGCCGACCGCCACGCAGCGGGACGACGTCGTGGCCCGTTTCGGCGGCGCGGCGAACCACGTGGTGGTGCCGAACCCCATCTCTCCGGTCGAGCGGCGCGATCACCTGCGCGAGGACGGGCTCGTCGTGGTGCTGGGCCGCCTCGCGGCGGGCAAGCGCATCGATCACGCCATCCGTGCCTTCCTCGCGGCGGACGTGCCGGGCACCCGCATGGAGATCTGGGGCACCGGTCCGGAGGGGGAGCGGCTGGCGACGCTGATCGACGAGCTCGACGCCGCCGACCGGGTCCGCCTCTGCGGCTACACCACGGATCCGGCGACGGTGCTCGACCGCGCCGCGCTCCTGGTCACGTCGACCGCGTTCGAGGGGCAGCCGCTCGGAGTCGTCGAGGCGCTTCTGCACGGCACGCCCGTCGTGTCCTACGACGTGCGGTACGGTATCCGCGATGTGCTCGGCGCCGGGGGCGGCGCGCTCGTGCCTGCCGGCGATGTCGAGGCGTTGGCGGCAGCGCTGCGGCAGCTGCTGACCGATCCGGAGCGTCTCGCCGCCGCGCGTGCGGAGGCGCCGTCGGTCGCGGCGGCGTGGAGCCCGGAGCGTTCTCTGGCGGCCCTGGCTGAGACGATCACCGCGGTCCTGCAGGCCCCGCCTCGACGCTGACCGTGAGGTGCGCTCCGGCCGCAGGGAGGTCGGGGACGACATCCCGGCGGCCGGAGGGGGTCAGCGCGTGCGGCGGCGCGACGCGGCCACGCCGGCGGTGACGGCGCCGGCGGTCAGCAGCAGCCCACCCAGCAGCAGGCCTCCGAAGGGCACCTCACCTCCGGTCGCGGCGAGATCATCGCGGTCTCCGCGCGACGCGCTTCCCGGTGCGGCGGCACCGCCTCCGTCGCCCGCGGTGTCCGGGTCGGTGGGCGTCGCAGGGCCTGTCGGATCCGTCGGCGTGCCGGGGCCGGTCGGGTCCACCGGGTCGACCACGACGGCCGCGGGCGCGCTCTCGACGGCCGCGGCATCCAGCGCGGTCACCACCCACGTCACCGCGGCGGCGCGGGCGGCGAGCGGCGCGGTGACGCTGGGGAGCGGGTAGCGGAGCGCGGTGGCCCCGCCCGCCCACACGGTGTCGATCAGGGTGCCGGGTGTCGCGACGATCGTCGCGGGATCGCCCGTGCCGCGATAGATCGCGTACCGGCGCGCCTCCTGTGCGTCCCCGGCCTGCCAGCGGAGCTCGCCGTCGACCACGGTGGGAGCGGCGGGGGCGGTCACCGGGCCGTCGGAGAGCCAGGGCTTCGCGGGGACGAGCGTGGGGTGGGCGAAGGCCTCGTTCGTGAGGAGGTCGATCGCGGTGTTCTTCGCCCCGTGCTTCGGCTGCTGATCCGCCGGCAGGGTGCTCAGGTCGCTGGGTTTCATGTCGTTGTAGCTGAACAGGACGCTGCCGTCGATGCCGTCGAGATTCTGGGTGAAGCGGATCTGGTTCGGCACCTCTTCCGGGTTCATCCAGGCCTGCTCCCAGCCGCCGTTGTTGACGTGCTTGTAGAGCGCGTGGCCCACGTAGACCTGGGTGCGGCTGTCCGCGGCGGCGGCGCTCCACCACTGCGCGAGCTCCCCGTACGGCGCCGCGGCCTGGTCGAAGCTCCAGTAGATCTGCGGGACGATGTAGTCGATCAGCTCGTCCTGCACCCAGCCGCGGGTGTCGGCGAACACGGCCTGGCTGTAGGTCTGCGACGAGCTGGTGGGCGTGTGGGAGCCTGCCGGGTCCAGCGCCTCGTGCTCCCAGATGCCGAACGGGCTGATGCCCAGCTGCACGGCCGTGCCGCGGGCGGCGTTGCCGGCATCGACGGCGTCGCCCACGAGCGTGATCAGGTGGGTGATGTTGTCGCGGCGCCAGGCCTCGATTCCGGCCACGGCGTCCGGGTACCCGGCGGTGAGGCCGAACTCCTCGAAGGTCGCGCGGTCCTCGCCCTGCGCGCCGAAGAACACGTTCTGTCCGTCGACGGTGATCCGGTACGGGTAGAAGTAGTCGTCGAAGTGGATGGCGTCGACGTCGTAGTTCGCGGTGATCTCCGCGACGGTGGCGGCGACGTAGGCCGGGACCTCCGGCTGGCCGGGGTCGAGGAAGAGCTTCTCCTCGAACGACAGCACCCAGTCGGGATGCTGCACGGCGAAGTTGTCGTCGGCGAGGATGCCGGCCTCGTTCAGCGCGGCGATGTACTGGGGGATGGTGAGCGCCTTCACGTCCTCGGCGGTCATGTCCAGCGCGGTGAGGATCGCCGGGGAGGTCATCTTCGCGTTGGTCACGCGGTAGGGGTTCAGCCAGGCGTGGAACTCCATGCCGCGGGCATGGGTCGCCGCGACCATGCGCTGCAGGGGGTCGTATCCGGGATCGGCTCCCTGCGTCCCGGTGAGGAATTCGGACCACGGGTTCAGCGCCGAGGGGTAGTAGGCGTCCAGGAGGGGCCGCACCTGGAAGATGACGGCGTTCATGTTCCAGGAGGAGAAGTCGTCGAGCACCGTCGCGTAGCGGGCGTCGAAGTCCGCGGCGTCCGCCGGCCAGCCGAAGTTCAGGTTGCCGATGGTCCCCACCCATGCACTGGAGAAGCGTCGATTCTCGGGGGTCAGCGTCGTCGGGATCGTGACCTGTTCCCCGGAGCCCGGATAGGTGGACACGGGCTCGGTGCCGTAGCCGTAGGCGCCGGACGCATCCTTGACGTAGCGGGTGAGCGGCGCCTCGTCGGGGGCCGCTCCCGCGGCCGTCGGGAGTGCCAGCAGCAGCAGGGCGGCCGCGGCGGTGGCGGCCAGTCGTCTCTTCATCGAGTCCTCGTTCGTTCTGGAAAAAATTTCCACTGGAAAGGGGTGAACTGAAACTCTATGTCTTTCGCATCGCCGGGTGAAGTGCGCAAAGAAAGTTCTGGACGGATGTCGATATCCGGTGTTCCCGTTCGACGTCTGTGGTGAGAGGGTCGACACACGGCCCTTCGGAACAAGGAGAACATCATGAAGTTCATGCTCATCATGCGCGCGACGGACGACGCGGTGGCCGCCTACAAGGAGATGCCCTTCGAGCAGGTCATCGAGGCCATGGGCCGGTACAACGAGTCAATGATGAAGGCGGGCGTCCTCGTCGCCGGAGAGGGCCTGACCGACGCGGCGGAGGGCTTCGTCGTCGACTTCAGCGCCGAGAAGCCGCTCCTCACCGACGGCCCCTACGGCGAGACGAAGGAGCTCTTCAACGGCTTCTGGATCATCGAGGTGTCGTCGCGCGAAGAGGCCGCGGAATGGGCGAGTCGGGCCCCGCTGGGCCCGGGCTCCTTCCTCGAGGTGCGCCGGGTGACGGGTCCCGACGACTTCCCGGCCGACAACGAGTGGATCGAGAAGGAGGCGGGTTGGCGGGAGGAGCAGGCCCGCCGCGCCGAGCAGGCGTGACGCCGGCACCCCTGATGACTCTGCCCGAAGACCCCGCGACGGCCCCCGCCGACTCCGCGAAGGAGGCGGCCGAGCGGGCCGTCGCGGCGGTGTGGCGCATCGAGTCCGCGCGCATCGTCGGGACGCTGATCCGTCTCGTGGGCGACTTCGGCCTGGCCGAGGATCTCGCCCAGGAAGCCCTGGTCGACGCGCTGCGGCAGTGGCCGGTCGAGGGGGTCCCGCGCAACGCGGCAGCCTGGCTGACCGCCGTCGCGAAGCGCAAGGCCGTGGATGGCTGGCGGCGTCGCGAGCGCGGGAACGAGCACCTCGCGCTGCTCGCGCACGACCTCGAGCAGCAGCAGGCGGACGCCCCGGATCTCCTGTGGGATCCGGACGCCGTGGACGACGATGTGCTGCGACTCCTCTTCATCGCGTGCCATCCCGTGCTCTCCCGGGAGGCTCAGGTCGCGCTCACGCTGCGGGTGGTCGGCGGCTTGTCGAGTGAGGAGATCGCGCGCGCGTTCCTCGTGCCCACGGCGACCGTGCAGCAGCGGATCGTCCGTGCGAAGAAGACGCTCGCCGCGGCCCGGGCGCCGTTCGAGGTTCCGCCGCGCGAGGATCGCACGGCCCGCCTCGGCGGTGTCCTCGCGGTGCTGTACCTCATCTTCAACGAGGCGCATGCCGCGAGCAGCGGTCCGGACTGGATGCGACCCGAGCTGAGCGACGAGGCGATCCGGCTCGGCCGGATGCTGACGGCGCTGCTGCCGCGGGAGCCGGAGGTGCACGGTCTGCTCGCCCTGATGGAGCTCACGGCGGCGCGCTTCCCGGCCCGGGTCGACGCGGACGGGGAGCCGGTGCTCCTGGCCGATCAGGACCGTCGCCGGTGGGACCGCGGCCGCATCATTCGCGGGCGCGCGGCCTTGGCGCGCGCGGATGGTCTCGGTCGCGGCCGTGGCGCGTACGGTCTCCAGGCCGCGATCGCCGAGTGCCATGCCCTCGCTCCGTCCGTCGCGGAGACCGACTGGGACCGGATCGTCGTCCTCTACGAGGCTCTCGGGCGGATCGCCCCATCACCCGTGGTCGAACTGAACCGCGCGGCGGCGGTGGCGATGGCGACCGGTCCCGCCTCGGCCTTGCGCCTGCTCGACGAGGTGGCGGCGTCCGGCGCGCTGCGCGGATACCACCTGCTGCCGGCGACCCGCGGCGAACTGCTGCGGCGGCTCGGACGCGAGGACGAGGCGCGCAGCGAGTTCGCGGTGGCCGCGGGACTGGCGGGCAACGATCGCGAGCGCGCCCTCCTGGAACGCAAGTCCCAGGGCGCGGCGACCTGACGGGGTGTGAAAAGGAAGACCCGCCCCTCACGGATGCTCTCGCAGCCGTGAGGGACGGGCGTGGGTGACGCGCAGGCGCGTCGAGTGGGGTCTGCGTCAGTCGTTGACCCGCTGACCGCGGCCCGCGATGAGGCCGTAGATCAGCAGCACGATGATCGAACCGCCGATGGCGAGGAGCCAGGTCCCGAGGTCCCAGAACTCCGTGAGCGGACGGTTGAGGATCAGGCTGCCGAGCCAGCCTCCGAGCAGGGCGCCGACGACGCCCAACAGCAGGGTGATGAACCATCCGCCGCCCTGCTTTCCGGGCAGGATCAGCTTCGCGATGGCTCCGGCGATGAGGCCGAGGAGAAGAAAGCCGAGAAAACTCATGGTCAGCTCCTTGCGTCAAGAGCCCCGGGGTGCCGGGGCTTCGTGACACCCACTGTGCCCGCTCGCCGGATCGCGTGCCAACCCCTTGCGCGCTCCCTCCCGGATATGGCAAGAGGCCCGCCTCCGAAGGGAGACGGGCCTCGTGTGCGCGCTGTCGCGTCAGTTGTTGCCGCGGGCGATCGCGATGATCCGGAGGATCTCGACGTACAGCCAGACGACGGTGACCATGATGCCGAAGGCGCCGAGCCAGCCGTACTTGCGCGGAGCGCCGTTGCGGACGCCCTGCTGGATCTGGTCGAAGTCGAGCACCAGAGAGTAGGCCGCCATGATCACGACGAGGACGCCGATGATGAGACCGAGCGGGATGCCCATGATCTCGGCGCTGAAGAGACCGAACGCGTTGGTGTTGATCCCGGTCCACATGAGGACGAGGTTCAGGAGCGAGAAGACCAGGTAGCCGATCATCGCGATCATGAAGATCTTGGTCGCCTTCTTCGAGGCGCGGATCTTGCCGCTCGCGAAGAGGGCGAGGGTCACGCCGACGACCGAGATCGTCGCGAGCGTCGCCTGGAAGACGATGCCGGGCCAGCGGACCTCGAAGAACGCCGAGATACCGCCGATGAAGAGTCCCTCGAAGGCCGCGTAGGCGAAGATCAGCGCGGGGCGGACCTTCTTGCGCGACGTGAAGGTGATGACCATCGCGAGCACGAAGCCGCCGAGCGCGCCGAGTGCCCACGGCAGCACGTTGACGGCGGCCGGGTTGTAGGGGTCGTAGCGGGGCACGTCGAGGCCCCCGAGCGTCAGCACCCAGCCGACGGCGGCGGTGACGAGGAGGATGCCGAACAGGCCGGCGGTCTTCCACACCGTGTCCTCGACGGACATCCGATCGGTCTCGATGGCGCCGGCGGCCGGGGCGGCGTACATGCCCTCGAGCTGCGCGTTGGCGGCGGCATCCATCGCACCGTGCTGGAACGACGCGGCCTGGGCACCCTGAGCAGCCTGGGGCGCACCCGGGTACGTCGCGACGTTGCGCGGGTCCTGCTGCTGGAAAGCAGGATTGTTGAAAGCGAAGTTGCTCATCGGTGGGCCTCACTCCAAAAGGGGGGTCGTAGGTCGCTTTCCTCCACGATACCCGCGTGGCGACACTCCCGGGGTGCCTTACGCTGTGAGCGTGCCCAGCAAATCCCCGCTCGTCATCGGGCATCGCGGCGCTCCCGGGTACCGCCCGGAGCACACCCGTTCGTCGTACGAGCTCGCTCTCGCGATGGGGGTCGACGCCGTCGAGCCGGATGTGGTCGCCACCAAGGACGGCGTCCTGGTCGTGCGGCACGAGAACGAGATCTCCGGCACCACGGACGTCGCCGATCGACCGGAGTTCGCTGATCGCCGGACGACCCGGCAGGTCGACGGCGCGGCACTGACCGGCTGGTTCACGGAGGACTTCACCTGGGCGGAGCTGTCCACGCTGCGGTGTCGGGAGCGGCTGCCGAAGCTGCGGGCGTCCAGCGCGTCGTTCGACGGCACCGAGCCGATGCTGCGGCTGCGCGACGTCCTCGACCTCGTGCGCGCGGCCGCGGTCGCGCAGGGCCGGGACATCGGCGTCGTCCTCGAGGTCAAGCACGCCACGCACTTCGCGCGCATCGGGCTCGACCTCGCGCCCCTCATCGCGCAGGAGCTGCGGGACGCCCGGTGGGCTGAGGGGGAGCTGCCGCTGATCGTGGAGAGCTTCGAGTCGACCGTGCTCGGGCGGCTCCGTGCCGAGGGCATCGTCGCGAGCTTCGTGTACCTCATCGAGGCGGCGGGGCACCCGTACGACCTCCTCGTCGCCGAGGGGTCGGAAGCGCTGAGCTATCCGGAGACGGTGGCCCCCGCCAACCTCGACCGCCTGGTCGGGCAGGTCGAGGGGATCAGCGTCGACAAGAAGATGCTGCTCGTGCCGGGGACGACCCTGGTCGCCGATGCGCATGCCCGGGGCCTGACCGTCTTCACCTGGACGTGCCGTCCCGAGAACGCGTTCCTCGCCGCGCCGTTCCGCCGGCCGGGAGGCAAGCGCGCGTTCGGCGACTACGCAGGGGAATGGGACGTGATCGCCCGGCAGGGCGTGGACGGCGTGTTCGTCGACCACCCCGACCTCGGCATCGCGTTCTTCCGGGGCTGAACCGGCGCGATCAGAGCGTGCGATCGAACGCGCCCTGACGAGTGGAGACGATCTCCTTGCCGAGGGGCATGAGCGAGACCGGCACCATCTTGAAGTCGGCGATGCCCATCGGGATGCCGATGATCGTGATGCACAGCGCCAGGCCCGACACGATGTGACCGAGGGCGAGCCACCATCCGGCGAGGATGACCCAGAGCACGTTGCCGAGGAACGACCCGACGCCGGCCGTCGGCTTGCTGACGACCTCGCGGCCGAACGGCCAGATGGCGTAGGCGGCGATGCGGAACGAGGCGATCGCCCACGGGATCGTGATGATCGGGATGCACAGCAGGATGCCGGCCAGGACGTAGCCGAGGAAGAGCGCCCAGCCCGCGAGGATGACCCAGATGATGTTGAGGATCGTGCGCATACAGCGATTGTGTCACCCGTGGGGCGGCGCGGCTGGGGATCAGCCCCGAGGTCCCCGGTGCCGATGCCGCGCGATGCCAGACTGACCGCATGACCGGAATAGTGGTGGACGACGTCAGCAGAGCGTTCGGGGACGTGCAGGCCGTGCGAGGGGCCACCCTGCGCGCCGAGGCGGGGAGGGTGACGGGCCTCGTCGGTCCGAACGGGGCGGGCAAGACGACCCTGCTGCTCATGCTCGCCAGCCTGCTCGCTCCCGACAGCGGCACGATCCGGATCGGCGGCGTCGACCCCGAGGCCGATCCGCTCGCCGCCCGGAGGGTGCTGGGGTGGATGCCCGACGCGCTCGGCGCCTGGCCATCGCTCACGGCACGCGAGACGATCGTCACCACGGCACGGCTCTACGGGATCGCGCGGCCGGACGCGGAGCGGCGCGCGCAGCACCTCCTCGGCCTCGTCGGCCTCGGCGAGCTCGCGGACTCCGCGGCGAAGGTGCTCTCACGCGGCCAGAAGCAGAAGCTCGGCCTCGCCCGGGCGCTCGTCCACGACCCGCAGGTCCTGCTGCTCGACGAGCCGGCATCGGGTCTCGACCCCGAGGCCCGCGTACAGCTGCGGGTGCTGCTGCGACGCTTCGCGGCCGAGGGACGCACCGTCCTGATCTCCAGTCACGTGCTGTCCGAGCTCGAGGAGGTCGTCGACGACGCCGTGTTCCTCGTCGGCGGATCCGTCGTGGACGCCGCGCCGGCACAGAGCACCATCCGGGCCTGGCGGGTGCGGCTCGCCGGCGCCACCCCGGAGCGCCTGAATGCGGACACCTGGCAGGTCGCCTCCGCGCTCGGGCTCGCCCCCGAGGCCCTCGCCGTGGATCGCGGTGCCGTCCTCGTCGGCTTCGCGGGGGAGGACGCCGCCGCGCAGTCGCTGCGTCACCTCGTGGAGGCCGGCCTTCCGGTGGCGGAGTTCGCCCCCGCGCAGAGCGACCTGGAGCACACGTTCCTCGCGCTGCGGCACCCGGCGGCGCCCGACCCGACGACACCGCCGCCTGCGGCATCCCACGGAACGGAGGCGGGCGCATGAGCCTCGCGAACATCAGCGTCATCGCGCGCCTCGAACTGACGCAGCGGCTGCGGAGCGTCGGCTGGTACGTGCTCCTCGGCGTCTTCGCCCTGGTGCTCCTCGGGGCCACCGGCCTGTCCTTCGCCGTGTACTCCTGGGGCGACGCGGTCGGTGCCGGCGTCTCCTCCATCGTCCTCAACATCGTCCTGCTGCTCGTCGTCCTCGTCTCGCCCACCCTCAGCGGAAACGCGATCAACGGCGACCGCGAGGCCGCGACGCTCGCACCGATCCAGGTCACGGCGGCGTCGACCGGCGACATCATGCTCGGCAAGCTGCTCGCCGCGATCGCGACGGGCGGCGCCTTCCTCCTCGTGGCCCTCCCGTTCCTGGCGGTGTCGCTGCTGGGCGGCGGGACCGCCCCGGGTGCGCTGTTCGTGGCGCTGCTGATCCTCGCCGCGGAGATCGTGATCGTCGCCGCCATCGGTGTGGGACTGAGCGGCCTCATCGCCCGGCCGCTCTTCTCCGTCGCGACGACCTACCTCGTGGTCTCGGCGCTCGTCATCGGGACGCTCATCGTCTTCGCACTGGGCGGCATGGCCGTGCGCAGCGAGGCCACGACCTACAGCCGACCCTACGACAGCAACGGCAACGTGGACTGCGAGAGCTGGGACTCCTACACCTACCAGGCTCCGCGGTTCGACCTCGTGTGGTGGGCGCTCGCCGCCAACCCGTTCGTCGTGCTCGCCGACGCGACCCCCACCGAGTTCAGCGACGCGGGGTACCCGCTGGATCTGTACGGGCAGATCAAGTTCGGCGTCCGCAGCGCACAGCTCTCCCCGCTGGAGCAGCGCTGGGACGACTGTGATCCGGACAGCACGTCGCGGACGGCCGAGCAGGTGATCGATGAGACCGTGCCGAGCTGGTTCGTGGGTCTCGGAGTGCAGGTGGTGCTGGCCGGGTCGCTGTTCGCCGGGGCCTGGGCCCGCACGCGGACGCCGGCGCGGCAGCTGCCTCCCGGCACACGCATCGCCTGACGGGGCGGGAGGGCCCGCCCCCGGAGCCGGGGACCGCGATGTCGGTGCCGCCGCCTAGACTCGAGAGGTCATGACCGAAGCCCCTCTCATCGTCCCCGGTTCCGTCGGCCCGCAGTCCTCCGGCGCCCCCGCGCAGGACGACCTCCTCGCCGGCCTCAACCCCCAGCAGCTCGAGGCCGTCACCTACCGCGGCCCCGCGCTGCTCATCGTCGCCGGCGCCGGATCGGGCAAGACGAGCGTGCTCACGCGCCGCATCGCCTCGCTGCTGCGCAGCCGGGAGGCGTGGCCGAGTCAGATCCTCGCCATCACCTTCACCAACAAGGCGGCCGGTGAGATGCGCGAGCGCGTCGAAGGTCTCATCGGCGACGCCGCGCGCGGCATGTGGATCTCGACGTTCCACTCCGCATGCGTGCGCATCCTGCGTCGTGAGGCGCAGCAGTTCGGGTTCACGAAGAACTTCACCATCTACGACTCCGGCGACTCCCGCGCGCTGCTCAAGAGGCTCGTCAAAGAGCACGAGGCCGACGCCTACGGCCTCACGCCGGCGGCGGTGCAGGGGCGCATCTCCAAGCTCAAGAACGAGCTCTCCGACGCCGAGGCCTACGCGCGTCAGGCCAACATGAGCGACCCGGCCGAGCGCGTCTTCGTGGACGTCTTCGCCGACTACCAGCGGCAGCTCCAGAAGGCCAACGCCTTCGACTTCGACGACCTCATCGGGCAGACGGTCTACCTGTTCCGGGCGTTCCCGCAGGTCGCCGACACGTACCGCCGCCGGTTCCGGCACATCCTCGTCGACGAGTACCAGGACACCAACCACGCGCAGTACGCGCTCATCCACGAGCTCACCCGGCCGGTGTCCGGTGTCGGTGCCACGCCGGAGCCCTATGCCTCGAACGGCATGATGATCTTCGAGCCCGATCCCGAGCCGGCCCCCGGCGCGGGCGAGGCCGGGGCGTCGCTGACCGTGGTCGGCGACTCCGATCAGTCGATCTACGCGTTCCGCGGTGCGGACATCCGCAACATCAGCGAGTTCGAGCGCGACTTCCCCGGGGCGAAGGTGGTGCTCCTCGAGCAGAACTACCGGTCGACGCAGAACATCCTCTCCGCGGCGAACGCGGTCATCGGCAACAACTTCGACCGCAAGGACAAGAAGCTCTGGAGCGATCGCGGCGAGGGCGACAAGATCATCGGCTTCACCGGCTACTCGCAGCACGACGAGGCCCAGTTCGTCGCCGACGAGATCGAGGCGCTGCACCGCAAGGGCGTACCGTACTCGGAGATGGCCGTCTTCTATCGCACCAACTCGCAGTCCCGTGCGCTGGAGGAGATCTTCATCCGCTCGGCCGTGCCATACAAGATCATGGGCGGCACCAAGTTCTACGAGCGGGCCGAGATCAAGGACGCGCTCGCCTACCTCGTGGCGGTCGCCAACCCCGCCGACGAGATGGCGGTCCGCCGCATCCTCAACAAGCCCCGGCGCGGCATCGGCGACGTGACCGAGACCGCCATCGCCCGCTTCGCCGAGGAGCACGGCATCACCTTCCGTGATGCCCTGTCGCTTCCCGGCCAGCTCGGCGTCGGTCCGAAGATCCAGGCCGCCATCGCCCAGCTCGACGCGGTGCTCGCCGAGGCGACGGCGATCATGCTGCCGCCGACGGGGGAGGTGCCCCCGCCGACCTCGGTGGCGGACGGGCTCAGCGTGCTGCTGTCCAAGAGCGGCTACCTCGACGCGCTGCGCGCCAGCCGCGACCCGCAGGACGAGGCCCGCGTGGAGAACCTCGACGAGTTCGTGGCCGTGACGCGCGACTTCGCGCGCAACAACCCCGAGGGCACGATCACCGACTTCCTCACCGAGGTCGCGCTGGTCTCCGACGCGGACGACCTCGACGACGAGTCCGGATCCGTCTCGCTCATGACCATGCACACGGCCAAGGGCCTCGAGTACGACGCGGTCTTCGTGACGGGTGTGGAGGAAGACCTCATCCCGCACCGCATCTCGGCGGGCGAGCCCGGCGGGCCGCAGGAGGAGCGACGGCTCTTCTACGTGGGCATCACCCGGGCCCGCAAGCGTCTGCACCTGTCTCTGGCCATGACCCGTGCGCAGTTCGGCGAGGTGACGGTGGCGATGCCCAGTCGGTTCCTGCAGGAGATCCCCGCCTCCCTCATCGACTGGCGCCAGTCGCCCGGCGATGTGAACTCGCGCGGCGGCATGCAGTCCCGCGCGCTCAACGCCCGCCGGTCCGGCGGCTCCGGAGACCGGTTCGGCGTCAAGGCGCTGCCTCGCGAATCGCTCCGGCCGCTGTCGACGGCGATGGACAAGATCCCCAACCGCGTGACCGCCAAGATGCGCGACAACGGTGACCTCGAACTCGCCGCGGGGGACCGCATCCGCCACGATGACTTCGGTGAGGGGCGGGTCGACGCCGTCACCGGCGAGGGCGCGAAGCGCATCGCGCACGTCCGCTTCGACACGGCGGGGCAGAAGAAGCTGCTCATCAAGGTCGCACCGATCCAGAAGCTCTGACGCTCGGTGAGGCGCTCTGGGCGAGACGGTTAGGCTGGCTCTCATGGCCCTCTTCTCCCGCCGCAAGAAGTCCGGCGACGACGCCGTCGCTCCCACCCCCTCCGCCGCTCCGCCCGCCGAGACCGAGGAGGGCGCGAGCACGGCGACCGAGGAGGCGGAGGCTCCCACGGTCCAGGCATCGCCCGCCGTCGGCATCTCCGTCCAGGCGTTCCGCGGTGTCGGCGCCGAGGCCGGACCCGAGGTCTCCCTTCCTGATCCGGAGGCCGCGACAGCTCCGGCGCCCGCGGCGGCGCCGACGCCGCCGCGCCCCGCCGCGGAGTCCGCGACGCCGGCTGCCGAGCGCAAGCTCCCGCTCGCTCCCGCCCTCCCGCCGGAGCAGACCGAGACCGTCCCCGGCATGAAGGACAACGTGCTCCTGCGCGAGGCCTTGAGCCAGATCGAGGCGGGCGCCAGCAACGAGCAGCTCCTCGGTGTGCTGCGTCAGGCCCTCCAGGGGCACCTCTACATCCGGGTGAACGGCGATGCCCGCGCGCAGATCAGCGAGGGCAAGCCCCTGGCCGTCGCCGTCGTCCGCGACGGGGAGCGGCAGTTCATG
This sequence comes from Microbacterium sp. BLY, assembly GCF_017939615.1. Lineage (NCBI taxonomy): Bacteria > Bacillati > Actinomycetota > Actinomycetes > Micrococcales > Microbacteriaceae > Microbacterium > Microbacterium sp. BLY. Next base: position 1,701,557 of record NZ_JAGKSR010000001.1, read on the forward strand.
CTCGCCTTCAGCTCGGCGGCCGCCGTCCGCGACTCCGTCCAGCTCGAGGCCGATCCGTCCGCGACGTCGGCGGTCGCCCAGCCGGCCACGTCGGTCATGCAGCAGGTCGTCTCGGGCGACTTCGCCGGCCTCATCATCGACAACGCGTCCGCGCCGCACCGGGTGGTGTTCCCGACCGAGCTCCTGCAGAAGACCCTGGAGCAGGCCGACGCCGACATGACCGTGAAGTCGCTGCTCGCGGCGCCGCGGGAACAGGACTCCCCGGCCAAGGTGGGGCGTGCCCTCGCCACGACCCGGATGTGGGTGGCGGTGAACGACGGGTCCGGCTCCGGGCAGGTCGGCATCGCCGAGGCGCAGACCGCGGACGGACGTCGTTTCCTCCAGCTCTTCACCCACCCGCTGGAGGTCATCGCGCTCGGGCGCGGCGACCGTCCCCTCCCGTTCGAGCCCGAGCAGCTCGCCAAGGTCCTGTCCAGCCACGCGGAGATGGCGGGCGTCATCATCGACTCCGCCGGTCCGTCGATGGTGGTCGAGCGCGAGGCGCTGGGCCCGGTGCTCGTGCGTGCGGTGCAGATCGACGACTGACGGCCCGCGCAACCCCGGGCGGCGGGGGTTCCCCGCGCCGGGGACGCGCCCTAGGGTCGGAGCATGGCCTCCGAACGCGTGACCCTGACCGTCGCCGACACCGACGGAGAGCGCGAGGTCGCGCTCTCCAGCCCGAACCGGGTGGTGTGGCCCGACCTCGGCATCACCAAGGCCGAGCTCGCGGAGTATGTGCAGTTGGTCTCCGGACCGTTCCTGTCGGCGAACGGCAACCGCCCCGTGTCCCTGGAACGCTTCCGCGACGGCGTGGGAACAGCCGGCGGACCGCGCCCGGAGGGCTTCTTCTCGAAGAACCCGCCGAAGGGCACCCCGGACTTCGTCGATGCGGTCACCGTCACCTACAACAGCGGCCGGCGGCATCCGCAGATCGTGTTGAACCGCACGAGTGCGATCGTGTGGGCGGTGCAGATGAACACGATCGTCTTCCACCCCTGGGCCTCTCTCGCGACCGACTCCGACAATCCCGTGGAACTGCGCATCGACCTGGACCCGCAGCCGGGCACGGGCTTCGCCGAGGCCGTGCCCGCGGCGCACGCCCTGCGTGAGGTGCTGCGCGAGGCGGGCCTGGAGGCCTTCGCCAAGACGAGCGGCAACCGGGGCCTGCATGTGTTCGCGCCGATCGAGCCGACCCACGAGTTCCTCGACGTGCGGCACGCGGTGATCGCCGCCGGCCGGGAGCTGGAACGGCGGATGCCGGACCGGGTGACGACGAACTGGTGGAAGGAGGAGCGCGGCGAGCGCCTCTTCGTGGACTTCAACCAGGCGAACCGCGACCGCACGATGGCCGGCGCCTACAGTCCGCGTGCCCTTCCGGGGGCGACCGTCGCGACTCCCGTGCACTGGGAGGAGCTCGACGACCTCGACCCGCGTGTCTTCACCGTGCGGAGCGTCCCGCAGCGCCTCGAAGAGGTCGGCGACCCGTGGGCTGACATGCAGGCGAAGCCCGGGCGCATCGACACGCTCCTGGAGTGGTGGGAGCGCGACACGGCGGACGGCCTCGGAGAGCTGCCCTTCCCGCCGGAGTTCCCGAAGATGCCGGGCGAGCCCCCGCGGGTCCAGCCCAGCAAGAAGAACGCCGCGAACTGGGACGCCGACGGCAACCCCGTCGACGACTGAGAGCGCTCAGCTCAGGACGTCGGCGAGGTCGTAGCCGGCGACGGTGTCGAGCTGGTCGTAGGTGCAGGAGCGGGCGTCGCGGTCCGGACGCCACCGCTCGAACTGCACCGTGTGGCGGAAGCGGGCGCCCTCCAGCTGGTCGTACCGCACCTCCAGCACCCGCTCGGGGCGCAGCCGCACGAACGAGACGTCCTTCGACCCGCTGAACCGCGATCGCTCACCCTCGCCGGTCACGGCTGCGCCGTCCTCGTCGCGCTCGACCAGCGGCGCGAGCTCCTGCACGAGCTGCTTCCGCTTCGCGTCGCTCCACGCCGCCACGCCCCCGACCTGGCGGAGGGTCCCGTCCGTGTCGTAGAGCCCCACGAGCAGCGATCCGACCCCGGAGCCGGACTTGTGGATGCGGTAGCCGAGGGCGACGACGTCGGCGGTCCGGGCGTGCTTGACCTTGAACAGGGTGCGCTTCCCCGGGGCATACGGCTGCGCCAGCGGCTTCGCCACGACGCCGTCGAGCCCCGCTCCCTCGAACTCCTCGAGCCAGCGGAGGGCCGCGTCGCGATCCCGGGTGGTCCTCGTCAGGTGCAGGGGGTGCTCGATCGAGTCCAGAAGCGTCTCCAGACGGGCGCGTCGCGTCTCGAACGACTCGCTCTGCAGGTCGTCCTCCCCGGACGCGAGGAGGTCGAAGGCGATGAACATCGCGGGGGTCTCTGCGGCGAGCTTCGCGACCCGGGAGGCCGCCGGGTGGATGCGCTGGCTCAGCGCCTCCCAGTCCAGCCGCTGCGCCCCGCGCGGGCCGGTCGCGACGACGATCTCCCCGTCGAGCAGGCAGGGGACGGGGAGCAGCTGCGGGATCGCGTCGACCAGCTCGGGGAAGTACCGCGTGAGGGGTTTCGCACCTCGGGAGCCGATCTCGACCGTCTCACCGTCCCAGGCGATGAGGCCGCGGAAGCCGTCCCACTTCGGCTCGAACAGCAGGCCACCCGGCGTCTTGTCGGGGTCGGGGACGGTGGCGACGGCCTTGGCGAGCATGGGAGCCGGGATCTCGTAGCGCATGCCCCCATCCTGGACCGGGCGGCGAGCGGGGGAAAGAGCCGGGTCAGCCGAAGAGATCGTCCAGCTCTGCGGGCGTGCCGGCGTCGCGGAGCACGGTGTGCGCGGCGTGCCAGCCGGCCATGCCGTTCACCGCGGGGCCGGGCGGAGTGGAGGCCGAGGCGAGGTAGACGCCGCGCATCGGGGTCCGCCACGGCGTGGGCGACAGCACCGGGCGGCGCAGGGCCTGACGCATGTCGAACACGCCCCCGGAGATGTCGCCGCCGACCTCGGCCGGGTTGAGCGCCTCACGGGACGACGCCGGGACGGCGTGGTGGGCGAGGATGCGATCACGGAAGCCCGGCGCGAACCGCTCGACCTGTGCGGTGATGAGCTCCGTCGGGTCGAGGTCGGAGCCGTTCGGGACGTGGATGTACGCCCAGAGCACGGCCTTGCCGTCGGGCGCCCTGGTCGGGTCGAAGAGCGACGGCTGGACGGCCAGGACGTAGGGGCGCTCGGACACACGACCGACGGCCACCGTGTTCTCGCTGTTCCACACCTCGTCCCTTGTTCCGGCCACGTGCACGGTGGGGGCGTTCCGCACCTGCTCGTTGGCCCACGGGACCGGGCCGTCGAGTGCGAAGTCGACCTTGGCGGCGGCGGCGCCGTAGCGGTATCCGCGGAGCGCACGGGCGTAGGAGGCGGGGATGTCCGGGTGGGTGAGCGCGAGCCGGGGAGAGGTGTTCAGCAGCAGCACGTCACCGCGGTCCGGGTCGCCCCAGTCCAGAGCGGCGAGGTCGGTGATGCGGGCACCGGTCTCGATCGTGCCGCCGTGAGCCTCCAGATCCGCGACGAGCGCGTCCGCGATCATCTGCGACCCGCCGCGGGGGTAGGGCCAGCCGCCGGCGTGGGCGAGTCCGGCCAGCAGCAGCCCCGCCGCGGCGCCGGCGAGCGTGGGCTGCGGGGAGTTCGCGTGCGCGACGACCCCGGCCATGAGCGCGGCCGCTTCCTCCGTGCGGAAGGCGTCACGCGCGAGGGGCGTGCCCTGATCGAGCATGCGGACGGCGTAGCGCACGGCGGTGACGGGATCACGGGGCACGCGCAGGAGCTGGTTGCCGGTGAAGTCCGTGACGCCGTCGATGTGGGTGCTGAGAGGCCGCAGCCGACGCAGCCATGCGTCGCCGTCGATGCCGAGCTCGGCGGCGGTGCGCTCGATGTCGCGCCAGGCGATGGCGGCGCGGCCGTCATCGAGGGGGTGGGCGAACGAGATCTCCGGCCGGATCCACTCGATCCGCTCGTCGAGCCCGAACGCCCGGAAGAAGGGGGAGGCGACGGCCGCCGGGTGCACGGCGGAGCACACGTCGTGACGGAAGCCCGGGAGCGTGGCCTCCTGGGTGCGCAGGCCGCCGCCGATCGTGTCCGCAGCCTCCCGCACCCGTACCCGATAGCCGGCGCGGGCGAGGGAGACGGCGGCGGCGAGGCCGTTCGGTCCGGATCCGATGATCGTCGCGAGTGCCATGCGGCCAGTCTCGCACGCGGGCCCGCGGTCGGCGGAGGGGGTTGCGCCGTGCGATCCTGGAAGGGATGAATGAAGTCCAGGGCCCGACCCCCGCCGGCACCTCCCGTCCGTACCGTTCACTTCCCGAGGCGCTCCGCGCGCACCGCATCGATCCGGTGAACCACGCGTTCATCACCGAGATCGTCGCGTCCGCGGGGGTGACCTCGCTGATCGACCGCGGTCGTTACATCGAGGCGATCCGTCGCGAGGGGGCCGCGCTGCACATCGGGCGCACCTACACGAACGGCTTCACGGAGGACGAGGTCGTGACCGTCGGTTCGACCCGGCCCCGCCTGCAGCCCAGCGAGGGGCGCGCGCCGTACTTCTACGTCACGCACCCGAGCGAGTTCGCCCCGCAGGCCCCCGTCAAGGCCAAGCGCTCCTCGACGCCGCGCACCCCCGCCGCTCCGCGCACCCCCGCCGCTCCGAAGCCCGTCGAGCGCGACTACGGCGTGTGTGACGTGTGCTTCATGGTGAAGACCCCCGCCGGCGGCTGCGGCTGCGACTGATGCACGCCGCTTCCGCACGCGGCGGCGTCACCGTCCGCGAGGCGGAGTGGCCGGGTGACGCGGCTTTCGTGAGTGCGGCCGTATCGACATATCTCCGGCAGACCGAGCAGGAGAAGCACGACATCCTGGGTGACCCGGCGGAGCCCGAGGGCGGACTCCCCGAGCGGTACCGGCCGGAGGTCCGGGACCCCGCGACCGCGTACGCCGGAGGGCGGGTGCTCGTGGCGGAGATCGACGGGGGTCCGGTCGGCGTGGTGATCGCCCTTCCGCATGCCGGGTACACCGAGATCAAGCGGCTCTGGGCGGATCCGACGGTCCGCGGCCGAGGCGTCGGATCCGCGCTGCTCGACGCCGTCCTGCGGGAGGCCGAGGGGGCGGTGCAGCTGTCGGTCTGGGACTGGCGCGACGCCGCGATCCGGCTCTACACGTCCCGCGGCTTCCGCCCCGTCGATGCCCGGGACGACCGCGATCGCCTTCTCTGTTTCGAATCGCGCACTTCGCTGCATCCGGCCGCCGAAGGCAGCGAAGGGCGCGATTCGAAGGGCTAGGCGAAGGCGCTCATCCCGGTGATGTCGCGGCCGAGCAGCAGTGCCTGGACCGACTCCGTGCCCTCGTAGGTGTGGATGGCCTCGATGTCGGCCATGTGCTGCATCACGCCGTTCTCCAGCAGGATGCCGTTGCCGCCGAGGAGATCCCGCGCGGTCGCGGCGATCCGCCGGGCGGCGCGGGTGTTGTGGAACTTCGCGAGCGACGCCTGGGTCGGCCGCAGGGCGCCCGCCTGCTCCAGGTCGGCCATCCGGCGGCAGTACAGCTGCATCGCCGTGAGATCTTCCAGCATGTGGGTCAGCCGCTCTTGGACCATCTGGAACTTCGCGAGCGGTTTGCCGAACTGCACCCGCTCCTTCGCATACGCCAGCGCCGCCTCGTAGCAGGCCGTCGCGTGACCCAGCGCCGACCAGGCGACCCCGGACCGCGTGGCGTAGAGCACGGTCGAGGCGTCCCTGAAGCTCGTCGTCCCCGGCAGCACCGCGTCTGCCGGCACCCGCACGTCGTCCAGGCGGATGTGGGCCTGATGGATCGCGCGGAGGGAGGCCTTCCCGCGGATCACGGTGCCGGTGTATCCGGGGGTGTCCTGCTCGACGAGGAAGCATCGCACCGCCCCGTGTTCGGCAGCGGACTCGTCGTCCACCCGCGCCCAGACGAACGTGATGCCGCCGGAGGCCCCGTTGCCGATCCACTTCTTGGCGCCACGCAGCACCCAGCTGTCGCCGTCGCGGCGGGCCACGGTCTCGAGCGAGACGGAGTCGGAGCCGTGGTCCGGCTCGGTCAGCGCGAACGACCCGAGCACCGAGCCGTCGGCGAGCGCGGTGAGCCAGCGGTCCTGCTGGGCGGGGGAGCCGAAGAGAGCGAGGGTCCGGAGGGCGAGGCCGCCCTGCACGGCGAGGATCGTGCCGAGCGAGCCGTCGCCGCGGGAGATCTCCATGTTCACCAGGCCCGCCGCGAGCGGGGAGAGCCGGGTGAGGGAGGGGTGGTCCACGCCGTCGACGACGAGGTCCATCTCACCCATACGGCGCGCGGCCTGGAGCGGGTACTCGGCGCGGTCCCACGCCTCGGCCATCTGCGGGGCGACCTCGTCGATGTACGCCTTCGCGCGGTCCCAGGCCTCCCGGTCGGCGGCGGGGATATCGGCGAAGACCGCGTAGTAGTCGCTGTCCTGCCGACCGGTGACGTCGTAGGACGAGACGCGCTCGCCGGGGACGGGGGAGGCTTCGGTGCTCATGACTGCTCCTTCGTGACACCAGGTATCGTACTCCTCGATACTCGGTATCACGACCTCCCTGCCGCGGCTCAGTCGAGCTCGGAGCGCAGCCTCCGCGTCACCTCGGCGATGGGCATGGACCGGGGGAAGACGGCCACGACGACATCGTCCGGAGCGCCGGCCGCGGCGTCGTCGCCCACGCCGTAGCGGCGACGCGCATCCGCGAGTGCGGACTGGAGGGTCGCCAGCGGCACCTTCTTGCGTCCGCGCAGCAGTTGGCGCAGCACGTGGTTGTGCACCGCGGTGACCAAGGCGGCGAACCCGACCGCATCGAGCGGGTCCACCCCCGGCAGCGCGGCGCGGAGGTACTCGTCGAACAGCCGCTCGTACCGGAAGACGGTGATGATCTCGCGCTCGCGGAGCACCGGCACCTGGCGCACGATCTGGTAGCGCCGCCGCGCCAGCTCGGGGTCGTTCGCGAAGTGCGTGAACACGGATTCGGATGCCGCGCACACCGCGCCCCACGGGTCGTCGTGGCCCTCGGCGAGGAACTCGCGGAGCTGCTCGAGCAGCACCTCGTGATCGGCGAAGACGACGTCCTCCTTGCCGCCGAACTGGCGGAAGAAGGTCGATCGGGAGACACCCGCCGCTTTCGCGATCTGCTCGACGGACGTCTGGTCGAAGCCCTGGGTCTGGAACAGTTCGAGCGCGGCGGCGACCACGGCGTCGCGCGGATCGGAGAAGTCTCGCATGACGCAAAGCCTAGGACCTTCCGACCGCTCCGCACCGGCCCTGCCGAGGCGCCGTCGGCCGCGGGAGCGCCCAGACCGAGGTAGTAGGCTGGGGGACTGGTCGATGTCTCGACATCGAGAGAATCACCACACCAGACCGCAGCCCAGTGAAGGAAGCACAGTGGATCTGTACGAGTACCAGGCACGAGACGTTTTCGAGAAGTACGGAGTGCCGGTCCTCGCCGGCATCGTCGCGGACACCCCCGAGGAGGTGAAGGCGGCTGCCGAGAAGATCGGCGGTGTCGTGGTCGTCAAGGCCCAGGTCAAGACCGGAGGCCGCGGCAAGGCCGGCGGTGTCAAGGTCGCCAAGACTCCCGACGAGGCGTACGAGGCCGCGAAGGCCATCCTCGGGCTCGACATCAAGGGCCACGTCGTCAAGCGCGTCATGGTCGCGCAGGGGGCCCGCATCGCCGAGGAGTTCTACTTCTCCGTGCTGCTCGACCGCGCCAACCGCTCCTACCTCTCCCTGTGCTCCGTCGAGGGCGGCATGGAGATCGAGCAGCTCGCCGTCGAGAAGCCCGAGGCCCTCGCCCGCGTCGAGGTGAACCCGCTCACGGGGATCGACAAGGAGAAGGCGGTCGAGATCGCTCGCGCCGCGAACTTCCCGGAGGACCTCGTCGAGAAGGTCTCCGACGTGTTCGTGAAGCTCTACGACGTCTACAAGGGTGAGGACGCGACGCTCGTCGAGGTCAACCCGCTCGTCCGCACCGAGGACGGCGACATCATCGCGCTCGACGGCAAGGTCACGCTCGACGACAACGCCTCCGAGATCCGCCACCCCGAGCACGAGGCGCTCGAGGACAAGGACGCCGCCGACCCGCTCGAGGCCAAGGCCAAGGCGTCCGGCCTCAACTACGTCAAGCTCGACGGCGAGGTCGGCATCATCGGCAACGGGGCGGGACTCGTCATGTCCACGCTCGACGTCGTCGCCTACGCCGGCGAGAACCACAACGGCGTCAAGCCCGCCAACTTCCTCGACATCGGCGGCGGCGCGTCGGCCGAGGTCATGGCCGCCGGCCTCGACGTCATCCTCGGCGACCCGCAGGTCAAGAGCGTGTTCGTCAACGTGTTCGGTGGCATCACGGCGTGCGACGCCGTCGCCAACGGCATCAAGGGTGCTCTCGAGACCCTGGGAGACACGGCCTCGAAGCCGCTCGTCGTCCGCCTCGACGGCAACCGCGTGGACGAGGGTCGTGCGATCCTCGCCGACTACGCGCACCCGCTCGTGACCCTGGCCGCCACGATGGACGAGGGCGCCGACAAGGCCGCCGAGCTCGCCAACGCCTGACGCTTCGACAGGATTTAAGGAACAGAACATGTCGATCTACCTCAACAAGGACTCCAAGGTCATCGTCCAGGGCATCACCGGCGGCGAGGGCACCAAGCACACGGCGCTCATGCTCAAGGCCGGCACCCAGGTCGTCGGCGGCGTGAACGCCCGCAAGGCCGGCACCACGGTCTCCCACACGGACAAGGACGGCAACGCCGTCGAGCTCCCCGTCTTCGGCTCGGTCGCCGAGGCGATGAAGGAGACCGGCGCCGACGTGTCGATCGCGTTCGTCCCCGGCGCGTTCACGAAGGACGCGATGATCGAGGCCATCGACGCCGAGATCCCGCTGCTGGTCGTCATCACCGAGGGCGTGCCCGTCGGCGACTCGGCCGAGGCCTGGGCGTACGCGCAGAGCAAGGGCAACAAGACCCGCATCATCGGTCCGAACTGCCCCGGCATCATCACCCCCGGTGAGGCGCTCGTCGGCATCACGCCCGCGAACATCACCGGCAAGGGCCCGATCGGCCTCGTGTCGAAGTCGGGCACGCTGACGTACCAGATGATGTTCGAGCTGCGCGACCTGGGCTTCTCCACGGCCATCGGCATCGGCGGCGACCCGGTCATCGGCACCACGCACATCGACGCGCTCGCCGCGTTCGAGGCCGACCCCGAGACCAAGGCCATCGTCATGATCGGCGAGATCGGCGGCGACGCCGAGGAGCGCGCGGCCGAGTACATCAAGGCGAACGTGACCAAGCCGGTCGTCGGCTACGTCGCGGGCTTCACGGCTCCGGAGGGCAAGACCATGGGTCACGCCGGTGCCATCGTCTCCGGCTCGGCCGGTACCGCGCAGGCGAAGAAGGAGGCCCTCGAGGCCGCCGGCGTCAAGGTCGGCAAGACGCCGTCCGAGACCGCCGCTCTCATGCGCGAGATCGTCGAGTCGCTCTGATCTGAGCTACGCTGAATGACGAAGGCCCCGGGCTCCACCCCGGGGCCTTCGTCATGCCACTCACTCGAATCACGCAAACGGCCCCATTCCGAGGCGGAATGGGGCCGTCTGCGTGATTCGAACGGGTCAGATCCCGACGCCGAAGAGGGCCTCGATGGGACCGCGGGCGAAGAAGATGAGGAAGCCGGCGCCGACCACCCACAGCAGCGGGCTGATCGTCTTGGCCTTGCCGGAGAAGGCGTGGATGAGCACCCAGCTCACGAAGCCCGCCCCGATGCCGTTGGCGATCGAGTACGTCAGCGGCATGACCGACACCGTGAGGAACACCGGCAGCAGCACGCGGAAGTCGCCGAAGTCGATGTGCCGGATCTGCGCCATCATCATCGCGCCGACGATGATCAGCGCCGCGGCGGCGATCTCGGTCGGGACGATCGAGGTCAGCGGCGTGAGGAACATCGCGACGAGGAACACGATGCCGGTCACGACGTTCGCGAGTCCGGTGCGGGCTCCCTCTCCGATGCCGGCGCCGGACTCGATGAAGACCGTGCTGGAGGACGACGAGGTGGCACCACCCGCGATGGCTCCGACACCCTCGACCACGAGCGCCGACTTGATGCGCGGGAAGTCGCCGTTGTCGTCGGCGAGGTTCGCCTCCTTCGCCAGGCCCGTCATGGTGCCCATGGCGTCGAAGAAGTTCGTGAAGAGGAGCGTGAAGACGATCATCACGAGCGCGACGAGGCTGACCTTGCCGAGGTCGAACGAGAAGTCGACGGCGCCGATGAGGCTGAGGTCGGGAACGCTGACGGGGGAGCCGTTCAGCGCCGGGACGGTCAGGCCCCAGCCGCCGGGGTTGACGACATTGCCCTCATCGTCGACGCCGCGGGCGCCGATGTGCCAGATCGCCTCGACGACGACCGCGAGCACGGTGCCGCCGATGAGGCCGATGAGCATCCCGCCCTTGACCCGCAGCGCGACGAGGATGCCGGTGAGCAGCAGCGTGATCACGAACAGGAGGCTCGGCACGGTCGCGATCGAGCCGTTGACGCCGAGGCCGACGGGAGGCGACGACGCGCCGGTCGCGGTGACGAAGCCGGAGTTGACGAACCCGATGAACGCGATGAAGAGGCCGATGCCGACCGTGATCGCGATCTTCAGCTGGAAGGGCACCGCGTCGAAGATCGCCTTGCGCAGCCCGGTGGCGGCGAGGAGCACGATCACGACGCCGTTGATCATCACGAGCGCCATCGCCTCGGGCCAGGTGACCTGGCCGACGACGGAGAACGCGACGAAGGCGTTGATGCCGAGGCCGGCGGCGAAGCCGAACGGCAGGCGGGTGACGACACCGAAGAGGATCGTCATGACGCCGGCGGTCAGGGCCGTCGCGGCCCCGACGGCGTTGAAGTCGAGCATGTCGCCGGCGACGTCCGGCTTGCCGGACAGGATGATCGGGTTCAGGATCACGATGTAGGCCATCGTGACGAACGTCACGAGGCCTCCGCGGATCTCGGTGCCGATCGTCGATCCGCGCTTGCTGATCTCGAAGAAGCGGTCCAGGGTACCGGTGGGCTCGGTGGACGTCGGGGCGGGTGGGGCAGTAGTCATCGGGAAACCTCCGGAGAAACGCTATCGTGTCGTCCGCCTCGCGCGCGCCCACGGGGAGCGGACGGGAACTCGTCGTAGTCTCGGAAGCGCTATGCAACGCCTCCTCGTCGCGCTCCTCGCCGCCCTCGACGCCGCCATCGCGGCGGCGATCGGACTCGTCGTGCTGCTGGCGCCGCTGACGCTCCTGTGGACCCTGGCGTTCGGCGTCACCGCCGACTGGGGTGCGCTCTGGCCGCTCACCGGCACGCTCTGGGAGTTCGGGCACGGCGTCCCCCTGGAGATCACGATTCCGGACGCCCTGCTCGTCGCCCTGGCGATCCCCGCCGACGCCGCGCGCTTCGTCGTGTCGATCACGCCGCTGGCGTTCCTCTTCTTCACCCTCCTGTTCGCCGCGCGCTCGGGCGGGCGGGCCGCGCGCTCCGGCGCCTGGCTGCTCGGCTCGCTGGCGGGAACCCTCGTGTTCGCCGTGATCGCCACGGTCGTCGCCCTCACCTCGGCGCTGGAGGCGGCGCGCGTGCCGATGGCGCTCGCGATCCTGCTCCCCACCGCCGTGTACCTCGTGGGTGTCGTGTGCGGCGCCGTGCGGGTGGCGTGGGAGGACGGCGACGGCGGGATCCTCGACCGGATCCACGACGTGCTGGACGCCCGGGAGGAGTGGGCCCCGGTGCCGGCGGCGATCGTGCGCGGGGCCGCGTTCACGCTGGTGGGGGTGGCCGGCGCGGCCGCACTCGCCGTCGCCGTCTCCGTCCTCCTCCGTGGCGGGGAGGTCGTCGCCCTGTTCCAGGCGGCCCGGGTCGACGCGCTCGGTGCCACGGTGATGACCCTCGGGCAGCTCGCGTACCTGCCGACGGCGGTCGTGTGGGCGGCCTCGTGGCTGGCCGGACCCGGGTTCGCGGTCGGGGCGGGGACCGCGGTGTCGCCGGCCGGCACGCAGCTCGGGGTCGTCCCCGGCATCCCGGCCTTCGGTCTGCTGCCCGAGAACACGTCCATGTGGATGCTGATCGTCATCCTGCTCCCCGTGGCAGCAGGGGCGTTCGCCGGGTGGGCCGTGCGTTCGCGGCTCGTGTGGGAGGGGACGCCGCTCGGCGTCCTGCAGCGCGCCGTGATCGCCGTCGGGATCGCCGCGGTCTCGGCCGGCGTCGCCGGTCTCGCCGCCGCCCTCGCGAACGGATCGATGGGCCCGGGCCGGCTGGGGGTCGTGGGGCCGGCGGTCCTGCCGTTCGCGCTGTCCCTCGGTGGGGAGGTGCTCGTCGGCGCGGCGATCCTGCTGCTCTCCCCCCGGAACCGCGACGAGGTCGCCGAGGAGCGCACGGACCGCTGGATCGCGGAGATGTCGGCGCTCGGCTCCGAGGGTCCGATCGGCGGCCGCGCGGCCGACACGGATGTCCCGGCCCCCGACGGCACGGTGCCGCTGGACGGACTCCCCGGACGGGACGGTGCGCCTCCGGCGCGCCGGTAGACTGGGCGCGTGCTCACGGTCGCCGTACTCATCTCGGGCGCCGGCTCGAACCTTCGCGCCCTCCTCGAGGCCGCTCGTCACCCCGATTTCCCGGCGAGGGTCGTCGTCGTCGGGGCGGACCGCGAAGCCGACGGGCTGGCCCACGCCGAGGAGTTCGGCATCCCCAGCTTCACCGTGCCGTGGCATGAGCACGAGAGCCGCGAGGCCTGGGGGGAGGAGCTGGGCCGTCAGCTCGCCGTCTGGACGCCCGACCTCGTGGTGCTCAGCGGCCTCATGCGGCTGCTGCCGTCGTCGCTCGTCGCCGCCTATGCGCCGCGGATCATCAACACCCATCCCGCGTATCTGCCCGAGTTCCCGGGGGCGCACGGCGTCCGCGACGCCCTCGCCGCCGGGGTGCGCGAGACCGGCGCGAGCGTGATCGTCGTGGACGACGGCGTCGACACCGGTCCCATCCTCGCGCAGGAGCGGGTGCCGATCCGGGCCGACGACACCGAGCACACGCTGCACGAACGCATCAAGCCGGTCGAGCGCCGGCTCCTCATCGACGTCGTCCGGCGCATCGCGACCGGCGACCTCACCCTGACCTCCGCCCCCTGACCCCCCGACGCCCCGCACGAAGGAGCCCATCATGGCCGGCCCCCGCCACGACCCCACGCTCTACCGCGATCGCGACACCGTGCCGATCCGGCGCGCGCTCGTCTCGGTCAGCGACAAGACCGACCTGCTCGTGCTCGCCGCCGCGCTCGCCGAGGCGGGGGTCGAGATCGTCTCGACGGGATCGACCGCGTCCACGATCCGCGACGCCGGGTTCGAGGTGACCGATGTCGCCGCCGTGACCGGTGTCGCCGAGATGCTCGACGGCCGGGTGAAGACCCTGCACCCGAAGGTGCACGGCGGCCTGCTGGCCGACCTGCGCCTGGAGGACCACGAGCGCCAGCTGGCCGACCTCGACATCGCGCCGTTCGAGCTCGTCGTGGTCAACCTCTATCCGTTCGTCGAGACCGTCGCCTCCGGGGCGGCCGGAGACGACGTGGTGGAGCAGATCGACATCGGCGGGCCGGCCATGGTGCGCGCGGCCGCGAAGAACCACGCGAACGTCGCGATCGTCGTGTCGCCGCAGTCCTACCCCGCGATCGTCGCGGCCGTCGCCGACGGCGGCACCTCCCTCGCACAGCGGCGCGAGCTGGCCGCCCGGGCGTTCGCGCACACCGCGGCCTACGACACGGCCGTCGCGCAGTGGTTCGCCGAGGGGACCCTCACCGAGCCGGGCGACCTGCCCGCGCACCTGACGATCCAGGCCGAGCGGCTGGCGACCCTCCGCTACGGCGAGAACTCGCACCAGCGCGGCGCCATCTACACCCGCGCCGGCGGACACGGCATCGCCCAGGCCACGCAGCTGCAGGGCAAGGAGATGTCGTACAACAACTACGTGGACGCCGACGCCGCCCTGCGCGCCGCCTACGACATGATCAAGCCCGCCGTCGCCATCATCAAGCACGCCAACCCGTGCGGCATCGCGACCACGGCGCCGAACGCCCTCGACCCGATCGCCAGCGCGCACCTGCGCGCCCACGAGTGCGACCCGGTGTCCGCGTACGGCGGCGTGATCGCCGCGAACGGCACCGTGACGCTGAAGATGGCCGAGAACCTTAAGGACATCTTCACCGAGGTCATCGTGGCGCCGTCGTTCGAGCCGGCGGCGCTGGAGGTCTTCAAGGCCAAGAAGAACCTGCGTCTCCTCCAGCTGCCGGAGGACTGGCAGCAGGAGCGCATGGACGTCCGCCTCGTCTCCGGCGGTCTGCTGCTCCAGGACGCCGACCGCTTCCCGGACGACATCGTCTCGGTCGCGAAGGACTGGGAGCTCGTCTCGGGGGAGCGTCCGAGTGACGAGGAGATGGAGAACCTCATCTTCGCGTGGAAGGCGTGCCGAGCGGTGAAGTCGAACGCGATCGTGCTCGCGAAGGACAACGCGACGGTCGGTGTCGGCATGGGCCAGGTCAACCGCGTCGACTCGTGCCGCCTCGCGGTCGAGCGCGCCGGCGACCGCGCGGCCGGATCGGTCGCGGCCTCCGACGCCTTCTTCCCGTTCGCGGACGGCGCGCAGGTGCTCATCGACGCCGGTGTCACGGCGATCGTGCAGCCCGGCGGCTCCGTCCGTGACGAAGAGGTCGTGGATGCCGCGCGCAAGGCCGGCGTCACGATGTTCTTCACCGGGGAGCGTCACTTCTTCCACTGAGCCGAGACCCCGCTCTTCCGCCGAGACCCCGGCGTGCGCACGTGTGCACGCCGGGGTCTCGGCGCGTGGGCGGGGTTTCCGCGCATCACCGCGATGTCCGATTTCCGCCAGCCGGACGCCCGTGGGGGTGAGAGGGTGGAGGACATGAGCCACTCCTTCGACGAGCGCTACCGGGCGATCAGCGCCCGGGACACCCGCTTCGACGGGCAGTTCGTCACGGCCGTGCGCTCGACCGGCATCTACTGCCGCCCGAGCTGTCCTGCGCGCACGCCGAAACCGCAGAACGTCACCTTCTTTCCGACGAGCGCCGCCGCCCATGAGGCCGGGTATCGTGCGTGCAAGCGCTGCCTCCCCGAGGCCGCCCCGGGGTCTCCCGCGTGGGACGTCCGCGGGGACACCGCCGCGCGGGCCATGCGCCTGATCTCGTCGGGGGTGGTCGAGCGGGAGGGTGTCCCGGGGCTCGCCGCGCGGCTCGGCTACTCCAGCCGTCACCTCACCCGGCTGCTGACGACCGAGCTCGGCGCCGGCCCGCTCGCGCTGGCCAGGGCGCACCGCGCCCACACCGCCCGCATGCTCCTCGTGGGCACGGACATGCCCATCGCGGATGTCGCCTTCGCGGCCGGCTTCCACAGCATCCGGCAGTGCAACGACACGATCCGCGAGGTGTTCGCCCTCACCCCGGGGGAGCTGCGTGCCCGCCGCCGGACGGCGACGGCGGCGGTGCCGGGCGCGATCGACCTCATCCTGCCGTACCGGGGGCCCCTGGACGCGGCCGGCGTCTTCGCCTGGATGGCCGCCCGTGCGGTGACCGGCGTCGAGGAGACCACGCCGACCTCCTTCTCCCGTCATCTCCGGATGCCCGGTGGTCCGGCGTGGTTCGAGGTGCGGCAGGATGAGACGGCGCGGTTGCGCCTGCGCGCGCGGGTGGCGCAGCTCGGCGATCTCGCGCCGCTCGTGGCGACCGCGCGGCGCATCTTCGACCTGGACGCCGACCCGCTCGCGATCGAGGAGGCGCTGGCGGCGCACTCGCCCCTCGCGCCGCTCGTCACGCGGACCCCCGGCATCCGCGTGCCGGGCGCCGCCGATCCGCACGAGATGCTGATCCGCGCGATGATCGGGCAGCAGATCACGGTCGTCGCGGCCCGCACCGCGCTCACCGCGCTCACCGCCGCGCTGGGGGAGCGCACACCGGACGGCCTGCTGTTCCCGACCATGACGGCCATCGCGACCCACGGCGCGGAGGTGCTGCGCGGGCCCGCCGCCCGGATCCGCGCCGTCACCGGAGCCGCCGCCGCGCTCGCCGACGGGAGCCTGACCCTCAGCGTCGGTGACGACGGCCCCACGCAGCGGGCCGCTCTCCTCGCGATGCCCGGAATCGGCCCCTGGACGGCCGACTACGTGCGGATGCGGGTGCTCGGTGATCCGGACGTGCTGCTGCCCGGCGACGTCGCCCTGCGCGCCGGTGCGGCGGCGGCCGGACTCCCGTCCGACCCGAAGAGCCTGACCGCGTGGGCGGAGCGCACCGCGCCGTGGCGCAGCTACCTCAGCGCGCACCTGTGGCGTGCGGCCCCCGTCCGTCCCGCCGGACCGCGGAGCAGATCCGCCGTCCGCCCCGCCCGTGGCCCCGCGCCCGACACCGAGGAGACCTCATGACCGCTCTCATCCAGACCCTCGACACCGCCGACGGTCCCTTCACGATCCTGGCCGACGAGCGCCAGCGCGTGCTCGCGTCCGGGTGGACCGACGACGTCGAGGCGATCCTCGTCCGGCTGCCCGCCCGCACACGACCGGAGACCGTGCGCGAGGTGGAGACCGACGCGGCGGGGGCCGTCCGTGCGTACTACGCGGGCGACGTCACCGCGATCGACGCGGTCGCGGTCGCGCAGACGGGCACGGCCCTGCAGCTCGCCGGTTGGGCGGCGCTCCGCGGCATCGCCCCCGGAGAGCCGCTGACGTACACGAGCTTCGCGGCGCAACTCGGCAATCCGCAGGCGGTGCGGGCAGCCGCGTCGATCTGTGCCCGCAACGCTCCGGCCCTGTTCGTCCCGTGCCATCGCGTGCTGCGCACCGACGGCTCCCTCGGCGGCTTCGCCTGGGGGTTGCCCGTGAAGGAGAGCCTCCTGGCGCGGGAGCGCGCCGCGCGCTGAACCCCGCGGGGAATGCCTCTTGCGCTCAGCTGGTTCACAGGAATAGGCTGATGGGCTGTCGCGCCAACCGGACGACCTCGCCGAGCCCTTGAGGAGGACACCATGACCACGATCGCCACCGCGCGGATCGCCACCCTCGGCTCGACCCCGGCGGCCGCGCTCTCGTAGAGCCCGCGCGCCTTCTCCTGCACCGGACGCCGGGCTCCGTGAGCCCGCTCTCGCGTCCGCCTTCTCACTTTTTCCTTCCTCGACTCCTCTGAGAGACATGTCTTCCTCGTCTTCCGCGCAGAATCCGTCCCCGTCGTCCTCCCTCTCCACACCCGCCGCGCTGTGGCGGCTCAAGCCGTTCGTGAAGCCGGTCATCTGGCGCCTCGCCGGCGGTGCCGCCAGTGCGCTCGTCGCCGCGCTCATCGCGCTGATGATCCCCATCGTGCTCGAGCAGATCATCCGCGGGCCGGTGCGCTCCGGCGCCCTCGACGCCATCATCTGGGGCGCGCTCGCCGTCTTCGCCCTCGGCCTCGGTGAAGCCCTCATGGTGTGGCTGCGCCGCCAGTTCGTGCTGTTCCCGGCCACCCAGGTCGAGTACCGCATGCGCACCGAGCTGTACTCGCGCCTGCAGACGCTGCCGGTCGCGTTCCACGACCGCTGGCAGTCGGGACAGCTGCTGAGCCGCATGATGCAGGACATCGGGCTGATCCGCCGGTGGCTGGCCTTCGGTCTCGTGCTGCTCGTCGTGAACGTGCTGACGATCATCATCGGCTCGGTGCTGCTGTTCCGCTGGCACTGGCTGCTGGGCACGATCTTCCTCGTGACGGCGATCCCGCTGTGGATCCGCGGCTACCTCTTCGAGAAGCGCTACGGCGCCCTGACCCGCCGCAGCCAGGATCAGGCCGGCGACCTCGCGACCAGCGTCGAGGAGAGCGTGCACGGCATCCGCGTGCTCAAGGCGTTCGGCCGCGGCACGCACGCGCTGCGCCGCTTCAGCCGTCAGGCCGAGACGCTGCGCGAGACCGAGATGAGCAAGGCCGGGGCCATCGCCTCGATCTGGTTCTGGCTCGACCTGATGCCGCAGATCGCGTTCGGTCTCAGCCTCGTGTCCGGCATCTGGCTGATCTCGCAGGGGGCCATCGACGAGGCCCAGCTGTTCGCGTTCTTCGCGATGGCCGTCGTGCTCCGGTGGCCGATCGAGTCGATCGGGTTCCTGTTCTCGTTCATGCTCGACGCGCGGACGGCGACGGACCGCGTGTTCGACATCTTCTCGGAGACGAACACGATCACCGATCCGGCGCAGCCGGTGCGCATCGAGAACCCGCGTGGCGAGCTCGCGTTCGAGAACGCGCACTTCCGCTATCAGGACGCGGGCCCGGACGAGCGCGACCTCCTCGACGGGATCGACCTCGTGCTGCGACCGGGCGAGACCATGGCACTCGTGGGCCTCACCGGCAGCGGCAAGACGACGCTGACGACCCTGCCCACGCGCCTGTACGACGTGACGGGCGGGCGGGTCACCCTCGACGGCGTCGACGTGCGCGACCTGACGCTCGCGGAGCTGCGGGAGCACATCGCGATGGCGTTCGAGGACGCCACCCTCTTCTCCGCCTCGGTCCGCGAGAACGTCCTCCTCGGACGTGCGGACCTCGACGTGCACAGCCCGGAGGCCGAGCGAGTGCTGCGCGAGGCCCTCGACGTCGCGCAGGCGTCGTTCGTCGACACCCTCCCCGAGGGCGTCGAGACGGTGATCGGCGAGGAGGGCCTGAGCCTGTCCGGCGGGCAGCGACAGCGGCTCGCCCTGGCGCGCGCCGTGGCCGCCAACCCCAAGGTCCTCGTCCTGGACGACCCGCTGTCGGCGCTGGACGTCGACACCGAAGCGCTCGTCGAGGAGGCGCTGCGTCGCGTCCTCGCCGACACCACGGCGATGATCGTCGCCCATCGTCCGTCCACCGTGGCGCTCGCCGACCGGGTGGCGCTGCTGCAGGACGGCCGCATCACCGCGGTGGGCACGCACGCCGAGCTGCTGAAGACGAGCCGGCACTACCGGCACGTCATCTCGAGTCTGGAGGCGGAGGAGGCCGCGCGCACCGGCGCGATCCCGATCATCCGGGATGAGCAGGCCGAGATCCACGAGACCGTGCAGGAGGGCCTCCGCGAGGAGGCCGACGACGAGGCGCCGGGAGGCGCCCCCCGATTCGCAGGAGAGGAGGTGCAGCGATGAGCTCTCTCACCGGAACCCAGGACGAGGACCGCTCCCGCCTCACCACGGAGGAGAGCAGGGCGGTCCGCCGCCGCTCGCTGCGGCTGCTCGGCTCGCTCGTGCGCCCGCTCAAGCCGCAGATCGCGCTCGCCGCGGTGGTGCTCGTCGTCTCGACGGCGCTGCAGGTCGCCGGCCCGATCCTCATCAGCATCGGTCTAGACCGGGCTCTGCCGGCGGTGCTGGATCACGCCGACTGGATGCCGACCTTCGTCGTCGGCGGGATCTACCTGCTCGCCGGGGCTCTCGCTGCCGTGCTCATCGCCTGGTACGTCATCATCGCGGCGAAGCTCACGCAGGCGGTGCTGCTGGACCTGCGTAAGCGCATCTTCCTGCACACCCAGCGCCTGAGCCTCGAGTTCCACGAGTCGTACACGTCGGGCCGGATCATCTCCCGGCAGACGAGCGACCTCGACTCCATCAAGGAGCTGCTCGACGGCGGACTCAACGAGCTGGTCTCCGGTGTGCTCTTCGGCATCTTCACCTTCATCGCGCTGTGCGTGTGGGACTGGCAGTCCGGGCTCATCCTCGCGATCGGCGGCATCCCGCTGTTCTTCCTGATGCGCTGGTTCTACTCGCGCTCGCAGCTCGTGTACCGGGAGTCCCGGGTGATCAGCGCGAAGGTGATCGTCCAGTTCGTCGAGACCATGACGGGCATCCGCGCGGTCAAGGCGTTCCGCAAGGAGCCGCGCAACGACGAGGTGTTCCAGGGCGTCGCGGGGGAGTACCGGGATGTGAACCGTCGCTCGATGCTGCTGTTCGGCACGTTCGAGCCCGGGCTCATGGGTGTCGCGGCGCTCGTGCTCGGCGTGGTCGTGCTGTGGGGCGGCATCCGGGTCTCGGAGGGCGCCCTGACCGTCGGCGTGCTGCTGTCCGCCGTGCTGTACGTGCGCAACTTCTTCGCTCCGATGCAGGAGATCGCGATGTTCCTCAACTCCTACCAGTCCGCCACCGCGGCGCTGGAGAAGGTGTCCGGCGTCCTGGAAGAGGTGCCGACGGTGCCGGACCCCGAGAAGCCGGTGGACCTCTGGGAGTCCCGGGGCCACATCCGCTTCGACGAGGTCACGTTCGCGTACAACGAGGACAAGACGATCCTGCCGAACTTCTCGCTCGACATCCCCGCGGGGCAGACGATCGCGCTGGTCGGGACGACGGGGGCGGGCAAGTCGACGCTCGCGAAGCTCATCTCGCGGTTCTACGATCCGTCGGCCGGGGTCGTGACGCTCGACGGCGTCGACCTGCGGTCGCTGCACCCGAAGGACCTCCGCCGGGCGATCGTCATGGTCACCCAGGAGGCCTACCTGTTCAGCGGGACGGTCGCCGACAACATCGCGCTGGGCCGCCCCGACGCGACGCTCGACGAGGTCCGCGAGGCCGCCAGGGCGGTCGGCGCCGACGCGTTCATCTCCGCGCTCCCGGACGGGTACGACACGGACGTCAACAAGCGGGGTGGTCGCGTCTCGGCGGGGCAGCGTCAGCTGATCTCGTTCGCCCGCGCCTTCCTCGCCGACCCGGCGGTGCTGATCCTCGACGAGGCGACCGCCTCGCTGGACATCCCGTCCGAGCGCCTGATCCAGGATGCGCTGCAGACGCTGCTCGCGGACCGGACGGCGATCATCATCGCCCACCGGCTGTCGACGGTCGCGATCGCGGATCGCGTGCTCGTGATGGAGCACGGCCGGATCATCGAGGACGACACGCCCGCGGCCCTGATCGGCGGCACCGGGAAGTTCGCGCAGCTGCACGCGGCCTGGCAGGAGACGCTCGTCTGACGGTCCTCCACGATCCGGCAGGGGCCCGGCATCCGCACGGATGCCGGGCCTCGTCCGTCCCGCCGCGCGTCCTCCGCGGTCGGTAGCATCGAAGGATGGACCCCTTGCTGCTCGTCGCGGAGTGGTGGTGGCTCGCCCCCACCGCGGCCGCCGGCGTGACCGCGGGCGCCATCGGTGTCCGTCGGAGCCGCACCCGCAGCGGCCGCCGGCTGGAGTACGACGCGGCCCGCCACGACCTCCGTGAGGCACGGCAGCGTGCGGTCGTCCGTCGGACCGCTCTGAAGGTGGCGCGGGCGGATCTCGCCCGTGTCTCGGCCGAGCGCGCCGCACAGCGGGCGAGCGCCGAGCAGGTGTCAGGCGCCCGTCGCATGCTCAAGGAGCGCGAACGCGATGCCCGGGCCGCCGCTGCCGAGGTGCGCGCCCGGCGCGTGCGGGTGAACGCCGCGCGCGCGGCGATCCCCGCCGGCTCCGCACCGCGCCCGCTGGAGCGTCTGTACGCGGAGCACGATGCCGTCACCGCCCGGTGGATGCGCTACGAGACCGACCCCGCGCTCCAGATCACCTACCCGGAGATGACCGACGTCAAGCGGCCGGAGACGGCCGCCTACCTGCGTGCCGCCGGCGCCGCGGTCGAGGCTCGGCGGCAGACGACCGGACGGATCACCGCGGCCGAGTACGCGGCGTACCGCGACGCCGTGGCGGAGCTGGAGCGGGCGTTCGAGGCCGCCGAGCACGCGGCGAAGGTGCAGACCGGCGAAGCGCCTCCGACGCCGGCCTGGCAGGACGCCGCGCAGGACATGCTCCACCGTTCCGCCGAGGCCATCGATCGGGCGGCCGGCGCGGCGGCGTCGGCGTTGGCTGCGTGGAACAGCCGTCGCGGCAAGGGCACGCCGCCGGACGGCAGCGGACCACGCTGAGCCCGGTCGAGACGGCGGGCGTCGAGGGCGACGGAGTCTCGATGGGGGAGGGGATTCGAGACCCCGCCGCCGGTCTCAGGAGGGGACGCGGATCTCGGCGATGACCTCGCCGTAGGCGGTCTCCCCGACCGGGGTGAAGCCGACGCGGCGGAAGAATGCCTCCGGGCCGTCCTCCCCGGCTTCGTAGATCACGTTGACGTGGTCGACGCCGCGGTTGCGCGCTTCGTCGATGAGGTTCTCGACGGCGAAGCGGCCGATGCCGCGGCCCTGGTCGTCCGCGTCGACGTTGATGCGCCACAGCACGGAGCGGAAGTGCTCCTCCGGCGCCTCGTCGTCGAAGTTCGCGCTCACGAAGCCCACGACCTCGTTGCGGTCCAGGATCACCCGCTGCCAGGAGGTCTGCGGGTTGATGACGGTGGCCGCGATGCCGTACGAGACGGGGGCGAGGAACTGCTCCTGTCCGGGCTTGAGCGACAGGTTGTTCACGGCGACGATCGTCGCGGCGGAGAGTTCGACCATGCGCAGTTCGGACATGCCCCCAGGCTAGCCCCTCCCGTCGACGCATTCATCACTCGGGCCGGACTTTTCCCGGACGTCGCGGCCCGTGCGCGGCGGCGACCGGGGCGCCCGCTTCGGACCGGGAGCCGCTCAGGTATCTTGGTATCGAGACAAATCGCCCCGTGAACGGAGAACCTCCCGGTGACCGACGACGCCATCATCTACACCTACACCGACGAGGCACCGGCGCTGGCCACCGCCTCGTTCCTGCCGATCATCCAGGCCTACACGGGCCAGGCGGGCATCGAGGTCGAGACGCGCGACATCTCGCTCGCCGGCCGCATCCTCGCCGCCTTCCCGCAGAAGCTCACTCCCGAGCAGCAGGTCGGCGACGCCCTCGCCGAGCTGGGCGGGCTCGCCACCCTGCCCGAGGCCAACATCATCAAGCTGCCGAACATCTCGGCGTCGATCCCGCAGCTCAAGGCGGCGATCGCCGAACTGCAGAAGCAGGGCTACGACATCCCCGACTTCCCGGACGAGCCCTCCTCGCTGGAGGAGAAGGACATCCGCGCCCGGTACGACCGCATCAAGGGCTCCGCCGTGAACCCGGTCCTGCGCGAGGGCAACAGCGACCGCCGCGCGCCGCTCGCGGTGAAGAACTACGCCAAGAAGCACCCGCACCGCAACAAGGCGTTCGCCGAGGGCTCGAAGACCCGCGTCGCGACGATGGGCCACGACGACTTCAAGCACAACGAGCGCTCCTGGGTGGCGGCCCACGACGACGTCCTCTCCTTCCGGCACACGGCGAAGGACGGCACCGTCACGGTCCTGAAGGAAGGCCTCAAGGTCCTTCCGCGCGAGATCATCGACGCCACCTTCCTGTCCGCCAAGGAGCTCGACGCGTTCCTCGCGGACACGCTCGCGGAGGCCAAGGCCGACGACGTGCTGTACTCGGTGCACCTCAAGGCCACCATGATGAAGGTCAGCGACCCGATCATCTTCGGTCACGTGGTGAAGGCGTTCTTCGCGGACGTGTTCGACCAGTACGGCACGCAGCTCGCCGCGGCGGGCCTCAGCGCGAACGACGGCCTCGGCTCGATCCTCGCGGGACTGGCCGACGTCGCCGGCGGTGACGAGATCGCCGCGGCGTTCGACAAGGCCATCGCCGAGGGCCCGCGTCTGTCGTACGTGAACTCCGACAAGGGGATCACCAACCTCCACGTGCCGAGCGACGTCATCGTCGACGCGTCCATGCCCGCCCTCGTCCGCAACGGCGGGAAGCTCTGGGGCAAGGAGGGCGAGGAGGCCGACACCATCGCGGTCATCCCCGACTCGTCCTACGCGAGCGTCTACCAGGCGGTCATCGACGACGTCATCGCGAACGGCCCTCTGGACCCCGCCACCATCGGCACCGTCCCGAACGTGGGTCTCATGGCGCAGGCGGCCGAGGAGTACGGCAGCCACGACAAGACGTTCGAGATCGCCGAGGACGGCATCGTCCAGGTGCTCGACAGCGAGGGCACGGTTCTCATCGAGCACGAGGTCGGCAAGGGTGACATCTGGCGCGCGACCCAGACCAAGCACATCCCGGTCATGGACTGGGTGAAGCTCGCGGTCGGCCGGGCTCGCGCGACCGGGGCCCCCGCGGTGTTCTGGCTCGACGCCAACCGCTCGCACGACGCCCAGATCATCGCTAAGGTGCACCAGGGCCTCGCCACGCTCGACACCAGGGGCCTGACGATCACGATCCTCGCGCCGGAGGAGGCGACGCGGTACACGCTCGCCCGCATGCGTCACGGCCTGGACACCATCTCGGTGACCGGCAACGTGCTGCGCGACTACCTGACCGACCTCTTCCCGATCCTCGAGGTCGGCACGAGCGCCAAGATGCTGTCGATCGTGCCGCTGCTCGCGGGCGGCGGACTGTTCGAGACGGGCGCCGGCGGCTCCGCGCCGAAGCACGTGCAGCAGCTGGTCGAGGAGAACTATCTGCGCTGGGACTCGCTGGGCGAGTTCTTCGCGCTCGCGGCCTCGCTCGAGCACTTCGCCGACCGGACCGGCAACGAGAAGGCGCGCGTGCTCGCCGAGACGCTCGACGCCGCGACCGGCACCTTCCTCGAGGAGGACCGCTCGCCCGGCCGTGCGCTCGGCACGATCGACAACCGCGGCAGCCACTTCTACCTCGGCCTGTACTGGGCGAAGGAGCTGGCGGCGCAGACGAAGGACCCGGAGCTCGCCGCGGCCTTCGCGCCGATCGCCGAGAAGCTCGCCGCGAACGAAGAGGCCATCGTCTCGGAGCTCAACGCCGTGCAGGGCCGGCCCGCGGAGATCGGCGGCTACTACCGACCGGACGAGAAGCTGGTGGAGGCGGTCATGCGCCCGTCCACGACGCTCAACGCGATCGTCGACGCGCTGCGCTGAGACGACGGAAGGGGGCGGATGCTGCGGCATCCGCCCCCTTCTGCTGTCTGCCCTCTGCCGACGCAGAACTCCGGGTCAGTTGTAGACGGCGACCTCGAGGCCCACGGGGGACCAGTCGTAGACGTACTTGGCGAGGTCGATCGGCAGGTTCACGCAGCCGTGGCTCATCCGGTTGCCGAAGTTGTTGTGCCAGTAGGTGCCGTGGAAGCCGATGTTCGGCGCGAACCACGTGATCCAGGGCACGTCCTCGGTGCAGTACGGGGCGCCTTCGTAGCAGCCCATGTCCTGCATGGCGGTGTGCGCGAAGACCTTGAAGTTGCCGGTCGGGGTCGGCGTGCCGGGAAGACCGGTGGACACCGCCCAGGACTGCACGACCTTGTCGTTC
Source organism: Microbacterium sp. BLY (assembly GCF_017939615.1). Lineage (NCBI taxonomy): Bacteria > Bacillati > Actinomycetota > Actinomycetes > Micrococcales > Microbacteriaceae > Microbacterium > Microbacterium sp. BLY. The sequence continues at coordinate 1,726,823 of NZ_JAGKSR010000001.1, forward strand.
TCGAACAGGTACGCCCGCTGCGTGCTGAGGTTGATCTCGGCGCGGCGGTACAGGTTCGTCGTCTCGAAGGGCGTCTCGGTGACCGAGAGCGCGAAGACGCCGTCACCCGCGGCCAGCTGCGTGGCGAACTGGTCGGCGATCTGCGAGGTGTCGCCGAGGGCGCGGCCGGTGGCGCCCTCCTGCTCGGCGCGGAGCACGGTGCCCGCCGAGTCGACGATGTTGGTGGCGTTCACCGGAGCGCGGTCCACCGCGGCGGGCAGCGTGTCGACGGTCGCCTGGATCGCCTGCGGGTCGGCCTCGATCCGGAGCTGACCGTCGTCGTCGACGACCGTCAGCCAGGACGCGGCGACGGCGGGGGCGACCGGGACGGTCCGCTCCTCACCGACGTAGAAGCCGATGGTCGCGAGCATGGTGTTCAGTGTGCCGGCCGTCGCGGCGGCGTCGTCATCGGACACGGCGGGCAGCGCTTCCGCCGGACCGCCGGGGTACTCGAACGTCGTGCGCCCATCGGCCACCGCCTCGGCGAAGGCCGTGTTCAGGTCGGCGACGTCGATGCCGGTGCCGGGGGCGGAGGCGGTGACGGTGTAAGTGGCCTTGGCGGCATCGAAGACGACGCCGGCGTCGACCGGGTCGACGAAGCTGGCGGGCACGGCGTCGCGGAGCGCGGCCGTGGCCGTCTCCGGGTCGAGCACGATGTCGGCGGGCACCGGGTCGCCCATCCAGGCGCCGAGGTTCCACATCGGGTGCGCGGCGAATGCCGCATCGGCGAGGGCCGTGGCGTCCGTGGTCGCGCCGAGGTCGGCGCCGGTGAGCACGACGTCGTCGCCTTCGCCGGTCAGGGTGACCTCGGTCTGCGCGAGGTGCGAGCTGATCGCCTCGGCGGCGGCGCCCGGCGTCATCCATCCCACGGGGATGCCCGCGACGGTGGTGCCGGGGGCGATCAGGATCAGGGACGCCGCGCCGGCGCCGAGTGCGAGCACACCCACGCCCAGCCCGATCCACAGGCCGAGGTGCCGCTTCTTGGGCGCCGGGTCCGTGGGGGCCCAGGCCAGGGGCTGCTCGCCGGTCTGCGGCGGGACGGTGTCGGTCGGTGTCTCGGACGGCGTCAGAACGCTCGTCGGTGTCGCATCGTCGGGCTGTGCCCCCGTTGCAGCGCCCGGCGCTGAGATCAGATCGGTCACGAACCACACCCCCCGCAGTTTCGACGTGCCTGTGGTCTATGGTACGGGATGGCTGGTAACGGGGAGGCAACGGTCCTGATAGGGTGCCTCCCCGCCGGTCCGGGGTGGGAGGGTCAGCCGATGACGGCGAGGCCGTCGATCTCGACGAGCATCTCCTCGCGGGGGAGCCCGGTGAAGACGGTGGTGCGGGCCGGCAGGACGCCGCTGGTCGTGTGGGCCTCCACGAACGCGCCGTAGGCCTCGTTCATGATCGGGAAGTCGTCGCGCGTGGTCAGGTAGACGCGCAGCATCACGACGTCGTCGAAGGTGGCCCCCGAGGCCTCCACGATGGCCTTGACGTTCTCGAGTGTGCGGGTGGTCTGCGCCGCGACGTCGCCGGGGTGGAGGTACTCGTTGGTCTGCGGGTCGACGGGTCCCTGGCCGGAGACCTGGACGATCGGGCCCTTGCGGACGCCCTGCGAGAAGGTGTGCGCGGGAGCGGGGGCGGCGTCGGTGGAAACTCGTGTCTTCGCGGTCATGCCGCCAGCCTAGTAGCCTTGTTAGATGCCTCTACAAATTCCGGATCCCGTTCTCGGCGCCTGGGCGAAGGGGTTCCCGGCGCGTGCCGCGGGGCTGCGTCTGTCGGAGGTCGCCGGAGCCGGCCTGCGTCTGTCCGATCTCCGCACCCCGGTGCTCACGGTGCACGCCGATGCGCTCGCGCACAACGAGGCCACCGTGTTCGGCTGGGCCGAGCGGAGGGGCGTCCGCCTCGCCCCGCACGGCAAGACCACCATGGCACCCGCGTTGTGGCAGCGCCTGCTCGACGCCGGCGCCTGGGGTCTCTCCGTCGCGACGCCGTGGCAGGCCCGGGTGGCGGTGGACGCGGGCGTCCCCACGGTGCTCATCGCCAACGGCGTGACCGACGGCGCGGCCGCCAGGGAGCTGGGCGCGCTGCTCGCCGCCGACGAGGGTCTGCGGATCCTCTGCGGGGCCGATTCGCTCGCCGGTGTCGCGATCCTCGCCGAGGCGCTCGCCGACGCCCCGCGTCCGCTGGACGTCCTCGTGGAGCTCGGCGGCGCCCAGGGGCGCACGGGGGCGCGGACCGTCGCGGAAGGCGAGAGCATCGCCGCGGCGATCACGGCCGCTCCCGGTCTCCGCCTCGCCGGGGTGACCGGCTATGAGGGGCCGTTCGGCCCCGACCGGTCCGCGGCCTCGGTGGCGGCGGTCGACGGCTTCCTCGCCACCCTCGGCGAGCTGCACCGCCGCCTGCAGTACCCCGATGGTCTCCGCCCCGTGCTGAGCGCGGGCGGGAGCTCGTTCCCCGACCGCGCCGCCGCGGTCCTCGGTGCCGCCGCCGGAGAAGCGGAGGTCGTCCTGCGCTCCGGGGCCTTCCAGATCCACGACGACGGCTTCTACTCCCGCATGTCGCCGTTCGGGCCGGCGACGGACACCGCGCCGCTGCGCTCCGCGATGCACGCGTGGGCGCGCGTCGTGTCCCAGCCGGAGCCCGGGCTCGCGCTGCTCGACGCCGGGCGCCGGGATGTGCCGTTCGACATCGATCTCCCCGTACCGCAGTCCGTCGCCGGGGCGATCACGGCGCTCAACGACCAGCACGCCTTCCTCCGACCCGCCGACGGCGCGACCGTCGCGGTGGGCGAGGTCGTCCGCCTCGGGCTGTCGCACCCCTGCACCGCGTTCGACAAGTGGCGGGTCGTCGCGGTGATCGACGACCCCGACGCCGCCGACCCGCGCGTGATCGATGCGGTGGCGACATGCTTCTGAGCGCCGAGAAGGCGGCGGCAGGCGGTGTGCGCGTCTATCGGCGTGCCACCGTCGTCGACGGCACCGGGGCCGCGCGGTACATCGCGGACGTCGCCGTCGAGGGCGCCAGGGTCGTCGCGATCCGCCGCGAGGGCGACACCGACGGTCTCGTGGTGCCCGACGGCGCGATCGAGGTGGACGCGTCCGACCTCGTGCTGGCCCCCGGGTTCATCGACATGCACGCGCACAGCGATCTCGCGGTGCTCGACGGCGCGGCGCACGACGCCAAGATCCGCCAGGGCGTGACCACCGAGGTGCTCGGCCAGGACGGTCTGGGGTACGCACCGCTGGACGAGGCCACCGCCGCCGTCATCCCCGCGCAGATCGCCGGGTGGAACGGTCTGCCGGACGAGGTGCCCTGGCGGTCGATGGACGACCTGCTGACGGCCATCGACCGCGTCACCGTGGCCAACGCCGCCGTGCTCGTGCCGCAGGGCAACCTCCGGATGATGGTGGTCGGGCACGAGAACCGCGCGGCCACGACCGCGGAGATCGCCGCGATGGCCGACCTCCTCGGGCAGGCGCTCGACGCCGGCGCATTCGGCATGTCGAGCGGACTCACCTACACCCCGGGGATGTACGCCGACACGGCCGAGCTGGAGGCGCTCTGCCGCGTGGTCGCCGAGCGCGGAGGCTACTGGGCGCCGCACACGCGCAGCTACGGCGGCGCCGCGTTGGACGCGTACCGCGAGGCGATCGAGATCGGCCGCCGCACCGGGTGCGCGGTCCACCTCACGCACGCGACCATGAACTTCGCCCCCAACCGCGGGCGCGCCGCCGAGCTGCTGGCTCTCGTGGACGAGGCCGTGGCGGACGGGGTCGACGTGACGCTGGACACCTACCCCTACCTGCCGGGCGCGACCACGCTGTCCGCGCTGCTGCCGAGCCGGCTCGCGGCCACCGGCGACCTCCTCGGCGCCCTCGCCGCCCTCGACGCCGACGGACGCGAGGCGGTCAGGGTCGAGCTGGAGGAGATCGGCTGCGACGGCTTCCACGGGGAGGTCGCCGACTGGACGGCGATCCAGATCTCGGGCACCGCGCATCCCGCGCTGGCCGGACTCGTCGGGCGCACGGTCGCCGACATCGCCGCGGACTCCGGGCGGCGCGCCGTCGACGTGGTGATCGACACGATCCTCCTCGACGCCGGAGCCACAGGCGTGCTCATGCACATCGGCGACGAGGACAACGTCCGCGCGATCATGCGGCATCCGCGGCACTCCGGCGGCAGCGACGGGATCCTCATCGGCGCGCGTCCACACCCCCGTGGCCGCGGCACCTTCCCCCGCTACCTCGGCCACTATGTCCGCGAGCTCGGCGTGCTGAGCCTGGAGGAGGCCGTGCGCCATCTCTCGGGCACCCCGGCCGCCCGGCTCGGTGTGGACCGCGGCGATGCCCCGCGCGGCGTCCTCCGCGAGGGCGCGACGGCCGATCTCGTGCTGTTCGACCCCCGGACCATCGCCGCCGGCGCCACCTTCGACGACCCGCACGGTCGCCCGCAGGGGGTGCGCGAAGTGCTCGTCGGCGGCGTGCCGGTGGTCCTCGACGGCGAGCCGACGGGGGTCGTCGCCGGGCGGGCCCTGCGGATGCCGCCCTCGGCCGCCCGGGCGACCGTCCCGCACATCGCGGCCCGGATCGATCCGCAGGCGATGCCGTTCCGCTGGACCCCCGCGACCCCGATCACGGCCCCGCCCGCGTTGTCCGCCGCCGTCGCCCGTCTCGGCGGCGGTGCCGGCGACGCCGCCCTCCCGGCCATTCGCCTGCTCGTCGATCCGGAACTCGGCGTCACCGCGGCGGCGGAGGGACGTCGGGGGGAGGAGGCGTTCCGCGTGACCGTGACCTCCGCGGGGATCGAGATCGTCGGGGCGACCCCGGCCGGCGTGTTCCGTGGCGCCACCACGCTCCGTCAGCTCCGCGACCCCGATCTCGGCCCCACGGCGCCCGCCGTGATCCCCGCCGGGCAGTGGGAGGGTGCTCCCGCCTCCTCCTGGCGGGGAGCGATGCTCGACGTGGCGCGGCACATCCGCCCGGCGGAGGACGTCCGCCGCCTCATCGACCTGCTGGCCGATCACCACCTCAACATCCTCCATCTGCACCTGACGGACGACCAGGGATGGCGTTTCGAGGTGCCCGGCTACCCGCGTCTCACCGAGATCGGGGCGCATCGGTCGGCGACGCAGCGTGGCCACGGGCCGGAGGCGACCGTCGAGCCCGGGGTGCACGAGGGGTTCTACACCACCGCCGAGCTGCGCGATCTCGTCCGGTACGCGTCCGACCGCTTCGTGACCCTCGTGCCCGAGGTCGAGCTTCCCGGACACGTGCAGGCGGCACTCGCCGCGTATCCGGACCTCGGCAACACCGACGTCGCGGAACCTGCGGACGGCCCGTGGGAGCGCTTCGGCGTGAACGCGCGCACGCTCGCCCCGACCCCGGAGGCGCTGGCGTTCGGCCGTGCCGCCATCGACGCGCTGTGCGAGGTGTTCCCGTCGGCATGGATCGGGATCGGGGGCGACGAGGTGCCCGTGACGGAGTGGGCCGCGAGTCCGGCCGCGGCCGTGCGGATGCAGGAGCTCGGACTCGCCACGCCGCACGATGTGCAGCCGTGGTTCACGGCGCAGTTCGTCGCCCACGTGCGGGCGCGGGGGAGGACGGCGCTCGCGTGGGACGAGGTGCTGGAGGGCGACGTCCCCGACGGGGTGCGCATCCTCGCCTGGCGGGGTCCGGTCGCGATGGGCGCAGCGCTGCGGCGCGGGATCCCGGTCGTCGCCTGCCCGGACCTCGAGGTCTACCTCGACTACCCGCAGTCGGAATCCGCCGAGGAGCCGATCCGGGTCGGTCCGCCGCTCACGCTCGAGCGTGCCTACTCGTTCCGGGTCGTCGACGGCGCGGTGGGCGGCCAGGCGAACGTCTGGACCGAGCACCTGCCGACGCGGGACCGGGTGGACTTCGCGATGTTCCCCCGCCTGGCGGCGATCGCCGAGCGGCTGTGGGACGGGGGAGACCCCGCGCCGTTCGCCGACTTCGCGCGTCGTCTGCCCACGCACCTGCGGCGGCTGGCGGCGGCGGGCGTGCGGTATCGTCCGCTGGACGGCCCGACACCGGCGCAGCGGCGTCCGGGTGTCCCCGGTAAGCCGATGACGGTGGAGACGAGGGAGGGGATCGTCGCCGGGCTGGTCGAGCGGCTGCGCCGGATGGCGCAGGACCAGGCGGCACCGCCGTCCCTCTGATGTCACGTTTCGGTAACCCTGCCCGCGGAATCGCGGGGGAAGGTTGCACAATTCCTGTTCGTAAGGTCTACTAACAAACATGTCCGTTTCGGATGATCAGCGCCCGGCGGCGACGACAGACTTCGTCGCCGCGAACGCGCACGCCTTCGGCCCCGCGCGGCATCTCCGTTCGCGCACCAAGGTGCTCCCCGAGCACGCCCGCGGCCACAACCGCGCGCTCGTGCTCCAGACGCTCTACCACTCCGGCGCCATGAGCCGCGCCGACCTCTCCCGCGAGACCGGCCTCACCCGGGTGACGATCTCCGACCTGGTGGCCGAGTTCATCGCCGACGGCATCGTCGTCGAGATCGGGGTGCGCGAGGCGGTCGGTCCCGGCAAGCCCCCGATCCTCATCGACATCGACCGCGTGGGGCACCAGATCATCGGTCTCGATCTGTCCGGCCCGACCGCCTTCGAGGGCGCCGTCCTCAGCCTCGACGGCGACGTGCTGGAGCGCCGCGAGGTGCCGCGGCCGGAGACGCCGGACGGCGATGCTGCCTACGACGCCCTGCGGGGCCTCGCGCAGACCCTCGTCGAGATCGCGACGCAGCCCGTCCTCGGCGTCGGCATCGGCACGCCGGGCGTCGTGCGCCCCGACGGCGTCGTGCTCAGCTCGCCGAACCTCGGCTGGACCGACTTCCCGCTGGAGGCGAAGCTCAGCGCAGACCTCGACCTCCCGGTGCTCGCCCGCAACGACGCCAACGCCGCCGTGCTCGCCGAGTACACCTTCGGCGAGGCGGAGGCCGACTTCATGCTCATCAAGATCGGTCGCGGCGTCGGCGCCGGCCTGATCACCGGCAGCCAGCCGCTGCTGGGCAGCCGGTTCGCAGCGGGGGAGATCGGCCACGTCGTGGTCGGCACCGACGGCGGACCCCGCTGCGCCTGCGGCAAGATCGGCTGCCTCGAGGCCTGGCTGAGCGTGAGCCGTCTGCGGCAGGCGATCGAGGCCGACCCCGCGGCGCGCGACGAGATCCTCCGCGATTCCGGCACCCGCATGGCGATCGCCATCGCCCCGATCGTGGCCGCGCTGGACCTCTCCGAGGTCGTGCTCTCCGGCCCGGCGGAGCTGCTGGACGGCACGCTCATCGACGCCGCCGTCGAGACCCTCCACGCCCGTACGCTCGAGGGCGTCTTCGAGGACGTCCTGGTGCGCCTCACCCATCAGGACGACATCGTGCTCCGCGGTGCCGCGGTGATGGTGTTGTCCGGGCAGCTGGGTGTGTCATGACCCCGATGCGCACGACCGGGAACGGCACCCGATGACCGTTCCCGCCCCCGCCGACCTCGCCGGTCGGCCGATTCGCGTGGGCCTGGACGTCGGAGGCACCAAGATCGACGCCGTCGCTGTCGACCCCGCCGGCACCATCCTCGGGCGACTGCGGCGACCGACGGGATGGGGGGAGGACGCGGTCGTCGAGAGCATCGTCGCGACCGTCGTCGCGCTCGCCGACGAGATCGGCGTGCCGCTGTCCGCGGTCGGCTCCGCCGGCATCGGCATCCCCGGTCTCGTGGACGCGGAAGCCGGTCGGGTCCTCCACGCGGTGAACCTCGGCGTGGAGTCGCTCGACCTGGCGACACGCGCCGCGCAGGCGCTGGGCATCCCGTTCCGGGTGGAGAACGACGTCAAGGCCGCCGCATTGGGCGCCGCCGTGCTGAGCGACGTCGCCGGCTCGATGGCGTACCTCAACCTCGGCACCGGGGTCGCCGCCGGCATCGTCATCGACGGGCGCATCTGGCGCGGTGCGCGGGGGACCGCCGGCGAGGTCGGGCACCTCTCCGTCGACCCGCGCGGACGTCTGTGCGGGTGCGGCCAGCGCGGCTGCGTGGAGACCTTCTGCGGGGGAGGTGCGCTCGCGAAGGCGTGGGGGCGCCCCGGCGCCCTGCCCGTCAAGGACATCGTCGACGCCGCCGACGCGGGAGACCCCCAGGCGCTCGCACTGCGCGCCGACCTCTTCTTCGGGGCGGCCGCGGCGGTGCGGGTGCTCGTGCTGTCGGCCGACGTCGAGACGGTGGTCATCGGCGGTGGGCTCACGGCTCTCGGCACCCGCCTCGCGGACGGCGTCCGCGAGGCCCTCCATGCGGGCGCCGAGGCGTCACCGTTCCTGAGGTCGCTGCGTCTGGATGAGAGAATCGAACTGCTCCCCGCGGGTTCCCCCGCCGCCGCTTTCGGCGCCGCTCTGGTGGGCGCATCCATTTCTGAGAAGGAGATCGTTCCGCATGGCTGAGGTCGTCATCGTCGAGAATGCCGAGGCCGCCGGCGCCCTGGTCGCCACCGAGATCGTCGAGCTCATCGACCGCCGTCCGGATGCGGTGCTCGGCCTCGCGACCGGCTCCACCCCGCTGCCCGTCTACCAGGCTCTCCGCAGCCGCCTCGCCGGGCGCGACGTCTCGCAGGTGCGCGGATTCGCACTCGACGAGTACGTGGGCATCGATCCCTCCCACCCGGAGAGCTACCGCTCCGTCATCACCCGCGAGGTGGTCGAGCCGCTCGGTCTCGACCCGCAGCGCATCCATGTGCCGAACGGCGCGGAGGCGACGATCCAGCACGCCGGTGAGGACTACGACGCCGCCATCGCCGCGGCCGGCGGCGTCGACCTGCAGATCCTCGGCATCGGCACGGACGGCCACATCGGGTTCAACGAGCCGGGGTCATCCTTCGCCTCGCGGACCCGCGTGAAGACGCTCACGGAGCAGACGCGCGAGGACAACGCCCGCTTCTTCGACTCCATCGACGACGTCCCGATGCACTGCATCACCCAGGGGCTCGGCACCATCCTGGAGGCCCGTCACCTCGTGCTCCTGGCCTTCGGTGCGGGCAAGGCCGAGGCCGTCGCGGCAGCGGTCGAGGGACCGCTCACCGCGCTGCTGCCCGGGTCGGCGATCCAGCTCCACCCGCACGCGACCATCGTCGTCGACGAGGCCGCGGCCTCGAAGCTCCAGCTCGCGGACTACTACCGGTACACCTTCGCGAACAAGCCGGCCTGGCAGGGCATCTGACGCGGCGTCAGCGCGCGGCCGCCGGCCATGCGAGCGGCAGCAGGTGCTCGACGCTCAGCGGGGCCAGCGGGAGCGTGGCGGCGTCCGCCGGGGTGATCCAGCGGAGCTCGGCGAGCTCGGCCCGGACCTGGACGCCGGTCGGGTCGATGGTCGTCGCGAACGCCTCCGCGACGACCCGGTGACCCGGCTCGTTGGCGGCCGCGGACACGAAGCGGCCCAGCGGCCGCAGGTCGGCCTCCGCCAGCTCCAGCCCCAGCTCCTCCTGGAGCTCGCGGAGGAGGGTCTCGGCCGCCGACTCGCCCGGCTCGGGCTTGCCTCCCGGCTGCATGAACCGCGTCGTGCCGTGCTTGCGGACGACGAGGACGCGGCCGTCGTCGTCGACGATCACGGCGGCGCTCACATGGATGTCAGGCATCGGGGACGAAGACCTTTCCGGGATTGAGGATCCCGAGGGGATCGAAGACGGCGGCGATGTCCCGCTGCAGCTGCCACTGGTCATCGCCGAGCTCGTCCGCGAGCCAGCGGCGCTTCAGGACGCCGATGCCGTGCTCCCCGGTGAGCGTGCCGCCCAGACGGATCGCGGCGCGGAACAGTTCGTCGGCGGCGGCCCAGACCTCCGGTGGTGTCTGCGTGCCCTCGAAGATGAAGTTGGGGTGCAGGTTGCCGTCCCCGGCGTGGGCGACGGTCGGGATCGTCATGCCGAACTCGCGCTCGATCCGCGCGATCTCGTCGAACATGGCCGGCATGGCGCTCCGCGGCACCGAGACGTCCTCGATGAGGGTCGTCCCGAGGGAGGCCATCGCGGCATGCATCGAGCGGCGGACCGCCAGCAGTCGCTCGCCCTCGGCGGGGTCGTGCGAGACGACGGGGACGCCCTCGTGGGCCCGCAGGATCGTCGCGATCGCCTCCGCCTCCGCACGGGCGGCGGGACCGTCGGTCTGGATCGTGAGCTGGGCGGCTCCGGGCGTCGGCTCGGGGAGGCCCAGCAGGGCGTGGACGGCGGCGAGGCTCACGGCGTCCATGAGCTCCATGATCGCCGGCTGGAGCCCGGCGGCGGTGACCGCGGCCGAGCCGGCGGCGGCGGCCCGCACGCCAGGGAAGGTCGCCGTGACCGTGCAGGTCTCGCCCGGAACGAGCCGGCGCAGCTTGAGGGTGGCGCCCACGACCACGCCGAGGGTGCCCTCCGACCCGACGACCAGTGCCGTCAGGTCGAGACCGGTGACGCCCTTCACGCTGCGGTGGCCGAGGTGCAGCAGCCGCCCGTCGGCGAGCACGAGGTCCACCCCGAGGACCGCATCCCGCACGACGCCGTACTTCGCGCACAGCAGGCCTCCGGCGCCGGTGGCGATGTTGCCGCCGACCGTGGAGATGTCGCGACTGGCGGGGTCGGGCGCCCACCACAGGCCCTGGGTCGCGAGATGCGCATTGAGGTCCGCGTTGAGGATGCCGGGCTCCACCACGGCGAGGAGGTCGTCGGGCCGCACCTCGAGGATGGCGTCCATCCGGCGGAGGGAGAGGACGATCTCGCCCTCGCCCGCGTTCGCGGCGCCCGCGAGTCCGGTGCCCGCACCGCGGACGACGACCGGGGTGCGCGTCGCCGTCGCGATCCGCATGGTCTGCTGTACGTCGTCGACGCTCTCGGCATGGACGACGGCGAGGGGACGGCCGGCGGCGGCATGCCCGGAGCGATCCGCCCTGGCCTCTTCCCTGGACTGCTCGCTGACGTCCACGCGCGCGCCGAGCGCATCGCGGAGGAGCGAGACGACGCTCATGGCCGTGCGCTCACGCCAGGGCGCGGCGCCCGCTGAGGACGCCGGCGACGACGGCGACGAGCGCGAACGCGGTGCCGATCAGGGCCTGCCCCATCGACCACCAGGCGATCGTCACGCCCACGTAGATGAACAGCTCGACGATGGCGCGGAGGAACGGGTGCACGCGCAGCACGGGACGCGGCGACAGGAAGAGCGCCCACAGCAGCAGGGCCACCACGGGGGCGCCGATGCCGATCACGATGCTCCACGGGAGGTCCCAGCTGGCGAAGCCCCACAGGGCCAGCGAGCCGATCGCCGCGATGAGGACGACGACGCGCACGATGTCGAGCGCCGAGAGAGCCGGACGTTCGACGCCGGCGACGGGAGCGGGATCCGGGGTCATGCGTCCAGTCTATTCCGCGGGCGGTGCGTCCTCGGTCGGGGTCGCGGCGTCGGTCGGTGCCGTCTCCGGGGCGACGACCGTCTCCTGCGGGGCGGTCGGCGCGGGCTCGACCGGCGCGGTCTCGACGGGCGCGGTCTCGACGGGCGCGGTCTCGACGGGCGCGGTCTCCGCCGGGGCCGTCTCGGCCGGCTGGGACTCCGTCGGCATGGTCTCGACCGGGGCCTGGGTGGCGGCCTCCTCGGTCGGCGCGGCCGCCGGAGCCTCGGTGGGCGTGCTCTGGTCTTCCGCGAGCACGATCGGATCGACGGGGTCGCCGGCAGCGGCGCGCGCATCCCCCGCCGACCCCTGGGGCTCGAGCGAGTAGAGCGTCGTGACGACCGACGGCCCGGCCTCGCCCGAGGGAAGCAGGTAGCGGAAGGTGACCGGAACGAGGTTGGCGAAGAGGAACTGCAGGTGGGAGGGGCGGAGCTCGATGGTCCCGGTGCCGTCCTCGCCGAGGACGACGCGTCCGCCGTTGGTCTCGCTGCCGTCGAGCAGTGCCTGCACGATGGTGCCCGGGGCACCCGCGACCGGGACGACGTAATGCCAGTTGAGGTCGTCGTCGAGCCAGAAGTCCGCGGTGCTCCACGTCGGCGGCTCCGTGGGCAGAGCGGGCTCCACGGGGTCGACCGGATCGACGGGGTCGACCGGGTCCACGGGGTCGACCGGGTCCACGGGGTCGACCGGCGCCACCGGCGGGGCGACCTCGGGGAGGCCGGCCGGGATCTCCGGAGCGGCGGGTGCCACATCCGGCGCCGTCTCCTCGGCGGCGGGCGGAGCGGTCTCCTCCTCGACCGGGGGAGCCGGGCTCTCGTCGGCATCCGGGGTCTCGATCACCACGGGCTGCTCGAGGTCGAGCGAGGAGTCCGGCGCGATGTCGGTCGTGATCGACGACGGGTCGGAATCGGAGGCGCTGGGCAGCGAGGTCGCCGGGCTGGCCCCGGCGAGTCCCGGGACGATGGCGGCAGCGGCCACCACTCCGGCGACGACGAGGGCCGCCGATCCGGCGCCGACGACGGCGCCCATGCCCGTGAAGACCCCGCCCGTGCCGGCACCGCTCCCGGTGCCGCCGGCGGAACCCGCCCCCGAACCGGCCGCACCGGAGCCGGCCGCGGCCTGCCCGGCGCCGCCGTCGCCGACGAACACGGCGCCCGGGACGGGAGACGGCATCGCGGCCATCGCCACGAGCGGTGCGCCGCCACCCTGCAGGGCGGCGAGGTAGCCGGAGGCGCCGGTGACGCCCAGGACGAGCGGGAGCAGCACGAGGGCGAGGCGCTTCGACACGTCCTTCGCCTCGGCCGCCACGATCATGCAGCGCGCGCACTCGTCGAGGTGCAGCTCGAGGCGCTTGTGGTCGCGCGTCGCGAGGTTGCCGCGCGAGTAGGCGCCGAGGTGCTCGATCGTCCACTGGCACTCGGAGCCGGGGTTCGCGCTGCGCAGGTGCGCCTGGATCCAGGCCTCACGGAGACCTTCGCGGGCGCGGAACGCGAGCTGGGAGACCGCGCCGGCCTTCATGCCGAGGAGCGGACCGACCTCCTGCGGCTTCATCTGCTCGATCTCGGTGTACCAGAGCACCTCCTGCCACCGCGACGGCAGGCTGCGGAAGGCCTGGGCCGTGAGGCTGCGGTCGAGCGCCTCGTTCGAGGCGTGCTCGGTGCTGTCCGGGTCGGCGACGGTGTCGAGCTCGTCGATCGCGGTCTCGCGGCGGGCGCGCCCCCAGGCGGCGGCCGTGTTGCGGATGCTCGTGAAGAGGTAGGCGCGGAAGGACCCGTTGGGGCCACCGCCCTTGAGGATGGCCTGGTAGATGCGGGTGTACGACTCCTGCACCAGGTCGTCCGGGTCGATCGAGGAGGTCACCGAGCGGGCCACCGTCAACCCCGAGGGGTAGTGGCGTCTCCAGAGTTCGCCGAACGCCCCGCGGTCGCCGGAGCGGACGCGGAGGATCAGGTCGGCATCGCCGATGGTCTCGTCGGGGGTGGTGTTCTCTCGGTGCACAGTCATCCATCTGGTCCTGGGGGCGACGGATTCGTCTCCCAGGAGGAGAGACGCAGGAATGCGTCTTTCATTACGCGGTAGGACCATTGTCCCTCGAAATCGACGAGGGGGCCAGCCCCCGACCGGACTCGGAGCAGATCTTCGGGATGCGCATCCGGCCCGGCCTGGGGCCTCGGAAGGGACCGGCGGAAAGATTCTCGAAGAATTTTCCGAGAACCGCGTAATGAACCGGGGGTGCCCTCGTCTCTTCCCGTAGAGACAGCCGAAATGGACTCCACCGGGGGGCGGAGTTCCGGCGCTGGTGCGGGGGGCTGCACCAGTGGGCGGGTCGGGATCCTCGGGGGAGGAGCTCCCGGCCCCGCCCGCTCGAGCGGGAGGGAACGGGGCCGCCGATCTGGGGAGAACGGCGGCCCTCCACCCCGCACTGCGAGATGTGCGTCGCCGATCTGGGGAGTCCGGTGTGCGCGTCTCGTCCGATCGACCGGAGACCGCAACGCTGCGCGTCGCGCGAAGCGCTGCACACTCCTAGGCGGGCAGCGCCGGACCCGTCCACACTCGCGCGACGCGCAGCTCTGCGTCCAGGAGCACCGCATCGCCGACCATGCCCGATCGCAGGGCGCCCAGGTGCGCGTCCCGTCCGATCGCGTGCGCCGGGGTCTCGGTGAGGGCGCGGACCGCGTCCGGAAGGGGGACGCCCGCCGCGACAGCACGCCGCAGCGCGACGTCCTGGGTGAGCGTGGAGCCCGCGATCGACCCCGTGTCATCCGCCCGCGCCACACCGTCCTGGACCGTGACCTTCACCGCGCCGAGGTCGTAGTGGCCGTCCGCGCTGCCGGCGGCGGCCATCGCGTCGGTGATGAGCGCCACGCGCCCCGGGGCAGCGTCGAACACGAGCTTCACGATGCGCGGGTCGAGGTGCACGTCGTCGGCGATGGCCTCCAGGATCACCCGGTGGTCAGCGGCCGCGGCGAGGACGGGACCGGGAGCGCGGTGATGGATGCCCGGCATCGCGTTGAAGGCGTGGGTGAGCAGGGTCGCCCCCGCCTCGAACGCCGCGACGGCCATGGCGGCGTCGGCGTCGGTGTGCCCGACCGCCGCCGCCGCGCCCGCGGCGACGATCTGCCGGACGGCGTCCAGCCCGCCGGGGAGCTCCGGGGCGATGGTGACCTGGCGCACGGTGCCCTCACCGGCCTCCAGCAGTCGCGCGACATCGGCCGCGACCGGGTGCCGCAGGAGCGAGGGCTCGTGCGCGCCGTGGTGGCCGGGGTCGAGGAACGGGCCCTCCAGGTGCGAGCCGAGCACGTCGGCATCGGTCCGGGTCAGCGCGGCGATCGTGGCGACGCTGCGCGCGAGGTCGTCGATCGTGCCCGTGACGAGGGAGATGACCGCCCTGGTCGTGCCGTGCGCGCGGTGCAGATCCCGTCCCGTCCGGATGGCGTCCACACCGTCGTCGTAGGCGGCACCCGCTCCGCCGTGGCCGTGGATGTCCACGAACCCCGGGGTGAGCAGCGCGCCGTCGCCGGCCGCGTCCCGGGCGTCCACGACCTCGGACGCCGACTCCCAGCCCGCGCCGGTGCCGCGCGCGACGATCAGGCCGTCCTCGATGCGCACCCAGCCGTCCTCGACGATCCCGCCCCGATCGACGACGCGGGCGGAGTGGATGACGAGCGAACCGGTCGCGGAGGAGAGGGTCTTCAACGGGCGCTCCAGGGGATCTCGGGGGCGGGGTGGAAATCGACCCCCTCAGCCTTCCACAGCGGCGCCAGCGCGCCGAGCCGGGGGCGGAAGGACTCCCACGTGCGTCCGGCGCCGTGGCGCGGAGACCAGGCGACCTCCGCCTGTGCCGCCGCGCGGGGGAACACGAGCCGCTCCACCTCGTCGAGCGTGCGGGTGGTCTCGGACCACAACGGGGCCTCGATGCCGAGGATCGCCTCGTCCGGCACGTCGAGGACGGCGGTCGGCTCCCACTCGTACGCGCGACGGACATCGATGATCGCCGCCCAAGTGAGGCCCAGCGGGTAGTCCGCGGTGTACTTCATGTCGAGATACGTCGCATCCGCCGCAGACATGATGAGGGCGCCGCCGCGCTCGACGAAGTGCGCGGCCTCCTCCGCATGGGTCCCGGTCGGGGTCGTCATGCCCCAGTACTGACCGACGGTGCCGGTGGCGATGTCCGCCGCCGCACCCATCTCGTGCCAGGCCACCGGGATCTTGCCCTCCTCGACGACGATCGCGGTCGCGCGCTCCGCGAAGAGGTCGAAGTCGGCCTGGGTCGTGCCCAGGGACTCGTCCCCGCCGATGTGGATGTACGGCCCCGGGGTCATCTCCGCGAGCTCGCGCACGACATCGCGGACGAAGCGATAGGTCTCCTCCTCGTGGATGCGGACGCTGGAGTGCCCGACTCCCCAGCCCAGGTAGGGCTCGCCGGCCACGGGCAGCGGCTGACCGAGTTCCTCCGACTGCGCGACCAGCGCATCGTTCAGCACCGGTGCCTCGACCAGCTCCGGGTAGGCGACGCCGATCGCGTGCGTGTGGCCGGGGAGGTCGACCTCCGGGATCACGATCATGTGGCGCGAGGCTGCGTAGGCCACGATCTCGCGGTAGTCGTCCTTGGTGTAGAAGCCGCCGGGCGCACCGTCCGCCGCGGTCGTCGCCGCCCGCTCGGTGAGCAGGGGCCAGGAATCGATGTGCACGCGCCAGCCCTGATCGTCGGTGAGGTGCAGGTGCAGATGATTGAACTTCAGGGCGCTGGTGCTGTCGATGAAGGACTTCACGTCGTCGACGCCGAAGAAGTGGCGCGCCACATCGAGCATCACGCCGCGGCGGGGGAAGCGCGGGGAGTCCGCGATGTCGGCCCGGAGCAGTCCCCAGCCCGCGTCGTCCTCGCGCAGCAGCTGCCGCAGGGTCTGGACGCCGTAGAACAGCCCCGCCTCGTCCGCGCCGACGAGGACGGCGCGGTCGCCGATCTCCAGCGTGTAGCCTTCCGGGGCCGAGGAGGCCGGGTCGAGGATCAGCTCGATCTCGGCGGGACCGGACGCGACGGCGGAGAGCCGGAGCCCGGTGCGGCGCTCGACCGCGTCGATCAGCTGCTCGGCGGCCGGGGAGGACCCGAGCACGCGCGTCGTCGCATCGACCGGCATCCGCCCTCCCCGAGCGACGGCGGACACGGGCGCTGGCACGAGCGGGAGATCGAGAGGTAGGACCATGAACAAAAACCTATCGGCCGCAGCGCGGCAAGGGAACAGCGGGATCGAAACGATTCTGCGGACGGGGGCCCCGGCTTCGACGGGGCCGCGTGCACGATGCCGCGTATCGGCTATGCTCATAACCGTCGCGACTGGCGTCTGGGTGGACAACCACCGGGGAGCGACTGACCACGGAATTCGACCGCGCGCCTGGGCCGATAGGAACACCCTGTTCGAATCCGTCGTCACAAGGAGCACGTCATGACCGACCGTTACTTCAACGCCCCGCTGTCCGAGGTCGACCCGGAGATCGCCGAGGTCCTCGATCGCGAGCTGCAGCGTCAGCAGACCTTCCTCGAGATGATCGCCTCGGAGAACTTCGTCCCCGTCTCGGTCCTGCAGTCGCAGGGCTCGGTGCTCACCAACAAGTACGCCGAGGGCTACCCCGGCCGCCGCTACTACGGGGGCTGCGAAGAGGTCGACGTCGCGGAGGAACTCGCCATCTCGCGCGCGAAGAGCCTGTTCGGCGCCGAGTTCGCCAACGTCCAGCCGCACTCCGGTGCGTCGGCGAACGCCGCGGTCCTGCACGCCATCGCGCGCCCCGGCGACACGCTCCTCGGCCTCTCGCTCGACCAGGGCGGCCACCTCACGCACGGCATGAAGATCAACTTCTCCGGTCGTCTCTACGACATCGTCGCCTACGGGGTCGACCCGGAGACCTCCACCATCGACATGGACGAGGTGCGTCGCCTCGCGCTCGAGCACAAGCCGAAGGTCATCATCGCCGGGTGGTCGGCGTACCCCCGCACGATGGACTTCGCGGCCTTCCGGGCCATCGCCGACGAGGTCGGCGCACTCCTCTGGGTCGACATGGCGCACTTCGCCGGCCTCGTCGCCGCCGGACTGCACCCGAACCCGGTGCCCCACGCGCACGTCGTCTCCTCGACCGTGCACAAGACGATCGGCGGCCCGCGCTCGGGCTTCATCCTCACCAACGACGCCGAGCTCGCCAAGAAGATCAACACCGCGGTCTTCCCGGGCCAGCAGGGCGGTCCGCTCATGCACGTGATCGCGGCCAAGGCGACCGCCTTCAAGCTCGCCGCCACGCCGGAGTTCACCGAGCGCCAGGAGCGCGTGCTGCGCGGTGCGAAGATCATCGCCGAGCGCCTCTCCCAGCAGGACGTGAAGGACGCCGGCATCGCCGTGCGCTCCGGCGGCACCGACGTGCACCTCGTGCTCGTCGACCTCCGCGACGCCGAGATCGACGGCAAGCAGGCCGAGGACCTCCTGCACGACATCCACATCACCGTGAACCGCAACGCCGTCCCGAACGACCCGCGTCCGCCGATGGTGACCTCCGGCCTCCGCATCGGCACGCCGGCCCTCGCGACGCGCGGCTTCGGCGACGCCGAGTTCACCGAGGTGGCCGACATCATCGCCCTCGCGCTGCTCCCGGGTGCCGACATCGAGGCTCTCCGCGCCCGCGTGGACGCGCTCGCCGCGGCCTTCCCGCTCTACCCGGACCTGCAGCAGTGACCGCGGTCGTCCTCGACGGCAAGGCGGCGGCGGCCGAGATCCGCGCCGAGCTGACCGAGCGTGTCGCCGCGCTGAAGGAACAGGGCGTCACCCCCGGCATCGCCACGGTGCTGGTGGGGGCCGACCCCGCCTCGCAGCTCTACGTGGGCATGAAGCATCGGCAGTCGGAGGCGATCGGGATGAACTCGATCCAGCGCGAGCTGCCGGCCGACGCCACCCAGGCCGACGTCGAAGCGCTGATCGACGAGCTCAACGCCGATCCCGCCTGCCACGGGTACATCGTGCAGCTGCCGCTGCCGAAGCACCTCGACACCGATGCGATCCTGGAGCGGATCGACCCGGCGAAGGACGCGGACGGCCTGCACCCGACCAACCTCGGGCGCCTCGTCCTCAACGTCAACGCGCCGATCCACACGCCGCTGCCGTGCACCCCGCGCGGTGTCATCGAGTTGCTGCTGCGCAACGACTACGACCTCACGGGCAAGCACGTCGTGGTCGTCGGGCGCGGCGTCACGATCGGCCGCTCGATCGGGCTGCTGCTGACCCGTCGCGACCTCAACGCCACGGTCACGCTGACCCACACCGGCACGGTCGACATGCCGCAGTATCTCCGCGAGGCCGACGTGATCGTCGCGGCGGCCGGTGTGAAGCACCTCATCCGCGCCGAGGACGTCAAGCCGGGGGCCGCTGTGCTGGACGTCGGCGTGACCCGGGAGACCGACCCCGAGACCGGGAAGAACGTCGTCTTCGGCGACGTCGCTCCCGAGGTCGCCGACGTCGCCGGGTACCTGTCGCCGAACCCGGGAGGGGTGGGGCCGATGACCGTCGCCCTGCTCATGACCAACGTCGTCGAGGCGGCCGAGCGGACGGTCTGACCTCCGCGCCACACCGCGATTCACACGAACGCCGCAGGGATCCCCGGATCCCTGCGGCGTTCGTGCGTCTCTGCGGACTCAGGCGTGACCGTGCAGCGAGCTCTCGACACCGCTGATGCGGGCCTGCTCGTCGAAGCGGACCGTGGCCGTGCCGGAGGCATCCGTCACCGTGGCGCCCGAGAACGAGGCATCCGTCCAGGTGAGGGTCCAGCCGGCGAGGCGGGCGAGGTCCCAGACGGCCGTGCGGGCGTCGGGGAGCGGCGTCTGCGCGAGGATGCGGGGGAGGGCGGCCACCGCATCCGCCACCGTGAGCGGCGCGAGCGGCGCGTCGAGCAGGAACACCGCGCGGGTGCCGCCGTCGACGGGGGCCGAGTAGTACGGGGAGCGGCCGGTGAGCTCGACCGCCACGCCGCCGATCGTGTGCGCCGCGCGGGCGATCCAGTCCGCATCGCCGGCCGCATCCGCGGGGAAGGGGACCTCGGGGGCGGTGAGCTCGGCGATGCCGTGCTGCTCGCCGTACGCGCGGAGCTGCGCGGCGACGCCCTGCGGGTCGCCCTGGGGGTGCGCCCACGCCCAGAGCAGCGAGCGCGGACCCGGCGCGATCGTCGCGATGAGATGCGCGCGGGTCACGAGCTGCCGGGTCGGGTCGGCGTTCGCGGTGAAGGTCAGGGTTCCCGCCGCGAGGTCCGCGTCCCAGCGGTGCTCGCCGAGCGCATCGGCGGCCGCGGAGAGGGCGTCCTGGCGGAGCGCGGTGAAGAGAGCGGCACGGTCGGCGAGGGGCTGCAGCGGGGGGAAGGTCATGACCACAGTCTCCCCGGAATTGCTATGAATCCGCCACTTCCGCGTGCTCCACGACGGCGGCCGCGGGGCGCCCCATCCGCCATACCGCGGGCACGAGCAGTGTGACCAGAGCGATCGTGGCATAGAGGACCGCGGAGGTGGTGAGCACGGTGGCCGGATCCGCGTGCGTGACGAGCCAGCCGTACACGAGCGTCCCGATGGGCATCACCACGAAGCTGCCGAGCATGTCGTAGCTCGCAACCCGGGAGAGCTTCTCGCCGGGGACGTTCTCCATCATGGCGAGGTTCCAGCCGGTCGCGAAGACCTCGGCCCCGGCTCCGGCGACGAACGCGGCCATCGCCAGCAGGACCACGGCCGGATGCACACCGAGGAGCGTGAGTGGCAGCGCGAACACCGCCATCCCGATCATCCCGTAGCGCAGCGGCCGGCGGAGCGGCACCCACATCAGCAGGAGGGTCATCACCAGGACCCCTGCCCCCTCCGCGCTCACGACCCACCCCCAGCCGGAGATGCCGAGCCGATCGTCGTTCTTCGCGATGTACGGTCCGACCACGCCCCAGGCGCCCACGTGGATCGCGTTCATGACCATGAAGGCCAGCACGATGGTCCACAGCCAGGAGCGGCTCCAGAACTCGTGCCAGCCCACCCGGAGGTCGTGGAACATCGTGGCCCCGCCGGTCCCCGCGGGCGGTGGGAGCTTCACGAGCGCGAGGACCGGGATCGCGAGCAGCCAGCCCGCCGCCTGCACGACCATGGCCCAGGCGGGTCCCGCGGTCGCCACCAGCACCCCGGCGATGACCGGGCCGCCGATCGTGACGGCCGAGCGGACGAACGACAGCATCGCGTTCGCCTGCTGGAGGTGCGCGGGGGTGGTCAGCTGCGGGATGATGCCCTGCATCGCCGGGAGCACGAACGCGGACGAGGCGCCGTTGATCGCGGACAGCACGGCGAGGAGCGGGACCGTGGCCGTGCCGGTGAACAGCAGGGCGGCCATCGCCCCGACCGACAGGATGTCCACGACGTAGCAGGACTGGATGATGAGGGCGCGGGGGAGCCGGTCGGCGACGACGCCGCCGAACAGGACGAACACGATATTGCTGATCGTGAAGGCCGCCAGCACGATCGAGAGCGACCGCGCGTCGTTGTCGATCTCCAGCACCGCGAACGCCAGCGCGATGGCCGACATCGAGCCCGTGACGAGCGTCAGGGCACGCGCGAGGAAGAACCACCGGAAGTTGCGGTCCTGCATCGCCGCCAGTCTGTGCACCGGCTCATCCTTCCCGGCCGTTCCGAATCACGCAAATGGCCGCAGACCGGCGGTGGATGGAGCCAGGTGCGCGACCCGAAGTCAGTAACTGGGCCGGTCGTAGGCGTCGGAGCGGGGGAGGAAGCGGGCGGCGAGGGCCTCGGACGCCCGGGCGAGGAGAGCGACGTCGGCGCCGACGGCCACGAAGTCGGCCCCCGCCGCGAGGTACGCGTCGGCGGCGGACGGGTCGAAGGCGTTCACGCCCACCGGCTTCCCGGCAGCCCGGACCGCCGCGAACACCGACTCCACGGCGGCGACCACGTCCGTATGCGTCTGCTGACCGAGCAGGCCCATCGACGCGGACAGGTCGGAGGGGCCAACGAACACCGCGTCCACCCCGTCGACCGCGGCGATGTCGGCCGCAGCCTCCACCCCCGCGACCGTCTCGATCTGCACCGTCAGCGACACGTGCTGCGCGGAGTCCGGCAGGTAGCGGTCGACGCGGTTCCAGCGGGCGCTGCGGGCGAGGGCGCTGCCGACTCCGCGGACGCCCTCGGGGGGATACCGGGTCGCGGCCACGGCGGCCCTGGCCTCGTCGGCGGACGACACCATCGGCACGATGAGGTTCTGCGCGCCGAGGTCGAGCACCTGCTTGATCGCGACCGCGTCGTTGAACGGCACCCGGACGAGAGGGGCGACCGGATAGGCCGCGACCGCCTGGAGCTGGGTCAGCACGGACTCGAGCGTGTTCGCCGAGTGCTCCATGTCGATGAGCAGCCAGTCGAGTCCGGAGCCCGCGGCGACCTCGGCGAGCAGCGGGCTGCCGGAGCAGACCCACATGCCGACGAACGGCCGGTCGGACGCGGCGAGCTGCGCGCGGAAGGACGGATCTAGACGAAGCGGCATGTGATGGTCCCCATCGGTCCGTAGTCGCACAGCACCTCGTCGCCGCGCGACACCCACATCGGGCGTGTGAACGATCCTGCCAGGATGATCTCGCCCGCCTCCAGACGCGCGCCGTGCTGGTGGAACTTGTTCGCGAGCCACGCGACCCCGGTGGCGGGGTGGCCGAGCACCCCGGCGGCGACGCCGGTCTCCTCGATCTCTCCGTTGCGGGACAGCACCCCGGGCACCCACCGCAGGTCGATCTCGTCCGGGCGCTTGCGCACCGTGCCGAGCACCATCGCCCCGTAGGCGGCGTTGTCGCTGATGGTGTCGACGATCGTGCGACCCTCGAGCTCGATGTGCGAGTTCAGCACCTCGAGGGCCGGCACGGCGTAGTCGATGACGGCGAGGGCGTCCTCCAGGGTGCAGTCGGGGCCCTCCAGCGGTTCCTTGAGCACGAACGCGAGCTCGACCTCGATGCGGACGTTGGAGAAGTGATCCGTGGGGATCTCCGCGCCGGACTCGTACACGGTGTCGTCGAACATGACGCCGTAGTCGGGCTCGGTGATCCCCGTCGCCTGCTGCATGGCCTTCGAGGTCAGGCCGATCTTCCGGCCCACGAGCCGGCGGCCGGCCGCGACCTGCGAATCCCGCCACACGCCCTGGATGGCGTACGAGTCCTCCACGGTCGCCTCGGGGTACCGCGCGGTGATGCGCGGGATCACCCCGTGCGTGCGGTCGGCCTCGGCGAGTTCCGCGGCGATCTGCGCGATCGTCTCCTCTGGCAGCATGAGCGTCTCCTAGAGCTGGTGGCCGAGCTTGTACTCGCCCTGCTTGTACTCGGGCATCGAGGTCTCGCCCTCGTCCGCGCGGGTGTAGGAGAAGCCGTCGGCGCCGATCGTCACGGCCATCTCGCTGGAGTCCGTGCGGGCGATCACCGGCTGCGGGTTGCCGTCGAGGTCGAGCACGAGCGAGGCGTCGGTGTACCAGGAGGGCACCACCGGGGTGCCCCACCAGTCACGGCGCTGGTTGTCGTGCACGTCCCACGTGACGACCGGGTTGTCCGGGTCGCCCGTGTAGTAGTCCTGCGTGTAGATCTCGACGCGGTGGCCGTCCGGGTCGCGCAGGTAGAGGTAGAACGCGTTGGAGACGCCGTGCCGGCCGGGGCCGCGTTCGATGGCGTCGGAGCGGCGGAGCGCCCCGAGCTTGTCGCAGATCGCGAGGATGTTGTGCTTCTCGTGCGTCGCGAAGGCGACGTGGTGCATGCGGGGGCCGTCGCCGCCCGTCGCCGCGGTGTCGTGCACGGTGGGCTTGCGGCGCATCCAGGCGGCGTACACGGTGCCCTCGTCGTCCTGGATGTCCTCCGTCACGCGGAAACCGAGGTCCTGGTAGTGGCGCACCGCACGCGGCACGTCGGGGGTGACCTGGTTGAAGTGGTCGAGGCGCACGAGCTCGCCGGGGGTGTGCAGGTCGTACCGCCAGGACAGGCGCTCCACGTGCTCGGTGGCGTAGAAGAACTCGTACGGGAAGCCGAGCGGGTCGACGACACGCACGGAGTCGCCGATGCCCTTCACGAAGCCGTTCTCCTGACGACGGACGTCGCAGCCGAGCTCCGTGTAGAACTCGACGGCGCGGTCGAGGTCCTCCGCCGCGCGCACCCGGTACGAGAACGCGGCGACCGCGGCGACCGGGCCCTTGCGCAGCACCAGGTTGTGGTGGATGAACTCCTCGGTCGAGCGCAGGTAGATCGCCTCGTCGTCCTCCTCGGTCACGTACAGGCCCAGGATGTCGACGTAGAACTGCCGCGAGGCGGCCAGATCGGTCACGACGAGCTCCATGTACGCGCAGCGCAGGATGTCGGGCGGGGTGCTCTTCGGCGTCGCGACGGGGTTGTCGGTCTGGATCGGCGCCTCCTGGCTCACGTAGTAGCCCGAGGAGGTGAGGGTCTTGGCGGTCTTGTCGGTCATGTCAGCGTCCTTGCTCGTGTCCGGTGGGCGTCAGTTCTTGCCGAACGTGGGGTTGTGCGGGGTCGAGGCGAGCGTGATGTGCACGCTCTGCTGGTCGGTGTAGAAGTCGATGGAGCGGTAGCCGCCCTCGTGGCCCAGGCCCGATGCCTTCACGCCGCCGAACGGCGTGCGCAGGTCGCGGACGTTGTTGCTGTTCAGCCACACCATTCCGGCTTCGACGGACTGCGCGAACGTGTGGGCGCGCTTGAGGTCGTTCGTCCAGATGTAGGCCGCGAGGCCGTACTTGGTGTTGTTCGCGAGTGCCAGCGCCTCCTCGTCGGAGTCGAACGGGGTGATGGCGACGACCGGGCCGAAGATCTCCTCCTGGAAGATGCGGGCGTCAGGGGCGACGTCGGCGAACACCGTCGGGGCGACGAAGTTCCCCTTCTCGAAACCCTCGGGGCGGCCGCCGCCGGCGACCAGGCGGCCCTCGGCCTTGCCGATCTCGACGTAGGACATCACCTTGTCGTAGTGCTCGGGGTGGACGAGTGCGCCGACCTCGGTCTCGGGGTCGTGCGGGTAGCCGACCTTGACGCGCTGCGCCTGCGCGGCATAGCGCTCCACGAACTCCTCGTAGATCGAGCGCTCCACGAGGATGCGGGAGCCGGCGGTGCAGCGCTCGCCGTTGAGGGAGAAGACGCCGAAGATGGTGGCGTCGACGGCGGCCTCCAGGTCGGCGTCCGCGAAGACCACGGCGGGCGATTTGCCGCCGAGCTCCATCGACAGGCCCTTGAGGTACGGCGCGGCGTTGCCGAAGATGATCTGCCCCGTGCGGCTCTCACCGGTGAAGGAGATGAGCGGCACGTCGGGGTGCTTCACGAGCGCGTCGCCGGCGTCCTCGCCGAGGCCGTTGACGAGGTTGAAGACGCCCTGCGGCAGCCCCGCCTCCTCGAAGATGCCCGCCCACAGCGAGGCCGACAGCGGGGTGAACTCGGCCGGCTTGAGGACGACCGTGTTCCCCGTCGCGAGCGCGGGCCCGAGCTTCCACGACTCCAGCATGAACGGCGTGTTCCACGGCGTGATGAGCCCCGCGACGCCGATCGGCTTGCGGTTGACGTAGTTCATCTGCTTGCCGGGCACCTTGAAGGCGTCATCGGCCTGCGCGACGATCAGGTCGGCGAAGAAGCGGAAGTTCTCGGCGGCGCGGCGGGCCTGACCGAGGGCCTGCGTGATCGGCAGACCGGAGTCGTACGACTCCAGCTCCGCGAGCCGGGCGTCGCGCGACTCGACGATGTCGGCGATCCGGTGCAGTACCCGCGAGCGCTCGCGGGGGAGCATGCGCGGCCAGGGGCCCTCGGTGAAGGCGCGCGTGGCGGCGGCGACCGCCCGGTCGATGTCGGCCTTCTTGCCGGCGGCGGCCGTCGTGTAGGTGTGGTTCGTCACCGGGTCGAGCACGTCGAACGTGTCGCCGTCGAGGGAGTCGACGAAGGCGCCGTCGATGTAGTGCTGGATGTGGTCGGGCAGGTCGGCGGGGATGCGGGAGTCGGTCATGATGCTTCTCCTTCGGCGGGGACGGAACGGGTGTGCAGGGCGTCGAGGAACGCATCCCTCGTGCGCCACCGGTGGTTGCGGGCGGCGAGCTCGATCTCCAGCGGCTCGGCACCGTCGCGGATCAGCTCGAGGATTCGGGCGTGCTCGTCGACCGAGTGATGGGCGCGGCCGGGCACGTAGGCGAACGTCGTGTCGCGGATGCCGGACAGCCGGGCCCAGCCGCGGTGCACGAGGTCCAGCAGGTGCGGGTTCGGGCAGGGCTCGAACAACACGGAGTGGAACTGCCGGTTGAGCTCGGTGAACGTGTGCGGGTCGAAGTGGTCGAGCAGGCGGCTCATGCGGTCGTTGACCTCCGCGGCCTGCGCGAGCGCGTCGGCGTCGAGGAGGGGAGCGGACAGCGCGGTCGCGGCGCCCTCGACCAGTCCGAGCGTCTGCATGGTGTGGGCGTACTCGTCCTCGTCCACGAGGGTGACACGCGCGCCGACGTTGCGCTCGAAGGTCACGAGGCCCTCGGCCTCCAGGCGGCGGATCGCCTCGCGAACGGGGACGACGCTCATGCCGAGCTCCTCCGCGATCGGCCCGAGGACCAGGCGGTAACCCGGCCCGTAGGTGTGCGCGGAGATGCGTGCGCGGATCCAGGCGTACGCCTGCTCCGACTTGCTCCCGCCCTCGACCGCGCTCACTGCGGCTCCGCTCCGGTGCCGGTGGCCTCCTCGTAGCGGGCACGCCACTCGGCGTTCATCGGGAAGAGACCGTCGACCGGATGCCCGGCGGCGACCTGCTCGGCGATCCAGGCGTCCTCGATCTCCTGGGCGACGGCGTCGGCGGCGACCTCGGCGGCGAGAGCCGGCGGGATGACGATCACGCCGTCGCTGTCGCCGACGATGATGTCGCCCGGCTGCACCGTGGCGCCGCCGCAGGAGATCGTCACATCGACGTCCCACGGCACGTGCTTGCGGCCGAGCACCGACGGGTGCGGCCCCTGCGAGAACACGGGGAGGCCGATCTCGGCGACGGCCTGGAAGTCGCGGACACCGCCGTCGGTGACCACGCCCGCCGCGCCGCGGGTCTGCGCGCGCAGGGCGAGGATGTCGCCGAGCGTGCCGGTGGTCGCGTCGCCGCGGGCCTCGATGACGATGATCTCGCCCTCGGCGACCGCGTCGAACGCGCGCTTCTGGGCGTTGTACCCGCCGCCGTGACTGCGGAACAGGTCTTCCCGGAACGGCACGAAACGGAGGGTCTTCGCGGTGCCGACGATCTTCGTGTCCGGGAGGTTCGCGGAGACGCCGTCGATGAAGCAGGAGTGGTGTCCGCGCTTGCGCAGCTGTGCCGAGAGGCCCGCGGTGGGGGCCTCCAGGAGCTGGGCGCGGAGCTCGGGGGTGAGCGTGGGCGCTGTGTCCTCGGCAGGAAGGCCGGCGAGTTCGCGAGAGCCCCAGGCCTCGGTGCGCTGGAGGTCGTCGGCGGCGGGGAGCGAGCCCAGGTCGCCGTCGAAGGGGACGTCGCCCTGCGTGACCGTCGTGACCAGGCGGCCGGAGGTGGGGGCGCCGGGGGCGTCCGGGGCGTCGACCTCGACCTCGACCACGTCGCCGGGGACGATGACCGACGAGCCCGCGGGGGTGCCGGTGAGGATCACGTCTCCGGTCTCCAGCGTGAAGTGCTGGGAGAGGTCGGCGACGAGCTGGGCGAGCGGGAAGATGAGGCCCGCGGTGGTGTCGTCCTGGCGCAGCTCGCCGTTCACCCAGGCGCGCACGCGGAGGGCGGCCGGGTCGACCGTGCGGGCGTCGATCAGGTCCGGACCGAGCGGGGTGTACCCGTCGCCGCCCTTGGAGCGGACGTTGGAGCCCTTGTCGTTCGCGCGCAGATCGTAGAGGCCGAGGTCGTTCGAGGCGGTCACCCACTGCACGTGGTCCCAGGCGTCGGCGAGGGAGACGCGGCGGGCCGGGGTGCCGATGATCAGCGCGATCTCGCCCTCGAAAGCGAGCAGCTCGGTGCCAGCGGGGCGCTCGACCGTGCCGCCGGAGAACCCGACCGAACTGGCCGGCTTGAAGAAGTAGGAGGGGTGGGCGGGGCGTCGACCACGCTGGTCGGCCCGCGAGGCGTAGCTCAGGTGGATCGCGATGATCTTCCCCGGGCGGGCGATGGTGTCCGTCACGGATGCGCCTCCTCGCGCTCGTCAGGACGCGTTGTGCGTCGTATTCGAAATCATATATCATCGTCTCACCCCTCGGCAAGCAGATCGGATTCGTCCGTGCGCGCCGTGACAACGCGGTCACAAGCACAAAGGAGACACCCCATGAGCGGGCAGTCACAGGGTGGGTTCACGCCCACCGGAACCATCGCGACAGCGGCCGACCGGCGTCGTGTCGTGTTCGCCACCGTCGTCGGGACCACCGTCGAGTGGTACGACTTCTTCATCTACGCCACGGCGGTCGGGCTCGTCTTCGGGCAGCTCTTCTTCGCGCCGCTCGGCGCCAACAGCGCTCTCGTCGGCTTCGCCACGGTCGGTGTGAGCTTCCTCTTCCGTCCCCTCGGCGCGTTCCTCGCCGGACACTACGGCGACAAGCTGGGCCGCAAGGCCGTGCTGATGTGGACGCTGATCCTCATGGGTGCCGCGACCGCCCTGATCGGCCTGCTCCCCACCTACGAGACCATCGGCGTCATGGCGCCGGTCCTCCTCGTGCTGCTGCGCATCGTGCAGGGCATCTCGGCCGGCGGCGAGTGGGGCGGCGCGGTGCTGATGGCCGTCGAGCACGCCCCGCGCAAGAAGCGCGGCATCTTCGGTGCCTCCCCGCAGATCGGCGTGCCGCTCGGCCTGCTGCTCGCGTCGGGCGTCATGGCGCTGATGACCGCGATCGCTCCGGGCGACCAGTTCCTCGCGTGGGGCTGGCGCGTGCCGTTCCTGCTGAGCGTCGTGCTGATCCTCGTCGGCTACTACGTCCGCCGTCGCGTGGAGGAGAGCCCGGTGTTCGCCGAGCTCGCCGAGCGCAAGGAGAAGGCGAAGATGCCGATCGTGCAGCTCTTCCGCAAGCACCTGCTGCTCGTCATCATCGCGGCCCTCGTCTTCGCCGGGAACAACGCCGTGGGCTACATGACCACCGGCGGCTACATCCAGGGCTACGCCACGAACCCCGACGGCCCCATCGGCCTCGAGCGCGGACCGGTGCTGTGGGCGGTCGCCGGATCGGCCGTGACCTGGCTGCTGACCACGCTGCTGGCCGGCTGGGTGTCCGACCGCATCGGCCGTCGTACGACCTACCTCATCGGCTGGGTGCTCCAGCTCGTCGGCGTGTTCACGCTGTTCCCGCTCGTCAACACCGGCGACGTGGGGCTGCTGTTCGCGGGTCTCGCGATCCTCACGATCGGCCTGGGCTTCACCTACGGGCCGCAGGCGGCGCTGTACACCGAGCTGTTCCCCGCGAGCATCCGGTTCTCCGGCGTCTCCATCTCGTACGCGATCGGCGCGATCGCCGGTGGGGCGTTCGCTCCCACGATCGCGACGTTCATCGTCGATCAGACCGGTTCCACCGAGGCGGTCACCTGGTACCTCGCGGGAATGACGCTGCTGGGTCTCGTCGCGACGCTCCTGCTGCGCGACCGCTCGGGCATCCCGCTCGGTCCGGACCATGAGGAGGAGCAGTCCGTCAGCCCGATCCGCGGGCTCGCGAAGGTCTGACCTCCCCACCCCGAGAGCGCACGTCCCCGAGGGGCGTGCGCTCTCGGGCGTTCCGGCTCAGCCGTCGAGGGCTTCGCGGATGAGGGCGGCGGAGCGCCGGAGGCGTGCGGCGATCTCCTCGTCGTCGAGGTCGGTCGCGACGTGCACGACCGCGATCGCGGCGGGGCGCTGGCCGCGCAGGGGCAGGGGCACCGCGACCGACTGCACCGTGGGGATGACCTCGTCGTGGCTGGTCGCGTACCCGCGTGCGGCGGCGGTGCCGACGTCGGCGCGCAGGGCGGGGGAGACGTCGTCCGGGAGGTCGGTGGTCTCGAGCTGCGCGAGGATCGCCTTCCCCGGGGCGCCCACCGTCACCGGGTGCCGGGCGCCCGGGCGCTGCGCGACACTGGCGACCGCGTGCCGTGGTTCGACGCTGGCGAGCGTGATGCACTCGCCGCCGTCGAGGACGGCGAGGAAGCAGGTCATGCCGAGCTCGTTGGCGATGGCGGTCAGCTCCGGCAGGGCCTCGGCCTGGAGGTCGTGGGCGACGCCGGCGGCGAGGGCGGCCATACGGGCGCCGAGGCTCACGGCACCGCTCGCATCACGGGTCACGAGCCCGTGATCCTCCAGGGTGCGGAGGAGGCGGTAGGCGATGGACCGATGCACATCGAGGCGTCCGGCGATGTCGTCGATGGTCAGCGCGCCGCGCGCGTCGGCGAGCACCTCGAGGATGCGGATGCCGCGGCTGAGGGTCTGCGAGGCGGGGGTCGCGGAACGTCCGGTCATGGCTCGGCTCCTTGCGCTGCTCGGGGCGCCGGTTTAGGCTGTGTTCAATAGTAGAACACTGTGTTCGAATATAGAACACGGCGTTCCTGGACGCAAGACCCGACGAAGACGTCCGGAAGGAATCGACGACGATGCAGTTCCACCACCACGGCTATGTGTCCGGAGACCCGCGCGTGAAAGACGCCGCCGGGACCGGGATCGATCGCCCCGCCGCCCTGCCCGACGAGGTCGACGTGCTCATCGTCGGCTCGGGCCCCGCAGGCATGCTGCTCGCGGCGCAGATGTCGCAGTACCCCGACATCACGACGCGCATCATCGAGAAGCGCGAGGGCCGCCTCGTCCTCGGGCAGGCCGATGGCATCCAGCCCCGCAGCGTGGAGACCTTCCAGGCCTTCGGCTTCGCCGAGCGCATCATCGCCGAGGCCTACAACATCGGCTGGATGAACTTCTGGGGCCCCGACCCCGAGCACCCCGATCAGATCGTGCGCACCACCCGCACCGCCGACTACGCCTACGACATCTGCGAGTTCCCGCACCTGATCGTCAACCAGGCCCGCGTGCTCGACTACTTCGCCGAGGCGGCGGCCGACGGCCCCGGACGGATCGTGCCCGACTACGGCGTCGAGTTCCTCGGGCTCACCGTGCACGAGGAGGGCGACTACCCGGTCGAGGTGCGCGTCCGCCATGTCGGCGAGGCCGACGAACGCGTCGTCCGGGCGAAGTACGTCGTGGGCTGCGACGGCGCCCGGAGCGGCGTGCGTCAGGCGATCGGACGGACGCACGTGGGCGTGAGCGCCGCACACGCCTGGGGCGTCATGGACGTGCTCGTCAACACCGACTTCCCGGACTGGCGCACCAAGTGCGCGATCAACTCGAAGGCTGGCAACATCCTGCACATCCCGCGGGAGGGCGGCTACCTCAGCCGCATGTACATCGATCTCGGCGAGGTCGCCGCGGACGACGATCACCGCGTGCGGCAGACGCCGATCGAGGAGATCATCCGCCGCGCCAACGCGATCCTCCACCCCTACACGCTCGACGTGAAGCAGGTCGCCTGGCACAGCGTGTACGAGGTCGGCCACCGGGTGACCGACGGCTTCGACGACGTGGACCCCGGCGCCGACCGCAGTCCGCGGGTCTTCCTCACCGGCGACGCCTGCCACACGCACAGCGCCAAGGCCGGCCAGGGCATGAACGTGTCGATGCAGGACGGGTTCAACCTCGGCTGGAAGCTCGGTTCCGTGCTGACCGGCCGCGCCCCGGAGGCGCTGCTCGCCACCTACGGCGCCGAGCGTCGTCCCGTCGCCCAGCAGCTCATCGACTTCGACCGCGAGTGGTCCAGCCTCATGGCGCGCAAGCCCGAGGAGATCTCCGACCCGAACGAGCTGGCCACGTACTACCTCGCGACGGCCGAGTTCCCGTCCGGGTTCATGACCCAGTACACGACCTCCATGATCACCGGCACGGACGCGCACCAGGTGCTCGCGGTCGGGTACCCGCTGGGCAAGCGCTTCAAGTCGGCGGAGGTCGTGCGGGTCGGGGACGGCAACGTCGTCCACCTCGGACACCACGCGAAGGCCGACGGCCGGTGGCGGGTCTACGCGTTCGGCGACCGGACCGGGGAGGCCCTCGCCGCGTGGGCGGAGGAGGCGGCGCCCGTGTTCGCCCGGTTCACCCCGGCGGATGCCGACGCCGACGCCGTGTTCGACGTGAAGGCCGTGTACCAGCAGCCGTTCGAGGAGGTCGAGGTCACGACGACGCCCGCGCTGTTCCAGCCGAAGACCGGCCCGCTCGGACTCACGGACTGGGAGAAGGTGTACGCGGCCGGCCCGAGCAAGTGGTGCGGCACCGACATCTTCGAGGCGCGTGAGCTGTCCCGCGACGGGGTCGTGGTCGTCGTGCGGCCCGATCAGTACGTCGCGGCCGTCCTGCCTCTGAACGCGGTGGACGAGCTCGCGGGCTTCCTCGACGGGGCGCTGCTCCCGGCACGCTGACCCTCGGCATGACACGTGTCATGCCGAGCGGATGACACCGCCCTCCGGCCCCGCACGCGCTCCCGCGCGAGGCTGGAGGCATGAACGACACATCCGTGCAGGAGGCGCTGCCCCGGGCGGCGTCGCCCACCCCCGACACCGCGCCCGTGGCCCTCGAACTGACCGGCGTCCGCAAGCACTTCGGCGCCGGCGAGCGTCGGGTGGTGGCCGTCGACGGGGTCGACCTCACCGTCCACCGGGGCGAGGTCGTCGCCCTGCTCGGTCCCAATGGGGCGGGCAAGACCACCACGCTGGACATGCTGCTCGGCCTCACCGCGCCGAGCAGCGGTCACGTGCGCGTCCTCGGGGCGACCCCCGACCGGGCCACGGCACGCGGCGCCATCGGGGCCGTGCTGCAGACGGGCGGTCTGCTCGGCGACCTCACCGTCGGCGAGACCGTGCGGCTGATCGCCTCGCTCCACGGCGCCGCGGCCGTCGCGCGCGTCCCCGAGGTGATGGCGCGCGCCGACCTCGCCGGGCTCGCCCGCCGCCGGGTGGCGAAGTGCTCCGGCGGCGAGCAGCAGCGCGTCAAGTTCGCCCTCGCGATGGTCTCCGATCCCGACATCCTCGTGCTCGACGAGCCGACCGCGGGCATGGACGTGACCGCCCGCCGACACTTCTGGGATGTGATGCGTGCGGACGCCGACGCGGGGCGCACCATCGTCTTCGCCACGCACTACCTCGAGGAGGCCGAGCAGTTCGCCCGCCGCACCGTGGTCATGCACCGCGGCACGATCGTGGCTGACGCCCCCACCGCCCTGCTCCGCGCGAGCCTGGGGGAGCGCACGGTCTCGGCCACCGTCCCCGCGTCCTCCGAGTCGCTGCGGGCCGCCCTGGCCGCCGTTCCCGGGGTGACCGGCGTGCGGCTCGACGGCGACCGACTCAGCCTGCGGGCCACCGACTCCGACGCGGCCGCCCGTCTCCTCCTCGATGCGGGCGCGCACGATCTTGAGATCGCCGCCCCCACGCTCGAGACCGCCTTCACCGCCCTCACGGAGGACTGACATGACCCTGACCCTCTCGCCGACCATGCTGCGCATCGAGGGACTGCGTCAGCTGCGCAACCCCTACACGCTCGCCTTCACCCTCGCCATGCCCGTGGCCATGTACCTGCTCTTCGGCGCGGGCATGGGCTACGGCACGCTCTCCGCCGGCAACGGCAACGTCTCGTTCTACGTCATGGTCTCGATGGCCGCCTACGGCACCGCGGTCGCGATGAGCTCACTCACCTCGCTCGCCGCCACCGAAGCGAAGCAGGGGTGGGGGCGCCAGCTCGCGATGACCCCGCTGACGACCGCTGGCTACGCCGCGACGAAGCTGCTCACGGCGGTGTCGTTCGCGGCTCTCGCGCTCGCCGCCGTCTTCGTCGCCGGGCTGTTCACGGGGGCGGAGGCGGACGGTGCCTGGCGGTGGGTCGCGAGCGCCGCGCTCATCCTCGGGATCGGCCTCATGTTCGGCCTCTACGGACTCGGGGTCGGGTTGTTCTTCAGCTCCGACTCCGCCGCGGCCCTCGCCTCGATCTCGATGACCTTCTTCGCCTTCTTCGGCAACGTGTTCATGCCGCTCGACGGCGTCATGCTCGACATCGCCCGCTTCACCCCTCTCTACGGTTTCGTGGCCCTGAGCCGCTGGCCGCTCACCGACGGGGTGCTCACCACGGGACAGACGGACGAGCTGTGGATGCTGTTCCTCAACGTGGCGGTCTGGCTGGCCGTGTTCGCGGCGCTCGTCGCGATGGGCGTGAAGCGCGCCCGGACCCGCCGATGAGCGCCCCGGGGCGACAGTAGGTTGGACGGATGACGACGATGCAGGCGGCGCACGGGGCTGAGGACCGCTCCGGCACGGGCAGGGACCCGTGGGCGCGATTCGGCTGGCTGATGGCCGTGGTCTGGCTCGTCTTCCTCGTCTACCCGGTCCTCGCCCTGCTCGACTCTCCGGCGGCATCGGCGTGGATCGTCACCGGGTGGGCGGCGCTCATCGGGTTCATCGTCCTCTACGTCACGGGGTTCGTGCACGGGATGCGCGGGGGCGGCGGACTCGGTCGCCGCCCCTCCCGCCGACAGTGGATCACGTTCGCCGCCCTCATCGCGTGCGCCCTGGTCACGATCCCCGCCGTGGGCGGATCGGCACTGAGCTTCCTGCCGTTCATCATGTCGTTCGCGTCGTACGGGTTGACCCGTGCCTGGCACTGGATCACGACGGTCGCCGCGCTGGTGGTGGGTGCCGCCTGCGTCTTCCTCATCCCCGACAACCGGGACTACCTCTCCGTCCTCGCGATCGTCGCGCTCCTCGGCGTCGTGAACACGGTGTCCACCTGGCTCATCATGCGCTCGGCGGAAGCGGAGCGACTCGGTCGGGAGTTGGCGACCAGCGAGGGACGGGAGGCGGTGGCGCGCGACGTGCACGACCTCGTCGGACACTCCCTCACGGTGGTCGGGCTGAAGGCGCAGCTCGTGCGACGGCTGATGGACTCCGACCCGGAGCGCGCCAAGGCCGAGCTCGCCGACATCGAACGCCTCACCGCGGAGGCCATCGCGGGCGTGCGGCAGACCGTGTCCGGCGCGCGGGCGACGACCCTCGTCGAGCAGCTCGCGGCGACCGAGGACTCGCTGCGCGCGGCCGACATCGCGCTCGTCGTCGACGGGAGTCCGGACGCCCTGTCGCCGGCGCAGGCGATCACGGCGAGCTGGATCCTTCGCGAGGCGACGACCAACGCACTCCGCCACTCCGGCGCCGCCGCTGTGCGCGTGCGGATCGCCCCGGGCATGCTCACGGTGGAGGATGACGGCGTGGGCCCGGCGCGCGCGTTCGGCGACGGCGAGGGCACCGGCATCCGCGGGATGCGGGAGCGGGCGGCCGCGGCCGGCGCGGGGTTCGCGGTGCGGCCCGGTGCCCCGACCGGTACGAGGGTGGAGGTCACGTGGTGACGGACATCCGGCCGGACGTGATCCGGTTGCTCCTCGCGGACGATCAGGCGCTCGTCCGCGGTGCGCTCGCCGCCCTGCTCGACCTTGAGCCTGACCTCGAGGTGCAGGGCCTGGCGGCCGACGGTGCGGAGGCCCTGCGCCTGGCGGAGGAGCTGCGCCCGGACGTCTGTCTCATGGACATCCAGATGCCGGGGATGGACGGTGTCGAGGCGACGAAGCGGATCCGGGCGGTGAGCCCGTCGACGCGGGTGCTCGTGGTGACGACCTTCGCGCGACCGGGATACCTGCGGGCGGCGCTCGACGCCGGCGCGAGCGGCTTCGTCGTGAAGGACACCCCGGCCGAGCAGCTGGCCGCGGCCGTGCGACGGGTGCACGCCGGCTTGCGGGTGGTCGACCCGAAGCTCGCCGAGGAGAGCCTCTTCGAGGGGGCGAACCCGCTGAGCGACCGGGAACGGCAGGTGCTGCGTCTTGCCGCCGACGGTCGATCCGCCGCCGCGATCGCCGCCGAGGTGTTCCTGTCCGCGGGCACGGTGCGCAACCACCTCTCCGCCGCGATCGGCAAGACCGGCGCCGTGAACCGGGCGCAGGCGGTGCGGATCGCGTCCGACAAGGGCTGGCTCTGACGCCTCCGGAGAATGTCGGCGGCCCCGCGTACCGTGAGGTCCGACGGGCGAAGGCGCCCGACAGGAGGAGTGTGCGATGGACTGGAAGATCGAACTCATCTTCGTGCCGGTCAGTGATGTCGACCGGGCGAAGGACTTCTACGAGAAGATCGGCTTCCACGCCGATCACGACCACGTGCCGTACGAGGGACTGCGCTTCGTGCAGATGACTCCGCCGGGTTCGGCGTGCTCGATCGCCTTCGGTACCGGGCTCGACACGGGGCTGCAGCCGGGGCAGCAGAACACGATCCAGGTGGTCGTCCCCGATGCCGACGAGGCTCTGGCCCACCTGCGGGGTCTCGGCGTGGAGGCGGAGGGCGTGGACGAGCAGGACTGGGGCCGTTTCGTGCGCTTCGACGATCCGGACGGCAACACCTGGACCCTGCAGGAGATCCCGGACTACAGCGCCCAGGGGTGACGGCGACCCCCGGGCTCCGGTCCGGGTCCGGGGTCGGTATCCGTGTCGGGTGACGGACGCACGACCCGGTGACGGGTGCACGACCGTAAGTGGGTTGTGGTCGTGCCGGTGGAACCGGGTCGTGCAGGTGTACCTGTGTCGGAAGGCCGGGTCTCGACTAGGTCGCGGGTGCGCGA
This sequence comes from Microbacterium sp. BLY, assembly GCF_017939615.1. NCBI lineage: Bacteria > Bacillati > Actinomycetota > Actinomycetes > Micrococcales > Microbacteriaceae > Microbacterium > Microbacterium sp. BLY. Next base: position 1,762,931 of record NZ_JAGKSR010000001.1, read on the forward strand.
CCGGGGGACGGGTGCAGGACCGGGGGACGGGTGCAGGACCGGGGGACGGGTGCAGGACCGGGGGACGGGTGCACGACCGTAAGTGGGTTGTGGTCGTGCCGGTGGAATTGGGTCGTGCAGGTGTACGTGTGTGGGAGGGCCGGGTCTCGACTAGGTCATGGGTGCACGACGGGGGGACGGGTGCACGACCGTAAGTGGGTTGTGGTCGTGCCGGTGGAATTGGGTCGTGCAGGTGTACCTGTGTCGGAAGGCCGGGCCTCGACTAGGTCGCGGGTGCGCGACCGGGGACAGGTGCACGACCGGGGGACGGGTGCACGATCGGGGGACGGGCGCACGACGGAGGAGGGGATGTGGTCGTGCCGACGGAACGGGGTCGTGCAGGTGTGGCTGGCAGAGGTGGGGTGAGGGGGAAGGCGGGGCGCGGCGGGGTCAGGGGAGGCGGGTCGCTCCGCCCGAGACGACCACGCCGCCGGAGGCCGGGATCGCGACGCGGAGCTCGCTCGGGCGACCCACGTGGGCGCCCTGACGGATGCGGACGGTGTCGCCCGGGTAACCCTGCGCGCGGAGGTAGGCGCCGACCGACGCCGCCGCGGACCCCGTTGCCGGGTCTTCGGTGATGCGGCCCACGGGGAAGAGGTTGCGGGCCTCGATCTCGGCCGGATCCTCGGCGTGCAGCACCGTCACCGTGCCCTGCCAGCCCTGTGTGCGCATGAGGGCCGCCACGTCAGCGGGGGAGAAACGGAACTGATGGAAGAGTTCCCGGTCGGCGACGAAGACGATCGGGTGCCAGTTGCCCGCGAACGCCTCGCGCACCGGGAAGCGCGGGTCCACGTCGGCCGGCTCCATCCCCAGGAGCGCGAGGAGGCGGTCCCGCACGACGGGGTCGAGGTCACGGACCTCCGGCTCGACGCTCGTGAACGACACCGTGACGCGGCCGTCGGCGTCGGCGAACGACTCCATCGACACCGCCCCGGCCGCGGTCTCGAAGACGACCGCCCCCGGACCCTGCCGCTCGGCGAGCGCCACGGCCGTCGCGACGGTCGCATGCCCGCAGAACGGCACCTCCGCCGCCGGGGACCAGTAGCGCACCCGGAAACGGGAGCCGTCCGCCGCGGCGTCCTGCACGAACGCGGTCTCCGAGTAGCCGACCTCCGCCGCGATCCGCTGCATGGCGGCGTCGTCCAGCCCGTCCGCCGCGAGCACGACACCCGCCGGGTTGCCGCCCTCGGGTGTCGCGGCGAAGGCGCTGTAGCGCAGGACCTCGGGAGCATCCGTCATGCCGGGAGCCTATCGGCCCCCGCGGGTCAGGAGTTCACCCGGATGATCTCCTGCTGGTACGGGGCGATCACGTCGCCGGAGATCCGCAGGTCGAGGACGAGGAAGCGCCGGGTCGCCGGGTCCTCCGCGGTCCATGTGGCCAGCCGGTCGAGGTCGTCGAGGGTGCGCACGACCACTCCCTCGGCGCCGACCGCGGCCCCGAACGCGGCGAAGTCGACCTCGGGGATGCGCATCGGCCCCTCGGCCAGGCCCTTCAGTCCGTAGAGGTTGACCTCGGCGCCGTACGCCGCGTCGTTCCAGATCACGGCCATGCCGCGTCCGCCCGCCGCCCGGACGGCAGATTCGAGGTCGGCGATCGCCATGAGCCCGCCGCCGTCCCCGGAGGTGAGCACGATGGTCGCGTCACGCCGGGCGAGGGCCGCGCCGACGACGCTCGGCCATCCCTGTCCGATCGACTGGAAGGCGGTGCCGATCATCATCATCCGGTCGGGCGCGGCGACCGGCCAGTACATGTTCGCCCAGCCGATGAAGTGCCCGCCGTCCGAGACCACGACGCGGTCCTCGGGGAGGAGCTCGGCGATCCGGCGTGCAGCCGAACGCGGGTCGAGGCGGCCGTCCGGGGCGAGCTCGTCCCCGGCCTCGTACGTGCGGGCCGCGGCGACATCGACCGTCTCCCGCCAGGGTCGGGCGGGCACAACTGCGGAGCCTGCGTCGGACACGCCGCCGGAGGCGGGGGTGGCCCCGGCGAGTCCGGCGGCATCTCCGAAGTCGTGCCCGGAGGAGGGGGAGGATGGGGAGGAGAAGCGGGCGACGAGGGCCTCGGCGGCGAGGCGGGCGTCGGCACGGACGAACCCGCCGACATGGGCGTGCGTGGCGGCCGGGGCCGTGTCGATCTGGAAGACCCGGGTGCCCGGGGCGAAGAGATCGCCGAACCGCATCGTGAACTGGTTCAGGCTCGCCCCGAACACCACGGCGACATCGGCCGTGCGCACGAGATCCATCGCCCCGTCGGCGCCGAAGCCGCCGGTGACGCCGAGGTCGTACCGGGCGTCCGGGAAGATGCCGCGGCCGAGAGCGGACGAGGCGGTCAGCGCCCCCGTCCGCTCCGCCAACGCTCCCAGCGCGTCACCGGCGCCGGCCAGCCAGGCGCCGCGACCGGCGAGGAGGAACGGACGCTCGGCGCCGCGCAGCGCGGCGGCGATCTCGTCCAGCATGCCCTCCGCGAACGCCCCGCGCGGGGCGAGCGGCGCGGGAAGCCGCGGCGCCGGCGCCGACGGCAACTCGCCGGCCTCGAGCGCCGCGACGTCGTAGGGGATCGCGAGCACCACGGGCACCCGGTAGGTGAGGGCGTGCTCGACGGCGATGACCGTGGTCGCGGCCGCGTCCGTCCGCCCGACGGTGTAGGTGCGCGCGCCGACGGCCGACGCGAGCGCGATCTGGTCCACGTCCCACGGGCGCGGACCCGACGTGGGCTCATCGCCCACGACCAGCACGAGCGGCACGTGCGCCTGCACGGCCTCCGCGAGCGCGGTGATGGTGTTCGTGAAGCCGGCGCCGTAGGTGGAGGTGCCGGCCGCGATGCGGCCGGACGCGCGGAAGTGCGCATCGGCCGCGACGACCGCGCCCTGCTCGTGCCGGACGGCGGTGAACGTGGCGTCGGTCTGCGTCTCGAGCGCATCGAGAAAGTAAGCGTTGCCGTTGCCCATGACGCCGAAGACGGCGTCGACGTGCTGGGCGAGGGTGAGGGCGACGTGCGCGGACACGGAGGGCATGGAGGAGCCTTTCGAGACAGGGACGGAGAAGAGCGGTATCCGTATGTGTCTCGCCCTCGCGACGATGCGAGGTGCTTCGTGCCTCTTTTTCAGGCACCGGCGGGGCCGGACCAGCCCATTCTAGCGGCGGCTCGGGCGGAGCTGATGCGCGAGAATGGACCGATGACGGATGCATCGATCGAGCGCGAGACGCTCACCTGGGACGGCTTCGGCGCGGCCACGCGCGACCTGGCGCGGAACATCTCGGCGACGGGGTTCGAGCCCGAGGTCGTGGTGGCGATCGCCCGGGGCGGCCTGCTCCCGGCCGGGGCCATCGCCTACGGGCTCGGCGTGAAGAACTGCGGTGCGATCAACGTCGAGTTCTACACCGGCATCGGCACCGTGCTGGACGCGCCCGAGGTGCTGCCGCCGGAGCTCGACATGGCCTATCTCGACGGGCGCCGCGTGCTGCTCGTCGACGATGTCGCCGACTCCGGACGCACGCTCGCGCTCGCCGTGCAGCTGCTGCAGGAGAAGGGAGCGGACGTGCGGTCCGTCACGATCTACACGAAGCCCTCGACCATCATCCAGCCGGACTTCGCCTGGAAGGACACCGACCGCTGGATTGACTTCCCCTGGTCGTTCCGCGGCACGGTGCGGCAGGAGGACGAAGGGCTGCCGCCCACGGCGTGATCAGGGCTCGTCCGTCGCGCCGCGTCGCAGCGCGAGAAGAGCCTGGATCGTGTCGGCCTCGGCGGCCGTCTTGTCCGGGCGATAGCCCTTGACCCGCGCGAACCGGAGGGCGAGGCCGCCGGGGTAGCGCGGGGAGCGCTGCACGCCGTCGATCGCGATCTCGACCACGAGTTCCGGGCGGAGGAACACGGTCGATGCGGAGCGATGGGTCTCGTGCGCCGGGAACTCGGCAGTCTGCCACTGCAGCAGGGCGTCGGTGAGGCCCTTGAACGTCTTGCCCACCATGACGAATCCGCCCGGATCGCCGAACTCGCCGTCGGGGTCGCGGGCGCCGAGGTGCAGGTTCGACAGCCATCCGCGGCGGCGGCCGGACCCCCATTCGGCGCCGAGCACGACGAGGTCGAACGTGAGGACGGGCTTCACCTTGACCCAGGACTTGCCGCGCCGGCCGGCCGCGTAGGGCGCCTCGACGGCCTTGACGAGCACGCCTTCATGGCCGGCCGCCAGCGCCTCTCGGGACAGGCGCTCGGCCTCCTCCGCGTCGTCGGTGACGATCCCGGGCATCCGCCACTCGCCGGCCACCTCCGCCAGCACCTCCTGACGGACCGACAGCGGCTCGTCCAGCAGATCGCGGCCGTCGACGTGCAGCACGTCGAAGAACCAGGGGCGCAGGGCGAGCTCGCGCGCCGCGTCCGCGCCGAACCGCGACATGGTCTCCTGGAACGGGCGGGGACCGCCGTCCTCGTCGAGTGCCAGGGTCTCGCCGTCGAGGATGACGTCCTGGGCGGGAAGGCCGCGCACGATCTCGACGATCTCGGGCAGCCGGTGGGTGACGTCTGCGAGGCTCCGCGTGTAGATGCCGACCTCGTCGCCGCGGCGGTGCACCTGGATGCGCGCGCCGTCGAGCTTGTACTCGACCGAGGCGCGCCCGGTGATCTCCAGCGCGGCCGTGGGTGTCGGCGCTGTCGCCGCGAGCATGGGGAGCACGGGGCGCCCCACGCGGAGGCCGACCTCGTCGAGCGCTCCCTCGGCGCCGGTGAGCGCGAGCAGCGCCGTCTCGCCGAGATCGCCGGAGAGCATGGCGGCGCGGCGCACGGCGGCGGCCGGGGCCTCGGCGGCGCGGGCGATCGCGTCGAGCAGTACCCCGCCCAGTGCGCCCGTGCGGAGCTCTCCGAGCATGGCCCTGGTCAGGAAGTCCCATTCGGGAGCCGTGGCGCGTGCAGCGAGATCGTGGAGGATCTCGCTGCGGACGCCGGCCGACCCCGAACCGGAGGCCCGCGCGAGGGCGTCGAAGGCCTGGTCGACCTCCGCGATGGTGAGCGTCGGGGTCGTGCGATGCTCGATCGTCAGGGCCGAGAGGCCCCGCCACCCGACGCCCAGGCGGCCCTGGCGGGGTGCCGCGAGGAGCAGTCCCACGAGAGGCGCGACGTCGTCGACGTCAGCCCGGCGGAGCAGCGCCGCGATCGCGTCGATCTTGGCCAGGCGGGACGATGTCGCGGCGACCTGGTCGGCGGTGGTGACGAGCTCCGAGAGCAGCATGCGGGCATCATCCCACCGGCGTCGGACACCGCACGAGACGGTTGACAGCGGCGACTCCGCCGTGGCGTCAGCGTCCGCGGAACTCCGGTGTCCGCTTCTCCTGGAAGGCGGCGAATCCCTCTCGGTAGTCGTCGGTGTCGCACAGGGCGGCCTGCGCCGCGTTCTCGACATCGATCGACTCCCACAGCGTGAGCCGCTCGTCCCGGATCCGGGCGACGAGATCCTTGCTGGCGCGGAAGGCGGCCGTGGCTCCGCGGGCGGCCTTCGCGGCGGCGGCCGTCGCCGCCGGCAGCACCTCGTCGTCGGGGAGGACCTGGGAGAACAGGCCCGACCGCACGGCTTCCGTGCCGCTCATGAGCCGACCGGTGTAGATGAGGTCGAGGGTCTTGTGCGGGCCGAGCCGGTCGAGGAACAGGGCGTGACCGCCGGAGTCCAGGGTGGCGCCGAGCGCCGCGAACGGGGAGCCGATCTTCGCGGACTCGGCGACGTACACGACGTCGGTCGCGATCAGCAGGCCGAGCCCCACGCCGAGGCACGCGCCGTGGGCGACGGCGAAGGTCGGCGCCGGGAAGCGCGACATCCGTTGCAGCAGCGGCGTCACCCGCCCGCCGAGGTAGCCGAGCACATCGTCGTCGCGCGGGTCGACGGCGGAGATGTCTCGTCCGGCGCAGAACGCGCGTCCTTCGCCGCGGAGCAGCAGCGCCCGCACGCCGGCGTGCTCCGCCTCACGATACGCGGCGTCGAGTTCCGCCAGGGCGGCCTCGTCCAGGGAGTTGAGCTTCGCGGGGGCGTCGAGCACCACGGTGGCGACGTCGTCGGCGATGGTGAGATCGATCATCGGGGGCTCCTCAGACGTCGTAGTCCACGACGACGCGGTCGCTCGTGGGGTGGGACTGGCAGGTGAGCACGTACCCGCGCTCCAGCTCGTCCGGTTCGAGGGCGTAGTTCTCGGTCATCGTGACGCTGCCCTCGATGACCCGCGCCCGGCACGTGCCGCACACGCCGCCCGCGCACGCGAACGGGGCGTCCGGCCGGACGCGCAGGGCGGCGTTCAGCACGGACTCGCGCGCCGCCACCGGGCTCTCCACGGTCGAGGAGACACCGTCGAGGGTGACCTCGATGCGCACGGTCTTCTCGCCGGAGCGCACCGTCACCGGACGCGCCGCTCGCACCGGCTCGTCCCCGGTTGTGAAAAGCTCGAACCGCACATGCTCCCGGGGGACCCCCACGTCGGCGAGCACCTCGCGGCAGAGGTCGACGAGCGCGAGCGGCCCGCACAGGAACCATTCGTCCACGTCGGCCGGGTCGATGAGGGCGCCGAGGATCGTGCGCAGCTTCTCCTCGTCGATGCGCCCGGACAGCACCGGAGCCGTGCGCTGCTCGCGCGACAGCACGTGGTGCAGCGTGAGACGCGTCGGGTAGCGGTCCTTGAGGTCGGCGAGGTCCTCGAGGAACATGACGTCGAGCGTCGAGCGGTTCGTGTAGAGCAGGGTGAAACGCGCCGTCTGCGAGCGCGAGAGGACGGTGTGCGCGAGCGCCATGAGCGGGGTGATGCCGCTGCCGGCCGCGATGCCGACGAGATGCTTCTCGTCCAGATCGTCGAGACCGGACGTGAAGGTGCCCTGCGGGCTCATGACGTCGATGCGGAAGCCGGGGTGCAGGCCGGTCTGCGCCCACGTCGAGAACAGGCCGCCCTCATCGCGCTTGACCGCCACGCTCAGCCGGGTGGGTCCACCGTCGGTGCGATGCTCGGGCGCACGGCACAGCGAGTAGGAGCGCCGCACCTCCACACCGTCCAGCGTGGTCCGCAGCGCCACGTACTGCCCGGGCAGGTGGTCGTACTCGTCGGCGAGCTCGGCCGGCACCGTGAAGGTGACCTCGACGGAGTCGTCGGTGAGCGGGCGGACGTCTTCGACCGCGAGCGTATGGAACCTGGCGCGACCCCGCGCGCGGGTGGGGGAGGGGGCGGCCGGGGGCGTCGTCGCCGGGGCCGGGGAGAACAGCGACATCAGTGCACCTTGAAGTGGTCGAAGGGTTCCAGGCAGGCCCGGCACTCGTACAGCGCCTTGCACGAGGTCGACCCGAAGCGGGAGACCTCGCGGGTGTCGAGCGAGCCGCACCGCGGGCAGCGCACGCTGAGCGCGAGCCGGATCGGGCCGGACGGCACGGCCGCGCGGCCGCTGGGCGGTGCGATCCCGTACTCGCGGAGCTTCTGCTTCCCGGCGTCGCTCATCCAGTCGGTCGTCCATGCGGGGGACAGCACGAGCCGCACCTCGACATCGCCGAACCCCGCGGCCGTCAGCGCGAGCACGACGTCGTCGCGGATCGTGTCCATGGCCGGGCACCCGCTGTAGGTCGGCGTGATGTCGACGACGACGCGCTCGCCGCGGATCTCGACCGCCCGCAGCACGCCGAGGTCCTCGATCGTGAGCACCGGCACCTCCGGGTCCGGGACGGCGGCGGCGATCCGCCAGGCCTCGGCCTGCGCGCCAGCGGTCCGGGTCACCATGAGGCCCCCGGGTGCCGACGTGCCAACACCTGCATCTCCGCGAGGATGTGCCCGAGCGGGGTCGCGTGCGCGCCGTTCCGGCCGCCCGCCGACGACGCCGACACCTGCGGCACCGCGAGCTCGGCCTCCGCGAAGACGGTGGCGATGACCGCGTCGAACGGCGCACGGAGGGTCGACGGGCGCACGGCGACGTCGCCCAGTCGATCGATCAGGGGTTCGTCGCGGAAGAGCTCGTCCACGTAGGGCCACACGTCCGTGAGGGCACGGATCATCCGCCGCCGCGACTCCTCCGTTCCGCCCGCGAGGCGCAGCACCCACTGCACGGCGTGGTCGCGGTGGTAGTCGACCTCCTTCAGGGCCTTCTCGGCGATGGCCGCGAAGGTGGGCTCGGTGCTCGCACGGAGGGCGGTGTACAGCTCCACCAGGTAGACCGAGGCGACGAGCTGTCGGGCGATGGTCTGCGCGAAGTCGCCGTTCGGCTGCTCCATGATCCAGGCGCTGCGGAACTCGGGCTCGTCGCGGAAGTACGCGAGGTCGTCTTCGGAGCGTCCGTCCCACGTGCCGGCGAAGTGCAGGAAGGAACGGGCGTGCCCCAGGAGGTCGAGCGCGATGTTGCCCAGGGCGACGTCCTCCTCCAGCTCGGGGGCGCGGGAGATCCAGGCGCCCAGCTGCTGCGACAGGATGAGCGCGTCGTCGCCCAGCCACAGTGCGTACTCGGCGATGTCGGCGCTCGCCGCGGTCGTGCCGGCGCCGGCGAGCTCCTCGCTGAGCCGCAGCTCGTCGACGCTGACATCGCCGTGCGCATCCCCGTGGGCGTCGAGTCCCTGTGCCGGGCCGGGTCCCTGAGCGGAGCTGGGTCCCTGAGCGTGTCGAAGGGTCACAGGTGCGGCACCCCCTCGGAGGCGGTGTAGTACACCGCGTGCCGATAGTTCTTGCCGGCGGGGCTCTCGAAGTACGCCCCCTTGGCGTCGGGGTCGCTCGTGGTGATCGCCTCGGCGGGGACCGCCCAGATCGACACGCCCTCGCCCCGGCGGGTGTAGAGGTCGCGAGCGTTGCGGATGGCCATGTCGGCGTCCGGGGCGTGCAGCGAGCCGACGTGCACGTGGCTCAGACCGCGGTTCGCCCGCACGAAGATCTCCCACAGGGGCCAGACCTCGCGGCCCTGGGTCCCTGAGTTCGTCGAAGGGTCGGCTCCGGGGGTCGCCATCACGCCACCGCCCCTTCGACAGGCTCCGGGCTCAGGCGGGTGCGCTGCTTGCGGGCGTACTCGGCGGCGGCCTCCCGCACCCACGCGCCCTCGTCGTGCGCCGTGCGGCGGCGCTCCAGGCGCTCGGCGTTGCAGGGCCCGTTGCCGCGCAGCACCTGGAAGAACTCGTCCCAGTCGATCTCGCCCATCTCGTAGCGACCGGTCTCCTCGTCGAAGCGGAGGTCCGGATCAGGCAGGGTGACGCCGAGGATCTCGGCCTGCGGCACGAGCATGCCGACGAAGCGCTGCCGCAGCTCGTCGTTGGAGAAGCGCTTGATCTTCCAGGCCATCGACTGGGCGGAGTTGGGGGACTGGTCGTCGGGCGGCCCGAACATCGCCAGGCTCGGCCAGTACCAGCGGTCCACCGCGTCCTGCGCCATCTGCCGCTGCTCGTCGGTGCCGCGCATGAGGGTGAGGAGGATCTCGAACCCCTGGCGCTGATGGAACGACTCCTCCTTGCAGATGCGCACCATCGCGCGGCCGTAGGGACCGTAGGAGGCGCGGCACAGGGGCACCTGGTTGCAGATCGCGGCGCCGTCGACGAGCCAGCCGATCGCGCCCATGTCGGCCCACGTGGGGGTGGGGTAGTTGAAGATCGAGGAGTACTTCGCCTTGCCGGAGATGAGCTGGTCCATCATCTCGTCGCGGGTGATGCCGAGCGTCTGCGCGGCGGAATAGAGGTAGAGCCCGTGCCCCGCCTCGTCCTGCACTTTCGCCATGAGGATCGCCTTGCGCTTGAGGCTCGGCGCACGCGTGATCCAGTTGCCCTCGGGCTGCATGCCGATGATCTCGGAGTGGGCGTGCTGGGAGATCTGCCGGATGAGGGTCTTGCGGTAGGCCTCGGGCATCCAGTCGCGGGGTTCGATGCGCTGCTCGTTCGCGATCAGCTCGTGGAACACGCGCTCCTCGTCGGAGGTCTCGCCGTCCACGAGGGACAGGTCTGCGGGACTGGTCATCATCGACTCCTCGGGGTCCGGTCGTTCTTTACTGACCGATCGTTAGGTAATTCTGACACACGGGACCGCCGTATTCAAGGAGGCCGCTCAGCGCGAGCGCGCGACCAGGGCCAGCAGGGCGCGTCCGTACGCCTCCGCCGGATCCGGGTGCTCGAACCGCAGCGCCTCGCCCGCGATCTCGATCTCGACGCGGAACGTGTCGGGGAGGCGGGTGAGCGCGCGGAAGGTCCCCCGCAGCAGATCCCGCAGCTGGTCCTCCCGCGGCAGCCAGACCGCATCCGCGAGGGTCACGGCGTCCAGGGCCCATTCCGTCGTGCCGTTGAATGCGAGGTCGGTGCCCGCCGGGGTCTGCCGGGCCTCGATCGTCATGGCGCTGACGGTGAAGACGTCGGCTTCCGCCTCCAGCTCCACCTCGTCGGGCAGATCGAGCTGGAACCAGTCACCCTCCGCGGGCTTCCAGGTCAGGCCGGCATCGCGCAGCGCGACGGCGAGTTCGCGGGTGATCATTCCTCCACGCTACGGCTCTTCCGGACCTTCTCCTGAGATCGCGGTCGGCGGGCGGAGTCTTGTCGGCGGCCTGGGGCAGAGTGGAGGGCATGACCTCCACGACTGCCGCACCCCTCCGTGACGCCGCCCGCGCCGCCCTCGGGGAGCTCGTCGGCCGCCCCGACGTCGACTTCCACGACGGCCAGTACGAGGCGATCGAGGCGCTGGTCGAGGGGCGTCGCCGGGCGCTGGTGGTGCAGCGCACGGGATGGGGGAAGTCGGCGGTGTACTTCGTCGCGACCCTCCTCCGCCGCCGGCAGGGGGCCGGTCCCACCGTGCTCGTATCTCCGCTCCTGGCGCTCATGCGCGACCAGATCGCCGCGGCCGAGCGCGCGGGGGTGCGTGCGGTCGCCATCAACTCGACGAACGCCCACGAATGGGCCGAGGTACAGGAGAGCCTCGCGCGCGACGAGGTCGACGTGCTCCTCGTCTCGCCCGAGCGACTGAACAATCCCGCGTTCCGGGAGGAGCAGCTGCCGGCGCTCGTCGCGCGGCTCGGCATGCTCGTGGTCGACGAGGCGCACTGCATCAGCGACTGGGGGCACGACTTCCGTCCCGACTACCGCCGCCTGCGCGACCTCATCGCGCAGATGCCCGCCGACGTGCCCGTGCTCGCCACGACCGCGACGGCGAACAGTCGCGTGGTCGCCGACGTCGCGGAGCAGCTGGGGGCTCTTCCTGATGGCGAGGGCGGGGCCGAGCCGGTCCCGGTGCTCACGATCCGCGGCCCGCTCGCCCGCACCTCGCTGCGGCTCGGCGTGCTCCGCCTCCGCGACTCGGCGAGCCGCCTGGCCTGGCTGCTCAGCCATCTCGACGACCTCCCCGGCAGCGGCATCATCTACACGCTCACGGTCGCGGCCGCGAACGACACCGCGCGTCTCCTGCGGGACCACGGTCACGACGTGCGCGCCTACACCGGGCAGACCGACCCCGAGGAGCGGGCGGAGGCCGAGGGCCTGCTCAAGCGGAACGAGGTGAAGGCGCTCGTCGCGACCAGCGCGCTCGGGATGGGGTTCGACAAACCGGACTTGGGGTTCGTCGTGCATCTCGGAGCGCCGTCCTCGCCCGTCGCGTACTACCAGCAGGTCGGCCGAGCGGGGCGCGCGAGCGAGAGCGCCGACGTGCTCCTGCTTCCCGGGGCCGAGGATCGCGACATCTGGCACTACTTCGCCACGGCGTCGATGCCCGATCGGGAGCGCGCCGAGCGGGTCATCGGCGCCCTTGGCGACAGCCCGATCTCGACGCCGGCGCTGGAGGCCCTCGTCGACATCCGCCGCACGCCCCTCGAGCTCCTGCTGAAGGTGCTCGACGTGGACGGTGCCGTGCGGCGCGTGCAGGGCGGGTGGGTCGCGACGGGGCGCCCGTGGACGTACGACGCCGAGCGCTACGAGCGCATCGCCGCCGAGCGGGTCGCGGAGCAGCAGCACATGCTCGAGTACGAGCGCACCGACGGCTGCCGCATGGCGTTCCTGCAGCGGACGCTCGATGACGACACCGCCGCGCCCTGCGGGCGCTGCGACAACTGCGCCGGGGTCTGGTTCCCCCAGGAGGTCGCGTCGACCGCGAGCGCGCAGGCCGCGGAGTCGCTGGATCGCGTCGGGGTGCCGGTCGAACCGCGTCGGGCCTGGCCGACGGGTGCCGACCGGCTCGACGTGCCGGTGCGGGGCCGCATCCCCGCAGACGAGCAGGCCGCCGAGGGCCGGGCGCTGGCGCGGTTGACGGACCTCGGCTGGGGCGGCGCGCTGCGCGAGATCTTCGCTGCGGGTGCCGCCGACGCCCCTGTCGCTCCGGCGCTGCTCCAGGCCTGTGTCCGCGTGCTGGCGGGGTGGGGATGGGCGGAGCGACCGGTCGCCGTGGTCGCCATGCCCTCCCGGTCGCATCCGCAGCTCGTCGATTCGCTCGCCCGCGGGCTCTCGGAGATCGGGCGACTCCCGTACCTCGGGGCGCTGGAGTGGCGGGGCGGCGGGCCGTCAGGGCAGGCAGGCGGAAACAGCGTCTTCCGGCTCGCCGGAGTGTGGGACCGGTTCGACACCGCGCACCTCGAGATCCCCTCCGGCCCGGTGCTCCTCGTCGACGACCTCATCGACAGCCGCTGGACCATGACGGTCGCCGCGCGCGCCCTGCGGCAGGCCGGGGCCACGGCCGTGCTGCCCTTCGCACTCGGCCTGCGCGGCTGAGCAGCGGCGCGCGGGCCGCCCGCTCTCAGTCGTCGGCCGGTGCCACGGGCGGCGGCCAGGTGGTCGCGCCGAGTTCGCGGGAGACGTTGCGGGCCGTCTCCCGCAGGGCCTGCACGACCGCGTCGGAGGGGGGCGCATCCGACGTCGGCAGCACGATGGCGACGGCCGCGACGATCGTGTTCGACGCGTCCGCGATCGGTGCCGCGAGGGACGACTCGCCGAGGACGGCCTCATCGCTCTCCGCCGCCGTCCCGCGCTCCGCGATCCCCGGCAACTCGAGCGTGAGCCGCGCGACGTCCGTGACCGTGTCGCCCGTGAGGGAGCGCAGCGGCTCGGCGAACACGCTCCGCTGGAACGCCTGGTCGTACGCGAGGAGCACCTTGCCCATCGCTGACGCGTGGGCGGGGACCGCCATCCCGGTCTCCAGCATCTGCGGGCTGTCGTCCGGACGGAGGTTGTGGTGAATGACGAGCACGTCGGTGAGGTGCGGGGCTCCGAGTCGCACCGACAGGCCGGTGCGCCGCGCGAGCTCCTGCGTCCACCGCATCGCGCGGGCACGCACGTCCAGCGTGTCGAGATAGACGTTGCTCAGCCGCAGGAGGGTGGGGCCGAGCATGTAGCGCTGGCCGCCGCGTTCCTTCGCGACGAGGCCGTGCGCGCGCAGCGACTTCACCAGCCCGTGCACCGTCGACGGGGGAAGCCCCAGCGCCGACGACAGGTCGGTGATGCCGAGGTGACGGGCGCCCTGCAGCAGGTCGAGGATCTTCGCGGCGCGGTCGATGGCCTGGATCACGCGTCCTCCTTCCGGTCGTCGTCGAGCCGGTGGTCCCGGTCGCCGGGTCGACCTTGACAACCCGGCAGGCTCCGAGCATATTCGACATTGACGAATCCTTTTCGGATTTTCGCTCGAGACTCACGCCGCATCAAAGGAGATCGCAGGATGAAGAAGCTCATCAACGCCCCGGAGGACGTCCTCGTCGAGTCCCTGAAGGGCGTCGCCGCCGCGCACCCCGAACTCTCCGTCGATCTGGAGAACCACGTCATCACGCGGGCCACGCCCAAGGCCCAGGGCAAGGTGGCCGTCGTCTCGGGCGGAGGGTCCGGGCATGAGCCGCTGCACGGCGGCTATGTCGGCACCGGCATGCTCGACGCGGCCGTCGCCGGCGAGGTCTTCACCTCGCCCACCCCCGACCGTGTCCAGGTCGCGACCCAGGCCGTCGACCGCGGTGCCGGCGTGCTGCACATCGTCAAGAACTACACGGGCGACGTGCTGAACTTCGAGATGGCGGCCGAGCTCGCGGCGATGGAGGGGATCGAAGTCGGCACGGTCGTCGTCGACGACGACGTCGCCGTGCAGGACTCGCTGTACACCGCCGGTCGCCGCGGCGTCGGCCTCACGGTCCTGCTGGAGAAGCTCGTGGGAGCGGCCGCGGAGGAGGGGCGCGATCTCGCGGCGGTCGTCGATCTCGCGAAGCGCATCAACGGACAGGGGCGTTCGATGGGGATGGCCCTCACGAGTTGCACGGTGCCCGCCGCCGGGAAGCCCACCTTCGACCTCCCCGACGACCAGATGGAGATCGGCATCGGCATCCACGGCGAGCCGGGGCGGCACCGCGAGCCGCTCGCTCCCGCGTCCGAGATCGCCCGGCAGCTCGTCGAGCCGATCCTCGCCGACCTCGACGCGTCCGGACCCGCGATCGTGATGCTGAACGGGATGGGCGCCACGCCCCTGATCGAGCTCTACCTCATGTACGGTGAGGTCGCGGCCCTCCTCGAGAAGTCCGGCGTGCAGATCGCCCGGAACCTCGTGGGCAACTACATCACGTCGCTCGACATGGCCGGGTGCTCCGTCACGGTGCTGAAGGCCGACGACGAGCTGCTGCGGCTGTGGGACGCGCCGGTGAACACGCCCGGTCTGCGATGGGGCGCATGATGGCGGCGATCGGCACCGACGTCCTCGTCGACTGGGTCTCCCGCTATCGCGAGGCGGTGACCGCCCAGCGCGACTGGCTCACCGAACTCGACTCCGCGATCGGCGACGCCGATCACGGCGCGAACATGGCCCGCGGGTTCGCGGCCGTAGGGGAGAAGCTCTCCGCCGCGACGCCGACGACCGTCGACGAGCTCCTCAAGAGCGTGGGCATGACGCTCGTGAGCTCGGTGGGCGGCGCGAGCGGGCCGCTCTACGGCACGTTCTTCCTGCGCATGGGCATGTCCGCCGGCGCGGTGACGACGCTCGACGGCCCTGGCCTCGCCGCGGCCCTCCGGGCGGGACTCGAGGGCATCGTCGCCCGGGGCAAGGCCGAGGCGGGGGACAAGACGATGTTCGATGCGATGGCGCCCGCGGTCGATGCGTTCGATGCGGCTCTCGCCGGCGGAGCGGACGCGGCGTCCGCCGCACGCGCGGCCGCGGATGCGGCCGCCGCGGGACGGGATGCGACGGTGCCGCTCGTCGCCCGCAAGGGACGCGCCAGCTATCTCGGCGAGCGCAGCGCGGGCCATCTCGATCCGGGGGCGGCGTCCACCGCGATCCTGTTCGAGACGCTCGCCGCGGCCCTCGCGGACGCCGGATGATCGGGATCGTCGCCGTTTCCCACAGCGCGCGACTCGGGGAGGCGGCGCTCGAACTCGCCCTGCAGATGGTGCCGGGCGGCGGGGTCGAGGTGCGCGTGGCGGCAGGCGCGGGCGAGGACGCGGACGGCGCGCCCATCCTCGGCACGGATGCGGTCGCGGTGGCCGCGGCGATCGATGATCTCGCCGCGGACGTCGACGGTGTCCTCGTGCTCATGGACCTCGGGTCCGCTGTGCTCAGCGCCGAACTGGCCGTGGAGCTGCGCAGCAGCGACGTAGCCGTGCGACTCGCTCCCGCGCCGTTCGTCGAGGGCCTGCTCGCGGCGGTCGTCGCCGCTGCGGCCGGCGCCGACCTCGACGCCGTCGCGGACGAGGCCGCCGCGGCTCTCGCGGCGAAGACCGGTCAGCTCGACGCTCCCGGAGACGAGACGGCGTCGGCCGGCGCGGCGACGGCAGCCGAGCCGCAGCCCCCGGCGCCGGGCGACCTCGCGGGCGACACCGTCTCCCGCCGGGTGCTGGTGCGCAACCCGCTCGGCGTGCACGCCCGCCCCGCAGCGCTCATCGCGGAGGCGGCGGGTGGTGCGGACGTGCGTCTGCGGCGTGTGGGGGACGGCGCGGAGGCCGCGGCCGGGAGCCTGACGCGGCTGCTCGCGCTCGGGGCGCGCCAGGGTACCGAGATCGAGCTCATTGGTCGCGGTGCGGAAGCCGCCGCGGCGGTCGAGCGCATCGCCGCGCTGTTCCAGGACGGGTTCGGTGAAGGGGTCGATGCCGCCGCACCGACGAGGCCCGCGACCGCCGGGTCCGTCGCCGGGGGCAACGCGGCGCCGACACCGCCCGGTCCGCCCATCGAGATCGTCTCCGGCGCCGTGCTGGAAGGGCGCGGTGTCAGCGCGGGACGCGTCGCTGCTCCCGCCGTGACCCTCGCCCCGCCGCTCCCCGAGCCGGACCCCGACACGGTGGTGCCCCCGGAGAACCGCGACGCCGAGGTGTCGACGATCGAATGGGCGGCGGTGGCCGTCGCCGATCAGCTGCGCGCGCGGGCGGCCCGGGCCCGAGGGGAGGCGCGCGCGATCCTCGATGCGTCTCGGCTGCTGGCCTCGGATCCCGAGCTCGTGGCGGACGCGGCGGCGCTCGTGCGCCGACAGGGGCGTACCGCGGCGCGCGCGGTCTGGGAGGCATCTGCCGCGCATGAAGCGGCGCTTGCGACCCTGGGCGGGCGTCTCGCGGAACGGGCGGCCGACATCCGCGACGTCCGCGACCGCCTCGTCGCCGAGATCCTCCGGGTGGACCTGCCCGGCGTGCCCGAGCGGGAGGAGCCGTTCGTGCTCGTCGCGACCGACCTCGCGCCGGCCGACACCGCCGCCCTGGAGGGCGGGATGTGCGTCGCGCTCGTCACCGCGCAGGGCGGCCCGACCTCGCACACGGCGATCATCGCGCGCTCGCTGGGTCTGCCCGCGGTCGTCGGCGTGGCGGGGGCAGCGGGCATCCCCGAAGGGACGATGCTCCTCGTCGACGGCGACCACGGCACCGTCCACATCGATCCCGACGAGGCGGAGATCGCGGAGGCGAGGGCCGCGGCCACGGTGGTCACCTTCGACGGGCGCGGGCGCCTGGCCGACGGCACGCGCCTGCCGCTCCTCGCCAACGTCGGGGGTGCGGCGGACGCGGAGACCGCCGCTGCGGCGCAGGCCGAGGGTGTCGGACTCTTCCGCACGGAGTTCTGCTTTCTGGACCGCACGGAAGCGCCGAGCATCGACGAGCAGGTGGACGCGTATCGTGGCGTCCTCCGCGCCTTCGCCGGGCGCAAGGTGGTCGTGCGCACGCTGGATGCCGGCAGCGACAAGCCGCTGCCGTTCGCGAACGACGACGCCGAGGACAACCCGGCCCTCGGCGTCCGGGGCCTCCGCCTCGCCCGCCGTCGCCCGGCGCTGCTCGACGACCAGCTGCGCGCCCTCGCGCGCGCGGCGGATGCCGAGCAGGCCGAGGTCGAGGTGATGGCGCCCATGGTCGCCACGGTCGACGAGGCGGCGGGCTTCGCCGCACGGTGCCGAGCCGCCGGACTGGACAGGGCGGGCATCATGATCGAGACCCCCGCCGCCGCGCTCCTCGCGGAAGCCCTGTTCGAGGTGGTGGACTTCGTGAGCCTCGGCACCAACGACCTCGCCCAGTACACGCTGGCGGCGGACCGGCTGTCGAGCGAGCTCGCCGATCTGAACGACCCCTGGCAGCCGGCGGTGCTGCGACTGATCGGCCTGGTCGGCGCGGCCGGTCGTGCCGCGGGCAAGCCGGTCGGGATCTGCGGGGAGGCGGCCGGTGATCCGGGCCTCGCCCCGGTGCTCGTCGGGCTCGGGGCGACCTCGTTGTCGATGACTCCGCGTGCCCTGGGACGGGTGGCGGCCGCGCTCGACGCCGTGGAATCCGACGTCTGTCGGCGCGCTGCCGAGGCGGCCAGCGGTGCGGCGACCGCGGCGGACGCCCGGCGCAATGCGGCTCTCGTGCTGGACGGTGGAACGGCGCACTGAGCCGGGGGAGTCGTCGCATATGCCGTCAGCGGCATGGCGTTCGTCTCGTTCTGATATCGACAGGGGCGACGGCCGGTTCGCGGCTGTTCCTGCCCGCTACTCTTCCCCCAGGGGGGCGCCTCGTTCGGGGCGCACACGACCACGGGAGGGTGCATGTCGACGACGGTGCGGGACAGAAGAGGGATGCGGGGAGCGGGACTCCTCGCCACGGTGATGGCGGGGGCGCTCGCCCTGATCCCGGGGTGCGCGGCGACGCCGGAGGCGACGCCGACGGCCACGGCCTCTCCGGCGCCCGAGACCCCGACGCCGGAGCCCTACGCCGGGCCCCTCACCTTCGTCGGCGACGAACTGGACGCATTCGCACTCACGCCCGCCGAGGTCGCCGACCTTCTCCCCTCCGCGCCTCCGGCGACGGCGGTCGAGGACACGCTGCTGCAGTACTCCGACGGTGGCGGGCCGGACTTCACCCCGGCGGTCTGCCTGCTGCTCACCGTGGAGACGTCGATGCGCAGCATCGGGGCGCGGACGGTGCCCTGGATCGACTCCGAGGATCCGGGCGCCAGCGGCAAGCAGGAGATCCTGCAGTTCGCCTCCGAGGACGTCGCCGCCGCGCGCATGGACGACCTGCTCGACACGGTCGAGCAGTGCGCGCAGTTCGATGCGCAGGGCGCTGGGACCTTCGACGCCGTCGCCGCGCCGGAGACGGACGGCGTGCGCGCCTTCGCCGGCACCCTGGAGATGGGCTCGGGTCAGAACGGCTGGCGGACGCATCATGCCTTCGCCTCCGTCGGGAACGTCATCGTGCATCTGTGGCAGCCGGCTCTCGACGGGTCGGAGTTCGATGCCGAGCGTGCGGCACTGCTTCTGCGCGACCGCGCGGGGGAAGCCAAGGCCGCGTTCGTCGAGAAGCTGACCGCCACCCCGCCCGCGACACCGACGCCGGAGACCGCCGACCCGGCCGCACCGTGGAGCGAATGGGAGATGACCGCGACGGGCGTCGGACCGCTCGAACTGGGGATGTCCCGCGAGGAGGCGCTGGCGGCGATCCCGGGGGCGACCGCGCAGGCCGCCGGCGGTACGGACACACTGGTGCGCCTCACGAGCGGTGACGGCGCGAGCACGCTCCTGCTGCAGTTCACGGACGACGGCGCGACGCTCGCGGCGATCACCGCCGGCATCGCCAACGTGCAGGGCGATGTCGAGCCGGACGGTGCCGTCCTGCCCGCGACGGGCGGAGTCCGCATCGGCGCGCCGGTGACGGAGGCGACCGCGGCCTTCCCGGAGGGGACGTTCATCCGCATCGTCTCGTCGGGCGAGTACTTCTATCAGTCAGCGACGCGGGACGGGGGCGTCATCCGCTTCCGCGCCGATCGGGAGGCGGCGGACCCCGCGGCCGTCATCACCGGGGTGACCGTGGAGGACGCGACCCTCTGGCCGCCGCTGCGCTTCGAGTGAGTCGTCGGCCCCGTCCCGGCCGCCTTGCGTTACTGACCGATCGGTCAGTTAGTATGGGCGGACGGGACACGGGCGTCCCGCCCCAGCGCGACGAGGAGGTCGGCGATGACGGACACGACGATGGGCACGGCCGATGCCGTGCGGCCCAATCGGGCGATGATGGCGCGCGACCGTGCATCGGCGATGCTCGGCCTCGTGGTCGAGCGGGACGACCCCGGTCACGCCGTCGTTTCGATGCGCGTCCGTGAGGACATGACCAACGGCTTCCAGATCACCCACGGCGGCCTCGTGTTCGCGCTCGCCGACACGGCCTTCGCGATCGCCTGCAACGAGGACGATCGGGTGACGGTCGCCGCCGGCGCCGACATCTCGTTCCTCAAGCCCACGGTCGCGGGGCAGACGCTCACCGCCACCGCCGTCCGCCGCACCCGCACGGGCCGCTCCGGGCTCTACGACGTGACCGTCGTGGACGAGCAGGGCGACCCCGTCGCCGAGTTCCGCGGACGCTCCCGCACCACCTCCCAGACCTTCTGACCCCCACCCGCCCCGAGGAGTCCCCGTGTCGACGATGACCGCCCCCGCCTCCGCCCTCCGCCCGCCGACGGTCGACGAGCTCGACCCCGAGGAGCGGATGAGCCGCCCCGAGATCGAGCGGCTCCAGCTCGAACGCCTCCGCTGGACGGTGCAGCACGCCTACCGCAACGTCCCGCTCTACACGCGCAAGTTCGACGAGGCCGGCGTCCACCCCGACGACATCCGCTCGCTCGATGACGTGCACCGCCTGCCGTTCACCACCAAGGACGATCTGCGCGAGACGTACCCCTTCGGCATGTTCGCGGTGCCGATGAGCGACGTCGCCCGCATCCATGCGTCCAGCGGCACCACCGGGCGCCCGACGGTCGTCGGGTACACGCGCGGCGACCTCGACCGGTGGGGGACGCTCGTGGCCCGCTCGCTCCGAGCGAGCGGCATCCGCCGCGGCATGAAGGTGCACAACGCCTACGGCTACGGCCTGTTCACCGGCGGCCTCGGGGCGCATGCGGGCATCGAGGCGCTCGGCGCCACCGTCATCCCCATGTCGGGCGGGCAGACCGCGCGGCAGGTGCAGCTCATCCGCGACTTCGAGCCCGACGCGATCCTGTGCACCCCCAGCTACCTGCTCACGATCGCCGACGCCATGGCCGCGCAGGGCATCGACCCCCGGTCGACGTCGCTGAAGGTCGCGGTGCTGGGGGCGGAGCCCTGGACCAACGAGATGCGGCATGAGCTGGAGCAGCGACTCGGCATCGACGCCCTCGACATCTTCGGCCTCAGCGAGGTCATGGGGCCGGGCGTCGGCAACGAGTGCCTCGAGACCAAGGACGGCCCCCACCTGTGGGAGGACCACTTCCTGCCCGAGGTGATCGACGGCGACACGCTGCAGGCGCTCCCGGACGGGGAGCGGGGCGAGCTCGTCTTCACCTCGCTCACCAAGGAGGCCTTCCCCGTCATCCGGTACCGCACGCGCGACATCACACGCCTCCTCCCGGGGACCGCGCGGCCCGGCATGCGGCGCATGGAGAAGGTCACCGGACGCAACGACGACATGATCATCCTGCGGGGCGTCAACCTCTTCCCGACGCAGATCGAGGAGCTGGTGCTCGGGATCGAGCAGCTCACCCCGCACTTCATCCTGGAGCTGACGAAGGAGGGGCGAATGGACGCGCTCACCGTGCGCATCGAACGCCACCCCGACCTGTCGGTGGAGACGTGCGAGGCGGCGGCCCAGGTGCTCGTGCAGCGCATCAAGGTGTTCATCGGCTCGTCCGTCGCCGTGCGGCTGGAGGAGCCGGGCGCGCTGCCCCGCAGCGAGGGCAAGTACAAGCGCGTCTACGATCTGCGCTGACACGCGGGGCCCCGGCACCCGTCTTCCGCGGTGCGCGGCGCGGGCGGTGCGAGACTGAGGGGGATGTCCGAGATGCAGACCACGCGGCGCGGCCGCCCCGGGTACGACCAGCAGGGGATCCTCGCCGTCGCGGTGACCGCCTTCAACGAGCACGGCTACGACGCGACCTCGATCGGGATGCTCGCCGAGCGTCTCGGGTTGTCGAAGTCGGCGATCTACCATCACTTCGGGTCCAAGGACGAGATCCTCGACCGGGCCCTCGACAGCGCGCTCAGCGGGCTGGAGGCCGTCGTCGACGACCCGCTTCCGGGCGACGCGACCGACGCCGTCGCCCGCCTGGAGCACGTGCTCCGCGGTGCCGTGCACGTGCTCGTCGATCAGCTTCCCGCGGTGACGCTGCTGCTGCGGGTGCGCGGGAACACCGATGTGGAGCGCCGGGCCCTCACCCGACGACGTGCGTTCGACCGCCGCATCACGGCCCTCGTCGCGGAGGCGCAGGCCGAGGGGTCCCTGCGCTCCGACATCGACGCGGCCGTCGTCGCCCGCCTGACGTTCGGCATGATCAACTCGATCGTCGAGTGGTATCGCCCCGGCGGTCGCGAGGGGGCCGATCGCCTCGCGGACGACGTCGTCGCGATCGCCCTCGACGGCCTCCGGCACGCCTGACCCGAGACCCCGTCTTCGCGCCGAGGCCCCGCCCTCTCCGTGCGGGGAGGGCGGGGCCTGGACGACAACCCGGGGTCTCGGCGACTCAGGCGGCGGGGGTGAGCTCCTTCGCGACGAGGGTCAGCACGTCGTAGGTCGCGACAAGCTCGTCGTCCTGGTTCTTCAGGACCGCGTCCCAGCGCACCTCGCCGTACTCGTCGGTCTCCCGCGGCGTGATCTGCTTGGCGGTGAGCTCGACGCGGATCTCGTCGCCGGGGGACACCGGCGTCACGAAGCGCAGGTTCTCGAGCCCGGAGTTCGCGAGCACGGGCCCGGGAGCCGGATCGACGAAGAGTCCCGCCGCCCACGACACGAGCAGGTAGCCGTGGGCCACGCGCCCGGGGAAGAAGGGGTTCGCCGCGGCCGACGCCTCGTCCATGTGCGCGTAGAACGTGTCGCCCGTGAATGCCGCGAACGTCTCGATGTCGTCGAGGGTGATGGTGCGCGACGGGCTGACGACCTGGTCGCCGATGCGCAGCTCCGCCAGCGACTTGCGGAAGGGGTGCACGCCGTCGCCCGTGTCGAACGGACGGGCCGAGGCCCCCTGGTGCCAGACGCCCGTGAGCGCGGTCATCATCTCCGGGGAGCCCTGCACCGCGGTGCGCTGCATGTGGTGCAGCACCGCCCGGATCCCGCCGAGCTCCTCGCCGCCGCCCGCCCGACCGGGACCGCCGTGAACGAGGTTCGGGAGCGGGGAGCCGTGGCCCGTCGAGCTGCGGGCGTCGTCGCGGTCGAGGAAGAGCACGCGACCGTTGTACGCGGCGATCCCCGCGGCGAGCGTCGTCGCGACCTCCGGGTCGTGCGTCGCGACGCTGGTGACGAGCGAGCCGCCGCCCCGGGCCACGAGTGCCGCCGCCTCGTCCAGCGTGCGATACCCGAGGATGCTGGAGACGGGGCCGAACGCCTCGATCTCGTTCACGGCCGGGCTCGTCGCATCGGCGAAGCGCAGGAGCATCGGGGCCACGAACGCGCCGTCCTCCGCGGGGCCCTCGCTGCCGTCCGCACGGCGGACCGTCGGCGTCTCCGGGGAGCCGATCACGAGCTCGCCCCCGCCCTCCCGCAGACGCGCCACCTGCCGGAGCACCTCGTCGCGCTGGGCCGTCGAGGCGAGCGGTCCCATCGTCACGCCCTCCGCGCGCGGGTCGCCCACGACGATCCGCGCGGCGAGCCGGTCGCGCACCGCGGCGATCACGTCGTCCACCGCGTCCTCGGGCACGATCGCCCGCCGGATCGCGGTGCACTTCTGCCCGGCCTTCGACGTCATCTCCGCGACGAGCTGCTTCACGTAGGCGTCGAACTCCGGGGTGCCGGCGGAGGCGTCCGTGCCGAGGATGGAGGCGTTGATCGAGTCGGTCTCGCTGGTGAAGCGGACCCCGCCGGTCTGCACCGCGTCGTGCGCCCGCAGCCGCTCGGCCGTCGACGCCGATCCGGTGAAGGCCACGAGGTCGCCGAGGCGGAGGTGGTCGAAGAGGTCGGGAACACTGCCGGAGACGAGCTGCAGCGACCCCTCGGGCAGCAGCCCGGACTCGACCATCACCCGCACCATGGCCTCGGTGAGGTAGCCGGTGGGGGTGGCGGGCTTCACGACCGTGGGAACTCCGGCGAGGAAGGCCGGCGCGAACTTCTCCAGCGAGCCCCACACGGGGAAGTTGAAGGCGTTGATCTGCACCGCCACCCCGGGCAGCCGGGTGTAGATGTGCCGGCCGAGGAAGGAGCCGTCGCGCGACAGGTTCTCCACGGCGCCGTCGACGTAGACCTTCGCGTTCGGCAGCTCCCGGCGGCCCTTGCTGGAGTACGCGAAGAGCACGCCGATGCCGCCGTCGATGTCGACCCAGGAGTCCTGCGCCGTGGCGCCGGTGCGGCTGGAGAGCGCGTACAGCTCCTCCTTGCGGGCGGTCAGCGCGAGCGCGAGCTGCTTGAGCAGCACCGCGCGCTGATGGAACGTGAGCTCCCCGAGCGCCGCCTGGCCGGTGGTGCGGGCGTAGTCGAGCGCGGCACCGAGGTCGAGACCGGCGGTGGAGACGCGGGCGACCGTCTCTCCGGTCGAGGCGTCGCGCACCTCGGTGGCGTCCGCGTCGGAGGCGGGCGTCCACCAGGAGCCCTGCACGTAGCTGGGGAGGATCTCGGTCATCGGGGTTCCCTTCATCAGTCGTCCCATTCGTAGAAGCCGCGTCCGCTCTTGCGGCCGAGGTGTCCCTCGGCGACGAGGCGGCGCAGCAGGGCCGGGGGTTCGAAGCGCGGGCCGAGGTGCGCCGCGAGGTACTCGGCGATGCCGAGCCGGACGTCCAGCCCGACGATGTCGGTGAGCCGGAGCGGCCCGACCGGGTGCTTGTAGCCGAGGGTCATGGCGGCGTCGATGTCGGCGGCGTCGGCGACGCCGTCCTCGAGCATCCGGATCGCCTCGAGGCCGAGGGCGACGCCGAGGCGCGAGGACGCGAAACCGGGGGCGTCGGCGACGACGATGGGCGTCTTGCCCAGCGCGCGGACCCAGGAGCGGGCGTCGTCGACGAGGTCCGGCGCGGTCGCGGCGCCGCGCACGACCTCCACGAGGGTCGAGGCGGGCACCGGGTTGAAGAAGTGCATCCCGAGGAAGCGCCCGGGGCGGTCGAGCACCGCCGCGAGCTCGTCGATCGAGATGGACGAGGTGTTGGACGCCAGGGCCGCGTCGTCGGCGAGGTGCTGCTCGACGCGGGTGAGCGCCTCGATCTTCAGCGACAGCTCCTCCGGCACGGCCTCCACGACGAGGGCGCAGTCCGCGAACAGGGCGGCGTCGGTCCCGGTCGCGAACCGGGCGCGATACGCGTCGGCGGTCTCGATCGCCGTGCCGCGGGAGAGTGAGGCGTCGATCGACCCGAGCACGCGGGCGGCGGCGGCCGCGGCGGCGTCGTCGTCCCGCTCGACGACGGTCACCGGGGATCCAGCGAGGAGGAACGCGTGGGCGATGCCCGCGCCCATGCGTCCGCCGCCGAGCACGCCGACGCGGGCCGGCGCTGCGGCTTCGGGGGAGGAGGGGGTGCTCATCGGTCTCTCCGTTCCAGGAAGGCGGTCATGCGGCGGTGCTTCTCCGGGCTCTCGAACAGCGCGGCCTGCTCCTCCAGGTCGACCGCGGGGTGCTGGTCGCGCGGCGCCCGGAACACCCGCTTGGTCGCGATGGTCGCCGCGGGGTCGTTGCGGGCGATGCGGTCGGCGACCGCGTGGGCGGCGTCGAGGAGGTCTGCGGGTTCGTGCAGCGAGGACACGAGACCGATGCGGAGGGCCTCCTCGGCGTGCACGGTGCGTCCCGTGAGCAGCATTTCGATGGCACGGGCGTCGCCCACGATCTCCTTCAGCCGCCAGCTCGCTCCCGCCGCGGCGAGGATGCCGAGGCCGGTCTCCGGGTTGCCGATCTTCAGCGCCGGCGTCGCGAGGCGGATGTCGGCCGCGTAGGCGAGCTCCGCGCCACCGCCGAGGGCGTAGCCGTCGATCGCGGCGATCACCGGCATCGGCAGCTCCGCGACGCGGACGAAGGCATGGGCGTTGATGCCGCGACGCGCGTCGTCGGCGCGACGGTCCCGCAGCTGGGCGATGTCGGCGCCCGCCGCGAAAACGCCGTCGGCGCCGGTGAGGATGAGGGTGCGCGGCGTCTCCTCCAGCTCGGCGCACAGCGCGTGCAGGGCGTCGACGGTGGCCTGGTCGATCGCGTTGCGCTTGTGGGGGCGGTTCAGGGTCGCGACGACGCGATCCGCGGTGCGGGTGACGAGCAGCGACTCGTCCGCCCCGCTCACACCTTCTCCAGGATCACGGCCGCGCCCTGGCCGACGCCGACGCACATGGTGGCGAGGCCGTAGCGGGCGTTCTCACGTTCCATGCGCCCCATCAGCGTCACGAGCAGGCGCGAGCCGGACGAGCCGAGCGGGTGACCGAGCGCGATGGCTCCGCCGTCGGCGTTCACGCGGTCCTCGTCGAGGCCGAGCCGCCGGATGCAGGCGAGCGACTGCGAGGCGAACGCCTCGTTCAGCTCGATGGCGCCGATGTCGTCGAGGGAGAGCCCCGAACGTCGCAGCGCCTTCTCCGTCGCGGGGACCGGCCCGAGCCCCATGATCTCGGGAGCCAGGGCGGCGGAGGTGCCGATGACGATCCGCGCGCGCGGCACGAGGCCGTAGCGCTCCACGGCCTCCGCGCTGGCGACGACGACGGCCGAGGCGCCGTCGTTGAGAGCGCTGGAGTTGCCGGCGGTGACGACCTCACCACCGGCGACGACCGGGCGCAGGCGCGCGAGGACTTCGAGGGTCGTCTCGGGGCGCGGCCCCTCGTCGACGAGCACCTCGCCGTCACGGACCGGCACGCCGACGATCTCGGGGGCGAAGCGGCCCGCGGCGATCGCGGCGGCGGCGCGCTGCTGCGAGCGCACGGCGAAGGCGTCGGCCTCGGCGCGTGTGATGCCGTCGACGCGGGCGACCTCCTCCGCGGTCTCGGGCATCGTGAAGGTGGCCTTGTCGCGGGCCGCCAGGCGCGGGTTCGGGAAGCGCCAGCCGATCGAGGTGTCATAGGCGGCGCCGGGCTTGGCCCACGCCTTCTCGGGCTTGGCCTGCACCCAGGGAGCGCGGGTCATGGACTCGACACCCCCGGCGACGAGGAGGTCGGCGTCGCCGGCGCGGATCGCCTGCGCGGCCATGGTGACGGCGGACATCCCGGAGGCGCAGAGCCGGTTGACGGTGATGCCGGGGACGGTGTCGGGAAGGCCGGCGAGCAGCACGGCCATCCGGGCGACGTTGCGGTTGTCCTCGCCCGCCTGATTGGCGGCGCCGAGGATGACCTCGTCGATCTCGGCGCGGGCCGGGTCGATCCCGGCGCGGCGGACCGCGTCGCCGACGACGAGCGCGGCGAGGTCGTCGGGGCGGACGGCGGAGAGCGCGCCGCCGTAGCGGCCGACCGGGGTGCGGACTCCTCCGACGAGGTAGGCCTCTGGCATGCGGATCTCCTGACTTCGTCGTCCTGGTGTGGTCCGGGAGCGGCCGGTCGTGAATTACTGACCGATCGTAAAGTAATTATGGCACAGCCGCACGGCCGGCCGCGATCCCGGACCAGGAGTCAGACGCTGAGATCCACGCCCTTCGTCTCCTTCACCAGTGAGACGCCGATGAGGGAGATGATCGACGCGACCGCGATGTACACGCCGATCGTCCACGCCGCGTGGAACTGGTTGAGCAGCGCCTCCGCGATCATCGGTGCGAACGCGCCGCCGAGGATGGCGCCCAGGGCGTAGCCGATCGAGACGCCCGAGTAGCGCACGTTCGCGGGGAACATCTCGGCGTACAGCGCCGCCTGCGGGCCGTAGGACAGCCCGAGCGCGAACGTCATGACGAACAGGGCGACGAAGTACCAGACGATGTTGGCGGTATCGATAAGGAACCACATCGGGATGGCCCACACCGCGAGGGCGACGTACCCGATCTGGAACGTGCGGATGCGGCCGAGGCGATCCGAGAGCGCCCCGCCCCACAGCGTGAAGATCAGCCAGCCGAACGAGGCGAGTGTCGTCGCCAGGAGCACCGGCGGACGCTCCATACCCAGACCCGTCACCGCGTACGTCGCGAAGAAGGCGATCAGCAGGTAGCCCGCGGCGTTGTTGGCGATGAAGATGACGGCCGTGAGGATGACCTGCTTCGTGTGCGAGCGGAAGAGCTGGCCGAGCGGCGCCGAGGCCTCCTTGCGGCGGCGACGCAGGTCCTCGAACACCGGGCTCTCGTCGACCGCGCGGCGGATGACGTAGCCGACCGCGATCAGCACGATCGAGAGCAGGAACGGGATGCGCCAGCCCCACTCGAGGAAGGCCTCGGGCGACATCGAGCTCGTGAGCGCCCAGAGGGTGAAGGTGGCGAGGATCATGCCGACCGGCACGCCGATCTGCGGGAACGCGCCGAAGAGGCCGCGGCGCGCCGACGGGGCGTGCTCGACGGCCATCAGTGCCGCCCCGCCCCATTCGCCGCCCGCCGAGAAGCCCTGCAGGATGCGGAGGAGGATCAGGAGGATCGGCGCGGCGACGCCGATGGCGGCATACGTCGGCAGCACGCCGATGAGGGAGGTGGACAGCCCCATCATCACGAGGGTGAAGACGAGCATCTTCTTCCGGCCGAGCTTGTCGCCCAGGTGTCCGGCGATGATCGCGCCGAGCGGGCGGAAGAGGAACGAGATGCCGATGGTCGCGAAGGAGAGCACCTGGGCGAGCCCGGGGCTCGACTCCGCGATGGGGGCGAGGAAGAGCGGGGCGAGCACGAGGCCCGCCGCCTGGGCGTAGATGAAGAAGTCGTACCATTCGATCGACGTGCCCACGAGGGTGCCGGCGAGGACGCGCCGCTCCTCGGCGGGCATCCTTCCGGTCGACGAGGCGGCTGCGGTGGCTGAGGTCATGCGAACTCCGTTGTTCTGCGAGGGGGCGCCGACGCGGGTACGTCGGCGATGACTTACCGAATGATCGGTCAGTAATCGCCGAGCGTAGCGCATCGACGGTCCCGCCCACGAGACCTCGTATCGACGGCGGCGCTCACACCCTCCCGAAAGCCCGGAGCGGATGCTCGATGAGTTCGGTGACGCGCCGCAGGAATCCCGCCGCGTAGCCGCCGTCGCAGACCCGGTGGTCGAACACGAGCGAGAGCTGGACGATGCGGCGCGGCACGATCGCCCCGTCCACCACCCAGGGGCGCTCGATGATCCGGCCGATGCCGAGGATCGCGACATCCGGGTGGTTGATGATGGCCGCCGAGCCGTCGACGCCGAACCCGCCGTAGTTGTTCAGGGTGAAGGTCGACCCGCGCAGGCGCTCCGGCGGCAGCGTGCCGGCGCGCGCAGTGGTGGCGAGCTCCCGCAGAGCGGCGTCGAGGCCGGCGACGGTGAGCCGGTGCGCGTGCGGGACGACCGGGACGAGCAGGCCGCGCTCGGTGTCGGCTGCGACGCCGAGGTTGACGCCGTCGAACGAGATCAGCTCGGAGCCGTCGTCGCTCAGTCGCGAGGCGAGCACGGGGTAGTCCTCGAGCGCGAGGAGCACGAATCGTGCCAGCAGCGCCGTGATCGACGGGGCCTTCCCGCCGTCGGGAGCCATCTGCCCGCGGAGGTCCCAGAGATCGCTGGCGTCGACGTCGACCCACACGGTGGCCTCGGGGATCTCGGAGCGGCTGCGGGCGAGGCGGGCGCTCACCGTGCGACGCAGCGGTGAGAGACGCTCGCGGGCGAGGACGGGCAGGCCGTCGATCTCCCCGGCGCCGGACGAGCCCGGTGTCGAGGCGGGTGTCGCGGGCGACGACACGGCGACGCCGTCCACCGCGTGGTCCACGGCGGCCCGCAGGACGTCGGCGCGCGTGACCGCCCCGTCCGCGCCGGTCGGGGTGATGGCGTGCACGTCGAGTCCCAGGTCGCGGGCGAGACGCCGCACGAGAGGGGAGCGCACGGCGACCGGAGCGGGTCGCGCGGGGTCGCCGTGCGAGGCCGCGGGCCGGGAGGCCGGTGCGGGCGCGGTCTCGGCGGGCGCGGGCGCGGGCGCTGTCGCGGCGGGTGCCGGCGTGGGGCGTGGCGCCGCGGGGCGACGGCGCCGCCCCGTCGCGGAGGAGGCCGAGGTGCCGTAGCCGATGAGGACGTTGCCCGACCCCGCCCGCTCCTCCTGCCGGTACGCCTCGTGCTCGGGCGGCGCCGCGGGAGTCTCCGGCGCGGACGCGGGCTCCTCGGCGCCGGGGTCGGCGACCTCCAGCACCGGCGCGCCGACGTCGATCGTGTCGCCGGGCGTGCCGTGCAGGGCCGTCACGACTCCGGCGAACGGGGAGGGCAGCTCCACCACGCTCTTCGCGGTCTCGACCTCGGCGATGGCCTGGTCGGTCGCGATCGTGTCGCCGACGGCCACCAGCCACTGCACGAGGCCCGCCTCGGTCAGTCCCTCGCCGAGGTCGGGGAGGCGGAACACGCGGGTCGCAGTCTTCACGGGCGTGCTCATGCGTCGTCCTCCCAGTGCAGCGTGTCGATCGCGTCGAGCACCCGATCGACGTCCGGCAGGTACCAGTGCTCGAACTTCGGGGGTGCGTACGGGGTGTCGAAGCCGGTCACCCGCCGCACCGGCGCTTCCAGGTACTCGAAGCACCGCTCGAACACCCGGGCCTGGATCTCGGAGGCGACGCTGGCGAAGCCCGGGGCCTCGGCGATCACGACGGCCCGGCCCGTGGAACGCACCGCCGCCGTCACGGTCTCGTCGTCGAACGGGGACAGAGAGCGCACGTCGACGACCTGGACGCTGCGCCCCTCTCCGGCGGCGACCTCCGCCGCCTCCAGCGCGAGCGGGACGGAGGCTCCGTAGGCGAGGAGGGTCACATCGGTGCCGTCCCTGGCGATGCGCGCCGAGCCGATCTCCGCGGTCACCGCGGTGTCGACCTCGCCCTTCGACCAGTACAGCTTCTTGGGCTCCAGGAGGACCACGGGATCGGGGGAGGCGATGGCCGCGCGAAGCAGCGAGTAGGCATCCTGCGGCGTCGACGGACTCACGACAGTCAGCCCGGGCGTGTGCGCGTAGTACGCCTCGGACGAGTCGCAGTGGTGCTCGACGCCGCCGATGCCGCCGCCGAACGGGATGCGGATCACGAGCGGCATGCGCATGCCGCCGCGGGTGCGGTTGCCGAGCTTCGCGACGTGGCTGACGATCTGCTCGAAGGCGGGGAGCGCGAAGGCGTCGAACTGCATCTCGACCACGGGGCGCATCCCGTTCATCGCCATGCCGACGGCGGTGCCGATGATGCCCGACTCCGCCAGCGGGGTGTCGAAGCACCGGTCCTCGCCGAAGCGGGCGGTGAGCCCGTCGGTGATGCGGAAGACACCGCCCAGGGCCCCGACGTCCTCGCCGAACACGACCACATCGGGATCGGCGGCGAGGGCGTCGGCGAGCGCGCGGTTGAGAGCGGCGGCCATGGTCATGGTCGTCACGGTGGTGGTGTCCTCGGCGGTCGCTGAGGCCGGGGTCTCGTGCTCGGCGATGGTCATCGCGGGCCTCCGGTCGTCGTCTCGGCGGGGCGGGAGCGCTCGATCTCGTCGCGGAGGAGCTGCCACTGCTCCTCGCGCTGCGGCGAGCGGGTCGCGGTCACGAAGCGGAAGAGGTCTTCCGGGTCGAGGTCGGCGTCGGTGTTGAGCGCGGTGCGCATGGCGGCGGCGATCTCCTCCGCGCCTGCGGCGAAACGCTCCTCGGCCTCCTCGTCCAGCACGCCCGTCGCGGTGAGGTGCGCGCGCAG
This sequence comes from Microbacterium sp. BLY, assembly GCF_017939615.1. Lineage (NCBI taxonomy): Bacteria > Bacillati > Actinomycetota > Actinomycetes > Micrococcales > Microbacteriaceae > Microbacterium > Microbacterium sp. BLY. Next base: position 1,794,003 of record NZ_JAGKSR010000001.1, read on the forward strand.
GCGCAGCAGCGGGTCCCGGGCGAGCCAGGCCTGCACCTCCTCGCGCTCGCGGTAGCGGGTGTCGTCGTCGGCGTTGGTGTGCGCCTGCATCCGGTAGGTGTGCGCCTCGACGAGGGAGGGGCCGCCGCCGGCGCGGGCGCGGTCGACGGCCTCGGTGAGCACGGCGAGGACCGCGGCCACGTCGTTGCCGTCGACGCGCTGCCCCGGCATGCCGTAGCCGACTGCCTTGTGGGCCAGGGAGGGCGCGGCGGTCTGCCGGGAGAGGGGCACCGAGATCGCGAACTCGTTGTTCTGCACGAAGAACACGACCGGCACGTGGAACACCGCCGCGAAGTTCATCGCCTCGTGGAAGTCGCCCTCGCTCGTGGCGCCGTCGCCGCAGAGCGCGAGCACCACGGTGTCCTCGCCACGGTGCTTCGCCGCCTGCGCGAAGCCGACCGCGTGCAGGAGCTGCGTCGCGAGCGGGGTCGCCTGCGGGGCGACGCGGTGCGCGCGGACGTCGTAGCCCGAGTGCCAGTCGCCCTTGAGGAGCACCATCGCCTCCGCGGGCGCGACGCCGCGGGCGATCACGGCGACCGAGTCGCGGTACGTGGGGAAGAGCCAGTCGGTGTCGCCGAGCACCATCGCCGCCGCGACCTGGCAGGCCTCCTGGCCGTGCGACGACGGGTACACCGCGAGGCGGCCCTGGCGCACGAGGGCGCCGGCCTGGTCGTTGATGCGGCGGCCTTCGACGAGGCCGCGGTAGGCCGCGAGCAGGACGTCGGCGGCGGGGAGCGCGTAGGTCTCGTCGGCGAGGGTGGTCCCGTCCTCGGCGATCAGTCGTACCGCGGTGTCTCGCGGGAGCATGTCGTGGGGGTGCATCCGTCCGCCTTCCTTGCCGAACTCGATGAGGACAGCATGCCGCGCGTACGACAGTCATCCAAGATCCGTCGGGCAAACGTGGATGATTGAACGACACCTGGCAATATGGCTTACGAAGTGTCAGGATTTCCCGGACGCGAGAGGGGTGTCATGACGGCGCTGGATGAGACGGATCGCGCGATCCTCGCGGAGCTGCGGCGGGATGCGCGGGCGTCCATGACCGCGATCGCCGAGGCGGTGCACATCTCGCGGGCCGGGGCGCATGCGCGCATCAAGCGCCTCACCGACGCCGGGGTCATCACGGGGTACACGGTGCGCACCGACCCCGTGCTGCTGGGGCACCACGCGAGCGCCTATGTCACGCTCGCGATCGAACAGGCCACGTGGCAGGAGGTGAGTGCGCGGCTCCGGGCCATTCCCGAGATCGAGCACATGGCTCTCGTCGGCGGCGACTTCGACGTGCTGCTGCTGGTGCGTGCCAACGACGCCCGCGACCTGCGGCGGATCGTGCTGGAGGACATCCAGGCCATCCCATCGATCCGCTCGACCCGGACGATCCTGATCTTCGAGGACTCCGACCTCGTGTGACCGTCACGCGTTCCGGAATATTGCTCTGAACAGGGGTATCCGGCCTCTGAATGTCGGTGGCCCTCTGTTGGATCGTCGTATGGAAAGCACCCCGGCGGCGGTTCTCGACGACACGGTCGTCGCTCTCGACGCCGTGCTGCAGTCCGGCACCGTGGGCGCTCTCGATGCCGGGGAGATGATGGACCTGCTGCGGGTCGCGGGCGAGATCCAGCGACGCGTGGAGGCCGTGATCGTGGACGCGGTGGCGAGCGTCGATCCACGTCCGGCGGGGTCGGGGGAGCCGGCCTTCTGCGGTCGGTTCGGCTGCCGTTCGATGAATGAGCTGCTGCAGCGTGTCCTCCGCACGGACGCCGCCTCTGCCGCACGGCTGGTGAAGGCGGCGCGGTTGGTGCGCCGCGAGGCCGACCTCTCCTCCGGGGAGTGGCTGCCGGCGCGGTGGCCGGCGTTGCGCGAGGCCCTCCTCGACGGGGCGATCGGCGTGACCGGGTTGCTGGCCGCAACCGGCCCGATCGAGCAGGCCGGTCCTCGCGCGCGCCTCGCCGACCGCTGGGAGGCCGACGCGTATCTCGCGGAGGTCGCTCGTGGCGAGGAGAGCGACGATGACGAGAGCGACGGCGGCGCCGAGAACGAGCCCGGTCCGGCACCGACGCCCGAGGATCTGCGGGTGCGGGCGCAGGTGATCGTGCAGTACCTCGACCCCGACGGCGCGGAGCCCGCGGAAGACATCGCGCTGCGGGCTCGGGGCGTCGTGCTGGGCCGCGCCAGGGACGGGGTCATCCCGATCCGCGGCGCACTGCTGCCGGAGGTCGCGGGGCAGCTGCAGCGGATCTGGGACGCGTATCTGAACCCGAAGGTCGACGGGCCGCCGCTTCCCGGCGTCCACTTCGTGCCGTCCGCGGAACTCGAGGACTCCGACGCCGAGCGGCGGGACACCGCGGTGTCCCTGGACGACGAGGTGCTCCCGTCCGGAGACGCCGGCGGCATGGTCGACGGGCGCACGCGGGCACAGAAGCAGCACGATGCGCTCGCAGCGGCTCTGGGGATCGCGGCCCGTCACGACGACATGCCGCGGCTGGGCGGTGCCGCCCCGACGCTGGTGATCACGGTCGCCGCCGAGGACTACGCCACGGGCCGGGGCTGGGCGCGGGTCGAGGGCGTCGAGACGCCGGTGTCGACGCGGGTCGCGGCACACACGGCGTGCGGAGGGACGGTGCAGCGGGTCGTGCTCGGGGCCGACGGGAGGATCGTCGCGCTCGGGTCGAGTGACCGGATCTTCACCCCCGCGCAGCGTCGGGCGATCGGCGTGCGGGACCGCGAGTGCCTGATCCCGGGCTGCCATGTCCCCGCCGCGTGGTGTGAGATCCACCACCTCACGGAGCATGCCCGCGGAGGACCGACCCACACCGACAACGGGGTCGCGTTGTGCTGGCACCACCACCGCACACTGGAGACCTCAGGGTGGCAGATCCGCATGCGCGGGGGCGTGCCGCAGGTGCGAGGGCCGGCGTGGTGGGATCCGAGGCGACGATGGCGCATGCCGCGCTTGGCGCTTCCCGGCGCAACGGACCGGACCGGGGCGCGATTCACACACGCGGGACCGGCCCGCGGCCGCATCCTTCGCGCGGGGACATCTCCGGCGCGCTCCGCGACAAGTACGGCGGCGAGGGGCGTCCGAGAATGAGAAGAAGACCGGCGTGCGCGCCGTGACCCGCTCGAAGGAGAGACACCGATGTCCGATTCCGCCGTTCCCGTAGCCGTCGACTCCGGAGCCGCCGATTCGGCGGCGTCCGCCGCCGCCGCGCTGCTCGATCGCATCCAGGCCCCGCACGGCGAAGGCCGCGAGATCCCCGACGCCGCGACCCGTGAGACGATCGGACGTGCGCCCGTCGCCACCGCGGCCGACCTCGACGACGCGATCGCCCGCGCCACGGCCGCGCAGCCCGCGTGGGAGGCCCTCGGACACGAGAAGCGGAGCGCACTCCTCCTGGCTGCGGCCGACGCCATCGACGCGAACGCCGAAGGGCTCGCCCACCTCCTGTCGCGGGAGCAGGGGAAGCCGCTGAACGGTCCCAACGCGCGGTTCGAGCTCGGCGCCTGCTCGGCCTGGCTGCGCACCAACGCCACCACCGTTCTGGAGCCGCAGGTCCTCGTCGACGACGAGACGCTGCATGCCGAGCTCGTCTACAAGGCGGCCGGCGTGGTCGGAGCCATCGGGCCGTGGAACTGGCCGCTCATGATCACGATCTGGCAGATCGGGCCGTCGCTGCGCATGGGCAACACCGTCGTCGCGAAGCCCAGCGAGTACACCCCGCTGAGCGTGCTCGCGATGCTCGCGGTCCTGAACGAGGTGCTGCCGGCCGACGTCCTCATCGGCGTCTCGGGTGACCGCGAGGTGGGCGCGCGCCTCGCCTCCCATCCCGACATCGCCAAGATCATGTTCACCGGCTCCACCGCCACCGGACGCCGCATCATCGAGAGCTCCGCGGACAACCTCGCCCGCCTCACGCTGGAGCTGGGCGGCAACGACGCGGGCATCGTGCTCCCGGGCACGGACCCCTCGGCCATCGCGGAAGACCTCTTCTGGGGGGCGTTCATCAACACCGGGCAGACCTGCGCCGCCATGAAACGGCTCTACGTGCACGACTCCGTCTACGACGAGGTCGTCGACGCGCTCGCCGCGATCGCCGAGCAGATGCCGATGGGCAACGGCCTCGACGAGAGCACCGTGCTGGGGCCGCTGCAGAACCGTCCGCAGTTCGACATCGTCCGCCGTCTGGTCGACGACGCCAAGAACCGCGGCGCCCGGATAGTGACCGGTGGGGAGCCGGCCCCCGAACTCGGCGAGCTCTTCTACCGCCCGACGATCGTCGCCGACATCGACAACGACGCCGCACTCGTGCAGGAGGAACAGTTCGGCCCCGCGCTCCCCGTCATCCGGTACACCGACGTCGACGAGGCCTTCGAGCTCGCCAACGCCCTCGATGTCGGACTGGGCGCCTCCGTGTGGGCGAACGACCCCGAGGAGGCGCGCGCCGTCGCCGCGCGCATGCAGTCCGGGACGGTGTGGATCAACTCGCACGGCGGGCTGCACCCGATGGTGCCGTTCGGCGGGGTGAAGAGCTCCGGCTACGGGCTGGAGTTCGGCGTCGAGGGGCTCAAGTCCGTCGCCGTCACCCAGGTCGTCTCCGGCCCCGGCCGGAAGGCGTGAGCGTGGCCGCGGCGAACAACGGTGCGGTGCGCTCCGCCATCGTCGTCGGGGCCGGTACGTCGGGGGCCATCGTCGCCCGGCGTCTCACCGACGCCGGTGTCGCGGTCACCCTCGTCGAGGCCGGCGGGTACGACACGAATCCCGCCATCCATGATCCGTCGCGGGCGGGAGAGCTCTGGCATTCCGCCGAGGACTGGGACTTCTTCACCGTGCCGCAGCCGCATGCCGGCGGTCGCCGTCTGCACCTTCCGCGGGGGAAGGTCACCGGCGGGTCGCACGCGCTGAACGCGATGATCTGGGTGCGCGGCGCGGCCTCGGACTACGACACGTGGGAGGCGGCCGGAGCGACCGGTTGGGCCTGGGCCGAGGTCGAGCCCGTCTTCGACGCGATCGAGAACGACCTGCTGCCCGTGACCGACGCCGATGCGCTCTCGCCCATCCAGGCCTCGATCATCGATGCCGCGGTCGAGGAAGGGCTGCCCCGCAACCCGGATTACAACGGAGGCACGCTCGACGGGGTCTCGCAGCAGCAGGTCACGATCAGGGACGGCCGCCGCGTCAACACCTGGACCGCCTATGCACAGCCCGTGGCCGATCGCATGACGATCCTCACCGGGCGTGCCGTGCACTCGGTCATCGTGCGTGACGGCCGCGCAGTCGGCATCCGGCTGGGGGAGGGCGACGACAGCGAGGATGTCTTCGCGGACGAGGTGATCCTCTCCGCCGGTGCCATCGGCACGCCCGTCATCCTGCTCCGCTCCGGGATCGGTCCTGCCGACGAGTTGACGGCGCTGGGTATCCCGGTCGTGCACGACGCTCCCGGGGTCGGCAAGAACCTGCACGACCATCTCCTCTCGCCCGTGATCTTCGCGACCGAGAAGAAGCCGGTCGGTCCACCGCAGCCGGGTGTCTCCGTCACGCAGAGCCACCTGTTCTGGCGCAGCCGCGACGGGCTGGCGCAGCCGGACACGCAGCCGATCCACTTCTCGGTGCCGATGTGGGGTGAGCTGGAGCCCCGTGGCACCGACGGGTTCTCCCTCATGGCGGGTCTGGTCACGCCGTACAGCCGCGGCGAGCTGCGCCTCACCGGCCCCGGCCTCGACGACCTGCCGCACATCGACCTGGCGGCGCTGGAGGATCAGCGCGACGTCGACGCCCTCGCCGCCTCGGTGCGGCAGTGCCGCCGCATCGGGGCGCAGCCCGCGCTCGCGGAGGACTGGGGCGCGGTCGAGATCTATCCGGGTCCGGAGGTGGCGGATGACCACGTCGAGGACTGGGTGCGCCGCACCGCGATCACGTACCACCACCAGGTCGGCACCTGCCGCATGGGCACCGATCCGGAGTCCGTGGTCGATCCGCAGCTGCGCGTGCGCGGGATCGACGGCCTGCGCGTGATCGATGCGTCGGTCATGCCGACAGTCCCCACCGGCAACACCAACGCACCGGCGGCCATGATCGGAGAACGCGGCGCGGCCTTCCTCCTCGCGGGCTGACGAGAACGAGGCGACACGACCCGGGGCGACCGCGGCATCAGCCGTGGTCGCCCGGGTCTCGCCGCGGTCAGCGGGCCAGCGTGGCCACGACCACGAGTATCAGGGCGACGACGCCGAACCCGGTGGCGAACACCGTGAGCACCAGGGGGAGGCCTCCGCTCGGTAGCGGGCCGGTCGCGCGGGCGGTGAGCACCGCGGTCGTCCGGCGCTGTCGGCGGCGCGCGGCCCCCCACAGCAGGGCTGCCGTGCCCACCCCGAGCACGCCCGGCACGAGACCCCATCCTGCGGAACCGTCCGGCAGCACGAGGGGGAACACCCGCAGCGACAGCAGGGAGCCGATCGCGATCGCGAGTGCGGTGCGCCGCCAGGCGAGCTCCGTGCGCTCCGGCTGCAGCCCCGGATCGGCGAGGCGCGAGGGGGGCGTGGGCGAGGGCGAGGGGGTCATGGCCGCGCCGTCAGCGCCACAGCACGCCGGCGAGCACGAGCAGCCCGGTCGCCACGACCACGACGGCGAGCACCACCGCCGACAGCGCGCCCGGCAGGGGGTGCCCGAGCCGCAGCGCGCGCTCCGCCCGCATCCACTCGAACCAGGCCAGCGGCGCCACGGCCGTGCCGGCGATGATGAGCAGCAGCGAGGCCGCGAGGCGGAAACCCGGGTGCAGGTCGAGCCCGAGGACCTCGAGGGCGACGCCGCCCGCGATCAGCGCCAGACCGGTCCGGGTCCACGCCAGGAACGTGCGCTCGTTGGCGAGCGAGAACCGCGGGTCGGGCTCGTCCCCGACCCGGTAGACGGAGGCGGGGAATCGTCGCATGCGCCCATGGTACGGCGGGCGCCGCCCCGTGCCCTCGTGCGGCGCACCCCGGACGCCGGATTCCCGGGGGCCCGGCGTCCGGCGGCGAGAGGGGGCGGTCAGCGGGTGCTGAACCGCTCCAGATCGGTGGCGAGGCCGTCGTACACCGCGGGCTTGGCGCGGCGGAGGTACTCGGCGTAGACGATGCCGCCGATCAGGGCGAGCACGAGCAGCAGCGGCATCAGACGGATCGCGAGCTCCTCGGAGCCGGCGACGATGGTGAAGTTCACGATCGCCAGGACCGAGATGCCCGCGATGCCGAGGAAGCCGATGCCCGGGGCGATGAACGTGCTCCACCAGCGCGGGTCGTTCCGGCGCCGGAAGTACACGACGATCGACAGCGCCGCGAGGCCCTGCAGGATCAGCACGCTGAGGGTGCCGAAGCCGAGCATGGCGGGCACGAGCGTGACGATGGGGTCGGCGCCGGCGAGGGCGAAGAGGATCGCGACGATCGCCGCGAAGCCGGCCTGCACGGTCCCGGCGAGCTGCGGGGCGCCGTTCGGGCGGGTGCGGGCGAGGGCCTGCGGGAGGACCCTCGCGCGACCCAGCGAGTACAGGTAGCGGGTGGCCGAGTTGTGGAACGCGAGCATCGCTGCGAAGAGGCTCACCAGGAGCAGCACCATCATCACCGTCGTCAGCGGGCCGCCCAGGTATTGCTGCGAGAGCGAGAAGATGAGGTCACCCGTCGGCAGGTGCTCCTGCGCGATGGCCTGCGCCTGCGCGACACCGGTCGCGCTCACCACGGCCCAGGTCGTGACGCCGAGGATCACGCCGATCGCGATGATCGACGTGTAGGTGGCCCGCGGGATCGTGCGCAGCGGCTGCTTGGCCTCTTCGCTGAACAGCGCGGTGGCCTCGAATCCGAGGAAGCCGGTCGCCGCCAGCAGGAGACCGATCGGCAGCGAGCCGGAGAACACGGCCTCGGGGCTGAATGCCGCCACGTCGTAGCCGGTCTGCACGAGCACAGAGACGTCGAACACGACGAGCATGAGCACCTCGAGCACGAGGCACACCCCGAGGATCTTCGAGCTGAAGTCGACGCCGATCCGGGCGAGGATGAAGCAGACCGCGATCGACAGCAGACCCCAGACGAGCCAGGGCACGTCGAGACCGGTGAGGTCGCGGATGATCGTCTGCATGAAGAACCCGCTCGTGCCGATGGTGCCGACCACGAAGAAGTTGTAGCCGATCGTGGCGATCAGGCCCGCGACGAGCCCGCCGGTGCGGCCGAGACCCTTCACGACGAACGCGTAGAAGCCGCCCGCGTTCACGAGCTGCTTCGACATCTGCGCGTAGCCGATCGCGAACAGCAGCAGGATGGCGGCGACGAGGAAGAACGACATCGGCGTGCCGCCGCCGTTGCCCAGCGCGATGGCGAGGGAGGCGACGACGACGATCCCCGTCAGCGGGGCGACCGCCGCGAGGACGAGGAAGACGATGCCGGCGACGCCGAGTGCGCCGGGGCGGAGGGAGGTGTGGTGCGGCGTCGTGGGTGCGGAGGTCTGCTCTGCCACGTCGGCTCCTTTGCTCGGGTGACGGCCGTGCGGACACGGCATCGACGACGAGGGGATCGTCGATAGAGCGAGTCTGGTCGTCGCCGAGTGGGGGCGCTTGACCGTGAGCGAAGGACGATGGTGCCACCGCGCACACCCCGGTGGCGGCCGCGGCGGTGCGAGGTCAGTCGATGTGGAGCTCGAAGCCGTCGTCGGTCGCGACCACCGTGACGTGGGTGAGGTCGTCGACGTGGGCGGTCGGGGAGTGCGCTCCGGCGTGCGGGCCGATGCCGATCACGCGCATGCCCGCGGCGTGCGCCGCCTGGATGCCGGCGCCCGAGTCCTCGAACACGATGCAGTCCGCAGGGTCGACGCCGAGGGTGCGCGCGGCGAGGAGGAAGCCCTCCGGGTCCGGCTTCGACGCCGACACGCTCTCTGCGGTGACGGCGAGCTCCGGCACCGTGAGTCCGGCCTGTCCCATCCGTGCGGTCATGAGCGCCACGTTGGCCGACGTGACCACCGCGTGCGGGAACGGGAGGAGGGCGGCGAGCAGGTCCTCGGCGCCCGGGATGCCGACCACGCCGTCCACATCGGAGGCCTCGGTGGCGAGCATGACCTCGTTCTCGCGGAGGTTGATGGCGTGATCGCGGTCGGGGAGCATGATCGCCATGCTCTGGTGCCCCTGCCGCCCGTGGATGACGCGGAGCACGGTCTCCGGATCGATGCCGTGGGGCTCCGCCCACGCGAGCCAGAGCCGCTCCACGACGGCGGTCGAGTCGACGAGGGTGCCGTCCATGTCCAGAAGGGCGGCGCGGGCGCGGAGGATCTCGGTCACTCCCTCAGGCTAACCCCCGGGGTCAGTGGGTGGCGCGATAGGTGCGGGGGGAGACCCCGAAGGCGTTCTTGAACGCGCGGCTGAAGTGCGCGGCGTCGACGAAGCCCCAGCGGGCGGCGATCGCGGCGACGGGACGGTCGGCGAGCATCGGATCGAGCAGATCGCGGCGGCACTGCTCCAGGCGGCGCGTGCGGATCCACGTCGACACGGTCACCCCCTGCTCCTGGAACAGACCGTGCAGGTGCCGGGTGGAGATGAAGTGCGCGGCGGCGATGGAGGCGGGGCCGAGATCGGTGGCGCCGAGGTTGCGGTCGATGTGCGCGCGGATGCGCTGCAGGAGCGCGCGGTGGGGGTCGGCGGAGGCCCGGTCGAGACCGAGCTCCCGCGTGAACACGGTGGTCACGAGGTCGAGGGCGCTGTGCGCGAGCCGCGCTCCGGTCGTCCCGGCCAGTTCGTCGAGGTGGCCCGCCAGCTGTGTCAGGTACGGCACCACCATGCCGCCCAGTCCCTCCCGTCCGGAGATGCGGACCGCGGTGAGCTGCCCCATCAAGTCCGCCGGGAGGGTGAGGAGGTGCTTCGGGAACATGACGACCATGGTCCGGAAGTCCCGATCGAAGACGAGGGAGTACGGGCGGCTGGTGTCGTAGACCGCCAGGTCGCCCGGTTGCAGCACCGCCTCACGGTCGTCCTGGATGAGCAGGCCGGTTCCGGAGAGCATCAGGCTCACCTTGAAGTACGAGCGGTCGCCGCGGGCGATGAGTCCGGTGGTGCGCTCGACGACGTGCGAGGTCGCGCGGACGTCGGTGACGTGCACCTCGTCGACCGCCGCACCGCGGATCACGCCGCGGAACCGGTCGGCACCGGTGGAGACCTGCAGGGGGACGAAGGATGCGGACACGGCGGCGCGGAACTCGCTGATGTCGCGCGCGACGAGGGTGGACACCGCGTCAGCAGGGGCGGGAGGGGCACCGTTCATGACTGATCACCTCGGGCTGGTGGGAACGACGACGTTGTATACGATCCGTTCCGCGATGCTACCACCGGTGACGCGCCGGCCGGGAGGCTTCTACACTGTGGCCGTGGAGTCCGCACCGAAGGCGACGCTGACGCAGAGGGTCCTCCGCGTGCTCGGGCAGCTGCGGGGCCCCGCCACCTCGGACGCGGTGTTCGAGGCGACGGCGCTGATCGTCGGCGCCGCCTTCCTCGTCGTCGGGTTCGGCATCGCCCTGCCGATCTTCTGGGGGCGCGAGCTCGCCATCAGCGGGACCGGGTCGATCGGCATGTTCGCCGCGTACGGCGGTGCGGTCACGGCTGCCCTCGCGTTCGCCCTGGGGCGGCTCGCGGTGCGGGAGCCGGCGCCGGATCCCGCGGTCGCCCGCGACGGCTTCGCGGTGCCGGGCGACCGGCTCCGCTGGTACGACCTCGCCGCCATCGCCTTCGCGCATGCCGCGATCGCGTATCTCGGGTGGCTGGGGATCGCCGAGCTGCTGGAGCGGAGCTTCGTGGACGCGCCCGTGTTCCCTCTCCCCGGTGCGATCCTCGTCGCGGTGGCGTTCGCGCTCACCGGCTATGTCGCGTTCCTCAGCGCCGTGGCGCTGACCCCGATGGTGCTCTCGCTCGTGCTGGCGGTGTTCCTCGTGATCGGGGCGTTCGCGGCCATGCTGGCGTCGAGCGACGTGCACTGGTGGCAGGACAACCTGTCGGCGCTGGGTATGAGCAGCAACAGCGCATCGGTGGCCTTCAACGCGACCCTCGTGATCGCGGGGATCATGGTGACGACGATCGCGCGATACGCCACGGCGGGGCTGCCGGTCGACGAGCCGGCGGATCGGCGGGGCCGGACGATCGTGCGCGGCGGGCTCATCCTGATGGGGATCTTCCTCGCCTGCGTGGGGATCTTCCCGGTGGACGAGTTCTTCGCCCTGCACAACACCGTCGCGACGGGCATGGCCGTCGCGTTCGCGGTGGTGGTCGTCGGGCTGCCCTGGTTCGTGCGCGGCGTGCCGCGGGTGTTCGTCGGCTTCGGGTGGACGTACGTGCTCGTCATCGTCCTGCTCGGTGCGTTCTTCGCCGTCGGCTACTACAACCTCACCGCGGTCGAGCTGATCGCCGCCGTGCTGATCTTCAGCTGGATCATCGTGTTCCTGCGGACGGCGGGGGCGATGGGCAGCCCGGCCACGCACACCGACGGCCTCGCCGCGTCGAGCGTCGAGGCCGCCTGATCGGGCCGCCGCGCGCCCGCGCGCGTCGTCCGACGTCAGTCGCCGAGCAGGCGCGTGGCGTCGCGGGTGCGGTGCAGCGCGTCGACCGTCTCGGCGTACCGCTGCTTGGCGACCCCGATGAACAGGCAGTCCACGAGAGCGAGCTGCGCGATGCGGCTCACCATCGCGCCCGCGCGGAACGTCGATTCGCGGACCTCGGTGAACAGGGCGTGGTCGGCGACCTGCGCGAGTGGGGAGTCCTTCGCGGACGTGACGGCGACGGTCGTCGCCCCGGTGGCGCTCGCCGCCTCGAGGAACCGGACGGTCTCGATCGTCGACCCGGCGTGCGAGAAGCCGATCGCGACGGTCCGGCCCACCGGCAGCACGGCGGCGGCGATCGCCTCGTGGGGGTCGGCCAGCGCATGCGCGTTGCGCCCGACGCGGAGCAGCTTGTGCGCGAGGTCCTCGGCGACGAACTGGCTCGCCCCGATGCCGTAGAGGAGGATCCGGTCGGCGCGGTCCATCGCCTCGACCGCGGCCGACAGCACCGCGAAGTCGAGCTGCCCGACGGTTTCCTCGATCGCGAGGAGCTCCAGTGCGGCGAGTTTGGACACCGCCTCCGGGAGGGTGTCCTCGTCGGAGATCTCCGAGCCGTAGGCGCCGCGGGCGGAGAACTGCGCCGCCTCTTTGCCGAGTTCGGTGGCCAGGGCCATGCGCAGGGGCGCGTAGCCCGTGAAGCCGATCGCCCGGCAGAAGCGCACGACCGAGGCGACCGACGTGCGGCACTCCGCGGCGAGCTCGCTGATGGTCTTGTCGATCACGAGGCTCGGGTTCTCCCGTACGGCGGCCGCGACGCGGGCCAGTGACGGGGGCATGGTCGAGGCGGCGGCTTCGATCGTCGACTGGATGCTCACGCGATCCTCCGGAGATGGCGGGACAGGGTGGTAAATTCTTTTCAGTGAGTCTACGTGTTGTGTAGTCTCTTTTCCTTCCGCCGCCGATCCGAGGAGTCCCGATGAGCGCGACGACCGCGACCGTCGATCTCGGCAAGTCCCGTTGCCGGCTCGTGGTGCACGGCCCTGCCGCCGCCTCGCGCTCCGGCGTCGGAGCCCCCGGGCTCGCCGCCGCCGGGGGAGTGGACGCCGCGCTCGCGGCGATCCTTCCGCTGCTCGACGGCGTCGAGCGCGTCGACGCCCTCGGGGTCGGCGCGGCCGGCGCCTGGTTCGCGCCGGAGTCGGCGGCGGCCCTCGCGACCGCGCTCGCATCGCGGACCGGCGCGCGCGTCGCCGTCGCCTCCGACGTCGTCACCGCCCACGTCGGCGCACTCGCGGGCGACACCGGCGTGCTCCTCATCGCCGGGACCGGCGCGGTGGCCCTGGGCGTCGACGCCGAGGGCGCACGCCTCGTCGACGGCTGGGGACCCGAACTGGGCGACCTCGGCAGCGGCTCCTGGCTCGGGCGTGAGGCGCTGCGCGCGATCCTCCGCGCCGCCGACGGGCTCGCCGGCCCGACGGCCCTCACCACCGCCCTCGCCGAACCGGTGGGGACCCCGGCGGACGTGCAGGCCTGGCTCGCCGCCGACTGCGCGCTCGCCCGTCGCCTGGCGACCCTCGCCCCCCTCGTGCTCGCGGCGGCCGAGGCCGGCGACGCCGCGGCCTCCGCCATCGTCGCCGAGGCCGTCCGCCTGCTCGCGACGACGGCGACTGCGGCCTCCGACTCGACCGTCGACGTCGCCCTCCACGGCGGCCTCACCGACCACCCCGGGTTCCGTCGCACCCTCGCCCAGGCGCTAGAGACGCGCGGTCGCCGTATCGTCCCCGCGCGGGGCGACGCCATGGACGGCGCCCTGCTGCTCACCCGCCGCCTCGATCTCCCCCACGAAAGGTTCGTGCACCGTGCCGAATGACGCCCGTCTCACCACCCTCCTCGCCGAGCTCGCGGGCCTCGACACCGAGGCCTCCACGACCGAGCGGGGCGACCTCGACCTGCTGAGCACGACCGAGCTGGTGCAGCGCATGAACGCCGAGGATCGCCGGGTGCCCGAGGCGGTCGCGGGGCGGACCGCGGAGATCGCGGCGGCCGTCGACGGCATCACCGCGCGGTTCCGCCGCGGCGGGCGTCTCATCTACATCGGCGCGGGGACGGCGGGGCGCATCGGCGTGCTCGACGCGAGCGAGTGCCCGCCCACCTTCGGTACCGACCCGTCGATGGTCGTCGGGCTCATCGCCGGCGGGGAGACGGCCATCCGCTCGGCGGTGGAGAACGCCGAGGACGACGACGAGGCGGCCGCCGTCGCTCTGCGCGACCTCGAGCTCAGCGAGCGGGACACCGTCGTGGGCATCTCCGCGTCGGGGCGCACGCCCTACGTCATCGGCGGTCTGCGGTACGCGCGGGGTATCGGCGCGTTCACGGTCGCGATCGCGTCGAACGCGGGCTCGGCGATCGGTGCGGAGGCCGAGGTCGCGATCGAGGTGGTCACCGGGCCGGAGTTCGTCTCCGGATCGACGCGACTGAAGTCCGGCACGGCGCAGAAGCTCGTCGTGAACATGCTCACGACGCTGTCCATGATCAAGCTGGGCAAGACGTATCGCGGGGTCATGGTCGACCTGCTGGCCACGAACGAGAAGCTGCACGCCCGCTCGATCCGCACGGTGTCGCAGCTCGCCGGCGTGGGCGTCGACGAGGCGTCCGCGGCGCTGCGCGAGGCCGACGGCTCGGTCAAGCTCGCGCTGCTCCTGCTCGCGACCGGAGCGAACGCCGACGAGGCGGCGTCCGCGCTGGCCGCGGCCGACGGGATCCTCCGGGACGCGATCGCCGCCCTCGCCTGAGCCGGTCCCGCGCGGTGCGGGGTGCGAAACGCTCCTGAGGAGTGCGGGCGGGGCGCCTTTTCGCACCCGCGACGGCTCGGCCGCTAGCGTGAGGGCATGCCTCTCGCACTCGTCACCGGCGCCGCGCGCGCCAACAGCATCGCCGCCGGCATCGTCCCGCGGCTCCGTGCCGACGGCTGGACCGTCGTCACCAGCGACCTCGACGACGCCGATCACCCCGCCGATCTCGCCACCGCGGAGGGACCGGAGCGCCTGATCGCCGAGGTCGCGGACGCGCACGGCCCGATCTCCGCGCTCGTCCTCAGCCACGCGCACGACGTCGAGTCCGGCGTGCTCGACACCACGGCGGAGAGCTTCGACCGGCACGTCGCCGTGAACGCGCGGGCGAGCCTGCTCCTCATCGCGGCGTTCGCCCGGCAGGCCGAGTCGGGCGGCGCCATCGTGGCCCTCACGAGCGATCACGTGACCGGGAACCTGCCGTACGGGGCGTCCAAGGGGGCGCTCGACCGGCTGGTCATCTCCGCCGCGCGCGAGCTCGGCCCGCGCGGCATCTCCGCCAACGTCCTGAACCCCGGGCCCATCGACACCGGGTGGATGGATGACGAGACCCGCCTCGGCCTCGCCGGCATGACGCCGCTCGGGCGTCTCGGCACCCCCGGCGACATCGCCGCCGTCGTCTCGTTCCTCCTCTCGGAGGAGGGGCGCTGGATCTCCGGGCAGCTCCTCCAGGCCGACGGGGCCTTCTCCGCGCGCTACTGATCGCGCGGCGGAGCGGCCCCGGGGGCGCTCAGTGGGCGCACCCGCAGGAGTCGCCGCCGCAGCAGGAGGCCGTCGCGGTCGCTCCGCCGTGCGCCTGCGACGACTCCGGCACGTCCATGGCCGGGTTCTGGTCGAGGAAGCCGGAGGGCTTGAACCAGAAACCCGCGTAGTCCACGGGCATGATCGGCCAGTCCTCCGGGCGGGGGAAGTGCGTGAGTCCGAAGGTGTGCCACAGCACCATGTCCTCGCCGTCGATCCGGCGGTCGCCGGCGGTGTACTCCGGGAGCCCGGCGCCGCCCTGGTGCGCGTTCGGGTAGCGTCCCGCGGGCCAGAGCTGGCCGTGCTCATACCGCGTCGCCCAGAGGTGCTTGGTGGCGAAGGCCGCGCGCGCGGCGACGGAGGAGGCCGGGTCGGCCATCAGGAGGGCGGTGGGCTCCGGCACGAGGTGATAGGCGGTCGGGCGGCCGACGTGGTTCGTCCGCGAGGCGCTCTGCACCTCCCACACCCGGGCGGCGGACGAGTCGGCCTCGCGCCGCGCGGCGTGCTCGGTCTCCAGCACCGTCTCCGACCAGGTGAACGCGTTGCCGAACGGGTTGTCCGGCCCCATCGGCACCCGCTGCGCGTCCACCTCCACGAGGCGGTTGTCCTGGCCGTCGATCGCGACGTCGAGTCGGGCGCAGAACAGGTGCTGGTGGACCGGGGCGAAGACGCCGGGGGCGAGTTCGGTGGCGTGCTTCTGGCGGACGCCCGGCTCTCCGGCCCCGGCAAACACGATGCCGGTGGCCTTGGCGACGACCTCGATCGAGCCGTCCAGACCGAAGTTCCAGTAGAAGCCGTAGTCGTAGTTGCCGATCGTGGAGAAGTACGAGACGACGAAGCGCCGCGACCGCCGCACGTCGGACCGTCCGGAGAGGTCGGTGTGCTTCCAGAGGATGCCGAAGTCCTCCTCGTGCATGCAGATCACGTTCGGGATACGCACCGGGTGGCCGTGGTCGTCGGCGACATACCCGTCGAGATACCGGATCACGCCGAGGCAGTCGCACCCGAGTTCCAGGTGGTTGGCGTTCTTGCCGAGGAGGTACTCACCGGCGTCGAAGTAGCTGATCCAGAAGCGACCGGGGGCGGTGTCACCGTAGGGGACGACCATCTCCGGCACGCTCGCCCGGTGCAGCACGGAGCGCCCCTGGAAAGACACGTCGTGCAGCACGAGGCCCTCCCGGGCGTTGAAGCCCACGCGCATCGACCAGCCCTCCCACTCGACGAGCGATCCGGACACGGCGAAGCTCGGTCCTTCCGGCTGCGTGATCTCGATCGGCTTCAGCGTCGTCCGTGCCGCGCCCTGCACTTCCGGGTAGTAGTTGCCGTGCCCGGCGGGCACTCCGACGTCGCCCTCGTCCTCGACGCGGATCACGCTGTTCGTCGTGAGATCGATGTGGACGATCAGCCCCTCGACGGGGTGGGCCCACGGAGAGTCCCGCTCGCCGTAGCGGAGGAACGTGAGGGATCGGATCACGCGGCGGCCCACCTCGTCGGCCCGACCGGTGTACCCCGGGGCCAGGGGGGAGCAGAAGGCGAGGGCCATGTGGTCCGCCAGGCCCCGGCGGCGCATGGCGGCCTGCCATTCCGGGGACGTCTTGGCGATGGCCTCGGCCCGCTCGTACTCCTCGAAGAGGTACTGCGGCTGTCCGTAGGGCGGGGCGTCGTTCGGCACCCGCTCCTGGCGCACGACCTCGCCGCGGGTGATCGAGACGATCACCTCGGTCGCGACGCCGGTGGCCGTGTCGAGCAGCGTCACGTCCACCCGGCGGTCGATGGGGGAGCCGGGGCGCCAGGCCGCGAGCTCCTCCTTCGTGGCTTCATCGGGGAGCAGCATCGGCACGCGGGTGGTCGCCGTCAGCAGGCCGGCCGCGTCGAGCACGGCGCGGGCGGCGGCGATCTCGGCGCCGGTGAGCGGGTCGAGCGGATGCGGGGCGGCGATGGGCTCGAGGGAGACGGACTGCGGGGAGTGCGGGGACATCGTTGACCTCACTATTTTCGAGCAACTGCTCAAGAAACGGGTTGGCACGATGATACGGCCGGGCCTGTGCAGGCACAACCGTTTCCGGACGGCGACGTCGGGCTCAGCGGCGCCAGGGGGCGAGGATGCCGTCGAGCACGGCGAGGTGCGCCGCGGGCGGCTGGGGCTCGGTGACCTCCACGACCTGCTGGCCGTACGTGATCGACCGCAGGAGGGCGAGGAGGTCGCCGGTGGGTGTCTCCGGCCGCAGCTCCCCGTCGGTCACCGCCTCCTCCAGGGCGTCGCGGATGCGGTCCTGCCACGTCGCGAGGGTCGGCGCCCCGGCGTCGGGCGTCGGCGCGAGGGTGGCCAGACGGCCCCAGAACCCGACGACGACGCGGGCCTCGGCGCGGGTGCGCTCGTCCACCGGGAGCACCTCGCGCATGAGGGCCTCGAGCCGGGGGAGACCGCGGAGGCCGTCGGTCGCCGCCGTGATGCGCTCGTCGGTGCGGCGGGTGACCTCGGCCGCGGCGGCGCGCACCACGTCGTCGAAACCGTCGAAGTAGTGCCAGAGGGCGCCGGTCGCGATGCCGAGCTCCTTCGCGACCGCGCGGGAGGACACGCTCTCATGGCCGTCCCGCGCGGCGACGGCGAGCAGCGCGTCGGCGATCTGCCGGCGGCGCTCATCATGATCGACGATGCGGGGCACCCGCTCATTGTGGCGCATCCGGTGCGCCCGGCCGTGACGGCGATTCGGCGGGCCGTTCCGCGGCTTGTACGCTGGAGGCATCCCCCGATCACCCCGGCAACCTCGCGCGCGCCGGCGACCTCGGCGCGCGCTCACACATGCAAGGACGCAGATGAACGATTCCGCGGCACACCGCGACGGCTGGACAGCGAGCGAAGAACTGGCGGAGCGGATGATCCCGCTCGTCGGGGCTCTCAAGCGCGAGCGCGACGTGGTCACCTCGCTGCACGGCCACCGCCTGCTCGGGCTCTCTGCCACCGGGCTCGTCGAGGTGCACGAGCGGGTGGCCCAGCTCGGGCACGAGCGTCTGGATGTGGCGGACAGCCTGGCGGTGCTCGAGGGCATCCACGCCCTCGCTCCCGGCGCGTCGTCGATCGACGTGGCGCGCCTCGTCGAAGGGCACGCGGCGAGCGGCCGCCCGCTTGAGGAGTACCTCGCCGACGTCCTCGCTCCGGCCGTGGGGGCCGTCGCCGCTGATCCGACCGACGTCGTGCTCTACGGCTTCGGGCGGATCGGACGCCTGCTCGCCCGCATCCTCATCGCGCACACCGGCGGAGGCAGCGGTCTGCGGCTCCGCGCGATCGTCGTGCGCCGCGGCTCCGAGAACGACCTCGTCAAGCGGGCGTCGCTGCTGCAGCGCGACTCCGTGCACGGCCGCTTCGCGGGCTCGGTCACGGTGGACGATGACGCCGAGCAGATCATCGCCAACGGCACGCGCATCCAGGTCATCTACTCCGATGACCCCGCGGCGGTCGACTACACCGCCTACGGCATCGACGACGCGATCGTCGTCGACAACACCGGCCGCTGGCGCGACGAGGCGGGGCTCTCGCAGCACCTCCGCGCGAAGGGCGTCGCCCGGGTGCTGCTCACCGCCCCGGGCAAGGGGACGCTGAAGAACATCGTCCAGGGCATCAACGACGACACGATCACCGATGAGGACCGCATCGTGTCGGCGGCGTCCTGCACGACGAACGCCATCACCCCGGTGCTCGCCGCGATCGACGAGGCCTACGGTGTCGTCAAGGGGCACGTCGAGACGGTGCACTCGTTCACGAACGACCAGAACCTCATCGACAACTTCCACAAGGGTGACCGCCGCGGCCGCTCCGCCGTGCTGAACATGGTCATCACCGAGACCGGGGCGGCGAAGGCCGTGGCCAAGGCCCTGCCGCAGCTCGAGGGGCGGCTCACGGGCAGCGCGATCCGCGTCCCCACGCCGGACGTCTCGCTCGCCGTGCTGCACCTCACGCTGGAGCGCCCCGCGACCAAGGAGCAGGTCAACGACTACCTGCGCCGCGTCTCGCTGCACTCGAAGCTCCGCCAGCAGATCGACTACGTGGAGAGCCCCGAGGTGGTCTCGACGGACTTCGTCGGCTCCCACCGCGCCGGCATCGTCGACGGTCTGGCCACCATCGCCGACGAGAACACGCTCATCCTCTACGTCTGGTACGACAACGAGTTCGGGTACTCCTGCCAGGTGATCCGGGTGCTGGAGACCATGGCTGGTTCGCACCCCGTCGTCCTCCCTCCCCGCCGCGAGGTCACCCTCTAACCCCCCGTCGACCCACCCCTTTCCGCGCGCCCCGGCCCCTTGCGTCCGCACGTAACGGGCCGGGGCGCACGCATGGGGGTGGGTCGCGGCATGATGAGGGGCATGAAGACCTCACAGTGGCGGGAGGAGCGGCTGCGGTTCCAGGGACTCACCGCGCCGGAGGCGGACGTCACGGGCGCGGCGGCACGGCTGCTCGCGGTGCAGAGTCAGGACTTCACGGCCGGACGGTGGGCGCTGGCCGCGCGGACGAAGGGCGACGTGCACCTCCGCGACGTCGATGCCGCGTTCGACCGCGGCGACCTCGTCCGTGCCTGGACGATGCGCGGCACGCTGCACACGATCCCCGCGCGTGATCTCGGCTGGGTGCTCGAGGTCACGGCCGCACGACAGCAGCAGCAGGCGGCCTCCCGTCAGCGGCAGCTCGGCATCGATGACGCCATGGTCGACGCGGTCGTCCGGGCGCTCACCCCGCGGCTCCGTGACGGCGGCCTCACCCGGAGCGAGATCTTCGGGGTGCTGGAGGAGATCGGTATCGACCCCTCGGGGCAGCGCGGCGTCCACCTGCTGTTCGCGCTGACGGTCTCCGGTGTCGTCGTGCAGGGGCCGGTCGTGGCGCGGGAGGGCATCACCCGGGAGCAGCGCTTCGTGCTCGCGGCCGCCCACATCCGCGACCACGCCCGCCCGGAGGATCCGCTGGCGGAGCTCTTCGTCCGCTACATCGAGGGACACGGGCCCGCGCGGGTGACGGACTTCGCGTGGTGGTCCGGTCTCCCGCTCGGGCGGTCCCGCGAGGCGGCGGAACGGGCGGCGGCACGGATGTCCGAGATCGAGGACGGCGTCTTCGTCGGCCGCACCCCGCCCCGGCGCGCGGCGAAGAGGGCGTCCGTCTTCGCCCTCGGGGCCTTCGACGAGTACTACATCTCCTACGCCGACCGCACCGTCGTGTGCGCTCCGGACCACCTCGCCGCCGTCGGGCCGGGGAAGAACGGCATGGTCCGCGCGACGCTCGTGGAGCACGGTCGCGTGATCGGCTGCTGGACCCACGCCGCCGCCGCGCACACCGCCCCTCCGACTCTCTTCACCCCGCCTGAGGATTCCGCCGCCGTGACCGCCGCTCTCGCCCGCTTCGCCGCATTCATCGCTTGACCCCGCGTCGACCCACCCCTTTTCGTTCCTCCCGGCCCCCTGCGACCGTCCGCAACGGGGTGGGGCGCACGCAAGGGGGTGGGTCGGCAGAGGTTACTCGCTGGCGTGGCGACCCAGGAAGTTGTAGACCTCGTTGTCGTCCACACCGGGGAACATGCCCCGGGGGAGCGGCGAGAACATATGGGTGTGGACGCGGGCGCTCGGCCACGCGCGACCCTTCCAGCGCTCCGTGAGCTCGGGTGACGGACGGCGGCAGCACGCCTCATCGGGGCAGGTCGACACGGCCCGGTCGTTCGTCTCCCGCCCCCGCCACCACCGGGCGTCGTCGAACGGCACGCCCACCGTGACCGAGAACTCTCCCTCGGTCGACGACCCCGTCTGAGTCGAGCACCAGAACGTCCCGGAGGGCGTATCGGTGTACTGGTGGTGCTCGACCGTGCGGTTCTGCTGCGTGAAGGCGGAGCGGGCCTGGAACTTCCGGCACACCCGCTGGCCTTCCACGGCACCGGTCACGTCCATCGGCAGCGGGAGGTCGTCGTTCTCGTAGACCCGGGTGATCGCCCCCGTCGAGTCGACGCGCAGGAAGTGCAGCGACATCCCGAGGTGCTGCGTGAGGAGGTTCGTCATGCGCATGCCCGCGGCTTCGTGGGTCACGCCGAATCCGTCGCGGAAGTCCTCCACGGCGAGGTTGCGATCCTTCTTCGCCTGCTGCAGGAAGGCCACCGCGGCCGTCTCCGGCATGAGACAGCAGGCGGCGAAGTAGTTGATCTCCAGGCGCTGCTGCAGGAAGTCGGCGTAGTCGGTCGGCGGCGTGTGGCCGAGGAGGCGGTGCGCCATCGCCTGCAGGGCCATCGACCGGAGGCCGTGACCGCCGGGGATGGACGCGGGCGGCAGGTAGATGCGGCCGTTCTCGAGATCGGTGACCGAGCGGGTGGAATGCGGGAGGTCGTTGACGTAGATGAGCTCGAACCCGAGCTTCTCCGCCATGATGCTCACGGTCCGGTGGGTGAGGGCGCCCTGCACGTGCCCGGCGGCCTTGAGCTGCTTCTCCGCGAGCTTCTCGATGTCGGGCAGGTAGTTGTTCTGCGCGCGCATCCGCAGTCGCAGCTCGGTGTTGGCGCGGCGGGCCTCTTCGGGGGTGGCGATGGCCTCGCGCTCGCGCCGCTGGAGTTCGCGGTGCAGACCGAGGATCGACTCGATGGTCTCGTCGCTCATGCCCTTCGTGACCCGGACGGGGGAGACGCCGAGCTGGCGGAACACCGGACTCTCCTGCGCGCGTTCGAGCTCGATCTCCAGCGCGGCCCGACGGTTCGGCGGCTCCCCTGAGATGAGGTCGGTGACCTCGGTGCCGGTGGCCTGCGCGATGGCCTGGAGGAGGGACAGCTTGGGCTCGCGCTTGCCGTTCTCGATGAGGCTGAGTTGCGAGCCGGCGACGCCGACCAGCGCTCCGAGCTCGTCGAGGGTGAACCCGTTCTCCAGGCGGCGGTGCCGGATGCGGTGGCCGAGGGTCGTGAGGTGGATGCCGGAGGACGCCATTGTTTGAGTGTAGCGAAAGAACAGCGATTCTTATCGCTCGATTTGGCCGAAAGTCCTCGATAAGGGCGATGAAGATGGAAGCAACGCCCCACACTTCGAAGGAGCAGTCATGGCCATGGCCGAAGTCCTCACCCCCCGCACGTCCCCCGTCGCCCCGACGCGCACGTTCGGCGCTGCGCCCTCCTATGACACTCCCGCGATGGCCGAGCTGGTCGCCTGGGTCGACGAGATCCGTGCCCTCACCCAGCCGGACGCCGTGCACTGGGTCGACGGCTCGCGGGCCGAGAACGACTGGCTGCTGCGCGGTCTCGTCGACGAGGGCAAGCTCATCAAGCTGAACCCCGAGTGGCGTCCGGGCTCGTACCTCGCGCGCTCCCACCCCAGCGACGTCGCCCGCACGGAGGCGCGCACCTTCATCGCCTCGGAGCGTGAGGAGGACGCCGGGCCCACGAACAACTGGGCGGACCCCGCCGAGATGCACGCGAAGATGGACGAGATCTTCGAGGGGTCGATGCGCGGCCGCACGATGTACGTCGTGCCGTTCTCGATGGGGCGCGTGGGCGGACCGCTGTCGCACATCGGCGTGCAGATCACCGACAGCGCCTACGCCGTCGCCTCGATCGGCATCATGACCCGCGTCGGCGACGAGGTGACCCGTCAGATCGCCGAGGGTGCGCCGTGGGTCAAGACGGTGCACTCCGTCGGCGCTCCGCTGGAGGCCGGAGAGCCGGACGTCGAGTGGCCCTGCAACGACGACAAGTACATCGTCCACTTCCCGGAGACGCTCGAGGTCTACTCCTACGGCTCGGGCTACGGCGGCAACGCGATCCTCGCCAAGAAGTGCTTCGCGCTGCGCATCGCGTCGGTCATCGCCCGTGACGAGGGATGGCTCGCCGAGCACATGCTGCTCATCCGTGTGATCGACCCGCAGGGCAAGGCCTACCACGTGGCTGCGGCCTTCCCTTCGGCGTGCGGCAAGACCAACCTCGCGATGCTGCGTCCGACGATCCCCGGCTGGAAGGTCGAGACCCTCGGTGACGACATCGCCTGGATCCGTCCCGGCGAGGACGGCCGGCTGTGGGCGATCAATCCCGAGGCCGGCTTCTTCGGCGTCGCGCCCGGCACCGGCGAGTCGACCAACGTCACCGCCGTCGAGACGCTGTGGGGCAACACGATCTTCACGAACGTCGCGCTCCGCCCCGACGGCGACGTGTGGTGGGAGGGCCTGACCGACGAGGCCCCCGCTCACCTCGTCGACTGGGAGGGCAACGACTGGACGCCGGACTCCGGTCGTCCGGCCGCGCACCCCAACTCCCGCTTCACCGTGTCGGCGGCGCAGTGCCCGCAGATCTCCGAGGACTGGGAGGAGGCCGTGCCGCTCGACGTCATCCTCTTCGGCGGTCGTCGGGCGAGCAACGTCCCGCTCGTGGTCGAGGCCACCGATTGGACGCATGGCGTCTTCCTCGGCTCGAACATCTCCTCCGAGCGCACGGCCGCGGCCGAGGGCACGGTCGGAGAGCTGCGCCGCGACCCCTTCGCGATGCTGCCGTTCTGCGGCTACAACATGGCCGACTACTTCGGCCACTGGCTCAAGGTCGGCCGCGGCCTGCGCTTCGACCGCGCGCCGCGCATCTTCCAGGTGAACTGGTTCCGCCGCGGGGCCGACGGACGCTTCCTCTGGCCCGGGTTCGGCGACAACTCGCGTGTCGTCGACTGGATCATCCGCCGGGTGGCGGGGGAGGTCCCCGTCGTCGACAGCCCGATCGGACGGCTGCCGCGCGTGGACGACCTCAACCTCGACGGGCTCGACATCCCCGCGGAAGACCTCGACGAGCTGTTCTCGGTGGACCCGGAGGCGTGGAAGGCCGAGGCCGACCTCACCGAGGAGTTCTACGACACGTTCGGCGACCGGGTCCCGGCGGCCCTGCGCACCGAGCTCGCGTCGCTGCGCTACCGCCTGGCCCAGGCGTAGCCCCCAGACCGGTGCCGGTTCGGGGGAGCCGGCACCCTCGGCCTCCGGTCGAGTCATACCCGCGAAGGCGGGGCATCCGAGACGAACCCATGGCTGAGTGGTCTCAGACGCCCCGCCTTCGTGGCATCCGCTTCCCGCGAACTGCGCGACAGGCTACGCGAGGAGCTGGTGGCGGGCGAGGTCGCGGTAGAGCGGGGTCGACTCCACCAGTTCCGCATGGGTGCCCTGACCGACGACCACGCCGTCCTGCAGCACCACGATGAGGTCGCTGTCGACCACGGTCGAGAGCCGGTGCGCGATGACGATCAGCGTGCGGTCGGTGGCGACCGCGTCGATGGCCTCGCGCATGCGCTGCTCGTTCACGCCGTCGAGCGAGGACGTCGACTCGTCCAGCAGGAGGATCGGGGCGTCGGTGAGGAGGGCGCGGGCGATCGCGAGCCGCTGGCGTTCGCCGCCGGAGAGCATCACGCCGTCCTCGCCGACCGGGGCGTCCACCCCGAGCGGGTTGCGCTCCAGCACGTCGCCGAGGTTCACGGCGCGGAGCACACGGGCGCAGTCCTCGTCCGTCGCCGTCGGGGACGCGAGGCGCAGGTTCTCGGCGAGGGTTCCGGCCAGCGTCGGGGCGTCCTGCTCGACGTAGCCGAAGTGGGCGCGCAGCTCGTCGCGCGGATAGGTGCGGGTGTCGTGACCGTGCAGCCGGATCGACCCGCCCGTCGGGTCGTAGAAGCGCTCGATGAGGGAGAGGATCGTGCTCTTGCCGGCCCCGCTCGGACCGACCAGGGCCACGCGCGATCCTCGGGGGACGGCGAACGACACCCCGCGGAGCACCTCGTGGTCCTGCGTGTCGGGAGCGGCGTCGGTCTGCTCGAGGTGGGCATCGTGGAGGAGGGTCTGGGCTTCTCTCGCGGCCGCGCGGCGGGCCGCGACGACGTTCTCGGGATAGCGGAACCGCACGTCGCGGAACTCCAGGGCCGGGGCGTCCGGATCCGGCGCCGCCTCGCGGGGCAGCGCGGCGGCGGTGGCCGCGTCGTCCTGGGTCTCGGTGGGCAGATCGAGCACTTCCTGGATGCGGCCGAGGGCGCCGAGGGCCTCGTTGACCGAGACGATGGCCCCGAAGGTCGAGGCCAGGGGCATGACCAGGAGGAAGAGGAACATCACGAACGAGATGAGGGCGGCGATGGAGATGGCTCCGGCCGCGACGCGGAAGCCGCCGACGCCGAGCACGACGAGCAGCGAGAGCTGCAGGGCGATCCCGGCGACGGGTACCACGAGCGACGAGATCTTCGCGATGCGCACGCCGATGCCGTAGGCCTCGGACGCCCGCTCCGTGACCGCCGCCGTCTCGCGCTCCGTCGCACCGGAGGCGCGGATCGTGCGGATGGACCCGACGGCGCGTTCGACCCCGGAGGCCAGTTCGCCGACCTTCTCCTGCTGCGCGGTCGAGGCGGCACGGATCCGCCCGCTGAGCGCGGTCACGACCACGACGGAGACGCCGATCACGACGACGATGAGCAGCAGCAGTACCGGGTCGATGAGCAGCATCGCGATGAGGGCACCGGCGAAGAGTACGACGTTGCCGACCGCGTCGGCGAGGCCCTGGGTGAGGACCGCGTACAGGAGCGTGGTGTCGGTGCCGACGCGCGAGACGAGGTCTCCGGTCCGCCGGGCGTCGAACTCCGCGGTAGGCAGGTGGAGGATGCGCGCGATGAGCTTGCGGCGGCTCGAGTACACGACCGCGGTGCCCGTGCGCTGCAGCAGGTAGTGCTGGAATCCGGAGATGATCGACGACACGATCACGAAGCCGACGAGCGCCCAGACGAGGAACCCGATGGCGCCGTCGGTCTGCACCGCCTCGATCACCTCGCCGACCAGCAGGGGCTGGACCAGCGAGGTCGCGGCGCCGAACACGCTCAGCACCGCGACGACGACGAGGGTGCGCTTGTGTTCGAAGAGGAAGGGGAGGAGCTGGCGGAAGGTGGCGCGGGGCCCGTCGGCCGGTGCGCCCCGTCCGCGTCGGCGGGGTGTCGCCGTGCGGGACATGGGGGAACCTCGATCTGGAGATGGTACTTCGACCGTACTCGGGAGCCGGTCGCTTCCTATGGGACTGCTGTATGTGCTCAGGTGCGGCCGAACCGGCGGTGCGCCGCCTGTTTGGTGACGCCGAGGGCGCTGGCGATCGCCTGCCAGGAGTAGCCGCTCGTGCGGGCGCGGCGGACCTGGGCTTCCTCGGCGCGGGCGAGTTCCTTGCGCAGTGCGGCGAGACGGTGGAGCTCGGCGAGCGGCTCGCCGCCTTCGGCAGCGGCGATGGTGGTCGGCAGAGTCATGGGGACCTCCTTCGCGTCAATACTCGTTGACGATCAATCCGGTGTCAAGAAGTGTTGACGCACGTGTTGTCCACAGGCGTCCCTTGTCTGCATGTGGAGCGCATGCGATGCTGGCAGGATGGCTCGCATGCTGCAAGTGAGGAACCTGCCCGATGAGGTTCACGCCCGGCTCAAAGAGCGTGCCGCGGCGGAACGCATGAGCCTGTCGGACTACGTCGCGCGCGAGCTGGAAGATCTCGTCCGGTACCGCAGCAATGCGGAAGTCCTGGAGGCGTCGCGAGCACGGGCGCGCGCCGCCGGCGTCTCCCTGACGCGCGAGAGCATCCTCGCCGCCCGTGATCGCGAACGGGACGGGCGCCGGTGAGCGTGTCGTCCGAGTCGGTCGTGCTCGATGCCTCGGCGGCGATCGAGGCCCTGCTCGGCGAGGAGGTCTGGACGCACGGCGAGGAGTTCCATGCGCACGCGGGTCTCGACATCGAGGTCCTGTCCGTGCTGTGCCGACTCACGATGCGGTCCTCGATGCCGGCACACGCTGCCCGCGAGGCCCTGGATGCGTTCGGGGCGTTGCAGATCGCCCGCCATCCGCTGCGTCGTCTCATCCCACGGATCTGGTCGCTGCGCGATGACGTCTCCGCGTACGACGCCGGTTATGTCGCGCTCGCCGAGGCCCTCGACGTGCCTCTGCTCACGGCCGATCGCCGGCTGGTGAAGACGGCGGCCCGGTACTGCGACGTCGTGCTGCTGTGAGCGCCTGGCCAGGAAGACGAGAACGGCTGCGCCCCCGAGGAGTGCAGCCGTTCCTTGTTCCTTCGGCGTCTAGAGCTCGACGGCGGAGGCGAGACCGAGGTCGTCCTCGTAGTCGTGGTCCTTCGTCTCGGGGGTGAAGATGAGCGCGATGAACGTCAGCACCGCCATCGACGAGAGGTACAGGCCCACGAGCCACGGCTCGCCGCCGACCGCCGCCCACAGGGCCACCGCGATGAACGGCGCCACGGCCGCACCGAGGATCGACGACACGTTGTACGCGATCGCGGAGCCGGAGTAGCGCACGTTCGTCGGGAACAGCTCCGGCAGGAGCGCACCCATCGGGCCGAATGTCGTTCCCATGAGCATGAAGCCGAACACGAGGAAGGCCTGGGTGAGCGCACCGGTGAACTTCGGGTCCGCCTGCGGCAGCAGGAAGAGGTTGAACGACAGGCCGAAGACGACGATGAGTCCGGTCACCCACAGCAGGAGCTTGCGGCGGCCGATGGCGTCGGCGATCGGACCGGACAGCAGCGTGAAGATACCGAAGAACACGACGCCGATGATCTGCATGAGCACGAAGTCCGTGTAGCCGAAGCCGAGTCCGGGGTAGAACTGCGCCGCGAACGCGCTGGGGTCGAAGTCCTTGCCGGTCGCCTCCGCGGCGGCGCGGGCGGCGGCCGATGCGGTCTCCAGGTCGGCGGCCTTCGTGCCGTAGGTGAGCGTGAAGTTCGTCATCAGGTAGAACAGCACGTACGTCGCCAGCATGATGAACGTGCCGAGGATGAGCTGCTTCCAGTGGTGACGGAACACGGTCGCGAGCGGCAGCTTGCGGATCGCGCCGGTCTTCTCCGCCTTCTTGAACGTGTCCGACTCGACGAGCCGGAGCCGCACCCACAAGCCGATGATGACCATGACGGCAGAGAAGAGGAACGGCACGCGCCAGCCCCAGGAGAGGAAGGCCTCCGACTTGAGCGCCGGGTCCTCGGGGTGGGGGAGCGCGAAGTTGATGGCGAGGAAGATGCCGTTCGCGATGATGAAGCCGAGCGGCGCGCCCAGCTGCGGGAACGAGCCGTACCAGGCGCGCTTGCCCTTCGGAGCGTTCTCGGTGGCCACGAGCGCGGCGCCCGACCACTCGCCGCCCAGCGCGAAGCCCTGGGCGAGGCGGAGGACGAGCAGGAGCAGCGGCGCCACCCAGTTGATCTGCTGGAACGTGGGCAGCAGGCCGATCACGAACGTCGCGATGCCCATGGTCAGGAGCGATGCGACGAGGGTCGCCTTGCGTCCGAACCTGTCGCCGAAGTGCCCGAACACGACCGCACCGATCGGGCGGGCGACCATCGCGGCGCCGAAGACGGCGAACGACGACAGCAGCGACGCGGTGTCGTTCGTGCTCGGGAAGAAGAGCGTCGGGAAGACGAGCACGGCTGCCGTCGCGTAGACGTAGAAGTCGTAGAACTCGATGGTGGTGCCGACGAGGCTCGCGGTGATGACGCGCGAGCGGGGATTCGCGGGGGTGGTGGCGGTGCTCAAGGGGTCTCCGATCCTCCGCCGGTATACCGGCGGACTCGGGCGAGTCTACGCCTTCCTGGGAGTTCGCTGGACGTCGATGACGAGACGGTGTCGGGCGCCTCGGTGCCCCCGCGTAGAGTCGGGGGAGACGGGCCGGAGGGGAATCATGACGACGCGGATGCTGCTTCTCGCCGACACGCACGTGCCGAAGCGGGCGAAGCGGCTGCCGGACGCGGTGCTGCAGGCGATCGACGAGGCCGACCTCGTCGTGCACGCGGGGGACTGGGTCGATCTCGCCACCGTCGAGCTGCTCGACGCCCGCGCGCGCGTGCTCCACGGCGTGCACGGCAACAACGACGGCCCCGAGATCCGCCGGGTGCTGCCCGAGATCGCGCGGTTCCGGGTCGAGGACATCGCCGTGGCCGTCATCCACGAGACCGGCGCGGCGACCGGGCGCGAGCGGCGGATGGATCTCGCCTTCCCCGATGCCGACCTGCTCGTCTTCGGGCACTCGCACATCCCGTGGGACACCGTCACCCCGAACGGTCTGCGGCTGCTCAACCCGGGCTCTCCGGCGGACCGGCGTCGGCAGCCGGTGCACACGATGATGCACGTCGTGGTCGACGGGCACGATGTCGAGGCCACCCTGGTGCCGCTCCCATGACGGACGACGGGTCCGACGGGCCGATCGCGTACCGGGCACCGATGCGCTCCCGCGACGATGCCGTGGCTGCGGGGATCGCCGTCGAGCGCGCGCTCGCGGTCGGCGTCTGCGGGATGGGCGGGAGGCTCGACCGCACGCCCTCCTCGCTCGCCGCAGCGCTCGCCGCCGTCGACGCCCGTCATGGTGAGCGGGCGGCGCGGCGGCTGGAGCGGTTCGCGGCGCTTCCGGCGGGAACCCTCGCCTGGACGAGAGACGTCGACGGCCTCTTCTGGCTCGGGACGCTGATCGGGCCCTGGCGTTACGACGACGATCCGGCGGCGGTGGCGGCCGACCTCGTGCACGTGCGCGACTGCACCTGGTCGTCGAGACCGGTGGCGCCTTCCGACGTCCCGCCGGGTGTCACGGCCACGTTCGCCCGCGGGGGACGCAACGGTCAGCGCATCCGCACGGCCGGGGCCGGGGAGCAGTCAGCCGCACTCTGGGAGCGCGGCGTCCGCTGATCGGTGCCTCAGCGCCAGATCGCGGCGATGGCCGCGTTGACAGCGGTGAGGATGCCCACGAGCCAGAAGACGGCGGGCGGGACGACCTGGTCGCGCTTCTGCCGCGCCGTGCCGATGCCGAGCAGGGCGCCGATCGCGAGGAGGATGACGAGCTTCGTGCCTATCTTGGCGTAGTTCATCTCCACGCCCTCCGGAAGGCCCCACGGGGCGGCGAGGGCGAGGCCGGCGACCGCGGCGATCGTCATGCCGATGGTCATCAGACGCGTGAACACCCGCTTGCCGCCGAATGCCTGCGCCGCCCAGGCTCCGAAGAGCACGGCGAAGCCGATGAGGTGGACGAAGAGCACGATGTGGCGCAGGGTCTCCATGCCCTCACCGTACGAGAGCGCGGCGTTCCGCGCCACCAAGGCGCACCTGACCTCGCGCCCGCGAGGGGGCGCGGATCGCGGGTGCTCAGCCGCGCATCTCGCGGATCACGAGAGCGGTGCGCAGCGCGGCGTCCGCCGCCTCCGCGCCCTTGTCCTCCTTCGAGCCCTCCAGGCCCGCGCGGTCCAGCCCCTGCTTCTCGTCGTCGAGCGTGAGCAGCCCGAACCCGACCGGCTTGCCGGCGTCGAGCGAGACCCGGGTGAGGCCGTCGGTGGCCGCCGCCGAGACGTACTCGAAGTGCGGGGTGCCGCCGCGGATGATCACGCCGAGCGCGACCACCGCGTCCGCGCCGCCGGCGAACGCGGCCTGCGCGGCCACGGCGAGCTCGAACGAACCAGGGACCCGCACGAGGCGGTGGGAGGCGCCGGCCTCGTCGAGCACGCGCTGCGCGCCGGCGATGAGGCCGTTCGAGATGACCTCATGCCAGGTGCCGGCGATGACCACGACCTCCAGCCCGCGTCCGTCGATGTTTCCGGTCTTCGGTGCTCCGGCGCCGCTCATTCCTCGTCCTTTCCTGCCGCGAGGGCCTCGGCGAGCTCTGCCTCGCCGATGATGTGGCCCATGCGATCGCGCTTGGTCTCCAGGTACTGGTGGTTGTTCGGGCCCACGCCCACGATGAGCGGCACCTGCTCGACGACGTCGAGGCCGAGCTCGCGCAGCTTGGTCACCTTGTCGGTGTTGTTGGTGAGCAGGCGCACCTTCGACACTCCCAGGTCGGTGAGGATCCCGGCCGCCGCCGCATAGTCGCGGGCGTCCGCCGGAAGGCCGAGCGCCAGGTTCGCGTCGACCGTGTCCAGGCCGTCCTCCTGCAGGCTGTAGGCGCGCAGCTTGTTGATGAGGCCGATGCCCCGCCCCTCGTGCCCCCGCATGTAGATGACGATGCCGCCCTCGCGGTCGATCGCGTCGAGCGCCGCGTCGAGCTGCGGTCCGCACTCGCACTTCTGGGAGCCGAACGCCTCGCCCGTCAGGCACTCGGAGTGCACGCGCACCAGGGCGGTCTCGGTGGGCTCACCCGAGACGACGGCGATGTGGTCGGTGCCGGTGACGCGGTCCTTGTAGGCGAGGAAGCGGAACGTGCCGTGGTCGGTGGGCACGGTCGCGTCCGCGCGCAGGCTCACGCGGCGCCCGCGGTGGGCGGCCGGTGTCGCCCCCTCCGGGTCGATCTCGTTGAGGTACGCGATGAGCTGCTCGATCGTGATGACCGGTACGCCGTCCCGTGCGCCGAGCTCCATCAGTCCCGGCAACCGCATCATGCTGCCGTCCTCCGCGACCACCTCCGCGATCGCGCCGACGGGGCGGAGGCCGGCGAGCTTCATGAGTTCGACGGCGGCCTCGGTGTGGCCGCTGCGCTCGCGCACGCCGCCGTCGACGGCCCGCAGCGGCAGCACATGGCCGGGGCGGATGAGGCTCGCGGGGGTCGAGTCGGGGTTCGCGAGCACGGTGAGGGTGCGGGCGCGATCGCTCGCGCTGATGCCCGTGGTCACGCCTTCCGCCGCATCGACGCTCACGGTGTACGCCGTGGAGCGGGCGTCCTCGCTGGCCGCGACCATCGGGGGCAGGTTGAGGCTGTCCGCGAGGTCGGTGGGCATCGGCGCGCAGAGGAAGCCGGAGGACCAGCGCACGGTCCACGCGACCCACTCGGGGGTGGCGAGCTCGGCGGAGAGGACGACGTCGCCCTCGTTCTCGCGGTTCTCGTCGTCGGCCACGAGCACGGGGCGTCCGGCGCGCAGCGCCTCCAGTGCCTCGGGAATGGTTGACAGGCTCATCGGGAGCCCCCTTCCGGTGCGGCGCGGAACGCGAGCAGCCGCTCGACGTGCCGCGCGAGGATGTCGGTCTCGAGGTTCACGCGGTCGCCGACCGCGCGCGTGCCGAGGGTGGTCGCCGCCAGCGTCTCCGGGATGAGCGACACCTCGAACCAGTGCCCGCCCTGGGCCCCTTTGCCTGTCGAAGGGTGGGCCCCTGAGCCCTCCTGGGCCCCTGAGCCTGTCGAAGGGTGGGCCCCTGAGCCTGTCGAAGGGGTCGCAGGGCTCACCGCGCTCACCGTCAGCGACGTGCCGTCCACGGAGATCGAGCCCTTGTCGACGACGAGCGGCGCGAGGTCGTCCGGAAGGCTGATGCGCAGGACGCTCCACTGCGCGCCGGGTCGCACCTCGAGCACCGTCCCGGCGCCGTCGACGTGGCCCTGCACGATGTGACCGCCGAGGCGCGCCCCGACGGGCATCGCCTTCTCGATGTTGACCCTGGTGCCGACGGTCGCCTGGCCGATGGCCGCGACGTCGAGCGTCTGCTTCATGACATCGGCGTCGAACGTCTCGGGAGTCGAGCCGACGACGGTCAGGCAGACGCCCGAGACCGCGATCGACTCGCCGTGGACCGCGTCCGCGGCCGCCTTCGGGGCGCGGACCGTGAGCCGCCAGCCGTCGCCCGAGTCGGCGATGGCGGTGATCTCGCCGATCTCCTCGATGATTCCGGTGAACATCAGAGGCTTCCCTCCTTCTCCGGGCCGACGCGGTCCGGGTCATCCGCGTCCGCGGGGTGCGCGATCGCGAGCAGGTCTGCGCCCAGCGGCAGCCATTCGTCGACGACGAGGCGGCGCGCGTGAGCGATCGAGTCGACGCCGATATCGGTGAGCGCTGTTCTCCGGCCGCCGAGCAGCACCGGGGCGACGTAGGCGAGCACGCGGTCGGCGAGTCCGGCGGCGAGGAAGGCGCTGGCGAGGGTCGGCCCTCCTTCCACGAACAGCGTCTGGATGCCGCGCGCGTGCAGGTCGGCGAGGACCGCCGACAGGTCGTGCGTGTCGTAGAACAGGGGGGCGTGCGGGTGGCGGTGCACGGCCGCGTCCTCGGGGGTGGGGCGCGTGCCGATCACGACCGGGACCGGCTGGTGCGGCAGGAGCACGTCGCCGTCGCGGGCGGTGAGCGCCGGGTCGTCGGCGAGGACCGTGCCGGTGCCGACCGCGATGGCGTCGGCCTGCGCGCGTCGCCGGTGCACGTCGGCCCGGGCCTCCGGACCGGTGATCCACTGGCTGCTGCCGTCGTCCGCCGCAGCCCGCCCATCGAGGCTCTGGGCCCACTTGACGATGACCTGCGGCCGACCGAGCCGTGCCGCGGCGAGCCAGTCGCCGATCAGCGCGTGCGCCTCGGCGGCGCGTTCGCCGGATTCGACGCTGACGCCGGCGGCCCGCAGCCGCTCCGCGCCCCCGCCGGAGACCTCGCCGGGATCGTCGAGCGCATAGACGACGCGGGCGACCCCGGCGTCGATGAGAGCGAGCGCGCAGGGACCGGTGCGGCCGGTGTGGTTGCAGGGTTCGAGGGTGACGATCGCCGTCGCCCCCTCGGCAGCGCCCGGGGCGAGCTTCGACAGCGCGTCGACCTCGGCGTGCGGCGTGCCGGAGCCCCGGTGCCAGCCTTCCGCCAGCACCTCGCCGTCGGGGGAGAGGAGCACGGCGCCCACCTGCGGATTCACTCCGCGGGGGCCGCGCGTCGCGAGGGCGAGCGCGCGATCCATCGCGCGGCGCTCTGTCGCGGTCACTGCCATCCGTCGTCCTCTCTGCGGCCTCGGGGTCGCTGCAGGGTGGCGGAACGGACGCACACGCGTGCGCCTCGTGCTGCCTCCCTTCCGGACTAGCGAGGTGTCCCTCGCATCACCGTCGGTTCCGGAATTCCACCGGATCGGCATCCCGATCACTCGGAACGCTCGCGGACTGTCACCGCCGGTTCGGATTCCCACCGACCCCGGAGCACGTTGCTGCTCTGAGTGTACTCAACACGTCCGCGCCCGTTTCATTCCGCGGCAGGGGCCGTGCGCGGCCCGTCACTTGAGCAGGCGGGACAATCGGCGGTCGGCGAGGATCTTGCCGCCGGTCTGGCAGGTGGGGCAGTACTCCAGCGAGCGGTCGGCGAAGAAGACGCTGCGCACCTCGTCGCCGCAGACCGGGCAGGCCTCCCCGCGCCGGGCATGCACGCGCATGCCGCGACGCTTGGCGTCCTTGAGGTCGGCCGGAGGTTTGCCGGACGCGGTAGCGACCGCCTCGGCGAGGGTCTCCTGCATCGCCGCGAACAGGCGGTCGATCTCCGCATCGTCGAGCGTGCCGGCGATCGCGTAGGGCGACATGCGGGCGGCGTGGAGGATCTCGTCCGAAT
The DNA here is from genome assembly GCF_017939615.1 of Microbacterium sp. BLY. Lineage (NCBI taxonomy): Bacteria > Bacillati > Actinomycetota > Actinomycetes > Micrococcales > Microbacteriaceae > Microbacterium > Microbacterium sp. BLY. The sequence goes on from NZ_JAGKSR010000001.1 coordinate 1,828,385, forward strand.
AGGCGTTGCCGATGCCCGCGATCACGCCCTGGTCGCGCAGCAGACCCTTGATCTGCATCCGCCGGTCGTCGAGCAGGGCGGCGAAGGCGTCGCGCGTGAACGAGGGATCGAGCGGATCGGGACCGAGGCGGGCGATGCCGGGCACCTCGTCGGGGTCGCGGACGACGTACACGGCCAGCGACTTCTTCGTCCCGGCCTCCGTCAGATCGAAGCCGCTGCCGTCGTCGAGAGCGATCCGCAGCGCGATGGGCGACTTGCCCGGCTTGAGGAGCGTGGTCGGCAGGGTGTCGTACCAGCGCAGCCATCCGGCCTTCGCCAGGTGGAAGACGAGGTGCAGGTCGGGTCCGCAGGACAGCACCACGAACTTGCCCCGACGCTCCGCCCCCGTGATCTCCGCGCCCTGGAGCGCCGAGATCGGCGGGTCGTAGGTCTTCAGCGCGGCGATCGCGGCCACGGAGGCACGGGTGATCGTGCGTCCGGTGGTGCGCTCGCCGAGGAACGCGACGAGTCCTTCGACCTCCGGCATCTCGGGCATGCAGCCATCCTGTCACCGGGGTCCGACGCTGTCACGCGTCGGTCATCCGTTCAGAGCACCTGCCACTCGACCGGCGTCCGGTCGTCCTCGCGCAGCAGCGCCGCGCTCCAGCCGTCGTCCCGTCCGCGCTGGCAGGTGAGGCCCTGGCGCATCGTGCCCTCGAACCGGAAGCCGAGGGCGCGGGCGGCGCGAGCGGAGGGGATGTTGCCCACGACGGCCTGCCAGCGGATGCGGGCGAGACCGAGCTCCGCGAAGCCCCAGTCCAGCACCGCGCGGGCCGCCTCGACGAGGTAGCCGCGGCCGCGGGCATCGGCGACGACCCAGTAGCCGAGCTCGGCGTGGCCGCCGGCCGCGTGCTCGACGATGTGGTGGAGCCCCACCATGCCCACGAGCGCGCCGTCGGCGTAGACGCCCCAGACGGTCTGCGAGCCGTCCTCCCACCACTGCGCCACGAGGGCCACGAAATCCTCCGCGTCCTGCCGGAAGTAGGGGGAGGGCACCGTCGTCCACCGGGCGATCTCGGAGTCCTGGCAGGCCGCGGTGATCGCGTCGACATCCGCCTCCGTCGGTGCACGGAGGACGAGGCGTTCGGTGGTGAGGGTGACGGCGAGCATCCTTCCAGCCTAGAACGCGCGACCCGGCCCCTTCCGTCTGCCCCGGCCCCTTCCGGGCGCGCGCAGAGGGGTGGGAGGCACGGAAAGGGGTGGGATGTGAGGAAGCCGACCGCGGTGTCGGCGGGCGCGATTAGGCTTGTCCGGTGACTGTGCCGGGGATTCTGCGCGCCTTGGAAGAGGCGTCTCTGTATCGTGACGCTCTCGCCTGGGCGCACACCGACGCCGACCTCGGCCTGGTCGACGGGCTCGACGCGCCCGTGCTCGCCGGTCTCCTCGCCAAACGGGCAGCGGCCGGCCACCCGGCGTCGCTGCTGGCCGTGGTGCCGACGGGGCGACGCGCGGAGTCGGTGGCGCAGGCCCTGGAGACGTACGTCCCGGATGCCGAGGTGCTCACGTTCCCGGCCTGGGAGACCCTGCCGCACGAGCGCCTCAGCCCCAGCCCGGACACGGTCGGCCTGCGCTTGCAGACGCTGCGCCGCATCGCCGAATGGTCGGGGGAGCGTCCGCTGGTCGTCGTCGCATCGGTGCGCGCCGCGCTCCAGCCTATCGCGGGCAACCTCGGCGACATCGTGCCCCTGGAGCTCGCCGTGGGCGGCCGCGGCACCGAGCTCGACCACGTCGCCGCGCAGCTCGTCGAACGGGCCTACTCCCGCGTCGACATGGTGTCGCGACGCGGCGAGTTCGCCGTCCGCGGTGGCATCCTCGACGTGTTCCCTCCCACCTCCGAGCACCCGTATCGCGTGGAGTTCTTCGGTGACGAGATCGACCAGATCCGGGCGTTCTCCGTCGCCGACCAGCGTTCGCTCCCCGGCGACGTGCCGCGCGTCGATCTCCCGCCCAGCCGCGAACTCCTGCTGACCGCGGAGGTGCGGGAGCGTGCCCGCGCGCTCATCGGCGGCTTCCCCGCCATCGGCGGCATGCTCGAGAAGATGGCCGAGGGCATCCCGGTCGAGGGCATGGAGTCGCTGCTGCCCGCGGTCGCCGGCCCGCTGAAATCCCTCGCCGAGTACCTGCCCGAGGGCAGCGCCACCGCCGTCATCGACCCGGAGCGCTCGACCGCGCGGGCCCTCACCCTCGGCGAGACCAACCGCGAATTCCTCGACGCCGCCTGGAGCGCGGCCACCTCCGGTGCCTCGGCGCCCATCGACCTCGGTGCCGGCGACTTCCTCACGATCGCCGAACTCCGCGAGGTCGTGCGCGACCGCGGCGGGGTGTGGTGGCGCCTGAGCCCCTTCGGGATCGGTGACGCGACCGCCGAGAGCGTCGAGGCCGCCACCGTCATCCCGTCCTTCCACGGCAACGTCGACGGCGCGATCGCGTTCGTCGACGCGAAGGTCGCCGACGGCTGGCGGGTGGTCGTGCTCGCGACCGGTCACGGCCTCGTCGACCGCGCCCGCGACGTGCTCTCCGACCGCGGCATCGCGGCCCGGGTGGTGGAGACCATCGCAGACGCGCCGGACCCGGGGGTCGCGACCCTCACCGTCGGCACCGTCGAGGCCGGCTTCCAGGTGCCGGAGGCGAAGCTCGCCGTCCTCACCGACAACGAGTTCTACGGCCGCACGATCGGCGGCGATCAGCGCGTCGTCAAGAAGCTCGCCTCCCGGCGGAAGAACGTCGTCGACCCGCTGCAGCTCAAGCAGGGCGACTTCGTCGTGCACGCCACGCACGGCATCGGCCGGTTCGTCGAGATGACCCAGCGCGAGGTCTCCACCGGCGGACGCAACGCCGCGAAGTCCGTCCGCGACTACCTCGTGCTGGAGTATGCGCCTTCCAAGCGCGGCTACCCCGGCGACAAGCTGTACGTGCCCACCGACCAGCTCGACCTCCTGTCGAAGTACGTCGGCGGCGAGGCCCCGACCCTGTCGAAGATGGGCGGCAGCGACTGGGCACAGGCCAAGGGCAAGGCGCGCAAGGCGGTGCGCGACATCGCCGTCGAGCTTGTGAAGCTGTACTCCGCGCGCATGAGCGCCAAGGGGCACGCCTTCGGGCCGGACACGCCCTGGCAGCGCGAGCTGGAGGAGGCGTTCCCGTTCGCCGAGACCCACGACCAGCTGCAGACCATCGACGAGATCAAGGCCGACATGGAGCGGCCGATCCCGATGGACCGGCTGCTCTCGGGCGACGTCGGCTTCGGCAAGACCGAGGTCGCGGTCCGCGCCGCGTTCAAGGCGATCCAGGACGGCAAGCAGGTGGCGATGCTCGTCCCGACCACCCTGCTGGTCAAGCAGCACCTCGAGACGTTCACGGAGCGCTTCGCCGGGTTCCCGGTCAAGGTGCGGCCGCTGTCCCGCTTCCAGACCGACAAGGAGGCGCGGCTCACGCTGCAGGGCCTCCTCGACGGGTCGGTGGACATGGTCATCGGCACCCACCGGATCCTCACCGACCAGGTGATCTTCAAGGACCTCGGCCTCATGATCATCGACGAGGAGCAGCGGTTCGGCGTCGAGCACAAGGACGCGCTGAAGAAGATGAAGACCAACGTCGACATCCTCGCCATGAGCGCCACCCCTATCCCGCGCACCCTGGAGATGGCGGTCACCGGCATCCGCGAGATGTCGACGCTGGCCACGCCGCCGGAGGACCGGCACCCGATCCTCTCGTTCGTCGGGCCCCGCAGCGACAAGCAGATCGCCGCCGCGATCCGTCGCGAGATCCTCCGCGAGGGGCAGGTCTTCTTCGTGCACAACCGTGTGCAGTCGATCCAGCGGGTGGCGGCCGAGCTCGCCGAGCTGGTCCCCGAGGCGCGGATCGCCGTCGCCCACGGACAGATGGGCGAGCACGCGCTGGAGCAGGTCGTCGACGACTTCTGGGAACGCAAGTTCGACGTGCTCGTCTCGACCACCATCATCGAGACCGGTCTGGACATCTCCAACGCGAACACGATCATCATCGACCGCGCCGACAAGTACGGCCTCAGTCAGCTCCACCAGCTGCGCGGCCGGGTGGGTCGCGGACGGGAGCGGGCCTACGCGTACTTCCTCTACGACGACATGAAGCCGCTGAGCGAGACCGCGGCCGACCGGCTGCAGACCATCGCGGTCAACAACGACCTCGGCTCCGGCATGCAGGTCGCCCTGAAGGATCTCGAGCTCCGCGGTGCCGGCAACCTCCTCGGCGCCGAGCAGGCCGGACACATCGCGGGGGTCGGTTTCGACCTCTATCTGCGCATGATCGGCGAGGCCGTCGCGACCTTCCGCGGCGAAGAGGTCGAGACCGGGCAGGAGCTGCGGCTCGAGCTGCCGCTGGACGCCCGCATCCCCGAGGACTATATCGACAGCGAGCGCCTGCGGCTCGAGGCGTATCAGAAGCTCTCCGCCGCCTCGGCCGCGACCGCGAAGGACGACGCTATCGACCTCGTCGTGGAGGAGCTCGTCGACCGGTACGGCACGCCGCCGGACGAGGTCACCGGACTCGTGTCCATCGCCCGACTCCGGCGGCGGGCGGCCAGGGCCGGACTCACCGATGTCGTGGCGATGGGCTCGAACCTTCGCCTCGCGCCCGCCCGCCTGGAGGACTCGATCAAGGTCCGGCTGCAGCGGCTGTACCCGAAGGCGAAGCTCGTCGCCGGGGGCGAGGCCCTGGTCGTGCCCATGCCCACCGTGCCCGCCGCGGTCGGGGTCGGCGTGGAGCCGTTGCCCGACGCCGAACTCCTCACCTGGGTCGACCAGCTCTTCACCGCCATCTTCCCCGAGCCCGCCAAGCCCGAGTGAGCCGGTGGTGATGATCTCCGAAGTCGTGCACCCCGAGGATGCCCGGGGCTAGTCTGGCCGCATGTTGTACGAGCACCTCGGGGCTCGGCCCCGCATCCATGACACCGCCGTCGTCGCTCCCACCGCCGTGATCTCCGGCGACGTGGAGCTCGGGCCCGGCTGCCAGGTGCTGCACGGCGCCGTCATCACGGCGGAGGGCGGTCCGATCACGCTCGGTGAACACGTCATCGTGATGGAGAACGCGCTGATCCGGGCGACCGCGGCGAACGCCGTCCACATCGGCTCCCATACCCTCGTCGGCACGCTCGCCAGCATCGCCGGGGCGACGGTGGGGGAGGAGGTCTTCTTCGCGTCCGGGGCCCGCGTCTTCAACGGGGCGCTCGTCGGTGACGGGTGCGAGGTGCGGGTCAACGCGATCGTGCATCGCCGGGCCGTGCTGCCCTCGGGCACGGTGGTGCCGATCGGGTGGGTCGCGGTCGGCGATCCCGTTCAGCTGCTCTCACCCGACCGGGACGCCGAGATCGCGGCGGCGCAGCCCGAGCTCGACTTCCCCGGACACGTCTTCGGCGTCGATCGCGATACGCCCGATCTCATGGTCCAGCTCACGGAGCGCTACGGCAGCTCCCTCGCGCGGCACGCCGACGATCGTCAGGTCTGACCCCCCCTTCGAATCGCGCGATCGGTCCCGGATCCGGCCGGAATCAGACCGATCGCGCGATTCGACAGGTCAGATGACGCCCTGGGCGAGCATCGCCGCCGCGACGCGCTCGAAGCCCGCGATGTTGGCGCCCGCGACGTAGTCGCCGGGGACCCCGTGGCGCTCGGCGGCCTCGAAGGCGGCGCGGTGGATGTCGCCCATGATCTCGCGGAGCTTGTCCTCGCTGTCGCCGAAGCTCCAGCGCTGCCGCGAGGCGTTCTGGCTCATCTCCAGCGCCGAGGTCGCGACGCCGCCCGCGTTGGCGGCCTTGCCGGGGGCGAACAGCACGCCGGCCGTCTGGAACGCCTCGACGGCCTCGGGCACGCACGGCATGTTGGCGCCCTCGGAGACGGCACGCACCCCGTTGGCGATCAGGGCCTCGGCGTCGGCGAGGCTGACCTCGTTCTGAGTGGCGGAAGGCACCGCGATGTCGACCGGCACCTCCCACACGCTGCCGCTCTCCACGAAGCGTGCGCTCGGGCGGCGGTTCGCGTACTCGACGATGCGGGCGCGCTCGACCTCCTTGATCTGACGCAGCAGATCGAGGTCGATGCCGGCGTCGTCGACGACGTAGCCGGAGGAGTCGGAGGCGGTGACCGCGGTGGCGCCGAGCTGCGCGGCCTTCTGGATGGCGTAGATCGCGACGTTCCCCGAGCCCGAGATGCCCACGCGCTTGCCCGCCAGGGAGTCGCTGTGCACGGCGAGCATCTCCTGCGCGAAGAACACGGCGCCGTAGCCGGTGGCCTCGGTCCGCACCTCGGCCCCGCCCCATCCGGTGCCCTTGCCGGTGAACATGCCCGACTCATGGCGGTTGGTGACCTTGCGGTACTGGCCGAAGAGGTAGCCGATCTCGCGGCCGCCGACGCCGATGTCACCCGCGGGGACGTCGGTGTGCTCGCCGAGGTGGCGGTAGAGCTCGTTCATGAACGACTGGCAGAAGCGCATGACCTCGGCGTCCGATTTGCCGTGCGGGTCGAAGTCGGAGCCGCCCTTGCCGCCGCCGATGCCCTGACCGGTGAGCGCGTTCTTGAAGATCTGCTCGAACCCGAGGAACTTGATGATCGAGAGGTTGACCGAGGGGTGGAAGCGCAGTCCGCCCTTGTACGGACCGAGCACCGAGGAGAACTGGATGCGGTAGCCGCGGTTGACCTGCAGCTTCCCGGCGTCGTCGACCCACGGCACCCGGAACATGATCTGCCGCTCCGGCTCGACCAGACGCTCCAGGATTCCGCCGTCTACGTATTCCGGGTGGCGCTCCAGCACCGGGGCGATGGAGTGCAGCACCTCGTGGACGGCCTGGTGGAACTCCGGCTCGTGCGGACTGCGCGCGAGCACCGTGTCGAAGACGGGCTGCACGGAGTCGGCGAGCGGGTGGAAGTCGGTGGGGGTGGTGACGGTCACGCGGGAGGGCTTTCTGGTGGGGGATGGGGTGCGGGCGATCGTGTCGCGCGCGAAAGCAGAGCCGGGTGAGGCGGAGGTTTCACTCTAGCGTCGGCGACAGCGGCCTCCGCGCACCCGGCGGGAGGGCTCGGATCACCCGGTGTTCTGCAGGCCGGCGGCGACCCCGCTGACGGACAGCAGGAGCAGACGCTGCTGCTCGGCATCGGCTCCCGAGCCCTCCGGCTGCTCCGGTGCCGACCGGAGCGCGCGGAGCGCTCGCAGCTGCAGGAGCGAGAGGGCGTCGACGTAGGGGCTGCGCAGCTGCACGGCTCGCTGCAGGATCGGCTTGTTCTGCAGCAGGTCGTCGCCTCCGGTGAGGCGGATCACCCACCGGCGCGTGAGCGCGAGCTCATCGAGCACCAGGGCGGCGAGGTCGTCGCGGTCGCCGAGGGCCAGGTACTGGCGGGCGATGCGCTCGTCGGTCTTCGCGAGGCTCATCGCCACGTTGTCGACCATCGTGTGCAGCAGCGGCCACTCGCGGTAAGCCTCGGCGAGCAGATCCTCGTCGCCGACGGCGTCGAGCGCGGTGCCGAGACCGAACCAGCCGGCGAGGTTGATGCGGGCCTGGGTCCATGCGAACACCCACGGGATGGCCCGGAGGTCTTCCAGCGACTCGACCGAGAGACCGCGACGGGCGGGCCGCGAGCCGAGCGCCAGCAGACCGATCTCCTCCATCGGGGTCACGGTCGCGAACCACGGGGCGAAGCCGTCGGCCTTGACGAGGGCGAAGAACCGCTCGCGGGAGGCGGCGTCCATGGTCGCGGCGACGTCGGCGTAGCGGGCGGCCGCGCGGCTCGTGCGCTCCTCGACCGAGGGCGAGGAGGCGAGCAGGGTCGCCGCGGCGACCTGATCGATGTGCCGCATCGCGATCGCCGGCTCGCCGTACCGGGCGAAGATGACCTCGCCCTGCTCGGTGAGCTTGAAGCGGCCGTCGACGGAGTGCGGCGGCTGCGCGAGGATCGCCGAGTTGGCGGGACCGCCGCCGCGGCCGAGCGCACCGCCGCGGCCGTGGAAGAGGGTCAGCTCGATGCCGTTCTCCTGGGCCCAGCGCGCGATCTTCTCCTGCGCGGTGTACAGCGCGAGGTTCGCGGCGACGGGCCCGACGTCCTTGGACGAGTCGGAGTAGCCGAGCATCACCTCCAGGCGGTTGCCGGTCGCGGCCATCCGCTCATGGAACTCGGGGAAGGTGACGGCTTCGGCGAGGATCCCGGGGGCGGCCTGCAGGTCGGCGAAGGTCTCGAACAGCGGCACGACGTCGAGCACGGGGGCGGCGTCGCCGAGCGCGTGGCGGGCGAGCCGGTGAACGTTCGCGAGGTCGGAGGCGGCCTGGGTGAACGAGACGACGTAGCGGCCTGCGGCCCGCAGACCGCGGTCGCGCTGGATGTCCGCGATCGCACGGAAAACCTCCAGCACCTCCTCGGTCTGCGTGCTGATCGCCCCGCCGGATTCCAGCTCGGCCAGGGCCTTGGCGTGCACCTGGGAGTGCTGACGCACCTCGAGCTCGGTGAGGTGGAAGCCGTAGGTCTCGACCTGCCAGATCAGATGCTGCACGCCGCCGAACGCGTGGCGGCGGGCGCCGGCGTCGACCAGGGAGGACTGCACGGCGCGCAGCTCCGCGAGCAGCTCCTCCGGATCCGCGTAGCCCTCGTCGTCTCCGCGGCGGGTGGCCGCCACGCGGCGGGCCATCACCAGCACGACCCGGCGGTGCGGCTCATTGGGTGAGCGGGCGGCGAGTTCCTCGGCGACGGCGGGCTCGGCGGTCGCGAAGCGCTCCCACAGGGCCATGACCTCGGCGCTGGCGGGGGTGTCATCGGCGGAGAGCGTCAGGGTGCGGCCGATCCGGTCGAGCGCCCGCTCGAGTCCGCGGAGCACGTGCTCGGAGGCGATCTGCGACGCCTCGCGAGTCACGGCGGCGGTGACGAACGGGTTGCCGTCGCGGTCGCCGCCGACCCAGGAGCCGATCCGCACGAACGCGGGGACGACCGGAGCGCTGGCGCCGGACTCCTCGCCGCGGAGGGCGTCGTCGATGCGGCGGTAGACGTGGGGCACCGTGGTGAACAGCGTCTCGTCGAAGACGCCCATCACGGTGCGCACCTCGTCGGTGGGGGAGGGCTTCTGTGCGCGCAGCGGCGCCGTCCGCCACAGCGTGTCGATCTCCTCGAGCATCCGGCGGCGGGCGCGGTTCTCCTCGGAGCCGCCCGCGCTCGCCGCGTCGTGCTGGGTGAGCAGCTCGGAGAGGCGCCGGATGCTCGACGAGACCGCGCGGCGCCGGGCCTCGGTCGGGTGCGCGGTGAAGACGGGGTGGAAGCGCAGGCCGTCGAGGCGCCGACGGGCCTCGTCGTCGCCGACCTCCTCGCGCAGCCGGGCGTACGCCCCCGCGACCGTGTCCGTCGCCTGGGTCCCTGAGCCTGTCGAAGGGGTCTGTCCCGCGCGCTCCCGGAGCACGCGCACGCGCTGGTGCTCCTCGGCGAGGTTCACGAGGTGGAAGTAGCAGGTGAACGCGCGGGCGACCTCGTCGGCGCGGGCGATCGTGAACGACTCGGCGATGGCCGCGGCGCGCTCGAACGCGTCGGAGGTGTGGTCCTCGTAGGCCTGGATGGTCGCGAGACGCAGCCGCTCGACGTCCTCGAACAGGTCGTCGCCGCCGGCCTCGCGGAGCACCTGGCCGAGGAGCTGGCCCAGCATCCGCACGTCGGAGCGCATGGCATCGGGAATACCGCGACCGGCTTCGAAACGACCGATCACGCGGATGGCCTCGGTGGGCGTCGGCTCGGAGAAAGCGGGGGAATCGGGGGTCACCCTCCGAGAGTAGCCGGGTGGATCGGGGTGTCCTGCACGCATGACGGCCGTGTGACGCCGCGGCCTACGATGGAGTCGATGCGCATCACAGCGAACCCCCTCCGCGGGCAGCAGTTCCCCGCCGTCCTCCTGCTCGTCGCCGCCGGCCTCGGCCTGCTGTTCGCGAACCTGCCCACGCACGACGCCATCGCGGGGCTGCTGGAGACGCACCTCGCCGTGCCGGGGACGGCGCTGGACCTGTCGGTCGCGCACTGGGTGTCGGACGGCCTGCTCGCGATCTTCTTCCTCGTCGTCGCGATCGAGCTGCGGCACGAGCTCACTCACGGCGAGCTCGACTCTCCGCGGAAGGCCGTGCAGCCGGCCATCGCGGCGACCGGCGGCGTGCTCGTACCGATCCTCGTGTACCTGCTGATCGCCGGGGGCCCGGAGACGGCGTCGGGCTGGCCGATCCCGACCGCCACCGACATCGCCTTCGCGCTCGGCGTGCTGGCGATGTTCGGGCGCGGACTCCCGTCCCGGGTGCGGGTGTTCCTGCTCGCGCTCGCGATCCTCGACGACATCATCGGCATCATCTTCATCGCGGTGCTGTTCGCGCATGACGTCCAGTGGCTGCTCTCCGGCCTCGCGATCGTCGGGGTCGCGGTCTTCTGGCTGCTGAGCCGCCTGCTGCACGCGACCGGCCACACCCTGGTCGCGATCGCGATGGCCGTCGTCGGCGTGGTCACCTGGGGCCTGGTCGCCTCCTCCGGCATCCACGCGACCATCGCCGGGGTCATGCTCGGCCTCGTCATGGCGCCGGTGCCCGCCGGGCGCACCCGGCATGCGCTGGAGCCGACGGTGAACGGGGCGATCCTGCCGCTCTTCGCGTTCGTGGCGGCGTTCGTCGTGATCCCGGCCGTCTCGCCGACCGCGCTTTCGCCGGCGTTCTGGGCGATCGTCGTGGCGCTTCCGGTGGGGAAGATCATCGGTATCTCCCTGTTCGGCTGGCTCGCCATGCGCATCCGCCCAAAGGGGGCCGACCCGGCGCTGCCGTTCGCCGACATCCTCGCCGCCGGAGCCCTGGGCGGCATCGGATTCACCGTCTCGCTCCTGCTCGCGAACCTCGCGTTCGAGGGCGATGCGGTCATCCGCGACCAGGCGATCCTCGGCGTCCTCGTCGGCTCGCTGCTCGCGCTGATCCTCTCCGGCATCGTCGTCACCCTCCGCGCCCGGTGGTACCGCCGCGTCGCCCCTGTCCCCGCCGTCTGAACCGATCCCGGAGGAAGCATGAGCAGCGAGCCGCAGAGTCCCGAGGGCATGGACGATCCGCTGCGTGCGGCCGCCGAGACCATGCGCGCGGTGCGGGAACGGTGCGTGTGGTCGCAGCGCATCACCCATCGCGACCTCGTGCCGTACCTCATCGAGGAGTCGCACGAGGTGATCGACGCCGTGGAGGACGGGGCGCCCGCCGACCTCCGTGAGGAGCTCGGCGACCTTCTGTGGCAGGTGCTCTTCCACTCGGCCATCGCCGCGCAGGACCCGGATGACCCGTTCGACATCGACGACGTGGCTCGCACGCTCACCGAGAAGATGGTGCGCCGGCACCCGCATGTGTTCGGCGACGAGGTCGCGGAGACGCCGGAGCAGGTGCTCGTGCACTGGAACGCCGCCAAAGCGGCGGAGAAGCGCACGCGCCGCAGCGTGCTGGACGGGATCCCGCGGGGGATGCCGGCCCTCGCACGGGCTCAGAAGATCGCGGGACGCGCCGGCGGAACCGCGGCGCTCCCCGAGGAGCCCGTCGGCCCGCGTCCGGCCTCGGAGGAGGAGCTCGGCGACGCCCTCCTCGCCCTCGTCGTGACGGCGCGGGCCGAGGGCTGGGACGCGGAGCGCGCCCTGCGGGAACGGCTGCGGCGGGTGGAGGAAGACGTCCGCGCCGCCGAGGCGGGCTGAGTCCGTCCGCGTCCCGGCACGGGCACCGCCGTCGACCTGGGAAGATGGACGGGTGGCTACCGTGAACGCGCCGCGCGGCATGCGCGACTTCCTCCCCGCCGACAAGGCCCGCCGTGAGCGGGTGCTCTCCGTCATCCGCGACCGCTATCGCGCCCACGGATTCGACGAGATCGAGACCCCCGTGGTGGAGGAGTACGACCGCCTGCACGCCGGGATCGGCGGCGACAACGAGAAGCTGTCGTTCAACATCCTGCGCCGCGGTCTCGATGCGGACGGCATCCGCGCCGCGGCCGACGACCCCGCCGAGCTGTCCGACCTCGGTCTGCGCTACGACCTGACCGTGCCCCTCGCCCGCTTCTACGCGAGCAACCGCGGACAGCTCCCCGGCGTCTTCCGCTCCATCCAGATCGGGCCGGTCTGGCGGGCCGAGCGTCCGCAGAAGGGGCGCTACCGCCAGTTCGTGCAGTGCGACATCGACATCATCGGCGATGCATCGGCGCGCGCGGAGGCCGAGCTGCTGGCCGCCTCCCTCGACGCCGTCGACGCGCTGGGCCTCGAGGGCGCGAGCGTGCGGATCAACGACCGCCGCGTGCTGGAGTGGATGCTGGAGCACTTCGGCTTCACCGAGGGCGAGCGTCCGCAGGTGCTGATCACGATCGACAAGCTCGACAAGATCGGGCCCGAGGGCGTGGCCGCCGAACTCCGTGAGCGCGGGGCGACCCCTGCGGCGGTCGATGCGTTCCAGGCCTTCCTCGGCCGCCCGCAGACGCTGGAGCACCACCCGTTCGGCGACCGCCAGATCCGCAAGGCGCTCCCGGACGGTGTGCCGGACGAACTCGTCGCGCACCTCGTCGGCATCGGTGAGGCGGTGGCGGCGGGCCGCGGACAGGACGACATCCCGCTCGTGTTCGATCCGTTCCTCGTCCGCGGCATGGGCTACTACACGGGGACGATCTTCGAGCTCGCGCACCCGTCGGTGACGTATTCGCTCGGTGGCGGCGGCCGGTACGACGGCATGATCGGACGATTCCTGCAGCAGGACGTGCCCGCGGTGGGCTTCTCGCTCGGGTTCGAACGCCTGGTCGACCTCGTCTCGACCGATCCGGCCACCGCGCCGCAGGCGATCGTGCTCGTCCACGATGCGGCCGTCCCGGTGGCCGAACTCGTCGCCCACAAGACGGCCCTGGTCGCGAAGGGCGCGCGCGTGCGCCTCGAACAGCGCACGAAGAACCTCAAGGCGCTGCTGGAGCGGTCGGCCGCGGACGGGTACACGCACTTCGCGAGCGTGCGGTCCGGCGATGTCGAGCTCGAGGTGAAGACCCTGGCCTGAGCCGGCGTCCGTCGGCCCGACGGGCATGTTCACCGCGCGTTCACGCCGGTCGGTTCCCATCGGAGGGTGCGCCGTCTCCGCTTCCTGATCATCGTCGCGCTCGCCGCGGTCGTCGTGGCAGGGTCCGCCCGTGCTCTTCTCGACCAGCAGGCGGCGCTCGCCCGCCGTCGTATCGGGAAGCCGCTCGGTGAGCAGCCGCCGGCGGCCGATCGCGTCTGGCGTCCGCGCCTCGACGGGGTCCCTCTCGACCTCCTGCTGCTGGGCGACTCGCTCGCGGCGGGGCTCGGTGCCTCCCGTCGGAAGGAGACGCTCGGGGCGCGCCTCGCGAAGGCCGTCGCACGCCGTCTGCGCCGCCCGGTCCGGCTGCACACCGCCGCCGTCGTGGGGTCGGAGTCGCCAGACCTCTCCGCCCAGCTCGACGGGCTGTCGCCGGGCGACCGTCCGCACGTCGCGGTGATCGTCGTGGGCGGCAACGACGTCACGCACCGTCTCCCCACCGCGACGTCGGCACGGCACCTGCGCGATGCGATCGCACGTCTGCACGCCCGGGGCGTGCGCGTCGTCGTCGGCACGTGTCCCGACCTCGGCGCGCTCCGGGCCGTGCCGCAGCCCCTGCGCCGCATCGCCTCGGTGCTCTCGCGCCGTCTCGCCGAGGTACAGGCCGAGACCGCGCGGCGGTGCGGCGCGGAGCCGGTGGACCTGCGGCGCGCGGTCGGTCCGATGTTCTTCGACGAGCCGGAGGAGATGTTCAGTCTGGACCGGTTCCATCCGAGCGCCCTGGGCTACCGTCGCACCGCGGAGGCGCTGCTGCCGGCCGTCGAGCGCGCCGCGCGGGCCGCGCTCAGCTCCCGGCGTCCTCCGGAGCCGCGCTGAAGGAGGCCGCCCACTCCGCCACCCGCCGCGCGCTCTCCTCGTCGGACAGATCCTCCACGCGGGTCATGATCGACCACCGCACGCCGAACGGGTCGCGGATGCTGGCGTACCGGTCGCCGGACACGAACAGCGACGGCGCTTCGCGCACGGTCGCCCCGGCCGACACGGCGCGCGCGACGACGGCGTCCACGTCCGGCACGTAGAGGCCCATCGAGTAGCAGTCGTCGTCGCCCGTGGGGGCGGGCACGAGATGGTAGTCGGGGCTGGGCTCACCGAGCTGGAGACGCCCGAGCCCGAAGTCGAGGTCCGCATGCGCGACGACGCCGCCGAACTCCGTGACGTCGACGACGCGGGCGCCGAAGACGTCCCGGTAGAAGGCGACGGCCGCGGCCGCGTCGGAGATCGCGAGGAACGGGGTGAGCGAGGTCGCGCTGTGCGGGCGGCCGTCGGTCGTGTGCGTGCCGGTCGCACCGGCGCGAGGTGTCTGGTCTGTCATGCCGCCACGGTAGATCGTCGACGGAGGGCGCCGCTTGAAGATCCGCGACACGTCTCTCCGGCGTCGTCGGCGGTGCCCTCTACGCTGGCCGCATGGTGGACCCGACCCGTGGCGTGCTCTATCCGTCCCACCTGCCGACCTTCCACCGGCTGGCTCCGGATGCGGAGGCCGCCGACGCGGTCGCCTGGTTCTGGATTCCCGAATGGCGCCTTCCGGAGGGGGCGGTGTCGCGGCAGGAGCTCGTGTCGTATCCGGCGGTGAACCTCGTCGTCGCTCCGGAGGGCGTCACGATCTCGGGAGCCACCACGCGGGCGTCGACGCGAGAGCTCCGGGGTGCGGGATGGGCCGTTGGTGCCCTGCTCCGACCGGCCGCAGTGGCGGCGCTGGTGGACGATGCGGCGGTGCTCGTCGATGCGGAGCATCCGTTCGACGCCCCGGACCTGCACGCCGCAGTGACGGCGGCGATGGGACGGGATGAGCGGCACCGGGAGACCGCCGTCTCCGCGTTCTCCGCGTGGCTGTCGCAGCGGATCGGACCGCTCGGTGCGGCGGGGTGGCAGGCGAACGCGCTTGTCGACGTCCTGTGGGGCGAGCGCGCGGCGCTGACGCCGGAGGAGGCGGCCACACGCCTCGCCGTGTCCGTGCGGACGCTCCAGCGGCTCACCCATCGGACTGTCGGGCTCGCCCCCGGAGCGATCATCCGCCGCCGTCGGCTGCAGGAGGCGGCGCAGCGTCTGCGTGACGAGCCGGAGACCGATCTGGCGGCGCTCGCCGCCGCTCTCGGGTACGCCGATCACGCTCACCTGTCGCGTGACTTCTCGGCCGTCCTCGGTCTGCCGCCGCGGGATTATCGCGCGCGGGCGTCCGGCTGAGCCCGTCGCAGCCGCAGCAGCCGTCCCGCGATGCCCAGCAGTACCACGCCGGTGCCGATCAGGGAGGCGAGCGGGGGCAGCGTGCTCACGAGCACGAGACAGCCGAGAACACCCACCACCTGGAGCGCCCGGGGATACCGTCGGGCGGTGCCGTGCTGGCGGAACGCGGCGGCGTTCGCGATTAGGTAGTACAGCAGCACACCGAAGGACGAGAACCCGATCACCTCTCGCAGGTCCGCGAGGAGGACGAGGAGGATCACGATCGCGGCGATGGCGATCTCGGCGCGGCGGGGCACCTGGAACCGGTCGTCGATCCGGGTGAGGAATCGCGGGAGGTCGCCTTCGCGTGCCATGGCGAGGGAGGTGCGGCCGATCCCGGTCAGCAGCGCGAGCAGCGCACCGAGGGACGCGGCGGCCGCGGCGATGCGTACGACCGGCGCGAGCGCCGACCAACCGGACGCCGTGAGCACGTCGGCGAGCGGCGCGGCGGATCCGCGCGCGTCACCGCCGAGCACGAGGAGGACGACTACGCCGACGAGTCCGTAGACGACGACGGCACCGCCGAGCGCGAGCACGATCGCCCGCGGGATCGTGCGCGCAGGGTCGACGACCTCCTCGCCCATGGTGGCGATCCGCGCGTAGCCGGCGAAGGCGAAGAACAGCAGCCCGGCGCCCTGGAGCACGCCGTAGACGCTCGCGTCGGGCAGCGACGCCGGCGTTGCGGTCGGCGCCGCACCGAAGCCGACGCCGACGACGACGGCGAGGCCGAGCAGGGAGCAGGCGACGAGGATGCGGGTGGCCAGGGCCGTCCTCGTCACCCCGAAGCAGTTCACGGTCGCGAGGGAGGCGACGGCGAGTGCGGCGATCGGCACCTCCCACCCGGGGGGAGCGGCGTAGGCGGCGAACGTCATCGCCATGGCCGCGCAACTGGCGATCTTCCCGACGACGAAGCTCCATCCCGCGATGAATCCCCACCACGGCCCGATCTCCGCGCGCGCATAGGCGTACGTCCCTCCGGCGACCGGGTGGACGGCGGCGAGCTGCGCGGAGGCGGTGGCGTTGGCGTAGGCGACGACGGCGGCGATCGCGAGCGCCACGAGGATTCCGCTGCCCGCGACACCGATGGCCGGCGCCCACACGGCGAAGACCCCGGCGCCGATCATGGATCCGAGTCCGATCGCGACGGCGTCGGCGAGCGTCAGGCGGCGGGCGAGGGGCATCGGGTCATCGTCCCACGCCGGGGTGAACGGCGGGTGACGCGTCAGCCGCGCGCGCAGACCGCCCGGCAGATGCTTCATATCGGTGTGCTGGCGCGACATCACTGGGGTTTCGCTGTCTGTCCCCCGGATGGTGGACAGACACGCCTTCTGAGGCTGCCTAGCGTGGCATCGCGCTGGCATCTGCGCCGGCTCAGAAGGGAAGAAAGTGTTGAGAACCAACCTCGCGCTCGTCGGCTCACTCGCGGCTGCGGCGGCGCTGACGTGCACCACGATCTCGCCGGCCCACGCGTCGGACGACTCAGCGAATGATGCCGAAGTGGTTGCCGCGACGATCGAAGCTGCTGCGCCTGCGACAGACCTCTCCAGGCCTGGTGAGATTGTTGCCGGTCGACTTGTCACGAGCGTCGCCGGTGTTGAGTCTTTCGTGCCATTGGCGTCAGATGCTGAGGTCGTCGTGACGAGGCCGACGGAGGAGGGAGAACAGGCTGTCAGTATCGCGCTTCCTGATGAGCTCTCAGTTGGCCAGGGTGCTGTCGCCGACGATGGAACAGTTGTACACGCGGCCGACGACAATTCGGGAGATGCTGTCGCCGTTCAGACACTCGAAAATGGATCCACTCGCATCCAGACAGTGATCGGAACTTCGGACAGCGCTCACGAGTTCGGCTATCGGATGGATGGCTATCAGCCGTATCTGTCTGACAGCGGGGAGGTGATTTTCATCGACGATCAGAAGAACCTGGTCCCGGTGGCGGCGCCTTGGGCTGTGGGGGCGGACGGGCGCTCCGTTCCCAGTCGGTACGAGATTCGCGGCGACGAACTGTTCCAGATCGTCATTCCCGACGCCTCGACGACGTATCCCATCGTTGCAGACCCTACGTGGCAGTGGACCGGGCCGGCCTGGGGGATGAAGCTGAACCGCTCAGAAACACGGCGAGTCCGCGACTATGCTGCCGCGATCGGCATGTGCGGTGTCTTTGCGAAAGCTGCACGAGTGAGGGTGTGCGGAGTCTTCGCGTCTTACATCGTGGCGCAAGCGAATCTCGCGCAGGGAGACAACCCGAAGACCTGCCTGTTTTTCACTGCTGCCCCGATCCCCGGAGTGATCTGGAGGATCAAATGCTGAACGGAGGACCGCTAGTGGCGGATGAAGCCCTCATTTACCTCCTCACCGTACTTCTCGGGGTGAGCGTCGGTCTCAGTTTCGCCTCGACGACCGCGGGGGCGTTTCGCTGGCTGGGTCGAGTCGCCGGGCTCCTGGTCTTGAGTGTCGTCGTCATCGCCGGCTTCATCATCGGCGCTCGCGCGGTGTGGATCGGGCCCATCTTCGTCCTTGTGCTGTTCATCACGACCGTGATGGTGGGGGCTCTCATCCCGCGAGATGACCCCGTTTTCCTCGCACAGTCGTACTGGCGGCGAGTTCTCCTCGTGAGCCGGGGCTACAAGAGCGCGCCGACGAGGTCTGCGGAAGGATCGGGCCTTCATCCGCCGCGGCGCGGCTCGGAGGAGCGCTGAGCCGCGATACTGCGACGCGGCCCCCACGCTCTGGCGCGGCGCGAGGGGGAGGTGGGCTCGCACAGTTGTTCTAGTTCACCTAGAATAAGTAGCGAAGGGAGGCGGCATGCTCATCCGCGTCGATGTCGACAGCCCGCACGCGCTGTACGACCAGGTGGCCGCCTCCGTGCGCGCAGACATCCTCGCCGGGGTGCTGGCGCCCGGCGACCGCCTGCCCGCCGCCCGTGACGTCGCCGCCGCCCTGGACATCAACCAGCACACGGTCCTGCACGCCTACCAACGGCTCCGCGACGAGGGTCTGGTCGACCTCCGCCGTGGGCGCGGCGCCGTGATCGCCGCTTCCGCTGCTCCGCTCGCCGAGCTGGCGCAGGAGATCGACGGCCTCGTGCGTCGCGCGGCCGCGCTGGGGGTGTCCGTCGACACCCTCGCCGGCATCGTCCGCACCCATCGCACGGAAGCCGTGCCGTCCACCCCCGAAGCGACCCCTGAGGAGGGCCCTCATGACGACGCCTGATCCGACCCGCACACCTCCGGCCACCCTGCGCCGCGCGAGACGGGCGTTCGTGCTCGTGTCCTTCGTCCTTCCGCTGCTCATCGTGGTGGTCTCCGCGCTCGTCCTGGGGTCCTGGCTGCCGTCCTTCCCCGGAGATGTGGCCATCCACTGGGGCGTCGATGGGGCGGACGGGTTCGGCCCCGCCGCGACCTACCTCTGGGTGCTGCTCGGGATGGGGCTGGGGATACCGATCTTCCTGACGATCACGACGCTCGTCGCCGTCGGCGCGCACTGGGGTCCGACCGCCCGCTTCCTCGGCGCGGTGTCGGCAGGGACATCGGCGTTCGCGGGCGCGATCTGCCTCGGTTCCCTCGCCATCCAGCGTGATCTGACGTCGCCCGCCGACGTGCCGGGGATCGGCGGCGTGATGGGAGTGGCTTTCGCGGCCCTCCTCCTCGTGGGCGGCCTGGCCTGGGTCGTGCAGCCGCGCGTGTCCGCCATCGCCGGGCCGACTCTCGAGTCGCGCCGCACCGTGCGGATCGGTGACGGGGAGCGCGTCGTCTGGGTGGGCACCACGACCATGCCCACCGGAGCGCTGCTGCTCCTCCTCGTCGTGCTGCTCGGGCTCGTGGCCCTCGCCGTGACGATGGCCGTCACCGGGGTCCCGCTGGCCTGGGTCTCCGCGCTGGTCGCCCTCGTGGTCGGGTTCGCCGTGGCGGCGACGGCCTCCTTCCGGGTGCGGGTCACCCCCGACGGCATCGACGCGCGGGCGCTCATCGGATGGCCGCGGAAGGCCATCCCGGTGGCCGAGATCGTGTCGGCCCGGGCCGTCCGGGTCTCGCCGTTCGGGGAGTTCGGCGGGTGGGGCTGGCGGCTGGCCCCCGATGGGCGCAGCGGGATCGTGATGCGTCAGGGCCCGGCCATCGAGGTGCATCGCCGCGAGCACGGCCCCTTCGTCATCACGATCGACGGCGCGGAGGAGGCGGCCGCTCTCCTGCAGGCGTACGTGGAGCGATCTGCCGGGCCGGCACCCTCCAGCGAGACGGGGAGGGCCGCGCGATGACGACCACCGCCCCCCGCACCACACTGACGCGCGTGCCCTGGCGCGCCGTCCTCATCTTCACCCTCACGTCCTGCGGTCTGGCCGCTCTCGTCTGCCTGCCGCTCTGGCTCGGCGACGGGCTCGCCGAACCTTTCGCGGGAGCCCTCCTTCCGGTCATGATGTTCACGCCGGCGGCCGCGGTGGTCGTCGTGATGCTGACCACGGGGGTGCCGGAGAAAGGCACCAGGGCGCGTTTTCTCGGGCTCTGGCCGCTGCGACCGGCGAAGCGCGTGGTCGGGCTCCTGTTCGTCGCCTGGCTCGTGCCGCCGGTGCTCGTCGGTCTCGGCATCCTCGTCGCGGCCGCTGTCGGCTGGCTGCAGCTCGACCTCACGTTCGCGGCCTTCGCGGACCAGCTCGCCCGTGCGCTCCCGGCGGGGACGCCGCAGCCGCCGGTCGGCGTCGTCGTGTTCGCGCAGCTCGCCCTGATCCCGCTCGCGGCGCTCGTCAACAGCGTGCTCGCCTTCGGGGAGGAGCTCGGCTGGCGGGGCTGGCTGCTTCCGGCCCTGCGGCCGCTCGGCACATGGCCGGCCCTGCTGCTCAGCGGGGCGATCTGGGGCGTGTGGCATAGCCCGGTCATCCTCCTCGGCTACAACTTCGGCCGGACCGACATCACCGGCGTGCTGTTCATGATCGGCGGCTGCGTCGCCTGGGGCGTGCTGTTCGGCTGGCTGCGGCTGCGTTCCGGCTCGGTGTGGCCAGCGGTGGTCGCGCACGGCGCGCTCAACGCCGCGGGCGGGATGGTCCTGATCTTCGCGGCCGCCCTCCCCGACCTCGCTCTCGCCGGACCGCTCGGCGTCGCGGGATGGATCGTCGCTGCCGTCGTGGTGGCGGTGCTGGCGGTCACCGGGCAGTTCCGGACGCAGCCCGCGCTCGCGGCGCCGCGGACGCCGCCGTCCGCCCCCGCGCTTGACGCCCGCCCGGACCCGGGGGTTGGCTGAGGTCATGGACTCCACCCCTGCCGCCTGGGCACGCGCCGACACCTTCCTCGCCGATACGCTCCTGGGGCCCGACCCGGCATTGGAGGCGGCGCTCGAGGCCCAGCGCGCCGCAGGGCTCCCGGAGATCGAGGTGGCCCCCGTGGCCGGCAAGCTGCTGAACCTCCTCGTGCGGATCAGCGGTGCCCGGCGCGTGCTCGAGATCGGCACCCTGGGCGGCTACTCCACGATCTGTCTGGCGCGCGCCGTGGGGCCGGAGGGACGGGTGGTCACGATCGAGGCGGAGGCCGACAACGCCGCGGTCGCCCGGGCGAGCATCGACGCGGCCGGGGTGGGGGAGCGGGTGGAGATCCGGATCGGTCGCGGAGCCGACGTGCTCCCGACCCTCGTGGGCGGCTTCGACCTCGTCTTCATCGACGCCGACAAGGAGTCCAACACCGTGTACCTGGACTGGGCGGCGAAGCTCGGGCACCCGGGCACCGTGGTCGTCCTCGACAACATCGGCCGCGACGGCGAGATCGTCCGCGACGACTCCACGGATCCCAAGGTCAACGGCACCCGTGCGGGACTGCGCATGCTGGGAGAGGACCCCCGTTTCGAGGCCACGGCGCTGCAGACCGTCGGCCTGAAGGGGTGGGACGGCTTCGCGCTCGCTCTCGTCGTGTGACCGGGGGCGCTCCCGCCCCGTCTCCCTGCCGGTCCGGATGCCGGGGATAGACTGGGCGCGGATCGACGACGCTCCACACACCCTTCCATCCTGAGCAAGGAGCACATCAGTGGCACTGATCGAGGCTGTAGGCGCACGCGAGATTCTCGACTCGCGCGGAAACCCGACCGTCGAGGTGGAGGTGCTCCTCGACGACGGCATCGTGCAGCGCGCGGCCGTCCCCTCGGGTGCCTCGACCGGCGCCTTCGAGGCGTACGAGCTCCGCGACGGCGACAAGAGCCGCTATGGGGGCAAGGGCGTGCGCAAGGCCGTCGAAGCCGTCATCGACGAGCTCGGGCCGGCGCTCGAGGGCGTGGAGGCGAGCGAGCAGCGCATCGTCGACGAGATCCTCATCGAGGTCGACGGCACCGAGAACAAGAAGCGCGTCGGCGCGAACGCCATCCTCGGCGTGAGCCTCGCCGTGGCCAAGGCCGCCGCCGACTCCGCCGACCTGCCGCTGTTCCGCTACCTCGGCGGACCCAACGCCCACGTCCTGCCCGTGCCGCTGTTCAACGTCATCAACGGCGGCGAGCACGCGGACAACGGCATCGACATGCAGGAGTTCTTCCTCGCGCCGATCGGTGCGGAGACCTACTCCGAGTCGCTGCGCTGGGGCGTCGAGACGTACCACGTGCTGCGGGCCGAGCTGAAGGCCGCCGGCTACGCGACGGGCCTCGGCGACGAGGGCGGCTTCGCTCCTGACCTGCCCAGCAACCGCGAGGGCCTGGACTTCCTGGTCAAGGCGATCGAGAAGGCCGGTTTCACCCCCGGCACCGACATCGCGCTCGGCCTCGACGTCGCCGCCACCGAGTTCTTCTCCGACGGCGTCTACCGTCTCGACAACAAGGACTGGGACGCCGAGGCGCTCACCGAGTACTACGTCGGACTCGTCAACGACTTCCCGATCGTCACGATCGAGGACGCGCTCGCCGAGGACGACTGGGACAACTGGAAGCACCTCACCGAGGCCCTGGGCTCGAAGGTGCAGCTGGTCGGCGACGACCTCTTCGTCACCAACCCGCAGCGTCTCGCCGACGGCATCTCGCGCGGCGTCGCCAACTCGCTGCTGGTCAAGGTGAACCAGATCGGCACGCTGACCGAGACGTTCGACGCGGTGAGCCTCGCGCAGCGCTCGGGCTACACGGCCATGCTCTCGCACCGTTCGGGCGAGACGGAGGACACCACGATCGCCGACCTGGTCGTCGCGACCAACGCCGGACAGATCAAGGCGGGGGCTCCGGCGCGCAGCGAGCGCGTCGCGAAGTACAACCAGCTGCTGCGCATCGAGGAGGAGCTGGGCGACGCCGCGGTGTTCGCCGGTCGCTCCGCCTTCCCGCGTTACCGGGGCTGAGCAGCCGCACCAGCGATGACGCCGCTTTCGCGGCACGACAGCGCCGTCCGGATGACGGCGGACACGAAGGAGGAGCCGTGGCACGACGACCGGCTCCTCCTTCGTCGTCTTCGCCGGGGCCCGCCGCCTCTCGGCCGGCCGCCTCGCGCACCCGTCGTCCGCCGCGCGGCTCGGCGAAGCCCGCCCCCCGTGTCGACGTCCGCGAGTGGGCCTCCGGGATGCGGCTGTCCGCGTTCTCGGTGATCATGCTGTCCCTCGTGGTGCTGGGGGCCTGGGTGCTCGTGCCCACGCTCGACACGTTCATCGATCAGCGGCAGAAGATCGCCGCGCTCGAGCAGTCCGTGCGCGTGAGCGAGGACGAGATCGCGGCCCTGACCGCGGAGCGCGAGCGCTGGGACGACCCCGCCTACATCACGACGCAGGCGCGCGAACGGCTCTACTACGTCAAGCCGGGGGAGGTCGTCTACCTGATCGACAACGACCTCGACCCGTCCGCCCTGCCCCGGGAGCAGGAGCCGGTGAGCGACACCCTCGAGGAGAAGCCCGCGGACTGGATGCCCCAGCTGCTGCGCACCCTCGTGTCCGCCGGTCTGAGCGACACGGCCGCCGCGGCCCCCTGACCGCCGCTCCGAGCATCCTCCCTGGCGGCTCCCCTACGCTGGTGGGGTGACCACCCCGCCGTTCCCCGCGCCCACTTCCGCCGAGCTCGCCGTCGTCTCGGCCCAGCTCGGACGACCCGCTCGGGGCGTCGTCGGCATCGCCGCGCGCTGCCGCTGCGGCAATCCGACGGTGGTCGCCACGGCCCCGCGTCTGGCGGACGGGACGCCGTTCCCCACGTTCTACTACCTCACCCACCCGGCGGCGACGGCGGCGATGTCGACGCTCGAGGCGAACCAGGCCATGCCCGAGCTGGCCGCGCTGCTCGCGGAGGACGAGACGGTGGCCGCCGCCTACCGGGCGGCCCACGAGGCGTACCTCGCCGACCGTGCGCAGTTCGGCGAGGTGCCCGAGATCGACGGCATCTCCGCCGGTGGCATGCCCACCCGTGTGAAGTGTCTGCACGCCCTCGCCGGCCACGCTCTGGCCGCCGGGGCCGGTGTGAACCCGATCGGCGACGCCGCGCTCGCCCGCAGCAACTGGTCTCCCGAGGTCTGCCGCTGCGAGGACCCCGGCGCCGCCCTCCGCGACGAATCGGCACGTTCGGCATGACGCCGGGGCGGATGCGGCGAGCCGCCGTCGTCGTCGTGGCGATGGCGGCATCCGTCCTGCTCCTCGGTGCCACCGCCACCCCGACCCCGACCCCGCCGCCGGTTCCCGACGACCCCGCGGACCCGGTCCGGGCCTCCGAGTACTGGCTGGACGGCGCCCGCATCCGTGAGGCCTGGCACACGACGCGCGGCGAGGGCGTCACCATCGCGGTCATCGACACGGGCATCGGCAAGGTGCCGCAGGTGTTCGATGATGCGGTCGTCGGTGGCACCGATGTGTCGGGAGCGGGGACGCCGGACGGCCGGACCCCGCTGGGCGCGGTGGACGGCAATCACGGATCGTGGGTGGCCTCGCTCGCCGCGGGCCGCGGCAAGCCCGACGGCACCGGCATGATCGGCGTGGCGCCGGAGGCGAATCTCCTCTCCATCTCCGTGGGCTTCGGGGCCGCGGCGGCGGTGCCGTTCACCGAGCAGGTGGCGAAGGGCATGCGCTGGGCGGTCGACAACGGCGCCGACATCATCAACCTGTCGTTCACGACCAACACCCTCGACTGGGACGAGAGCTGGGACGACGCGTTCCTGTACGCGTTCGAGCACGACGTCGTGGTGGTCGTCGCCGCGGGCAACAGGGGGAGCGGGACGAACATCATCGGCGCTCCCGCGACCATCCCCGGTGTGCTCACGGTCGGCGGTGTCGATCAGACCGGGACGGCGAGCATCGAGGCGTCCACGCAGGGCATCACGATCGGCATCTCGGCACCGAGCGAAGGTCTGCTCGGCGTGTCGGCGGACGGCGAGGTCGTCTCGTGGCGGGGGACGAGCGGCGCCGCCCCGATCGTGGCGGGGATCGCCGCGCTGATCCGCTCGGCGCATCCGGACATCTCGGCGAACGATGTCATCAACCGCATCATCAAGACGGCGATGCCGGTGGCGGACGCCCAGAAGCCCCGCGATCCGCTCTACGGCTTCGGGCTCGTGGACGCGGAGGCGGCCATCTCCGCGAGCATCCCCACGGTGAGCGAGAACCCGATGGGCGACCTGGCGGAATGGGTTCGCCTGTTCCGGCGCGCGGACAGCGAGCCCACCCCCGAACCGACCGTCGCGCCGGTGGAAGTGCCTCCGCTGCCCGACGCGGACGCGCCGACCGAGGCCGGTTCACCGCTGCTTCCCAGCGCGGATTCGCTGCGCTACGGTACCCTGCCGCTGATCGCCCTCACGGTCCCTGGTATCCTGGTAGCGCTTGGCGTCACCGCAGCTGCCCGGCGCATCCGATCGGCGCGCGTTCCCGTACGCCAAATTCCCGACTCCGAGGAGTAGTTCTTCTGTGCCTCAGAACAGCACTGTGCCCAAGATCCTGATCGTCGGCGGAGGGTACGCGGGTTTCTACACCGCGTGGAAGCTCGAGAAGCACCTGCGCAAGGGTGAGGCCGACGTGACCATGGTCGACCCGCTGCCGTACATGACGTACCAGCCGTTCCTCCCCGAGGTCGCCGCCGGATCCATCGAGGCCCGCCACTCGGTCGTCGCGCACCGTCGTCACCTGAAGCGCACGAACGTGCTCACCGCCAAGGTCACGAACATCAACCACGCGCAGAAGGTCGCGACCATCACCCCGCCCGTGGGTGAGCCGTACGAGTTCGCGTACGACCAGATCGTGGTCACCGCCGGTGCGGTGTCGCGCACGTTCCCGATCCCGGGCATCGCCGACAACGCCATCGGTCTCAAGACGATCGAAGAGGCCGTCGCGATCCGCGACAAGGTCATGTCGAACTTCGACAAGGCGGCCTCCCTCCCGGCCGGCCCGGCGCGCGACCGTCTGCTCACCGTCGTCGTGGTCGGCGGCGGTTTCGCGGGCATCGAGGTCTTCGCCGAGCTCCGCTCGCTGGCGTCGTCGCTTGTGAGCAAGTACCCGCAGCTGAGCTTCGAGGACACGCACTTCCACCTCATCGAGGCGATGGGCCGCATCATGCCCGAGGTCTCGCTGAAGACGAGCGAGTGGGTCCTCAAGGACCTCGCCAAGCGCGGCGCCAACGTCCACCTCGACACGCAGGTCACCGGCGCCATCGACGGCAACGTCGAGCTCTCGACCGGCGAGGTCATCCCGACCGATGTCATCGTCTGGACCGCCGGTGTCATGGCCAACCCGACCGTCGTGCGCGGCGGCGACCTCCCGGTGGAGGAGCGCGGCCGCATCCAGACCCGCGCCGACCTCCGCGTCGGCACGCCCGAGGCGTTCGTCGAGGGAGCCTGGGCCGCCGGTGACGTCTCGGCCGTGCCCGACCTCTCCGGCGGCGGCGTCGGCGGCTTCTGCGTCCCGAACGCCCAGCACGCGGTGCGCCAGGCCAAGCTCCTGGCCAAGAACCTCGTCGCCGTGCTCCGCGGGGAGAGCCCCAAGGAGTACTTCCACAAGAACCTCGGCGCTGTCGCTGGCCTCGGCCTGTACAACGGCGTCTTCCAGTCCGGCAAGATCGCCCTCAAGGGCTTCATCGCCTGGCTCGCGCACCGTGGCTACCACGGTCTCGCGATGCCGACGTGGGAGCGCAAGTGGCGCGTGCTCTGGGGCTGGTGGAACAACCTGTGGCTGGGTCGCGACCTCGTCAACCTCGAGACCGTCCAGAACCCGCGGTACGTGTTCGAGGAGTTCGCAGCGCGCCCGCGCCCGGCGGCTCCCGCCGATGCGGCTCCCGCCGCGACGGCTCCGGCTGCGGCGAAGCCCGCCGCCGACGCCCCGGCCGCCGAGAAGCCTGCGGACGTGAAGAAGCCGGCCACGAAGAAGCCCGCCGCCAAGAAGGCCCCCGCCGCCGCGGCGAAGGACTCGGTGGAGACCGCTGCGACGAAGTGACCGTCCGGTTCTGAGAGCAAGGCCCCGAGCGCGCGAGCGCCGGGGCCTTCTCCGTGTGGAGCCGATCCATAGCCCGACCCGGTAGCGTGCGGAGGGCAAGGGGAGTACTCCCGTCTGCAGCGTCGTCGTCATGACGGGCATGTCATCGTGCCCCGGCCCGCTGGCCCGCGAGGGTGGAGGAGACCTTGGCACCCGAATCACGGGCTGCCGGGAATCCTTGTCGTCCGACAGGGCGCAGAACGGCTGCCCGTCCCACGAAGGGACTTCCATGTCGACACTCTCCCGCCTGATCCGCCTCGCCACCGACGCGCTTCAGACCACGGCGACCCCCGGCGCGCGGAACGCGTCCGCGCCGCGCGCCTCTGCCGCGGATCGCGCCGCCATCGCACGGTACGACTACCTCCTGCAGACCGCCGACCCTCACCGCATCGAGCAGATCCACCGCGAGGCGTTCGCCCGGCTCACGCCCGCACAGCGCGCGCTGGTCGAGGAGCGCATGCGGGCCGAGCTCCCGGCGGGCGAGCGTCCGCGCTCGTCGTCGGCCGACGACCTGGCGCGGGCCGCCGGGCGGGCGGAGGCGATGGAGCCGGGGCGTGTTCGGGGGCTTCTGTCCCGCGTCCGCGGCGCCTCGGCCGGTGGGGCCGCGGTCGCCGCGGGCGGGGCCGCGGTCGGTGTCCTCGGTGTGGTCGCGGGAGGGGCGGTCATGAGCGCCGTGGCCGCGCCGCTCCTGGAACAGGCGGCGGGGCTGGGCGTCGATTTCGACGCACTCGCGGAGGGCGTCGACCTCGAGGCCCTGACCGGCGGCGCCGGGGAGATGCTCGGGTCGGCCGGCGAGGCCGTGTCCGGGCTCGGCGACACGGCAGCGGGATGGGGCGAGCGGCTCGGCGACATCGGCCTTCCCGGGCTCGGCGACATCTTCGGCCGCTGACGGTGCCCCCGCTGGGACTCGAACCCAGACTGCGGCGATTTTAAGTCGCCTGCCTCTGCCATTGGGCTACGGGGGCCGCGTCGTCAGCCTATCGTCGGCGGAGGTCGTGACCCGGCGGGGCTGGAGCCGTAGGGTGGGGGAGTGCTCGACCTCACCGACGAACTGAGCCCCGCCTCGGGAACCCCCGCGATCGCCCCCGAGTGGGAGGATCCCGGCCGCTACTGGCCGCGCCTGTCCGCCGCGACCGGGCACTTGCCCGCTCCCGTCGCCGTCATCGACCGGGAGGCGCTGCGGTACAACGCGATGGACCTTCTGGTCCGCGCCGGCGGCCTGCCGATCCGGGTCGCGTCGAAGTCGGTCCGGGTGCGAGCGGTCCTCGACGCCGTGCTCCGTCTCCCGGGCTTCCGGGGCATCCTCGCATTCACCCTGGAGGAGGCGCTCTGGCTCGCGGAGACGCACGATGACATCGTGCTCGGCTATCCGACGGCAGACCGCGCCGGCCTCGAGCGGCTCTGCGGCGACGAGCGGGCGGCACAGCGGATCACCCTCATGGTCGACGACCCCGTGCACCTCGACCTCGTCGACAGCGTCGCGGGTCCCGCGCGACGACCGGAGATCCGGGTGGCGATCGATGTGGATGCGTCCTGGCGCTCGGCGCTGCTCGGGCACATCGGCGTGCGTCGGTCTGCGCTGTTCACGGCCGGTGAGGTCGCGGCGTTCGCACGGAAGATCGTCGCGCGCCCCGGTTTCCGCCTCGTGGGTCTGCAGATGTACGACGCGCAGATCGCGGGCCAGGGCGATGCCGGTCCCGACGCCCCGCTCATCCGCATGGTGCAGGCGCGCTCGCGTGAGGAACTGCGGGCGCGTCGGGCTGCGATCGTCGCGGCGGTCGGCGCCGTCGCGCCCCTCGAGTTCCTCAACGGCGGCGGCTCCGGCTCCCTCGAGTTCAGCGGCAGCGACGAGTCGCTCACCGAGGCCAGCGCGGGCAGCGGCCTGCTCGGCGGACATCTCTTCGACGGCTACCGGTCCTTCCGTCCCGCACCGGCCGCGGCGTTCGCCTTCGACGTGGTGCGTCGTCCCGCGGCGGATATCGCCACGGTCCTCGGCGGCGGATGGATCGCCTCTGGGCCTGCGGTCTCCTCGCGGCAGCCGCGGCCGGTGTGGCCGCCGAACCTCCGGACCCTCCCGCGCGAAGCGGCCGGTGAGGTGCAGACGCCGCTGCAGGGCCCGGCCGCCGCGACGCTCGGCGTCGGCGATCGCGTCTGGTTCCGTCACGCCAAGAGCGGCGAACCGGCCGAACGGATCGCCGCCTACCATCTCGTGTCCGGTGACGAGGTCATCGACGAACTGCCGACCTACCGCGGCGAGGGAAAGGCCTTCCTGTGACGAGGATCGGCGGCACCTGGCAGAACTGGGGCCGCTCGGCATCGGTCCGCCCGGTGCGGGTCGAGCGTCCGCGCAGCCCCGAAGGCGTGCAGCGCGCCGTCGTGGCCGCCGTTCGGCAGGGCCTGACGATCAAGGCCGTCGGCGCCGGGCACAGCTTCACCGGGATCGCCGTGGCGCCCGGCGTGCTCCTGGAGCTCGACGACCTCCAGGGGCTGGTCTCGGCGGACGCGACGAGCGGACGCGTCACGCTGCTCGCCGGCACCCGCCTGCACCGTATCCCCGGACTCCTCGCCCGTTACGGGCTCGCGATGGAGAACCTCGGCGACATCGACCGGCAGTCCATCGCGGGCGCCCTCTCCACGGGCACGCACGGCACCGGGGCCGGATTCGGGGGGCTCGTGACGCAGGTGGTGGGGGTGACCCTCATCACCGCCGACGGCGCGTTCCTCCGCATCGATGAGAAGCACAGCCCCGAACTGCTGCCGGCCGTCGCGCTCGGGCTCGGCGCGCTCGGCATCATCGTCGAGGTGACGCTCCAGTGCGTGCCGACGTTCGTGATGCACGCGGTCGACGAGCCGCTTCCGCTGGAGGACGTCCTGTCGACGATCGACGAGCGCGTGGCCGCGGCCGACCACTTCGAGTTCTACTGGTTCCCGCACACGGAGGTCGCGTTGACGAAGCGCCAGACGCGCCTCCCCGAGTCCGCGCGACGCGAGCCGCTGCCGGTCGTGGGGCGATGGCTGGACGAGACCGTGCTCGCGAACGGCGTGTACCGCGTCGTCTGCGCGGCGGGTCAGGCCGTGCCGGCGGTGACGCCGCCCTTCAACCGGCTCGCCGTGCGGCTGACCGGCGACCGCGAGTACACGGACCTCTCGCACCGGGTGCTCACGCAGAGCCGGACGGTCCGGTTCCGCGAGATGGAGTATGCGCTGCCGGCGGCCGAGGTGGTGCCCGCATTCCGAGCGCTGCAGGAGCTCATCGCGCAGCGCGGCTGGCGCATCGAGTTCCCCGTGGAGGTGCGCTTCGCGGCGGCGGATGATCGCTGGCTCTCGACCGCTCATGGGCGGCCGAGCGCCTACATCGCCGTCCATCGGTACTGGCGCGCGGACCCGACCGCCTACTTCGCGGCGGTGGAGGAGATCATGCTCGCCCACGGCGGACGTCCGCACTGGGGCAAGCTGCACACGCTGACGCACGAGGCGCTGCGCGAGCGCTACCCGCGCTTCGACGATTTCGTGGCCCTGCGCGATCGCCTCGACCCGGACCGCCGATTCGCGAACCGCTATCTGGAACGCGTGCTCGGCCGCTGAGCGCAGGGCCGGAGCCCTCGCATCCCCAGTCCACGTGCAGGCACCGCGTCTAGGATGAGAGAAACACGGGAAAGGGTGGGGCTCTGATGGAATGGCTCGTGCCGGTACTGATCGTCGTCGGGGTGATCCTGCTCGTCGGCGTCTATCTCTGGGCGACGTACAACTCGCTGGTGCAGCTGAACGTCCGCGTGGACGAGGCATGGAGCGGCATCACGGTTCAGCTGAAGCGCCGCGCCGATCTCATCCCCAACCTCATCGAGACGGTCAAGGGCTACGCCTCGCACGAGAAGGCGGTCTTCGAGAACGTCACGCGGGCACGCGCCGAGACCCTGTCCGCCGGCAGCCCCGGGGAAGCCGGGATCGCCGAGGGGCACCTCCAGCAGGCGCTGCGCAGCCTCTTCGCGGTGGCGGAGGCGTATCCGCAGCTCCAGGCCAGCCAGAACTTCCTCCAGGTGCAGCAGGCCCTCGTCGACACCGAGGACAAGATCCAGGCGGCCCGGCGGTTCTACAACGGCGGTGTCCGTGAGCTGAACACGAAGATCAAGGTGTTCCCCAACAACCTGTTCGCCAAGGGGCTGGGCTTCACCGAGCGCGAGTTCTTCGAGGTCGCCGACAGCGGCGCCATCTCCGAACCGCCACGCGTGCAGTTCTGAACCTCACCGGACGGTGAGGATGAGATCGTCCGCGGTGAAGGCGACCTCTCCGCGGACGCTCCACGTCTCGCTGCGGTAGGTCACCGAGCGGGGCGCTCCGTCCTGGCCGGTTCCGGTCACCGTGGCCACCAGCACGCCGTCGTCCGCGGTGAACGTGGTCGGCGTGAGTGCCACGGCGGGGAACCGTTCGACGGTGAAGGCGACGCCCGTCACCGCACGGAACTCGGTGCCCCAGGGGATCCAGATGCCGCAGTGCCCGGGCGTCGCGGAGCCGCCGGCCGTGCAGGTCTCCAGGTAGGAGTCGAGTTGCTCCTGCGCGGCCTCCGTGGTCTCGGGGCGGAGCTCGGCGGTGACCTCCGTCTCGACGACCTCGTCCGGCAGCACGACCACCTCGGACGCCCCCGCGAGCAGCGCCGTGGGCGCGGCGGCCACCGGGTACACGGCGGGGAGCAGCGCGGTCTGCTCCCCGGCAGGGATCACGGCGCCGCCGAGGGCCACCGCCGAGCCGATCGTGGTCGACGCGGTCAGCCGGCCGAGGCCGGAGTCGTCCACGGTCCATCGGCCGTTCTGCGGCGTCAGCCGCAGTCGGGCCTCGTGCGCCGCGCCGTCGAGCCGGAACGAGACGGTCGCGGTCGCCTCGTCGTCGCCGTCGCGCACCCGGGTCACCGCGGCGTCCGCGATCGTCGCCGTCGCCCCGGCGAACGCCGTCAGCGCGTCCTCGGACACGTCGATCCCGGTCGCCGTGACCTGGGCGGGATCGCCGGACTCCAGGGCATGCAGATACGCCTGTGCCGCGTCCTCGGGCGAAGCCGGTCGCAGCGCAGCGACAGCCCACCAGGCGACGGCAGCGACCGCCAGCAGCGCGACGATCCCGCCCATGAGGGCCCAGCGGCGGCGGCTCATGCGACCCCTTCTCGGACGTGACGGTGACGGCGCACCGCGGCCGTGTCGTCCGCCGACAGGGCGGCGTGCACCGCCGCGGTCGCGTCTCCCCATCCGGAGACCGAGACGTGGTCGAGGCCCTGCCACCGCGCGGCCCGCAGGAGCTCCGCCGCGATCGCATCGGCGTCACCCGGCCGTGCCTGCGGCTCCCACCAGGCCGACTGCACCTGGAGGGCCGAGCCGGCGCGGTCGGCCTTGAGGTCGACACGCGCCACGATCCGGTCGCCGACCAGCACGGGCAGCGAGTAGTAGCCGTAGCGGCGCTTCGCGGCCGGCACGTAGATCTCGATGCGGTAGTCCAGCCCGAACGTCCGCAGGGCGCGGTCGCGGAACCAAACGACGGGGTCGAACGGTGTCAGCAGGGCGGCGGTCTCGACGCGCCGCGGGAGCACGGCGTTGCGATGCCGCCACGCCGGGAGGGGGCGGCCACCGCGCTCCCACCCGCGAACGGACACGGGCTGCAGCTCGCCGGCGTCGACGAGCTCGGCGATGGCCGTGGTCACGGCGACGCGATCGCGGATCCGGTAGTAGTCGGCGAGGTCGGCCGCCGTGGCGACCCCGCTCGAGCGCGCCGCGCGGCGGATGAGCTCGCGGATCGCCTCCTCGCGGGAGACGTCCTGGGTGCGGATGTGCTCCGGGATCACGTCCTCGGCGCGCGCGTAGACGCGTTCGAATCCACGGCGCCCGCGGACCGCCACGTCGCCCGTGCGCCACAGATGCTCGAGGGCGAGCTTGACCTCGTCCCAGTCCCACCACGTGCCGCGCTCCCGCGGGGCGTCGGCCCGGAGGTCCGCCGGGCGGAGCGGTCCGCGGGTGCGGAGCTCGTCCTGCACCCATTGCACCGTGCGCGCGTTGGAGCGGAGCCAGGAGTCCTCCGCCGCCCAGCGCCGGCGGAAGTCGTCCCGCCGGAAGCGCCACAGCGGCCAGTCCTCGACCGGCACGAACGTCGCCTCATGGGCGAGGTACTCGATGTAGCGCGTGGAGGGGGAGAGGAAGTGGCGGTCGAGCAGCGCGGGGTCGTACGAGCCGAGGCGGGAGAACAACGGAAGGTAGTGCGATCGGGCGAACACGTTCACGGAGTCGATCTGCAGCACGCCGAGCCGGTCCATCACGCGGTGCAGATGGCGGGCGGAGACGGTGGCGGGGCGTGCACGGGTGAAGCCCTGTGCGGCGAGGGCGATCCGGCGCGCCTGAGCGGGACTGAGGGTGTCGGTCACGCCGCCAGCGTATCCCCGGAGGCCGACATCGTCCCGGCCGGCAAGATGCGTCGAACGGCATACGGCATGACCGTAGACTGAGGCGATGAGCGAGGACCAGCGACCCCGGCTGCGCGATCTGTTCCGTCCGCGCCCCGTGGTGACCGATCGGACCGTGACCACCGAAGCGGACGAGGCAGTGCCGCTGCCGCTGCGGATCACGGCGAGCTACGCCTGGCGCCTCCTGCTCATCGCGGCCGCCGCCGGTGTCTTCATCTGGCTCGTGATGCTGCTGAAGCTGCTCGTCATCCCGCTGATGGTCGGCATCCTCATCACGGCGCTGCTCTGGCCGGCCTTCTCCTGGATGCTCCGCCGTGGTTTCCCGCGCTGGCTCGCGATCGCGATCTCGCTCATCGGGACGATCGCCATCGTCACGGGGCTCATGTGGCTCGTCGTCTGGCAGGTGCGCGCCCAGCTCCCCGACGTGCAGCAGCGGACCACCGAGGCGTTCGACCAGTTCCAGGTGTGGCTCCACGACGGGCCGCTCAACCTCTCCGACACGCAGATCGCCGACTACCTCCAGCAGGGCCTCGACCTCATCAGCGAGCAGGCCCAGGTGCTGTGGACCGGGGCCCTCGCGATCGGCACCACCGTCGGCCACGTGGCGACCGGTGCGCTGCTCGCCCTGTTCATCCTCATCTGCCTCCTCGCGGACGGCGCGGGCATCTGGCGCTGGACCCTGAAGATCTTCCCGCGTCGCGCCCGGCCCGCCGTCGACGGCGCCGCCCGCAACGGCTGGACGACGATCGTCAACTACGCGCGGACCCAGCTGTTCGTCGCCACGATCGACGCGATCGGCATCGGCCTCGGCGCCTTCCTGCTCCAGGTCCCGCTCGCGCTCCCCGTCGCCGTGCTGGTGTTCCTCGGCTCGTTCATCCCCATCGTCGGTGCCGTCGTGACCGGTGCCGTCGCCGTCTTCCTGGCGCTCGTCTACAACGGTCCGTGGATCGCGCTCTGGATGCTCGTCGTCGTGCTGGCCGTCCAGCAGATCGAGGGGCACATCCTGCAGCCGATCATGATGGGGTCCGCCGTCAAGGTGCACCCCCTCGCCGTCGTCCTCGTGGTCGCGGGCGGCGCCATGATCGCGGGCATCCCCGGTGCCCTCTTCGCCGTCCCGTTGGCCGCGTTCGTGAACGTCGCCGCGGTGACCATCAGCTCGGGATCCTGGCGCACCGGCGTCGGACCGAGCGGAGACCTGATCTGGAGCACAGTTCCGCGCGAGCGGAGACGGAGGAATCGATGAGCGCAGTCCCCAGCCTGACCGAGTTCCAGGACGCGGCTCGAAGTCTGGCTGAGGTGATTTCGCACACTCCGACGCTGCCGTCCCGGGCGCTCTCGGACGCGGTCGGCGCCCCCGTGCTGCTGAAGATGGAGAATCTGCAGCGCACGGGCTCGTTCAAGATCCGCGGTGCCGCCTACCGGCTGTCCCGGCTCAGCGCCGAAGAGCGGGCGCGCGGCGTCGTCGCCGCCTCCGCCGGCAACCATGCGCAGGGCGTGGCCCTGGCCGCGCAGGCCCTCGGCATCCCGGCGACGATCTTCATGCCCCTCGGGGTGCCGGTGCCCAAGCTCCTCGCCACGCGCGGCTACGGGGCGGAGGTCGTTCTCGAGGGCGAGACCGTCGCCACCTCGCTGCGTCTGGCCGCGGAGTTCGCCGAGCGGACCGGAGCCGTGCTGATCCACCCGTTCGACCACCGCGACATCGTCATCGGTCAGGGCACCCTCGGCCTCGAGCTGCTGGAGGACGCCCCCGAGATCGACAGGGTCGTCCTCGGCATCGGGGGAGGGGGGCTGATCGCGGGTGTCGCTGCGGCGGTCAAGGCCCGGGCCGCCGAACTCGGCCGCACGATCCGGGTGATCGGGGTGCAGGCGGAGAACGCGGCCGCGGTACCGCCGTCGCTGGATGCCGGTGAGCCGGTGGACATCGTGACACGTCCGACCATCGCCGACGGCATCCTCGTCGCCCGCCCGGGAGCGGTGCCGTTCGAGATCATCAAGGACCTCGTCGACGAGGTGGTCACCGTCTCCGACGACGACCTCGCCCGTGCCATCCTCGTGCTCCTGGAGCAGGCGAAGGTCGTGGTCGAACCCGCCGGTGCCGCGGGAGTCGCGGCGCTCCTGTCCGGCCGGGTGGCGGCGACGGGCACGACGATGGCGGTGCTGACCGGAGGGAACATCGACCCCCTCCTGCTGCAGCGGGTCGTCTCCCACGGCCTGGCCGCGTCCGGCCGCTACCTGACGATCCGCATCCCGCTGCCCGACCGTCCGGGGCAGCTCGCGCGGGTGTCCGAGCTCATCGCGGAGGCGGGGGCGAACGTCATCGAGGCGATGCACACCCGCCACGGGCACGGACTGCAGATCAGCGAGGTCATCCTCGAGCTCAGCGTCGAGACCCGCGGGGCCGACCACTCGGCGCACACGCTGGACACCCTGCGGCGTGCCGGCTTCGCCCCCATCGTCGTCCCGGACTGACTCCCGAACGTGCGACACCCCCTCGACCGTGGCGGTCGAGGGGGTGTCGTGTGATCCGGGGCGTCAGCCCGTGTAGGTCTCCACCTTCACGATCTCGACGCTGATCGAGCGGCCGTTGGGAGCCTCGTACGACGACGAGTCGCCGACCTTGAGGCCGAGGATGGCCTGTCCGAGCGGGCTGGCCTCGCTGTAGACGTCGAGGTCGCTGCCGGCGGCGATCTCACGGCTGCCGAGGAGGAAGACCTCCTCGCCGCCCGCGACGATCGCGGTGACGACGGTGCCCGGCTCGACGATCCCGCGGCTGGCGGGAGCCTCGCCGACCTTCGCCGTCTTCAACAGGGCCTCCAGGGTGCGGATGCGGGCCTCCTGCTTGCCCTGCTCGTCCTTCGCCGCGTGGTAGCCGCCGTTCTCCTTGAGGTCGCCCTCTTCCCGGGCGGCTTCGATGCGCTTGGCGATCTCGTCGCGACCGACGGTGGAGAGGTGCTCCAGCTCGGCGACGAGCCGGTCATAGGCTTCCTGCGTGAGGAAGGGGACCTGAGCATCGGTGGACATGACGAAGCTCCTTCTATCGGGATCCCGCCGAGATGCCGCGGGGGATATGCCAAGACGCCCCGGCACGGTGCCGGGGCGTCGTCTGTCTGGCATCAGTCTAGGCGACCCAGCAGGTGTTCACCAAACCTGTCGTGGCCTCGGCGACGGTGGGGATTCGCTCCGCGCGGGTGAGGGAGTGGGCGTCTCCGGCCGGGATCTCCACGACCTTCCAGCCCACGACGCCGAACTCCTCGTCGAGCGCCTCGAGCACGCAGACCACGTCCTTGCCCTGCACGCCGGTCACCTGGAAACGCAGGTCGACGGCGTGCTCGTCGACGAGTTCGAACCCCAGGTCGTCGGCGTCGACGGAGCTGAGGGACTGGCTCACGGTGGACCAGGCGAGGGCGCCGACGAGGAGCAGGGCGACGGCCCCGCCGAGGATCCACGGCCACCGGCCCCGGCGGGTGCGGCCATAGCGTTCGTCGAGCTGGGAGGCGGTCGTCACAGGTGGGGTCTTCCGGTCGTTAGGCTGGTGATACCAGGTTATGCGACCTGCGTACGAAAGGCCGATTCATGCGCTTCCTCTCCGATACTCCGATGCCGACGCCGTCGATGACGGTGGCGCCGGAGTCGGTCACGCCGGGCTTCGCCGGCTTCGCGGTGATCGTCATCGTGCTCGTCGCCGTGATCCTGCTGATCTGGGACATGAACCGGCGGATCCGTCGCGTGCGCTATCGCGAAGAGGTTCGCGAGGAGCTCGACGCGGAAGAGGCCGCCCGCGCTGCCGCGGAGGGCGACGGCCCCGCTCCGGAGACGCCGGACGCGCGCGATGCCGAGCGCCGCGGCGACGAGGAGCCGCGCGACCGCTGACGCCGGCTCAGGGGGCGCCGAGCGACGGCGACAGCGGGTGCAGGGCGATGAGCAGACAGGCGGCCCAGTGGCACAGGAACGCCAGCACGGTGCACACGTGGAAGATCTCGTGGAAGCCGAAGTGCCCGGGCCACGGGTTGGGCTTCTTCAACGCGTAGACCACGGCGCCGCCCGTGTAGAGCAGTCCGCCGATGATCACGAGCACCATCATGGCCACGTTCGCAGTGAGCAGGTCGACGATGTACATCACGGCGGCCCAGCCGAGCAGCAGGTACAGCGCGACGTACAGCCAGCGCGGCGCGTTGATCCAGAACACCCGGAAGAGGATGCCGAGCAGGGCCCCGCTCCAGACGAGCGTCAGCAGCAGCACACCCTTCTCGGGCGGCAAGGCCAGAGTCGCGAGGGGGGTGTAGGTGCCGGCGATGAGCAGCAGGATGTTCGCGTGGTCGATGCGCTTCAGGATGCCCTTCACCCGCGGCCGCCAGTTGAAGCGGTGGTACATGGCCGAGTTTCCGAACAGCAGCAGCGACGTGGCCATGAAGACCGCCGCCGCCCACTTCGCCGGTGCGCCGTGGGACGCGACGATGAGGACGATGCCCGCGACGATCGCGACGGGGAAGGTGCCCGCATGGATCCAGCCGCGCCAGGTCGGTTTGATCTCGGTGGCCGCATCGGCGGCCGCCGCTTCGAGCAGCGGCAGCTGGGGAAGGTCGGCGCCGGTCTGGTCGGGAGTGCTCACACGCCTACTGTAAGCGGGCCCGCATGCCGCGAACCGCACACGTCCCCAGACTCTGCACACGGCGCGGAACGGCGGGTCAGGGTAGCGTAGGTGGGTGATGTCACGCGAGAGCCCGGGGCGCGGGCCGCTGTACCGGCTGTACACCAGCCGGCTGCGTCGTCACCTCGATCCGGCCTCGGTCCCGCATCACGTCGCGATGATGATCGACGGAAACCGCCGATGGGCCCGACAGCTCGGGTTCGACACCCCCGCCGAAGGGCACCGCGCGGGCGCCGCCAAGATGCAGGAGTTCCTCGGCTGGTGCGACGAGCTGGGGGTGCGGGTGGTCTCGCTCTACCTCCTCTCCAGCGACAACCTGCGCAAGCGGGACTCCGCCGAACTCGCCGACCTCATCGAGATCATCGCGGAGCTCGCGGAGGCCCTGTCGCAGAAGGGGAACT
Source organism: Microbacterium sp. BLY (assembly GCF_017939615.1). NCBI lineage: Bacteria > Bacillati > Actinomycetota > Actinomycetes > Micrococcales > Microbacteriaceae > Microbacterium > Microbacterium sp. BLY. The sequence goes on from NZ_JAGKSR010000001.1 coordinate 1,866,576, forward strand.
GGCGGGTCCAGCACGTCGGGCGCTCCGACATCCTCCCCGCCGAGCTGGCACGTGTGCTGGCCGATGCGGAGGAACGGACGAAGGACCACACCGGACTGCACGTGAACCTCGCGGTCGGCTACGGCGGGCGCAACGAGATCGTCGACGCCGTGCGCAGCATCATCACCCAGCACGAGGCGTCGGGCGGCACGATGGAGGACCTCGCGGCGCAGCTCACACCGGAGATGATCGGCGAGCATCTGTACACCGGCGGTCAGCCTGACCCGGACCTCGTGATCCGCACGAGCGGCGAGCAGCGACTGAGCGACTTCCTGCTGTGGCAGAGCGCCCACAGCGAGTTCTACTTCGTCGAGGCGCTCGGACCGGACCTCCGGCAGGTCGACTTCCTCCGCGCGATCCGCGACTACGCCGACCGGGACCGCCGATTCGGGCGGTGACCGCGGCGGCCGGGTGCGTGCCACAATGACGCAGTGAGCACATTCGAGGACTACGTCGGCAGCTTCGACATCGAGCCGGGGTACCTCAACTGGGCGGCGTTCGGGCCCCTCTCGCCGTCGGTGCGCGCGGAGGTCTTCGCGGACGCGGACCTGCTCGGCAGCGGACGACCCTCGTCACTCGCGCTCGTGGGGGAGCGGATCGGCCAGGCGCAGGAGTACATCGCCGAGCTGCTCGGTGTGACCGCCGAGGAAGTGACGCTGCAGCCGTCGTCCACGCACGGCCTGCAGCATGCGCTCTCCGGCGTCTCCGGCGCGGTCATCGCGAGCACGGCGGAGTTCCCGAGCGTGAGTCTGACCCTCGAGCGGGCGGCGACGGCGTCCGACCATGCGGTGACGCCGCGGTGGATCACTCCCGCCGACGGCCGGGTCACCCCGGAGGTGGTGGCCGCCGCGCTCGACGACGACGTCACAGCCCTGGCCGTCAGCCACGTCGACTTCCGGACCGGATACCGGGCGGACCTCGCCGCGCTGCGTGACGTGCTCGGCCCGGACCGGCTGCTCATCGTCGATGCGGTGCAGTCCTTCGGCGTAATCGATGTCGAGCACACGATCGCCGACGTCGTCGTCGGTCACGGCTACAAGTGGCTCCGTGCCGGACGCGGCACCGGATTCGCCTGGTTCTCGGCGCGGGCGCGGGAACGGATCGCCCCCGTGCTCTCGGGCATCACCGGCACGACGGCCAGCGGGCTGGTCGTCGACGAGCGCCCGCCGCCCGCGCTCTCCGCCCGCGCGTACACCGTGAGCATGCCCGACACCCTCGCGGCCGGCCGCCTCGCGATCGGCGCACGCGACGTGCGCGACGTGGGCGTCGCGGCGATCGAGGAGCGGCTCGCCGCACAGGTGGACGCGGTCATCGAGACCGCCGATCGCCACGGGATCGCCGTCGTGTCGCCTCGCGAGCGCGCGGAGCGCGCCGGGATCGTGGCGCTCGCGCCCGAGGAGCCGGCGCGGCTCGCTGCGACTCTCGCCAATGCGGGCGTGGTCGTGACGGCGCGCGGCGATTCGATCCGCGTCGCGCCGCATGCGGGGACGGATGCCGACACCCTCGCCCTTCTCGACGAGGCGCTCGGGTCATCCGGCAGGGAATCGTTCATCGTCCCGTAACGAATCGCTGGCGTGTCGAGCCCGTGGAAAACCGTCCTGCGGTCGTACCTTCAAGGCATCGGGCAAGGCGCCCGGTCGGGTCGGCCTCAGGTTCGCGACTCGTGACCCCCTGGTCGACTCGTTCGAATAGCCGGGATTCCCCGGGTCGGGAGTGGGTCGTGACCACACGTACAGCGCAGCAGTCCACCAGCATCGCGCAGCAGTCCACCCGTCAGACGCCGAGTCAGGCCGCGGCCGCAGAACCGGATCAGGATCTGCGCACCTACGTCCTCGACACCTCGGTCCTGCTGAGCGATCCGCAGGCGCTCTTCCGCTTCGCGGAGCACTCGGTCGTCCTCCCGGTGGTCGTCATCACCGAGCTCGAGGGCAAGCGGCACGACCCGGAGATCGGCTACTTCGCCCGGCAGGCGCTGCGGCACCTCGACGACCTGCGCATCGAGCACGGTCGCCTGGACTTCCCGGTGGAGGTCGGCGAGGGGGGCACCCTTCGCGTCGAGCTCGGCAACACCGACCTCTCCGTCCTGCCCGCGGGAATCCGCCTCAGCGACAACGACAGCCGCATCCTCTCGGTGGCGATGCACCTGGCGCAGGACGGCCAGGACGTGACCATCGTGTCGAAGGACCTCCCGATGCGGGTGAAGGCCGCGTCGCTCGGGCTGCGCGCGGAGGAGTACCTCGCGGAGCAGGCCGTCGACTCGGGCTGGACCGGGATCGCGACGCTCGATCTCTCCGGTGACGACATCAGCGACCTCTACGAGAGCGAGGTCGGACTCAGTGAGGACGTGCACGGCCTTCCGGTGAACACCGGACTCATCATCCACTCCGAGCGCGGCTCGGCGCTGGGCCGGGTCACCGGTGACGGGGAGTTCCGCCTGGTGCGGGGCGACCGCGACATCTTCGGCATGCACGGGCGCTCGGCGGAGCAGCGCATCGCCATCGATCTGCTCCTCGACCCCGAGGTGGGCATCGTGTCGCTGGGCGGCCGCGCGGGCACCGGCAAGTCGGCGCTGGCGCTGTGCGCGGGCCTGGAAGCCGTGCTGGAGCGGCAGCAGCAGAAGAAGATCATCGTCTTCCGTCCCCTGTTCGCCGTCGGCGGGCAGGAGCTCGGATACCTGCCGGGTGACCAGGGGGAGAAGATGAACCCCTGGGGGCAGGCGGTGTACGACACGCTCGGCTCGGTCGTGTCGGGCAACGTCATCGACGAGGTCGTGGAACGCGGGCTGCTGGAGGTCATGCCCCTCACCCACATCCGCGGACGGTCCCTGCACGACGCGTTCGTGATCGTCGACGAGGCGCAGTCGCTGGAGCGCAACGTGCTGCTCACCGTGCTCAGCCGCATGGGTCAGAACTCGCGCGTCATCCTCACCCACGACGTGGGGCAGCGCGACAACCTCCGTGTCGGACGGCACGACGGCATCGCGAGCGTCATCGAGACCCTCAAGGGTCACGACCTCTTCGGCCACGTCACCCTCACCCGCTCGGAGCGCTCCGCGATCGCCGCGCTCGTCACCGACCTCCTGGAGGGCGGCGAACTCAGCTGACCCGAGCCGACGGGCGGGCCCGCCCGCACGACGGGCCCGCCCTCGCCCGCCCGCCCGCCCGCCCTCGTCCTGCCCGCCCGAACGACGGGCCCGCCCGCCCCGGTTCCGGTCGCACGACCTGCCCCCATTCGCGAGCCTCGTGGGCCTATCCGATCGTGCATCCGTGACGGGCTCGTGCACTCGTGGGCCCGCCGCCACTTCTGACGAGTCGGTGGATGCACAGTCCCGTCGGCAGCACGATCCGACAAACGGCCGCGCGGTCACGCGGATGCACGATCCGATGACGACAGTGGGTCCACCGGAGGGATTCAGTCGTGCAGGCGTATTCGGCTCGTGCGTCCGTCCGAGTGGTGTGCGGTGACGTCGGTAGCGGCACCTGCACGATCCTGCACCGACAGCCGGCCGTTGGGGGTGGATGAGTCGTGCGGGCGGAACCGCGTCGTGCGGACGGAAGGAGGTCGTGCGGACGGAACCGGGGCGTGCGGGCGGAACCGGGTCGTGCGAACGGAACGAGGACCTGCAGAGGCTGCCGCCGTCAGAGGCGGTCGCGGGCTCGACGCAGGGCTCCTTCGATCGCGGCCTGGACCGCGGGCCAGTCGTGCACGACCTGCGCGTAGTCGAAGCGCAGAGTCTCATACCCGAGTCGCGATGCTGCGGCGTCGCGGGCGAGATCCCGGTGACGCATCGCGGGGGCGCCGTGGTGCTCCCGGCCGTCGACCTCGATGATGAGACGGCCGTCGACCACGAAGTCGACGCGGCCGACACCGGGGATCGCGAGTTGCGTCGTGAGGTGGACGCCGAGGAGATGGAGACGGAGTCGGAGAAGGGATTCCAGTCCGCTGTCCGCGTCCGGACGAGCGAAGTCCACGAGCCAACGGGCGGACCGCGGCAGCGCGGCGCGGATCCGGTCGCGCGCCGCCCGCCCGATCAGTCCGAGCCGCCAGGCCGACTCGAACGAGACGAAGAACGACTCGTCGCCCTCGCAGGTGTGCAGATGCTGGAGCGCGTCCTCGACCTCCACGATGCCGAACCGGGTGCGTCCCTCGAAATGGTGCCGGACGCAACGGCACCCGAGGTGCGGGTGCGCGCGGCCGTTGCGACCGAGCCACACGTGCGGCGCGTCGCTTTCCGACAGCACCCAGACGCCATGGGTGCGCAGTGCGCTTCCGCAGGTGAGGGCGCCACCATGTGCGGCCGCGGTGACGACGTCGGCGTCGGTGCCGTGAGTGGCGAAGACGCCGGCGCGGACGCGGAGGATGCGACCGGCGTTCACCGAGCGGGACAACGCCGACCGGGAGATACCCAACGCGCCGAGCTGGCGGCCGCGGGCGATGCCTCCGAGACGGTGAAGGGTCGAGACGGGATCGAGCATCCGCCGATTCTGCGTCTTCCCGCGCCGCCACGGGACGCGCGGGGAGCTTTGGGGACGAGCCGGGGAGTCCGAGGATTCGTGGAGGAGGGGTCACGTGCACGATCCGGAGCCGCGGGTAGTCATGATCCGGGGAAACCGTCGTGCGGACGGAGCGCGGTCGTGCATCCGAGACACGAACGAGGGCGGACGGGGACGGGATCCGGGTCGACGGGGACCGCGGCGGGGCCGGGAAGGTGAGCCGGGAGGACGGGACAGAAAGGGGGCGGAGACGACGGATGCCGCGAGGACCGTGGTCCTCGCGGCATCCGTCGTCGAGCGCGGGTCAGCCCGGGTGGGTCATCGACAGCAGGTCGAGCTTCTCGTCCAGCTGCTCCAGCGTGAGCTCGCCGCGCTCGACGTAGCCGAGATCGATCACGGCGTCGCGCACCGTGATGCCGTTGGCGACCGAGTGCTTCGCGATCTTCGCTGCGGCCTCGTAGCCGATGAGCTTGTTCAGCGGGGTCACGATCGACGGGCTCATGCCGGCGAAGGCGGCGGCGCGGTCGAGGTTCGCCTGCAGGCCGTCGATCGTCTTGTCGGCGAGCACCCGCGAGGCGTTCGACAGCAGACGGATCGACTCGAGCAGCGCGGTGCCCATGACCGGGATGGCGACGTTCAGCTCGAACGAACCGGAGGCCCCGGCCCAGGCGACGGTGGCGTCGTTGCCGATCACCCGCGCGCACACCATGAGCACGGCCTCGGGCACGACGGGGTTGACCTTGCCCGGCATGATCGAGGAACCCGGCTGCAGGTCCGGGATGTGCAGTTCGCCGAGACCGGTGTTGGGACCGGAGCCCATCCAGCGCAGGTCGTTGTTGATCTTCGTGAGCGATACCGCGATGGTGCGGAGCGCACCGGATGCCTCGACGAGGCCGTCGCGGTTCGCCTGCGCCTCGAAGTGGTCCTTCGCCTCGGTGATCGGCAGCTCGGTCTCGGCCGCGAGCAGCTCGATGACCTTCTGCGGGAAGCCCAGCGGCGTGTTGATGCCGGTGCCGACCGCCGTGCCACCGAGGGGCACCTCGGCCACACGGGGGAGCGCCGACTGCACGCGCTCGATACCGAGGCGGATCTGACGGGCGTAGCCGCCGAACTCCTGGCCGAGCGTGACGGGGGTCGCGTCCATGAGGTGCGTGCGGCCCGACTTGACCGCGTCCTTCCAGAGCTCCGCCTTGGCCTCGAGCGCGACGGCGAGGTGGTCGAGCGCCGGGATCAGGGTGTCGATGAGCGCCTGGGTGACCGCGATGTGCACCGAGGTCGGGAACACGTCGTTCGACGACTGCGACGCGTTCACGTGGTCGTTGGGGTGCACCGTCGAGCCGAGGATGCGGCTCGCGAGCGTCGCCAGGACCTCGTTCATGTTCATGTTTGACGAGGTGCCGGAGCCGGTCTGGTAGGTGTCGACCGGGAACTCGCCGTCGTGACCGCCGGCGGCGACCTGGTCGGCGGCCTGCGCGATCGCGTCGGCGATGGCTCCGTCGAGCGTGCCGAGCTCCTTGTTGGCCAGGGCGGCGGCCTTCTTGATGCGCGCGAGCGCGGCGATCTGCGTGGACTCCAGGCCCTTGCCGGAGATCGGGAAGTTCTCCACGGCTCGCTGCGTCTGCGCTCCGTAGAGCGCGTTCACGGGCACTCGCACCTCACCCATGGTGTCGTGTTCGATGCGGTACTCGGTGTCGGTCATTCCGAACCCTCCTTGGTTGCGGGGTCGATCCCCTCGGCCTCGATGCCGACCGTGACGACGGGCACTGCCTCGCCCTCGGCCAGACGGTAGTTCGCGCCGACGATGCCCAGACGGCCCTCGGCGACGGCGTTGCTGATGATCTCGGAGGACTGCAGCAGGTCGTTGACCGTGTTGCGCAGGTGCTCGCGTCCGACGAGATCGGCGTCGATGTCGGCGACCGTTCCGCCGCCGCTCTCGGCGAGGACCTTGCGGGCGGCGGGGACGATCGGCGCGATCAGCTTCCAGATGTGCGGGGGCAGCGGCTCCGCGTCGATCGCGGTGCCGTCGATGGCGGCACGCACCGCCCCGCACGAGTCGTGCGCGAGGACCACGATGAGCGGCACCTCGAGAACGGCGACCGCGTACTCGAGACTCGCCACGATCGACTCGCCGATCACCTGACCGGCGTTGCGCACGACGAAGAGGTCGCCGAGACCGAGGTCGAAGATGATCTCGGCGGCGAGACGGGAGTCGGAGCAGCCGAACAGCGTCGCGACCGGGTGCTGCGCCGCGGTCAGGTCCTTGCGGCGGTCGACGTTCTGGTTCGGGTGCTGCGGCTCGTCGCGCACGAAACGGCGGTTGCCGTCCTGCATCTGCTTCCAGGCGGCGGCGGGGGTCAGCGGGTGGGTCATCGGGTCTCCGAGATGGTGCGGATCTGGGGGATGAGCGACTCGGCGAGCTCCGCGGTGGAGTCCGCCGAGCGAGAGCCATAGAGGAGCACGTAGTCGTCGCCGGCCTGCGTGCCGAGGGCGTAGGTGATGTTCGCCTCGGCGCCGGCCGAGCCCGGCTGGTAGACGTCCCAGTCGAGGCCGCCGATGCGCACGGTGTCGGTGGGCGCGGCGCCGTTGAGACGCTGCGGGGCCCACGAGGCGTCGGCGTCGAAGGCCTGGGCGAGCTTGATGAAGCCGCGCTCGTCCTGTGCGGCGGGCGCGAGCGTGACGTCCCAGACCACCGTCGCGCCGCTCTGGAGCTCCGCCGCGTTGACCCGCCAGAACTCGTCGGCGTCCGGCACGATCGCCGGGCTGCCCATCGACGACTCGACGTCCGCGGCGATGGCGGCCACGTCGATCGGCTTCGCGGCGACCGGCTCACCCCGGGGGACGAGCGCGATGATGACGACGACGACCGCCAGGGTCACGAGGAGGGCGGCGACGAGATTGCGGACCGTCTGGCTCGAGCGGTAGGCCTTGCTCGACGCGGCCTTGCGCGACGCGGTCTCCTCCGGGGTCTCCGGACGACCGAGGTCGGCGTTGATCGCGGGACCCTTGCTCATGACGTCTCGCCTGCGCTCTCGTCGGTCGAGGCCGCGCGGGCGGCGTCCAGACGACGCTTGGCGCCCAGCAGCCATTCTTCGCAGCGGGCGGCCAGAGCCTCGCCCCGCTCCCAGAGTGCCAGCGAGTGCTCGAGGGTCGGTGCCCCCTGCTCGAGCTCGGCGACGACCCGCACGAGCTCGTCGCGGGCCGCCTCGAACGACAGCGTGTCCACGGGGGTGTCGTTCACGGCGCTCACTCCTCCATCCTACGTCGTGGCCTGGACGCCTCCGGCTCAGGCGCCTTCCGCGATCTCGCCTTCCGAGCGTGCGGCGAGCGACCCGCGGTCCACCGTGAGGGTGAGGGCGCTGCCGGCGGGGGCATCGGCGGCATCCCGGAGGATGACGCCGCCCTCCAGGTGCGCGATCGCGTAGCCCCGGGCGAGGGTCGCAGCGGGGGAGAGCGCACGCAGCGAGGCGCGGAGCTCCCCGGTGCGTCGCCCCGCGTCGTCGAGCTGCCGGGCGACCGCGTCGCGACCGCGGGCGAGGAGCAGGAAGGTCTCCTGGGCGCGCGTGTCGATGATCGGATCGGGCGAGCGCAGCACGGGGCGTGACCGCAGCTGCTCCAGCTGCGCGATGTCGTGCGTCAGTCGCTGGGTGAGCCGGGTGGTGGCGCGGGAGCGGAGCTGCGCGATCAGAGCGCGCTGCTCGCCCACGTCGGGCACGACCCGCTTGGCCGCGTCGGTCGGCGTGGACGCGCGCAGATCGGCGACGTCGTCGAGCAGCGGGTGGTCGTTCTCATGACCGATGGCGCTGACCACTGGCGTGGACGCCGCCGCCACCGCGCGGACGAGGCGCTCGTCGCTGAAGCCGAGGAGCGTCTGCGGGTCGCCGCCGCCGCGCGCGATGATGATGACGTCGACCTCGGGATCGGCGTCGAGGCGGGCGAGCGCGGCCAGGGTGTCGGGAACGCAGCGGTCGCCCTGCACCGCGGCGTACGCGGTTGTGAACCGCACTTGCGGCCAGCGCAGCTCGGCGTTGCGATGCACATCCTTCTCGGCGTCCGAGCGCTCGCCGGTGATGAGGCCGATGACGTGGGGGAGGAACGGGAGCCGCTTCTTGCGGGACGCGTCGAAGAGGCCCTCCTGACGCAGCTGCACGCGCAGGCGCTCGAGCCGCTCCAGCTGATCGCCGAGGCCCACGTGCTTCATGGCGGAGACCGCGAAGCTGAAGTCGCCGGAGCGGACGAAGTAGTCGGCCTTGACGGCGGCGACGACGTGGTCGCCCACACCAAGGTCGGTCGGGATGCGGCCGCGGACGCTCGACCAGACGCGGATGGAGATCTGCGCATCGGAGCGGGTGTCCTTCAGGCGCGCGAACACGTTGCCGGCACGGACGTTCCACGACGTGATCTCGCCCTCGACCCAGACGGTGTTCCAGCGGGCGACGAAGTCGCGGATGGTGGCGTTCAGGCGCGCGACGGAGGTCGGCGCCTGGGCGGTGGAGTCGCGGGGAGCGACGGCATCCGCCGGCGGGGTCTCGCCCGGTCCCGTCGCCGCTTCGAAGACTGTCATCTGCATCCGTTCCTGCCGTGCGCTCACCGGCCCCGCCCAGCCGGACGACGGTAGAATCGAGGGGTGACTTCGACTGCCGTTCATCTTCCCGCTCCTCGCATCCCACGAGTGCGCGCCGCGGCCGGGCGGCTTCAGGATAACCCGGTGCCCGGACACAAGCGCGTCCTCCTCGCTGCCCCGCGCGGGTACTGTGCCGGCGTAGACCGAGCCGTGGTGGCTGTGGAGAAGGCGTTGGAGCGCTACGGTGCCCCGGTCTACGTGCGCAAGCAGATCGTGCACAACATCCACGTCGTGACCGAGCTCGAGGCGAAGGGCGCGATCTTCGTCGAGGAGGTCGACGAGGTGCCGGAGGGCGCGCACGTCGTCTTCAGCGCCCACGGCGTCTCCCCGGCTGTCGTGAACGCCGCATCGGACCGTGGTCTGCATGCCATCGATGCGACCTGCCCGCTCGTGACGAAGGTGCACCGCGAGGCCGTCCGCTTCGCGCGGGACGACTTCGAGATCCTGCTCATCGGCCACGACGGCCATGAGGAGGTCGAAGGCACCGCAGGCGAGGCCCCCGATCACGTCACCGTCGTGAACTCCCCGGAAGAGGCCGACACCGTGCAGGTGAAGGACCCGTCGAAGGTGGTGTGGCTGTCGCAGACGACGCTCTCCGTCGACGAGACCATGGAGACCGTGAACCGCCTCCGCACCCGGTTCCCCGACCTGCACAACCCGCCGTCGGACGACATCTGCTACGCCACGCAGAACCGCCAGGTCGCCATCAAGAAGGTCGCCCAGGGTGCCGATCTCGTGATCGTCGTCGGGTCGGCCAACTCATCCAACAGCGTCCGCCTCGTCGAGGTGGCTCTGGAGTACGGGGCGAAGGCCGCGTACCGGGTGGACTACGCCGAGGAGATCCGGCAGGAGTGGCTCGACGGGGTGGAGACCGTGGGCGTCACCAGTGGCGCCTCGGTGCCCGAGGTCCTCGTGCGCGAGGTCCTCGACGCGATCGGCGACGCCGGTTACCGCGACGTCGAAGAGGTCAAGACGGCGGAGGAGGACCTCATGTTCTCCCTGCCGAAGGAGCTCCGTCAGGACGCCACGGGTCAGCGCGACGCGCGCGCCCTCGGCGGTCGCGCCTCCGCAGGAGGAGGCGCGTAGCGGTGAACGCCGCGGAGGCGGAGCCGACCCTCATCGGGTCCGTGCAACGCGCGCTCCGCCTCGTCGACATCGTCGCGAACTCCCCGCGGCCGCTTCCGGCGAAGATGCTCTCGTCGATCACGGGGCTCACCCCGGGGACGACGTACAACCTCGTGCGCACGCTCGTGCACGAGGGCTATCTGCGGGCCGAACCGGACGGCCTCGTGCTGGGAGAGCGGTTCCCGTCCTTCCAGCAGCAGATCGATTCGCGGGGAGTCTTCCTCGCGCGGGTGCGTGCGGCGCTGCGCGCGGTCACAGAGGACGTCGGGGCCACGGCCTACCTGTCCCGGTACGCCGACGGCGAGATGCACCTCGTGGACATCGTCGACGCGGTGCGCAACCCCCGCATCGAGCTATGGGTGGGGCTGCAGGCGAGCGCGCATGCCACCGCGCTCGGCAAGCAGATCCTCGCGGCGCTCTCCGAGGAGGACCGCCTGGACTACCTCTCGCGCCACCGACTGGAGGAGCTCACCCCGCGCACCATCAGCGATCGGCGGACGCTCCTCACCCAGCTGGAACAGACGCCGGGGTGGGCGATCGACCGCGAGGAGTACTCGATCGGCGCCACCTGCGTCGCCGTGCCCGTCGTCGCCCCCGGCGTGACCGCCTCGCTGGCGATCTCGCTGCCCGCCGATCGTGCGGTCGTGAACCGGCGACTCGTGTCGAACCTCCAGCGCACGGCGCGTCGACTCTCCCTGCAGCTCGGAGCCGACGTGCTCGACGGCGAGGGACCCGATGCGGAGTTCACCATCTGAATTCGAAGCCCTGGCGCGCGCATCCGGGCTTCCCTATGATCGAAGGCGTAGTGGCTGACAATGCCCTACTGATCGCCCCAGGCGTCCCCAGCGCCGGCGACCAACGGGATGAGGAGCGTCCCCAGCGCTCCACGTCCGCGGCCCCGAGGAGTCCCCACTTCTCCGGGGCCGCTATCGGTTGAGGCCCCGGTTCTCTGAACGGCCGTCCAGCCCCGGCCGATACCATGGCGGGATGACCGACCAGCGCCCCCGGTACGGGGAACTCGCCACGCCAGAGGAGCAGCGGAGAGCCGCGGGACTGCCGCCCGTGGCCGAGGTGGTCACGCCGGCCCTCCCGACGACGCCTCCGCCGGCACCCGAGCCCGGGGGAGTCGCTCCGGCCCGCCCCCACCCGCTGGACCGGTTCGCGACGATCGCCCTGCTGGCGTACGGTCTCGTCAACGTGATCGTCTCGGGCCTGTCGTACCTCGACATCGTCCCGGTCATGAACCAGACCATGGGCATGCTGGGCATCGAGGGCGAGTTCACGAACTACGCTGCCGGCCGCACGTGGGGCACCATCGCCGCCGCCGTCCTCGTCGTCGGTTGGTGCGTGACCGCGGCCCTCTCGATCCGTCGCCTGCGCCGCGGCCGGCTGACCTGGTGGGTTCCCGTCGTCGGGGCCGTGGTGACGGTGGGCATCGCCGCCCTCTGCCTCGTCGTGCCGATGATGGGGGATCCGGCCTTCATCGCCTATCTCGATCAGGCGACCGGCGGACGCTGATCCCTCCCGACACGATGAAAGGGGCCCGGCATCATGCCGGGCCCCTTCGTCATGCAGACCGGGATCAGCTCTTCGACTGACCGTACGAGCCGAGCTGGCGCGTCGACTCGACGACGCGGGCGGCCATCGCCGACTCGGCGATCTTGCCCCACGCGCGCGGGTCATACTGCTTCTTGTTGCCGACCTCGCCGTCGACTTTGAGGACGCCGTCGTAGTTCTTGAACATGTAGTCGGCGATCGCGCGGGTGTACGCGTACTGCGTGTCGGTGTCGATGTTCATCTTGATGACGCCGTTGGCGACCGCGAGCGCGATCTCCTCGTCCGTCGAGCCCGAGCCGCCGTGGAAGACGAGGTCGAGCGGCTTGGCTCCGGTGTTGTACTTCGCGGCGACCTCGGCCTGGATCTCGCCGAGGAGCTCCGGACGCAGCTTGACGCCGCCCGGCTTGTAGACGCCGTGGACGTTGCCGAACGTGAGGGCGGCGATGTAGCGGCCCTGCTCGCCGAGGCCCAGGGCCTGCACGGCCTGATCCACGTCCGCGAACGTCGTGTAGAGGGCCTCGTTGGAGCCCTCGTGCTGCACGCCGTCCTCCTCGCCGCCGACGACGCCGATCTCGACCTCGAGGATGGCGTTGATGGCCTTCATGCGGGGGAGCAGCTCCTTTGCGATCTCGATGTTCTCGGCGAGCGGCACAGCCGAGCCGTCCCACATGTGCGACTGGAAGATCGGGTTGCGACCGGCCTTGACCTCTTCCTCGGAAGCGGCGATGAGCGGTTCGACGAAGCCGGCAAGGGCGTCCTTCGGGCAGTGGTCGGTGTGTAGGGCGACGGTGACCGGGTAGTTCTTGGCGACCTCGGTGGCGTAGCGGGCGAACGCGAGCGCGCCCGTCGCGCGGGCCTTGACCGTGTGGCCGGCGAAGTAGTCGGCGCCACCGGTCGTGACCTGGATGATGCCGTCGGAGCCGGCCTCGGTCAGGCCCTGGAGGACGGCGTTGATCGTCTGCGAGCTGGACACGTTGAACGCGGGGTACGCGAAGCCGCCTGCCTTCGCGCGGTCGAGCATGTCGGCGTACTGATCCGGGGTGGCGACGGGCATGAGAACTCCTGCGGTAGGTGAAGCCGGGACAGGTGCCACTCTATCGGGGCGGGTGCGCGGCTCCTGCAGGAGGAGGGCCGGGGTGGGAGCGGTTCTCCTGCTGGCCCGTTAAGAATCGCAATTCCTTCGCGCTGCGATCGGTGAAAACGAGCGGGGAGAGGGGGACGGCTGGTTAGGCTGGAGCCATGGTGAGTCTGACTGCCGACCTGAGTCCGCTGCGTCCCGACCGCAACCTCGCGATGGAGCTGGTGCGCGCGACCGAGGCCGCGGCGATCCGGGCGGTCCCGTTCATCGGGCGCGGTGCGAAGGAAGCCGCCGACGGTGCGGCCGTCGACGCCATGAGGGCCTTCCTCGGCACGGTCGACTTCCAGGGCCGTGTCGTGATCGGCGAGGGGGAGAAGGACAACGCCCCCATGCTGTTCAACGGCGAAGTCGTGGGCACCGGCCGCGGACCCCTCTGCGACATCGCCGTCGACCCCATCGACGGCACCTCGCTCACCGCGGCGGGTCGGCAGAACGCGCTCTCGGTGATCGCCGTGTCCGACCGCGACACGATGCTCGACGCGTCCAGCGTGTTCTACATGGACAAGCTCGTCACGGGTCCCGCCGGCGTCGGCGTGGTCGACATCCGGCTTCCCATCGGCGAGAACATCCGCAAGCTCGCCGGGGCGCTGGACAAGCCCGTGGACGAGATCGTCGTGTCGGTGCTCAACCGCCCCCGCCACGAGAAGCTCATCCAGGAGATCCGTGATGCCGGAGCCGGAACGCGCCTCATGAGCGACGGCGACGTCGCCGGTGGGATCAACGCCGCCCGCCACGACGCCCGCACCGACATGTGCGTCGGCATCGGCGGCAGCCCGGAGGGCATCGTCACCGCGTGCGCGATCAAGGCGCTGGGCGGTCACATCCAGGGGCGGCTCTGGCCGCGCGACGACGACGAGCGTCAGCGCGGCATCGATGCCGGTCTGGACATGGACCGTGTCTACGAGGCCGACGACCTGGTGCAGGGCAACAACACCATCTTCGTCGCGACCGGTGTCACCGACGGTCAGCTCGTCGCCGGCGTGCGCAGGGAGCGCGGATACGTCTACACGGAGAGCGTGGTGCTGCGCGGCGCCTCCGGCACCCTCCGCCGCATCGCCTCGGAGCACCTCGTCTCGAAGTGGCTGTGACGCGCGATCCGCGTCGATGACGGCGCGGCGATCCGCCATCGTTACCGACCCGGTATCCGCTCCCGGACGGGTCGCCCCCGGTCCGCCGTGTGCTCGTGTCACAATTGAGACTGGGTTTGTCGCCGTCGACGGAGCCGCCAGGCACCGCAGGCACAGGAGGGCGAACGCATGACAACGCAGCACACGAGCGGCTCGAAGAGCGCCGCACCGACGAAGATCATCACGACGAACACCGGACGGATCCTTCGGGTGAGTGCGGATGCCGAGGCGGCGGCTGTCGCCCCGCCGGCGCCCGTGGCGCAGCCCGCCGTCGATCCCGCGCGCCGCGCCGATGTACTGTTCCGGGTGCGCCGCGCCGAGGGCCACGAGATTAGCGCCTGGTGGATGATCGGTGCGTTCTTCGCCACGAGCGGGCTGGTCATCCTGCTGCTCAGCGGCGTTCCCGGCATCGCCTGACGCCCGTCGATCGGTCGCACCCCGGACCGTGGTGCTCCGGCCGGGTGCGTGCTGCCGTCACTCGCGCGGATCGCGCCTGACGTCGACGTGGCCGAGTCGGGCACGAACATCGCCCACGTCGGCCCGAAGGCCCTCGGTGGTCTCGTCGTCGGGTGACTCGTCGTCTTCGGGCGAGAGGAGTTCCGGGGCGGTGAAGCGCCGTCCGTCCGCGGTGATCGCTGTCGCCGGTGCGAGGGCCTCGGCATCGACGCCGGGAAACTGCCGGGCGGTGACGAGCACCCGCGACTCGAGGGAACCGGCGAACCGGTTGTAGCTGTCGACCGTGCGCTCGATGGCCCGCCGCAGATCGTCGGCGTGACCGGCGAGGGTGCCGAGGCGCTCGTAGAGCTGCGTACCGAGCGCGAGCAGCGAGCGCGCCTCGGTGGAGACCTCCTGCTGCGTCCAGGTGTAGGCCACGGTCTTGAGGACGGCCCACAGGTTGACGGGGGAGGCGAGGGCGACGCGGCGGCTGAACGCGTAGTCGAGCAGAGTCGGGTCCTCGTCGATGGCGGCTGCGAGAAGCGACTCGCTCGGCAGGAAGCAGATGACGAACTCGGGGCTCGCGTCGAGACCCGACCAGTAGGCCTTCTTGGCGAGGGCGTCGACGTGGGCCCGGACGGCGCGGACGTGCTTCTGCATGTGGGCCCGTCGCTGGGGTTCGTTGGCGTCGCCGAGCGGGAGGGCGGACGCCTCGAGGTAGGCGTCGAGGGGCACCTTCGCGTCGACCGCGATGGACGTGCCGCCCGGGAGACGGACGACCATGTCGGGGCGCCCCTGCCCGCGGTCGGACGTGATCGTCGCCTGCAGGTCGAAGTCCACGTGCCTGGTCAGTCCTGCGGCCTCGACGACGCGGCGCAGCTGGGTCTCGCCCCAGACGCCGCGGGTGGACGTCGACCGCAGCGCCCCAGCGAGCGACTCCGTCGTCGCGCGGAGCGCTTCATCGGACTCCTGGGCCCGGCGCAGCTGTTCGGCGAGCGTGCCGAACTGTGCCTGCCGCTCGCTCTCGATGGCCGCGACCTTGGACTGCATCTGCTGGAGGCTCTCGCGGACCGGCGCCAGAGCCTGCAGCACGGCGTTCTGCTGCTGGACGCGCTGGGCCTCGGCTCGCTGCTCGGAGCGCGCGTGCTCGACCGCGTCGCGGTACAGGTCGTACTGACGGTCTCGGTCGTCACGGACGGCGGCCAGCTCGGCCTGCGTGCGCGCGAGCTCCGACGCCCCTCGCCCGGCGCGGAGGAACCAGCCGAGAGCGACGCCCGCGGCGAGGGCCACGAGCAGGAGAACGATCGACAGGGCATCCATGGGTCCATGATGCCGAGGGCGTCCGACATCCGCCGGCGGACGCGACCGGTGTCAGGCGACCGCGCGCTCCAAGGCGGGCACGGACGGCTCCGTCACCCGCAGGCTCAGGGCGTCGGCGAGGCCGAACACGTCGCTCGCCCCTGCGCGCGCCGCGGCGTCGACGATGATCTGGGCGCAGGCGAGGGCATCCGCCAGGGCGTCATGGTGCGAGAACTCCGCGTATCCGGCCGCCGCGGCGGCGAGGGGGAGACGGTAGGAATCGAGCTGGTAGGTCTTGCGTGCCACCTGGAGGCTGCAAAGGGAGCGGTAGGGCGGGCAGATCTGTCCGGTGGCCTCCGTCGCCCGGCGCAGCACGTTCAGGTCGAAGCCGGCGTTGTGCGCCACGAGCACATCCGCGCCCGCGAACCCGCACAGCCGGTCGAACTGGTCGGCCCAGGACGCGGCGTCGCGCACATGCTCGGGGCGGATGCCGTGGATGCGGATGTTCCACTCCTGGAACTCGTCGTGCCCGGGCGGCGGCTGGATGAGCCAGTTCGCGGTGGCGACGACCTCCCCGCCCCGCACCCGCACGAGTCCCACGGAACACGCGGAGGCCGGGCTGGAGTTCGCGGTCTCGAAGTCGATCGCAGTGAAGTCCAGGGGCACGTCCTCACTCTCTCCCGGTCCTCGGACGTCGCCGGGCAGGCTCGCCGTATGCTGGCCACATGGCGGACGAACTCGCGAGATCCTTCGGCGCGGCGGCCGGAAGCTACGAGGCCGGACGGCCCGAGTACCCCTTCGAGGCGGTCGCCTGGATGCTCGAACCGATGGCGGACGGTGCGCGTCGGGTGGCGGACGTCGGTGCCGGCACCGGCAAGCTCACGCGCGCGCTCGTCGCCGCTGCGGACGCCGAGGTCGTGGCGATCGACCCCGACCCCGCGATGCTCACGGCGTTGCGCGACGCCGTTCCCGGGGTGCCCACCTTCGTCGGGACCGCCGAAGAGCTGCCCCTTCCGGATGCGAGCGTGGATGCCGTGGTGCTCGGCCAGGCCTGGCACTGGGTGGAGCCCATCGCCGCCTCGGCGGAGATCGGTCGCGCGGTGCGGCCGGGTGGGGTGCTCGGTCTCATCTGGAACCTCCGCGACGAGCGCGTCGACTGGGTGCGCCGGCTCACCGACATCATGCACGGCAGTAACGCCGAGATCATGCTCGCGGCGGGCGACCCCGTGGTGGCGGAGCCCTTCGGCGCTCTGGGGCAGGAGCGCTGGGAGTGGTCGCGCCCCATGACACGGGAGCTCCTGCACCGCATGGCCGCGTCCCGCAGCGCCGTGATCACCGCCGACGATGCCGAGAAGGCGCGGATCCGAGGCGAGATGGACGCGCTGTTCGATGAGCTCGGCCTGCACGGGGACGACGTGATCGAGGTGCCGTACGTGAGCAGGGCGTTCCGCACGGTGCGCCGCTGACCAGGCTCTCGCGCCGCCTCAGGCGCTTTTCGCGACCTGCCGCCTGATCCCGCGTGGATGCCTGCCCTGGCGAGGGTGAGGCGAGGGCAAGGTGCCGCAGGTAGACTCGTACCCCGTGGCTCTCACTATCGGCATCGTCGGCCTGCCCAACGTCGGCAAGTCCACCCTCTTCAACGCTCTCACCAAGAACGACGTGCTCGCGGCGAACTACCCGTTCGCGACGATCGAGCCGAACGTCGGCGTGGTGAACCTGCCCGATCCGCGGCTCGAGAAGCTGGCCGAGATCTTCGGCAGCGAGCGCATCCTGCCGGCCGCGGTGTCGTTCGTCGACATCGCCGGCATCGTTCGCGGCGCGAGCGAGGGGGAGGGGCTGGGCAACCAGTTCCTCGCGAACATCCGCGAGGCCGACGCGATCGCCCAGGTCGTGCGCGGGTTCTCCGACGACGACGTGGTGCACGTGGACGGAGCCGTGAACCCGGCGTCCGACATGGAGACCATCAACGCGGAGCTCATGCTCGCCGACCTGCAGACCGTCGAGAAGGCGATCACACGGTACGAGAAGGAGGTCCGCGGCAAGAAGATCGACCCGTCGGTCCTCGAGGCCGCGAAGGCCGCCAAGGACGCCCTCGAGCGCGGCATCCTGCTCTCCACCAGTGGCCTCGACCTCGAGCCCATCCGCGAACTCGGGCTCCTCACGGTCAAGCCCGTCATCTTCGTCTTCAACGTCGACGAGTCCGTGCTGACCGATGACGCCCGCAAGGCCGAGCTCGCCGCCCTCGTCGCGCCGGCGCAGGCGATCTTCCTCGACGCGAAGATCGAATCGGAGCTGAAGGATCTCGACCCCGAGGACGCCGCCGAGCTCCTCGCCTCGACCGGGCAGGACGAGTCGGGTCTCGACCAGCTCGCCCGTATCGGCTTCGACACGCTCGGCCTGCAGACCTACCTCACCGCCGGCCCCAAGGAAGCGCGGGCGTGGACGATCGGCAAGGGCTGGAAGGCTCCGCAGGCTGCCGGTGTCATCCACACCGACTTCGAGAAGGGCTTCATCAAGGCCGAGATCGTGTCGTTCGACGACCTCGTCGAGACGGGCTCGGTGCAGGAGGCCCGCGCCAAGGGCAAGGCACGTCTCGAAGGCAAGGACTACGTCATGCAGGACGGCGACGTCGTGGAGTTCCGCTTCAACAACTAGAGCGGCCATTCTCCCGCATGATTTGGGCGGCTACGGCGCGACAGTCCGCAGACGGTCCGCAGAATCCGCGAAAACCGCCTCCATCAGCCCGGCGGCCGCGGCGCGCGTACGGTCCTCAGCGTCCGGCCAGAGGTGACCGTACGTGTTGAGCGTCGTCGTCGGTCGAGCGTGACCGAGGGCTCGCTGCACCGTCACGACGTCACAGCCGGCAGCGATGAGGCCTGACGCGTAGAAGTGCCGCAGGTCATGAAGCCGAACGCCTTCGACGGCCGCGGCCGCGGCGGTCTTCTTCCACCAGTAGTGGATCGTGTTCTGGTGCGGCGGGTTGCCATGCTCACCGACGAACAGCCAGCCGGCCTCGCCATATACGCCGAGGTCGCGCACGTGGAGGCTGAGGAGCTCGAGGAGCGCGTCAGGGGCAACGATTGTGCGCTCGGATCCGTACTTCGGAGGCGAGATTCGTACCAGTCCGCCAGGCTGTCGTTGCACCTGACGGCGGACGTGAATCTGTCGGCGCAAGAAGTCGACGTCGCCGATCTGAAGCGCCGCCGCCTCACCGAGACGCAGGCCACCGAACGCACAGAGGGCGACGAAGGGCGCGAACCATGGCTCGGAAGTCGACAGAAGCGATCGCAGCTCCTCCGGCGTGGGGATGCGCATCGACTGCTCGACTTTGCGAGCCCGAGGAAGTGTCACGCCTTCGGACGGGTCTGCACCGATGAGCTTGTCTCGAACAGCCGCGCGCAGCACTGCACGCACGTTGTTCGCTCGGGTGCGGATCGTGCTCGCCGCGAGGCCGCGGCTGTGCATACCCTTGATCCAGCTCTCCACATGCGAGCGGCGGACCTTCCGTAGCTCGATATCCGCGAAGGTGCAGCCCCGCAGCGCGACGTTCATCGCGACTTCCGTAAGCGGCTCCCAGACCTGTCGTGGTGCCCACTCCGCGTAGAAAGCGCTGAGGGTGACGGCGCCGGCCCTCGGGTCGACGTACGTCCCGGTGATGATCTTCGCGGTCTGCTCGTCGAGCCAGCGCTGCCCCTCCCTTTTCGTGGAGAAGTGGCGAGCATGTTCCTTCCCGGACTCGTCGCGATAACGGGCCCGCCACTTGCCGTTCCCGCGCTGCTTGATGCTAGCCATCGATGCCAGCCCCGGAGTACTTCTCGGCCCAGCGCGTCATCCACGGGTGCCCCTCGGGATCGGCGAGGTGCCCAGATGCGCCCTGGTCGCCGTCTTCGCCGATCCCTTGTTCCTCGCGCATCTCTTCGATCACGTCGAGGACTCCGCGCTCCACCCACGACTCGCCCACGATCAGCTGATGGTTCGTGACGTCGTCGGGGGCCACGCTGTCGAGGGTGGCTGCCAGCTGCAGTCGAGTGTTCTCGTATGCGCGAATCGCCGCCTTGAGCTGGTCGTGCGCCACGAGAGTAGCCCGCGCGCGCTGAAGGACTTCCGTCGCGATTCCCGGACTCACGAAGTGTCCAATCGGCAGCTGCAGCGCCTCCGAGAGCATTGTCACTTCCGTGAACTTCAGCGATCGCTCGCCGCGCTCGATCGCGGCGACGGTCGGCTGGGACCATCGCGCCCCGAGCTCGTTCATCCGCTCAGCAAGCGCTTTCTGCGACATGTCGCCACGGAAGCGCCGAACGTTCTCGCCTAGTTCCTTGTCTGTCAGCGTCATGGGTTGGAGCATATCGAATTTTCTTATTGCGTGTCGGCAAATCTTATGTAGTATCGGGTTATCCGATACGCCCTCGGAAAACCTGATACCCCAAGGAGGAGCCGTGCAGAAACTACTCACCCTCGACGAAACCGCTGAGCGCCTGCGAAAGACGCGGACGCAACTCGAATGGATGATCCACGCCGGCACCGCACCGCGCTCGGCAAAGATCGGCGGACGCCGTATGTTCCGTGAGGCCGACGTCGACGCTTTCATCGACGCCGCATTCTCTGGGGCGGTGTGATCATGTCCGAGACGAAGAGTGCCCTCGGAGCTGTTGGAGCAGCTGCCGAGGGCGGTAACCAGAAACCTGCACAGGATTCGGTCGCGCCCATCATCTCAAACGACGACACGGACCGCAGCCGCTGGATCCCGATTCATCTGCTGCGCCTCGAAATCGGACCGCTGATGCGCGACTCGCTCGTGCGCAGGATCGCAGACCTGGAACACCAGCTGAGCGGCCGCACGATGCTCGACGCAGCGTCGATGCGCGACGGCTCCATGGCCGCGATCGTGCATCCCGAGCTCGCGGACGCTGTGCGGGCCTGGTATCGCGACCAAGCCCTGCTGCTCTCGAACTACGCTCCATCGGTCGCGTCGTTTCGCGATCAAACGACGGGCGGTAGTAGGTCCGAAGCCGATGAGCAGTGGTTCTCCGAGCACTCCGACGTGCTCGCATCACGCCCCCCCTGGGCATCCGCTGCCGAGGTGGCGGACTTTGACGGCCTCGAGGGCGTCGAGGTGTACTTCGAACGTCAGATGGGGCCCATATCTCTGACGCGATACGCCACGTACACGGACGGAGCCCTCACATGGGATGACGGGACCAAGGCGCCGTACGTGTCGATCGATACCCGCTACCGGGAAGGCCTGGAGCCGGACGACATGCTCGATCTTGTCGGCGCTCTGCTCGCCGCGGTTCCGATGTATCAGGCCGCGGTGCTCCGTGGCGCGGACGCGTGAGCCTCCTGCGGCCCGTCGACGAGTTCGCCGCGGACCTCGCCGCGTGGGATCACCTGCTCGCCGGCTGGCGGCGCACAGAGGCGACGGGCCCGTTCCTGGCTGCCTACCGACACCCCGGGCAAGTCGAGGGCACGGCGGGCGGCCTGCGCGAGCATGACGGGCGCCTGACGCTGCGCGCACGGGTCGACTATGCCGGACTGGAAAGCGGGTACGACTACACACTCGAGCAAGCTCGCCAACGGCTCTCACCAACGCCGGCGGAACGGGCGGCGATCGCGGACGCCGACCTCGAGCACGAACTGCAGCGCCTCCGTGTCCGACGCGACGCCCGCCGGATGCTCGACGCCGAAGAGAGCGCCGAAACGACGATCCCGGCGCCGACTCGACTAGACGCGTTCCTCGACGAGCCCGACGTCGATGCCGAGTACCGCGTCGACCGGCTGCTCCCCACCGGCGGGAACGCGCTGTTCCCCGCGCCGGCGAAGGCGGGGAAGTCGACCACGATCGGCAACCTCGCCCGGGCATTCGCCGACGGCGACGCGTTCCTCGGCACGTTCGCCGTCCAACCCGCGCGGGTCGTGCTCATCGACAACGAGCTCGACCCGCGTGGCCTCCGACGCTGGCTACGCGAGCAAGAGATCCAGCACCCCGAGCACGTGTCCGTCGTCCCGCTCCGCGGCCGCACCGCGTCGTTCGACATCATCGACCCGGCCACCAGGGCCAGGTGGGCCGACGTGCTGCGCGGTGCCGACGTGCTGATCTTCGACTGTCTTCGCCCCGTGCTCGACGCGCTCGGCCTCGATGAGAATCGCGACGCGGGCCAGTTCCTCGTCGCGCTCGACGCACTCAAGACCGAAGCAGGGATCAGCGAGACGGTGCTCGTGCACCACATGGGGCACGCCGGCGAACGCGCCCGCGGCGACTCCCGCCTGCTCGGATGGCCCGACGTCACGTGGAAGATCACCCTTGAACGCCCCGACGACCCGTCGATGTCGCCGCGGTTCTTCTCCGCGTTCGGTCGCGACGTGTCCGTGCCCGAGACGCAGCTCGAGTACGACCCCGCTCGCCGCCGCATGAGCGTCACCGGAATGTCGAGGCGCGACGCCGCCGTCGAGGTCGCCCTCGCCGCACTCATCGAGCTGCTCGCCGCGAACCCAAACGGGCTCAGCCAGGCCGCGATCGAAGAAGCACTGAAGGGCGAGGGCATTCCCCGCAGCGACGTTCGCCAGGCGACGCACGTCGCACAGCAGCGTGCGTTGTCCGTCGTCGTGCCAGGACCTCGCGGTGCGAAGGTGCACGTCCCAATCCCTCACCTCGCCACCTCGCCGGACCTCGCCGCTACCTCGCCAGCGAGCACGCCGGTCACCTCGCCGCCCCCTTAAGGGGGCGAGGTGGCGAGGTCAACCGCGAACTCATCAACAACCACCTCGCCGCCGGCGAGGTCAACCAGCACAAAGGACACCCCATGAACGAACAGACCGAGCAGGCCCAGGCCTTCCTCGCCCACAACCAAACCGCCGAGGCCAGCGCTCAAGCGCTCATCTCAATCGCGATCTCGCTCGAGCGAATCGCCACAGCCCTCGAGGCAACGCGCTCATGACCATCCGCCAGCACACCGACCCCCACCCCGCAAGAAATCCAGCATCGGCGATGGGGGCGGACCAGGGCCCCGGGGTGTGGTCCTCTCTCCCCGCCCGATTTGGGCACCCCCATCGCGCACGCGCGCGGATTCGGGCCCTCTGATGGACACTCGCAACCATTCGAAGATCGAGGCCGGCCTACGGCGGCGTGCACGGGCGGCCGAAACACAGCTCACCCGCCTGCAGTCGGCGATCGCCGAACAGAACCGGATGCTGCTCGGCATCGTGCTGCGCGATGTCCTCGCCGATCCGGCGGACTTCGCCCGGTTCGTTGACGTCGATCGCCTGTACGAGGCCGACGGGGCGCTGATCTGGGGTGACGTGTACGCGCAGCTCGAGCAGCTTCTCGAGGCGCGGCCGTATCTCGCCGCGCCGCAGGGGGACGATCCTCGCCCGCGGGGGCGACGCGCGTTATCGTGGTTCTCGACGGGAGCGTGATCGGCCGTGTGGGTCGCTCGCTTCGACGGTCAGAAGTCTCCTGGTTGGAGAGCACGCGGACGGGCTGGGGCCGCGCGTGAACGCCTCCATTCCTGGGAGCACTCGTGACTCGTTCATTCAACTCGCTGCACCGCAATCCGCGTGCGAGCATCCCCTCCGTCGAGGACCTCGACCGCAAGCGCGCTGACGCCGCGCGTTTCGTGAACGCCGTATCGGCCCGTCTCGGCGTCGCAGCGTCCGCCGGCGTCGACCAGGTGCTCGCAGCGTTTGACGCGGCGCCCAAGGCGCCGGCGTCGCTCGCCGCTCGTGCTGGCTGGGCGGCGCCCGCCACCGTGGCCCCGCGCCGCGCTGCACCGACACAGGCTGCCCTCAACGCGCTCGCCGCGAAGGCCGGCTGGTCCACGCCAGGGAAGGCGTGACCGTGGCGATCAACAGCTACATCCACGGCCAGGCCAAGTATCGGGTGGTCGCGCCCTGCGTTGTCGCCGATCTCGTAGGTGGCGGCCAAACGTACGTCTACCGCGACGGCTACCTCCCCGCGAGCACGCGGCCGACCCTCGTCGAGCACCTGCTCGAGCAGCACGCCATTGAGAGGGTCGAGGCCGACGCATGAACTGGGACAGCCTGCGCGTCTTCGCTCAGCGATGTGACGCCTTCGGCATCGCAGTGCCGGAGCCGCTCGCCCGCGGCCTCCGTCTGTTCGACGTCGCCGAAGCACACGCGAAGATCCCCGGCGGCCGCGTTCTCGACCTCTCGGACGACGAGCTGCGAGAGCGCATCACGCACATCGCCATCCGGCGCCACGATGGTCATGACCTTCGTTCCCTGACCGGTATGACTCCCGGCGTGAGCCGGGTGCAAGACCAGCTTCGCGCGGAAGTGGTCCGTGACACGGTCCCGCTCCTCGAGGAGATCATCATCGGCCTGCAGCCGCACTTCGATGAGGCCGCCGCGCCCCTCGTCGACGCGGCACAGCGGCACGGGATCACGTACAACACCACGTCAGACTTCATCGTCGACCAGCCGGCCGAGACGATCGCCGCATACCGAGCCGCGAAGAAGTCCTGGTTCGCGATGGAGCCGATCGCCTCGTTCCGCATCCTCATCTCGCGCACCTTCGGCCTCGAGCCGATGGGGAGCTCCGGCGTGGACTTCTCCGTGCTCTTCGCCGAGGGCGAGAGCTGGGGGCACAACGGCCGGTACTACCTCGAGGGAAAGACGACATCGCACCTCGACTGGTTCGCACTCGCGTCCGCTGGCCTCCGTCTCAACGGCATCGCCGTCCTGCACCGCAAGGTGCAGGAGCGCCGTGCTGTCGAGTTCTCTCAGAAGGCTCCCGCGGTAGCACGTGAGATTCGCGAGGCGGGAGAGTCCGTGTTCGCGACTGACCACGGGCCGCAGCCGCCGTTGCCGTCGTATCCGCGGTGACATAACTCTCGTGCGCGTTGCCTGCCCGCCGTCCTTTCCGGTTGGGGCCTGCGCGCACGACGTCTCAGGAGCTACCACGCCCCGCGCGCCAACGCGGGGCGCCTGAGACACCTTGTGGGGCCGACGCTGGGCGGGGTCGGCCCCACGCTCATATCGCGGTCGTGGCCGAGGTGTTGACTATCCGCGAATGTTGCGAGGGTCGTTGCCTGGATAGATGGTGTCCTTGGCCCTGATCTTGCCATCCTCACCGAGGATCACGAGCTCGCCGCCACCGTGGTTCTGGAGCCACTCTCGTGCGACCGTGATCGCCGAGGCTTGAGTACGTTGCAGGTCACCAAGGTTCTCGCTGTTTGCTCTCACCACCCAGAAAGTGCCGACCGGTATCACAAATGCCTGCTGCGCTGCCATAGCGCCTCCCCTCGATTAGAACGGACCATAGCCTCACGAGGTGGTCTCCGCAATAGCCCGGGGCGACGCGGCGGACCTACTCGCGCGAGTATCCGGGCGGCAGCGATGCCGGCCCGGAGGTGCCTCTCACCTGGTTGCCGTCGTAGTCGATGAAGCCCATCGCCACGCGAGTCCACTGGTGAAGGTCGTCTGCGTCCGCGCCGCCCCCATCATTTGCGTCGTTCGCCTCGTCGTCATCTTCGCGGGGAAACCAGGCGGGTGCGATGACGGCGAGCCCGCGCACCCTCCAAGTGAGCTCGAGAAGTCTATCCGCGACCTCACGGAGCTCGGACAGCTGGCGCCGCTCGGGTCGCCGTAGCGCGCGCACCTCACCGGGTGACCACGGGGACTGAACCCACTGGTCGTGCACGAGGCTGTTCCGCTCGCGGTGAGCCTCCTGGACCGCCTGCACGACCGGCACAGCGACCTCTCGAAACGGCGTCGGCGTGCGCTCGTCCATCACCGCCTTCCTCACCAGAGGAAGGAGCCGGCCAAAGGCCGTTGCGGAGTTGCCCGATGCCACGCCAGCGGTGGCCATCTCGGCCCATAGCACGCGCGTCTCTGTCTCCACGAAGACATCGTTCCGCACAACCTCACCGACGAGGAACGAGAACTCGAACCGCGGAGGCAAGACACCATCGGTCATTTGGTCGGGCACACCATTTACTCGATTTGTTCGGCGGGCCACGGCTCGCGCCAGGTATAGGTACGGTCATCCACCGCAGAGCGCATGCGCGCGACTGCGGCGTCGGCATCGGGATGTCCTTGGCCTGGGAGTGTGGATCGATGAAGAACGAACGCAACAAAGTCCGCGAGCTGGACTCCAGGGCTGTCCCGAGAGTCCACATAGTGCATCGAGTCGATCACCGTCTGCAACTGCCTGCCAGGGACAACCCCATTTCCCCATGTCTGCATGTCGCGAACAAGGCGAATTGCGCGCGTTTCGTGCTCTTTCGCTTCATCGGCAACCACGATTCGCATCGCTCCCGTCCTCCAGTTGTCTAGCTTGCCAAGAAGAAACTGCAGGGCGAGGAGATATGCGTTCGAGTCGTACCGTCCGTCGTACCTCTCGTGCAAGGCGCTCTTCCGGATCGCGGAATGGACGACCCAGATATCGAGTTCGGCGAGCAGCGCGATCACAGCCTCGTAGGCAGCAAGTAGCTCGGCTGGCTCCTTCCCCACCCAGGGGTCACGTGCGTTCCAGAGCTCATATGCATGGAACTCGAAATCCGTGGGGCGCCAGCCGAGGTGCTCCATCGCAAGTTCCGTCATCCTCGAGCCAAGACGTTCAACAGTCTCTTCTTTGACGACGACACCGACGAGCCTAAGGAGGGGCTGCCTCCTCGCGCCTCGTCCCACTGATCCGGTCTCGTCCAGATACACCAGTTCAACCATGCACAAAAGAGTGACACAACTGCGCGACTTGCGGTGATGATTCTCTTGAGCCCGAGGCGTCTCGCGGTGATGATGACGGCTGACGCAGTGCCCCGGCTCGCGTGCGGCACGCTACGCTCCACCCATGATCCTCACGCCCGCAACAGCGCGCGCCTACTGGCGCGCGCTGTTGGACAACGCGACTCGGCTGATCGCTGACGCGAACCTCCTACTCGCGGCCGCCTCGATCGGGCGTGCTCGTGCTCTCACGGTCCTCGCCGAAGAGGAGCTCGGGAAGGCCACGACGGTCTACGACACGTTCTCTCGGGCGTGGAGCAAGCGCAGCTTGGAAGGCGTCGAGCTCGCGCAGGGCAGCGCCCGCGATCACCTCGCGAAGTACGCGGCCGCGTACGAGTTCGGTCGCGACCTGGACACGTTCTGGGGCGACGACTACCCGGAGGGCCCCGAGGATGACGACTGGGCGCGCTGGCACGCGGAGCGGCAGGCCGAGGCGCGCGCCGCGGCGAAGGTCGCGAACCAGGAGAAGCAGCGTGGGTTCTACGTCGATCTCGGCGCCGGCGAGATCTCGACGCCGGCGCAGTTCGATCGTGACCGCGTCGAGGAGCACCTGGTTACGGCCGCGCAGGTGATCGAGATGATGCTGATCCGCGATCACTCGCGCATGAAGTTCGAGTCACCGGACCACTACGACAGCACGCACGACATGCAGTGGCGCGTGATGCCCGTCTCGCACGGTCTCGACTACGCCGCGTTCGTCGAGTCCGCGGCCGAGGGCGCGGGTGACGCGGACGATAGCTCACGCCAGGGCGACCCGGCCCAGTAGCCCGAGGTCGGCTTGGTCGCCACGGCGTAGGCGCGGCACAGCTCGAGCACGGGGCATGTGGCGCAGATCGCGGCGAGTACCCGTTGCTCTTCGACGGTGACCTGATCGGCCGTGAACTCGTCGACGTCCCGGCACCCGGTCGGGTTGTCCCGTGTCGCCTTGAGTAGGGTCGCGAACTCGTCGCGGCCGGCCATGGGCCTCATGTGGTCGAGCGGCTCGTGAAAGGGCGCCGGCGCCGGCCACGACGGCGCCTCATCGTCGTCGGGCTCGACGCGCGGCGTCGGAACCAGCTTCGGCTTGGGCCTCGGTTTCAGGACCGGGGCCACGTAGGCGACGCCGGCCTCCTTAGCCCGCTTCCGCATCCGCAGCTGATGGACCGGGCTGTTGTCCATCGCATCGCGCCACCAAGCGAGCAGCACGTCCTCGCGCACGACCCGCGTTCGCTGGCCGTCGATGAGTTCCCAGCTCATGGGCATGCCGACGCGACGCCACCGCCGGACCGTGCGCTCCGACGACCTCACCCGGCCCGCCGCCTGCTTGTACGTGTACCAGCGTTCCTCGACCATGACCGCCCCAGTCCGCATCCAGTCCGCCGGATGCTCCGTACGTCCCGAGATTGAGCACGGTCGCGCAGTGCGCGATCCGCGTAATCGCGGGGCTTACTAGACTGCGCAACACCCAGCGAGGTGTAGTCAGTCGTTCCGCTTCAACAACTAGACGACGGCGGCGTCCGGCTGGGAGAGTGGCCGGATGGAGCCCCGTGCATCGAGCCCGCCGACCCTCGCGTCGAGGGCGGTGCCGCCCGTCGTCATCCTGCTCGCGACCTGGCTGCTGCTGTGGCTCGCCCAGGGGGTGCCCTCGGTGTGCGCCCTCGCGCTTCCGTGCCCGGCGCCGGACGTCCGGGTCGCGCCCGCGCTCCTGTTCGGTGGCCTGATGCTCGTTCCTGTGGCGGTGCTGCTCGTGACGGCGTGGTCGGACCGCGCCTGGAGGGGCGTGCGGGGCCTCTCCTACGCGGTGCTCGTCGCGCTCGCGGTCGTGGGTCTCGCCGCCGTGCTCTTCTCCGGCGGATTCGGCATCGGGTTCGGCATCTGACGCGACGCCGCCTGCGCCTTGGTGAGGAGCGGGGTACCCGGGCCGGTTAGCGTCGCACGCCCGCGTCGCGGCCGTGTCGTTCTTCGAACTCACGGAGGGCGCGCCTCGCGCGGCGGGTCTCGACGACACCGACGACGATCCCAGCAGCGAACACGATGATGCTGAGAACGCGCCACAGTCCTGCGGGCGCATCGAGGAGGAACGCGACCGTCCAGCCCACCGTCATCACCGACGAGAACACGATCGCGTAGACGCCCCAGTTCCGCCGCCGCTCCAGCGCCATGCGCTGCTGGATGAGTGACGGCTCCGGTTCGCTCGCAGGCTCGCTCATGCGTGGAGCGGTGCCCCCTCGGCAGCGGTGGCACCGCTCGCGGCGGGCACGGGGGCTCCGGCGCCGGAGCGGGTGCGGAACCACAGGGTGAGCTCGAACAGCGCGCGCTCCCTGGCGGGCAGATCGTCGCCCCCGACGAGGTCGTCGAAGGAGTCGCGGAACCCGGAGGGAGGCGCGGTGCTGCCGGTGCGGAACGACCGATACCCCATCGACCAGTCCGAGAAGAGCCGTGCAGCGATGGGGGTCTCCAAGAGGATGCGCATCGCGTGATGCCGCGGGTCTTCCGCGATCCTGTCCACCAGGCGGCGCACCGCCTCGGCGGGGCCTTCGAGGATCTGGAGGAACCGCCCGTCGCGGAAGAGGAGGAGCCCGGTGACGTCCCGCGTCGCATTCGACCGACGGGACTGCTGCAGGAGCTGCTCCAGGGCGGTCTCCCGGAACGGCTGCGCCGCTGTGCTCGTGTAGACGAGGCGGAGCGCGCCGTCGGCCATGGCCGCGGTCACCCCTGCACCAGCTCCGGAGCGCCGAGGGCGGCGTCGCCCTCTGAGGGGCCGGCGTGGGCGACGACCTCCGTGGTGGCGTCGCTCAACGTGGCGTGCAGGCCGAGCGGCTGCGCGGACGCGGAGAACGCGGCGAAGCGGCCGTCGGGCTGACGGTCGACGTAGCCGAGGAAGTCTCCGCCGCGGCTTCCGACATGGAAGCCGTCCTCGACGCACGCCCAGAGGACATCCGATGCGGGGTGGGGGGAATCAGGCACGGCTCCACACTACGGTGGCGCACCGACATCGCCACGGGCCTTGCGCTGGGCCGCCTCGATATGGCAGACGCGCCGGATATCGCCTCAGTCACCGGCGCGCGGTCGTCCCGGCTCCCGCCAGCGCGGCGGCACCGGGGGCGGGGTGATCGGCTCGACGCGGTCCGGCGTCGGCAGGCTCGACGGCACTCCGGCGTGCAAGACGACCTCCTGGTCGGCGTGCCGGATCGTCACCGGCTCTCCGGCGCTCAGCCGGTAGGTCGTCTCCGCCGGGGTGATGTCGACGTGCAGGATGCAGCCGTGCAGCCGCACGCCGAACGCGAGACGGGTGACACCGTCCGGAAGCTGGGGGCGGAAGCACAGGCCGTCGTCGCCCTCCCGCATGCCGCCGTACCCGGCCGTGACTCCCGTCCAGATGCCGGCGAGGGCCGCGATGTGCAGTCCCTCGTCCGTGTTGCCGTGGAGGTCGTCCAGGTCGAGGGCCGCGAGCTCCGCGAGGTACGCCGCCGCGAGCTCGATATGACCCACCTCGGCGGCGATCACGGCCTGCGCCGCCGCGGAGAGCGACGAGTCGCGCACGGTGAGCGCGTCGTAGTAGGCGAACGCCCTGGCCTTCTCCTCCCACGTGAACTCCTCGTGCGCGGTGTAGAGCGCCAGGACCAGGTCAGCCTGCTTCAGCACCTGCTTGCGGTAGAGGTCGAAGTAGGGGAAGTGACTGTGCAGCGGATACTCGTCGGGGGCGGTCGCATCGAAGTCCCACCGCGCGTGCGCGGTGAATCCCGCCGACTGCACGTGCACCTGCTCGTCCTCGTCGTAGAGCACGGTCATGGCGGAAGCCGCGGCCTCCCACTCGGCGACCTCGTCCTCGTCGACGCCGAGCCGCCCGGCGATGTCCGGGTGGCGTCGGACGGCCACCGCCGCCCCCCGGAGGTTCCGGCGCGCCGAGAGGTTCGTGTACACGTTGTCGTCGACGACGGCGGTGTACTCGTCCGGACCTGTGACGCCGTCGATGTGGAAGCCTCCGGCGTCGTCCCAGCGGCCGAGCGAGGCCCAGAGCCGGGCCGTCTCGACGAGGATCTCGGTGCCCGCGTCGCGTTCGAAGTCGTCGTCACCGGTGACGCGCACGTAGTGCATCACGGCGCCGGCCACGGCGGCGTTGATATGGAAGGCCGCCGTGCTGGCGGGCCAGTATCCGGAGCTCTCGCGGCCGTCGATCGTCCGCCACGCGAACGTCGCCCCGCGCAGGCCCAGCGTCCGGGCGCGCTCCCTGGCGTGATCGAGCGTGGCGTGGCGCCACCGCAGTGCCTGGAGCGCGGCGTCCGGCGCGGTCGAGGTGAGCACGGGGAGCACGAAAGCCTCGAAGTCCCAGAAGGTGTGGCCCTCGTACCCGGAGCCGGTGAGGCCCTTGCCCGGAACGGACCGGGACTCGGCGCGTGCCGACGCCTGGAACACCTGGAACAGGGCGAAGCGCACGGCCTGCTGCAGCCGCGCGTCGCCGTCGATGCGGACGTCGCCGCACTCCCAGTACCGATCGAGGACTGCGCGCTGCCCTTCGACCAGGGCGTCCCAGCCGAGGCGGGCGGCCTCTTCGACCGCCTCCTCCGCGCGGTCCCGCAGCGTCTGCGGGGCGAGCGATCCGGACCATTCGTGCCCGACGAGCTTGACGACCTCGAGCTCCTCGCCGGGCGCGAGATCGACATGGATGCGCGTGCGCGACAGGTCGCCGTCCGCCTCGGTCGTCACTTCCGGAGCGCCCTGCCCGGACGCCTGCACCAGGTGGTCCGCGCTCACCGCCACGCGCAGAGCGCTGCGGCGGGTGCGGTGCAGCAGCGTGCTCCGCGCGCCGCGCTCCGCTGCTGCGACGGCTTCCAGGGGACGGGCGAGGAGCTCCTGCACGCGCGGATCGTCGTGGGTGATCGGAAGGGGCTCGTTCGCGAGCACCTCCGACAGCACGGTGACCGCGAGGGGGCCGTCGACAGCCCGCACACGGTAGCGCACGGCGGCCAGCGACCGGTGCTCCAGGGAGACCAGACGCGTCGAGCTGATGTGCACCCGTCGGCCCTCCGCCGACTCCCAGTCGACCTCGCGGTGGAGCGTGCCCTCGCGGAGGTCCAGGCGCCGGGTGTGCGCGTGCACGGTTCCGTGCTCGACGTCGAACGGTTCGTCCCCGACCAGCAGCCGGATGAGCTGCCCGTTCGGCACGTTGATCACCGTCTGCCCCGTCTCGGGGTAGCCGTACCCGTCCTCTGCATACGGCATGGGATGCTCTTCGAACACGCCGTTGAGATAGCTGCCGGCCACCCCGCGGGGGTCGCCTTCGTCGAGGTTGCCGCGCCAGCCGATGTGGCCGTTCGAGAGGCCGAAGACCGATTCCTCCTGGGCGAGGTGGGCGGTGTCGACGCCCTCGATGCCCACGGCCCACGGTTCGACCGTGAACGGCGTCATCGCGTCGCCCCGGCCCGCGAGCGCAGATCCGAGGGGGAGGTGAGGCTGCCGAGGAGCATGGATTTCCCTTCTGCCGGAGACCGTGTGCGTCGACGCTAGCGACGCGGTGACGGAGGCACGAGGGAGTTGCGTCCCGCAGACCGGGTCCGGTAGGGCGGCCGAGAGGCGCGGGGTGCGCGGCGGCCGCCCCTTCCGGAGACCGGAGCCCTCAGCTCACTCCTTGTGGAGCGCGTCCTGCGCTGCGCCGGCCACCTTCTCCACGACGTTCGGCAGCTCGGTGGTGCCGTAGAAGCGCGCGTCGGGGTGGGTGGGCGGCGGCATCTCGGCCGTGGTGGTGGGGCCTTCGTGGTAGCTGAACTCGCCGTGTCCGTCCGGGGTCGGCCCGGAGGCCCACGTGCCCTCCGCGGCGGCGGGACCGTCGCTGAAGTTGAGGTACTGGTAGGAGACGTCGCGGTACTCCTTGGACAGCGGGAAGTTGCTCGGCACGGGCAGCTTCTCGGCACCCTCCGCCTTGAGCTCCTCGGCCGCGGCGAGCCACTGGTTCTGGTGCATGGTGTCCCGGGCGAGGAGGAAGCTCAGCAGATCCCGCACGCCGTGGTCGTCGGTCATGTGGTAGAGCCGGGCGACCTGCACCCTGCCCTGCATCTCCGCGTTCGCATTGGCCATGAAGTCGGCGAGGAGGTTGCCGCTCGCGGTGATGTACGACCCCTGCCAGGGGTTGCCGTTGCTGTCCACCGGGCGGGCGCCCGCGCCGGCGACGATGCCCTGCTGCACGTCGGTGCCGCCGATGATCGCGGCGACGGTGGGGTCGTCCTGCACGGCGTCCTCGGTGATGCCGAGCGGGGACTTCTCGAGGAGCTGCGCGATCATGACCGCCAGCATCTCGACGTGTCCCATCTCCTCGGCGCCGATGCCGAAGACGAGGTCGCGGTACTTGCCGGGCATGTGCATGTTCCAGGCCTGGAACTGGTACTGCAGGGCGACGGTGATCTCGCCGTACTGCCCGCCGAGTACCTCCTGCAGCTTGCGGGCGTAGACCGCGTCGGGGGCCTCGGGCGTCGCGGAGAACTGGAGTTCCTGTCGATGGAAGAACATATCGAGCCTTTCTCTTCTGGGGATGGGCTGGCCATGCAACGCCTGCCCGGCCCGTCGGCTCAGGGCCTTCCCAAACCCGGATGCGCCTGGGACAATCACTCTCGGTTCGCCGCGCCGCGGCGACCGTTAGCCGGTGCGCGGCGACGGCGTCAACCCCCGCCCGGAGACGCGGTCCGCCGGGCAGGCTGTCCCTCATGACAGAGGAGACGGCGGCGGCGCACGACGCGATCGGCGTTTTCCTCGGGTCGCATGTCGACGAGATGGTCGAACGTCTGTCGACCTGGGTCGCGATCCCCTCCGTCTCCGCCGACCCCGAGCGTCGCATGGACGGTGTGCGGTCTGCGCACTGGATCGCCGGAGAGCTACGCGACGCGGGATTCACGACGACGCTGCTGCCGGCCGGTGACGCGATCACCGTGTTCGCCGAGCGGCCGGGCGTGCCGGGGGCACCGACGGTCCTCGTCTACACGCATCACGACGTCCGCCACGCCAAGCCGGAGGAGTGGAGCGAGACGGAGCCGTTCACTCCGGTGCTCCGGGACGGACGGCTCTACGGCCGTGGCGCCTCGGACGCGAAAGGCCAGGCGCTCGCGCACGTCTGGGCGCAACGAGCGCTCGCCGCCGTGGACGGGGCCGGTGCCGGGGTGCACCTCAAGCTGCTCGTCGACGGCGAGGAGGAGATCGGCTCGCCCCATCTCAAAGAACTGCTGGAGGCCGAACCCGCACGGTTCGCCTGCGACCTCGTGGTGTTCTCGGACACCCTGCAGTGGGAGGTCGATTCCCCGGCCCCGGTCACGTCGATGCGGGGGACGCTGACTGCGACCCTGACCGTGCAGGGTCCCGACCGCGACGTGCACAGCGGCGCCGCGTCCGGTGTGACCGTCAACCCGGCCCTCGTGCTGTCCGGAGTGCTCGCACGGCTGCACCACGACGACGGCAGCATCGCGATACCCGGCTTCTACGAGGATGTGCCCCCGCTCAGCGACGAGCGCGCGGAGGAGCTGGATGCGCTGCCGTTCGATCCCGAGGACTGGGTCCGGCGCACCGAGACCAGGGTCATCGTGGGGGAGAAGGGCTTCACCCCGAAGGAGCGGCTGTGGGTGCGGCCGGCCATCGAGGTGATCTCGTTGCTCGCCGGGGATCCGGATGGCATCGAGCGCTCCGTCATTCCCCGGGAGGCCATGGCGTCGCTGAGCATCCGGACCGTTCCGGGCCAGCGCAATCACCACGTCGCCGACCTGCTCCGCGCCTTCATCGCCGACGTGATGCCGCCAGAGGCGACCTACCGCCTGGAGGTCGACGAGGACATCGCGCAGGAACCGTACGTCTCGCCTCCCGGCCCCATGCGCGATGCGCTGGAGCGCGCCCTCGCCCGCGGCTACGGACGCGCCGTACAGGGACGGATGGGGAACGCCGGCGGCGGGCCGGCCGATCTGCTGTCCCAGCAACTCGCCGCCCCGGTCGTCTTCCTGGGCACGGGCCTGCCCGAGGACCACTGGCACGCGAGCGACGAGAGCATCGATCTGCGCATGCTCGTCCGCGGCGCCGCGACCCTCGCGCATCTGTGGCGCGAGCTCGCCGCCGCCTGATGACTCCGCCGGGGGATGCGAGGAGGAGGCTCGTCCCCCGGCGGGCTACGCTGGACGCAGGCGCCCGCCCGGTGCCCGGTCGCAGGAGTCCGGCGCGGACCACGCCTGCGAACCTGATACCGACGGCTTGAGGAGAACCACGCCGATGACCGACACCCAGATCTTCGAGCCCGAGGGCCGCGCCATCCCCTTCGTCGACGAGGGCGACGGGCCGGTCAAGCTCGTGCTCATCCAGGAGCGTGGCCTGGCCGCCGACGTGCTCGGTGTGGTCGGTCACTACCTGGCCGAGGAGGCCGGTTTCCACGTCGTGCGGATCGGCCATCGCGCGGATGACGCCGACACCTCGATCGAGGACCGCGTCGCGGACGCGCTCGCCGTCATCGACCACATCGGCCTCGGCGACACGTGGATCGGCGGACACGGCTTCGGCGGCACGATCGCCCGGTCGTTCGCGCTGGCTCATCCGGAGCGCGTGAACGGTCTCGCACTGCTCGGCGTGGAAGACGTGGAGACGCCCCTCGCCCCCGTGATCCCGGTGCTGCTGATCCAGGGGACGGCCGACGAGGTGACCCCGGCCGCGAACGCCGAGAGCCTCCGCGCCACGGCTCCGGAGCGCGCCAGCATCAAGGTCGTCGAGGGCGGGGATCACCTCTTCCCGATGACGCACCCCATCGAGACGGCCGTCGTGCTCGAGGAGTACCTGGACTGGGACTGAACCCGGCACAGACACACGAACGCCGCGGCCGGGGAGGCCGCGGCGTTCGAAGTCTGAGGTCTCAGGCGACCTGAGGGAGCACGGCGAAGGACACGGAGCCCTCGTCGTCCACGCCCGCGTCGAGGATCTTGTCGTCGAGCGCGGAGGCAGCGGCTTCGTCGAGGAACAGGCGGGTGCCGGAGAACTCGACGACCTGATCGGCGGGCTCCGGGTCGGCGGTCACGGCGACGGCGAGCCGGGCCGCGCCCGAGTCGTCCTGCGCCTCGGCGGTGTGGATGCGCAGCCCGGCGGCCGGCGCGTCGTTCTGCCGACTCACGAGGGTCGACACGATGGCGGTGGCGTTGTCGGTGAGGGTGAGCACGGGCTCTCCTTTCCGGTTGGGGCATGACGCGGTCGCGACATGTCCGGGCTACGATTCCTCATCGTCCGGATCCCCTCGACCCCCTTGCGCGGTCGGGGGTGCTGCCCTTAACCTCGCAGTCGCTTGCGGAGGAACACCTGAGCGGTGCCGTCGCCCTGCGGCACCCGCTCGCGCTCCTCGTAGCCGCACGACTCGTACAGCCGGATGTTCGCCTCGCTCAGGCTGCCGGTGAAGAGCTCGGCTTCTCGGGCATCACTGGCCTGCTCGGCGGCCTCGAGGAGCTTGCGGCCGATGCCCTCGCCCTGCATGTCCGGCGCGATGGCGATCCGGCCGATCAGGAGCAGGTCGCCGTCCTCGACGAACCGGATGGCACCGACCAGGCGGCCGTCCACGCGTGCGCCGAGACCCCGTTCGGAGGTCAGCTCGGCCTCCATCTCGGTGAGCGTCTGCGTCAGCGGAGGCATGTCGACACTGCCGTAGATCGCCGCCTCGGAGACGAAGGCGGCACGCTGGATCGTCAGCACCTCGCCCGCATCCGCCGCGGTGAGAGGGGCGATGACCACCTCGGGACGATCCTCCTGTGCTGCTGCCGACACTGTTCCGCCTCTCTCGATGAGCCTGTTGCCCCCCTCACGTTCGGGGGTGGGGCGGGCGGGTGTCAACCCCCTCGAACCGCGCGCCTGCGCCGGTTACCGTGACGGCAGGAGGTCACACCATGGCAGACACGAAGACCAAGAAGTCCGGCAGCTCCAGCAGCAAGAACGCGACGGCGAAGGCGGGAGTCAAGACCACGCGTCAGCAGAACGCGGAGAAGGGGTTCACGGCATCCCCGACCCTCGCGGCGAACCTGCAGGCCGTCCTCGTCGATCTCCTGGAGCTCTCGTTGCAGGGCAAGCAGGCGCACTGGAACGTCGTCGGACGCAACTTCCGCGACACGCACCGTCAGCTCGACGAGATCATTGAGGACGCCCGCACGTTCAGTGACACCATCGCGGAGCGGATGCGTGCCCTGCACGCCGTGCCCGACGGGCGCAGCGCGACGATCGCGAAGACGACCACGCTGCCCGAGTTCCCGACCGGCGAGGTGTCCACGACGGAGACCATCGACCTGGTCACGGCGCGCCTCGAGGCGGCTGTCGCCACGATGCGTGATGTGCACGACGCCGTCGACGAGGAGGACCCGACGTCCGCCGATCTGCTGCACGCCGTCATCGAGCGGCTCGAGCAGTTCGCCTGGATGGTGAGCGCGGAAAACCGCAGCCCCGCCGGCCGCTGACCGGCACGATGTCCGACCGCCGTCACCGTCGCGTCCGCGCCGGGGGCGGCGGTTCGTCGTCTGCGGCAGCGCGCAACCGGGCGCGGCGCAGCAGACCGGGCAGCGCCATCCACAGCCCCACCACGAGCAGCATCGAGGCGATGAGCGCGACGACCCCGGCGGTGCGGCTCACCGTGAAGTCGACGATGAGGGTCGTGACGCCGATCGTGAGTGCACCGATCACGAACAGGTCGATCTTGACGAGGCGCGCGGCGGTCCGGACGAGCTCCGGCTTCAGCCGGCTGCCGAATAGAGCGCGATGGATGCCGACGGGGGCGAGGGCGAGGATGGTGGCGATCGCCGCGAGCGCGACGAGCACGACGTACAGGTCGCGCTGGAATTCGTCCATGTCGGTGAAGCGCGGCTGGAACGCCACGGCGAGGAGGAAGCCGGTGAGGATCTGCGTGCCGGTCTGCATCACCCGCAGCTCCTGCAGCAGCTCTTCCCAGTTGCGATCCGCGCGTTCGTTCGGGGTCTCGTCGCGGCCGTCGGCGCGGTCGTCATGCTCCTCGGCGCCACGGCGGCGTTCTGCTGTCATGGCGATAGTCTCGTGGGCACGATCCGCCGATGTCCAGGACCTTGCACGGTCTGCCCGACACGTGTCGCGAAAGGACCCGAGATGACGCTTCCTCCCATCGACGAATGGTGGCCCGAACTCTCCGACGACGCACGACGTGCCGTTGCGGGGAGCGCATCAGGGCATCTCGATGAGGACGTGCGCGAGGAGATCCGCGAGATCACGGGCGCCGTGGTCGGGATGATCGAGTCTCTGCCGGACGACGACCTCGCGTATGCCCGCGCCCACGCCTCTGCACCCGAGGAGGACTGAGGAGCCGTCAGGCCTCCGCGGTCTCCTCGCGCAGCCGCGGCTCGGTGCGACGTTCGGGGCGCACGCCGTGCTTGTCGGCGTAGAACGACCGGATCCGGTCCATGTCCGCCGCGACGTCACCGGTGAGGTCGATCGTCGGCCCGAGACCGGTGGTCATGGTCTTCCGGTCCACGAACCCGAGGGTGACCGGCATGCCGGTGGCGCGGGCGATCCGGTAGAAGCCGCTCTTCCAGTACTCGTTGCCGCCCCGTGTACCGTCGGGCGTGACGACGAGTCCGAAGACCGTCCCAGCGTGCACCTGGTCGACGACCTCGCCGACCACCCGCGCCGGGTCCGAGCGATCCACGGGGATCCCGCCGAGACCGCGCATGATCGGCCCGCGCCACCCGCGGAACAGGCTCTTCTTACCCAGCCAGTGGACGTCGATGCCGAGACGCCAGGCGATGGCCAGCATGAGGACGAAGTCCCAGTTCGAGGTGTGGGGTGCGCCGATCAGGACGGTCGGTCGCGTGGGGGCGGCGTCGGCGACGAGCCTCCATCGGCTGACGGCCCAGTACACGCGGGCGAGGGATCGTCGGAACATCCCTCCAGATTATGGGGCGCGGCTATCGATCCCCTGTCGGCGACGACGCGGCGCGCGTCAGGGCGGCCCCGAGGGCGGGGTCGAGCCCGGGCACGCTCTCGACGGGCACCGCGAGGGAGAGCAGCGCCCGGCTGAAATGGTTGCGCGCGGCCGCCGCCAGGGCGATGTCGACGATCTGCCGGTCGGTGAACCCCGCGTCCCGCAGTTCCTGCGTGTCCGCGTCGGTCATCGCGGCCGGGTCGGTCGACAGACGTGTCGCGAAGCGGATCACCGCCTGCTCCGAGGCGGTGAAGGCGGCGTCGTCCCCGTCCGCGAACGCCGCGAGCCCCGCCTCGTCGACGACGCCCGCGCGCAGGGAGCGGCGTCCGTGCGCGAGGAGGCAGTGCGCGGAGCCGATGGCACGCGCCGCGCCCAGCGTCGCGGCCTCATAGACCCGCACGCCGATGGACGGCACGATCGCGTGGATCAGCGCTTCGAAGGCGGCGTGAGCGTCCGGGTTCATGGCCATCGCCCGCGTGTGCGCGAAGACCATGCCGTCTTCGGCGAGGTCGCCGTCGTACATCGCGGCGACGTGACCGGTGGCGGTCGCCGGCTCGGGGGGATGGATGATCATGGCCGCTCCTCGACTCCGGCCGGGCGCGCAGGAGGGGCGAGCGCCCGCCTCGCGGGGAACGATACGCCGCATCCGGGGCCGGCGGAAGGGCGACCGGAGCCGGACGCCCGCGGCAGGCGTACGATCGAGGGATGACCGATTCGAAGCAGGAGAACGCCGGGCAGGAAGCGCCGCTCGGGCTGCAGCCGCTGCCGGGAGCGATCGAGCTTCTGGACGGCGACGCCGTCGGCTACTGCAGCAACGGCGTCTGCCACATCCCCGCGCCGAAGACGCAGTGAGCGGCAGACGCCGTCGGTGCTGACAGGCGGTCAGTGACCGCCGGGCGCTCCGTCGCCGATGTCGTCGGCGGGCTTGCGCACCAGCGGGCTGAGAGCCACCGCCGCCAGCGAGATGATCGCTGCGATGAGGAAGGCCGTCCGCGCCCCCGGTGCCCCGGCCACGGCGCGGGACAGACCCTCGTCTTCTCCCGCGTGCAGGATGGCGGAGTACGTGACGGTGAGCAGGGCGACCCCGGCCGCCCCGCCGACCTGCTGCAGCGTGTTCAGCACCGCGGAGCCGTGCGAGTACAGCGAGCGGTGCAAGGACCCCAGCGACGAGGAGAACAGCGGCGTGAAGGACATCGCCAGTCCGACCGACATGGCCGCCTGCACGATGATCAGCATCCACCACACCGTGTGCTCGCCGACCGTCGAGTAGAAGAACAGGGCAGCGGACACGAGGATCGTGCCCGGGATGAGCAGCGGACGGGTGCCCTTCGCGTCGTACACGCGTCCCATGACCGGGCCGAGCAGGCCCATGAGCACCGAACCGGGAAGCAGGATGAGTCCCGATTCCAGGGCGGTGAGACCCGCGACGTTCTGCAGGTACTGCGGCAGCAGGGTCAGCGTGCCGAACATTGACAGGGCGAGGATGGTCATGATGATGACGGCGAGCGAGAAGTTCGCGGAGCGGAAGACCCGCAGGTCGAGCAGCGCGTCGTCGACCCGCTGCAGGACGAGCTGACGCCAGACGAACAGCGCGAGCGAGACCGCGCCGACGACCAGGGCGATGACGCCCGTCGTGCCCCCTGACCCGCCTTCGCCGCCGAACTGGCTGAGGCCGAAGACGATGCCGCCGAAGCCGAGCGCCGCGAGCGGGATGGACAGCACGTCCAGTGGAGCCTTGCGCGTCTCACCGAGGTTCGTCATCCACTTGGCGCCCATGGCGAGGGAGATCAGGGCGATGGGCAGCACGATCGCGAACAGCGCGCGCCAGTTGAACGCATCGAGGACGGCGCCGGCGAGCGTCGGGCCGATGGCCGGGGCGAGCGAGATGACCAGGCCGACGCGGCCCATCATGCGGCCGCGGGACTGCGCGGGGACCACGTTCATGATCGTCGTCATCAGCAGGGGCATCATGATGCCCGTGCCGGCCGCCTGGATCACGCGCCCGACCAGCAGCACGGAGAACCCAGGGGCGACGAGTGCGACGAGCGTGCCGAGCGAGAACGCCGTCATCGCGGCGATGAACACCTGCCGCGTCGTGAAGCGCTGCAGGATGAAGCCGGTGGTCGGGATGACCACCGCCATCGTGAGCATGAACGCGCTCGTGAGCCACTGCCCGAGCTCCGGCGGGATGCCGAGGTCGGTGTTCAGGTGCGGGATCGCGATGCCCATCGTCGTCTCGTTGAGGATGGCGACGAAGGCCGCGACGAGCAGCAGCCAGATGACCCGCATGTCCTTACGGGGGATCTCCCCGTTCGATGCGGGGGGCGTCGTGATGGAGCCGGTATCGACGGCAGACATGGGCGGCCTCCAGGGCATCGGAAGAAAGAAGAGGGTGCGAGAGTTCGCGAGAGTCCTTCAGCGTAACGGGTCGGTCGGACATTTCATTCCGATCCCTGCGATATATCTGCCGTGAGCGGAGGCGACGGCCCGCGGTGTCCGTCGTCGTGGGTACGCTGGCGCCATGAGCATGGGCGGCATGGGCGGAGGCCCGCGCGGAGGTTTCCGCGGCGTGGACGAGAGCGCCCAGCGCCGGCTCAACGCGGAGGCCCCGAAGATCGACGGGCTCGGCACCCGGGTGGTGGCGCTGTTCCGTCCCTACCGCTGGCGTATCCTGTTCACCGGCGTCCTCGTCGTCCTGGGAGCGGGCATCGCCGTCATCCCTCCCCTCCTCGTGCAGCGCATCTTCGACGACGCGCTGTTCCCCGTCGACGGGGGCGGCCCGCACCTGTCCCTCCTCGGCGTCCTCGTCGGGAGCATGGTCGGCTTGTTCCTCTTCTCCGCGGTGCTCGGCGTCGTCCAGACCTGGCTCACCGCGACGGTGGGCAACAGCGTCACCGGAGACCTCCGCGTCCGCCTGTTCGAGCACCTGCAGTCCATGGAGCTGGGCTTCTTCACCCGCACCAAGACCGGCGTCATCCAGTCGCGGCTGCAGAACGACGTCGGCGGTGTCTCCGGCGTGCTGACGAACACCGTCACCAGCATCCTCGGCAACGCCGTGACGGTGATCGCCTCGCTCGTCGCGATGATCCTCATCGACTGGCGGCTCACGCTCATCGCCGTCGTGCTCATGCCGTTCCTCGTGCTCGTCCAGCGCCGGGTCGGTCAGGTGCGGGCCCGCATCGCGGGGGAGACCCAGGAGTCGCTGTCGGAGCTGACGTCCATCACCCAGGAGACGCTGAGCGTCTCCGGCGTGCTGCTGTCGAAGGCGTTCAACCGGCAGCGCACCGAATCCGCCCGCTACCAGGAGGAGAACCGCAATCAAGTGCGCCTCCAGGTACGCCGGGCCATGAGCGGGCAGGGGTTCTTCGCGGTCGTCCAGGTCATCATGGCGAGCGTCCCCGCTGTCATCTACCTCGTCTCCGGCTATTTCATCGCGGGCGGCACGGGGGCGATCACCGCGGGCACGATCGTGGCATTCACGACGGTCCAGGCGCGACTGCTCATGCCGCTCATGGGACTCATGCGCGTCTCGCTCGACCTGCAGACCTCCTCCGCGCTCTTCGCCCGCATCTTCGAGTACGTCGACCTCGTGCCCGAGATCACGGACGCGCCGGATGCGATCCCGGTGGCGCAGGCGCCCGGGCCGCGCGGGAGGATCGAGTTCCGCGACGTCGTCTTCCGCTATCCGGACGCCGCCGCCGACTCGCGCCCGACGCTGCACGGTGTCTCGTTCGTGGCCGAGCCGGGGCAGCACGTCGCCTTCGTGGGGCCGTCGGGGGCGGGCAAGACGACGATCCTCTATCTCGCCCCGCGGCTGTACGAGGCGAAGGGCGGTGCGGTGCTGTTCGCCGGCGCCGACGTGCGCGCACTCACGCAGGAGTCGATCATCGACGACGTGGGCATCGTCTCCCAGGAGACCTACCTGTTCCACGCGACGATCCGGGAGAACCTCCGCTACGCCAAGCCGGACGCGACCGACGACGAACTGGTCGCCGCCTGCACCGCCGCCAACATCCACCACATCATCGCCGGATTCGAGAACGGGTACGACACCGTCGTGGGCGAGCGCGGCTACCGCCTCTCCGGCGGAGAGAAGCAGCGGATCGCGATCGCCCGTGTGCTGCTCAAGGATCCGCCCGTCCTCCTGCTGGACGAGGCCACCTCCGCGCTGGACACCGTGTCCGAGCGTGTGGTGCAGGAGGCCCTCGACGAAGCGGCGAAGGGGCGCACGACCCTCTCGATCGCGCACCGGCTCTCGACGGTCATGGGCGCGGACGTCATCCACGTGCTGGAGGCCGGGCGCATCGTGGAGTCCGGCACGCACGCGGAGCTGCTCGCGCAGGGCGGCCTCTACGCCGAGCTCGCGGCGCAGCAGATCGCCGCGTCGCGGGTGCTGGACGCCGAGCGCGAGGCGGAGATCGACGCGGAGAGGGAACTGGCGGCGGAAGGCGGCCTCGAGGCCGGTCTCGCGCCCCGACGGGCGGATCGTGAACCGGAGGACTCCGCCGCCGCCGATGCCGTCGTCGCGCTGACCACCGGCGTGCCGCTCCCGACGCAGTCGGACGCCGACTCCCGCCCCCGACCGAGCGAGGTCTGAGAGCCGGGCGGCGCCGGAGTGCGTCAGTGCACGGAGAGG
Organism: Microbacterium sp. BLY; assembly: GCF_017939615.1. Classification (NCBI taxonomy): domain Bacteria; kingdom Bacillati; phylum Actinomycetota; class Actinomycetes; order Micrococcales; family Microbacteriaceae; genus Microbacterium; species Microbacterium sp. BLY. The sequence goes on from NZ_JAGKSR010000001.1 coordinate 1,909,700, forward strand.
CCGCCGTCGACGAACAGCGACTGACCGGTGACGTACGCCGAACCGGGGCCGGCGAGGAACACCGCGGCGGCCGCGAAGTCCTCCGGGAGTCCGTTGCGTCCGATCATCGTCCGCGCCGCGAGCGCGTTGATCGCCCCGGGGTCCTCCTGCAGCCGCGCGTTCAACGGCGTCAGCACGAATCCGGGGACGAGCGTGTTGCTCGTCACCCCGGTGCCGCCCCACGCTTCCGCCTCCGAGCGCATGAGCGATTCGACCGCACCCTTGGAGGCGCCGTACACCCCGCTGCCCACGAACGCCCGGTGGGCCTGCTGCGAGCTGATGTGGATGAGCCGCCCGTACCCGCGCGCCGCCATGCCCTGCGCCCAGTGCTGACCGAGGAGGAAGGGGGCGAGCGCGTTGACCGTCATCGTCGCGTCCCAGTCCGCCTCGGTGATCTCGGCGAACGGCGGACGGATGTTGATGCCGGCCGAGTGGACGACGATGTCGGGTTCGCCGAACGGTACCGCTGCCTCCTCTGCGACGGCGTGGATGCCCTCTCGGGATCCCAGGTCGCCGACCACCCCCGCGGCACGGCAGCCGTGGGCGCGCAGCTGCTCGACGGTCGCGGCGATGCGCTCCTCGCCGCGGGCGACGACGACCGTGGCCGCGCCCGCGCGGGCGAGCGCGGTCGCGATGCCCTGCCCGATGCCGGAGCTTCCGCCGGTCACGACCGCGGTGCGGCCGTCGAGGGAGAAGAGGGAGCGGAGGTACGCGGTCATGTCGTCGGAGTCCTTCGGGTGGGCCTCACCAGGTGAGGGCATCGGCGAGCGTGGGGTCCGGATCAGCGTCGGCGTACTCGGGCAGTGCGCGGAGGTCGGCGAGGAAGGCCGAGACCTCGGCGGCGTAGGCCGGGTCGGGATGCGTGCCGGCGATCTCGAGCAGAGGGGCGATGTCCATCGCGAGGATGAGGTCGAGGCGGGCGGTGACGGCGGCATGCGCTCCCGCCTCCTGCAGCACGCGGATGCCGCCGCGGAGCGCAGCGAGGTAGTCGCGGAGCACGGGAAGCTGCGCCTTGCTCTGGGTGATCGACGTGCCGTCCGGGCGCACACGCCAGCGCACGACGACCTCGGGCAGCACGTCGAAGGCACGCGCCCGCGTGTACATGGTCTGCGCCACGACCTGATCCTCGTACGCGACGCCCTCCGGGAACCGGAGGGCGGACCACATCTCCGTGCGGCTCACCTTGGACCACGCGACGATGTTCGACACCGCCTGCGGGTGGGCGTCGAGTGTGGTGCCGAGACGAGCAGGGGTGGTGGCTGCGGCCACCCAGGGCTGCACGCGGCCCGCGGCGTAGCCGTCGCCGGCGGGGCGCAGCCGCACGTACGCGCCGGCGGCGAAGTCGCTCCCGGTGCGCTCCAGGGTGCCGATCAGGTGCTCCAGGGCACGCGGCGTCAGCTCGTCGTCGGCGTCGAGGAAGCCCGTGAAGGGGGTGTCGACGAGGCCGAGGCCGACGTTGCGTGCGGCACCGAGTCCGATCGACGCGTCGTGGCGGACGACGGTGAAGCGGTCGTCCGCGGCGGCCGCGGCGGCGAAGACCGCCCGGGTGTCGTCGACGGAGCCGTCGTCGATGAGGACGGCGCGCCAGCGCTGATCGGTCTGCGCGCGGAGCGAGTCGAGGGCGGCGGGGGCGAACGCGGCGATGTCGCGCCCTGGCACGATCATCGTCACGATCGGAGTGGGGGCGGTCACGACCCGAGTCTAGAGCCGGTGGTCACCGGCGGACCGCGTCGACCGCTGCGGAGACGAGTGCGGCCAGGCGTTCGGGGGCGTCGGCCGGGAGGGGGGAGCGCCCGAACGTGAACCGCACCGCCGTCTGTGCGACCTCGGGGGCGATGCCGCAGGCGAGGAGCACGGGCGAGGGCTCGTCGCTCCCGGCCGCACATGCGGAGCCGCTGGACGAGATCACCCCGCGGCGTTCCAGTTCGAGGAGCACCGCCTCACCGCCCACCCCGGCGATCGTGAAACTCGCGGTGCCGGGAAGCCGGTGCACGGGGTGCCCCGTGACCGCCGCCTCCGGGATGAGCCGCCGCACGGCCGCGATGAAGCGCGAGGTCGTGGCACCGACCAGGGCGACCGTGCCCGCGCGCCCTCGTTCCGCCAGTTCCAGGGCGGTCGCGAGTCCGACCGCGCCCGCGACGTCGACGGTGCCGGAGCGTCGCCCCCGCTCCTGGCCGCCCCCGTGGAGCACCGGCTCCAGGGGGAGCCGGCCGCGCACGACCAGCGCCCCCGTGCCCTTAGGGGCGCCGAGCTTGTGACCGGCGATCGAGACGGCGTCCGCGTCCAGGCCGTCCAGGGCCAGCCATCCGGCCGACTGCACGGCGTCGACGTGGAGGAGTGCACCCTGAGCGCGGGCGACCTCGCGGAGCGCGGCGACGTCCTGGACGGTGCCGATCTCGTTGTTCGCGTGCCCGACGGACACGAGCAGGGTGTCGTCCGTGAGCACCGCGTCGAGGGCGGCGGGGCTGACCCGCCCCGTCGCATCGACGGACGGCATCGACACGCTCACGTCGTGGAAGCGGGCGAGGTAGGCGGCGGACTCGCGGATCGATTCGTGCTCGATGGGGGACACGACGAGGCGTCGACGACCCGACGTGAGCCCCCCGAGCACGAGGCCCTTCACGGCCAGATTGTTCGCCTCGGTCCCGCCGGCGGTGAAGACGACGTCGCCGGTGCGCACCCCGAAGACGCGTGCCACGCGGGCGCGGGCGTCCTCCAGCGCGCGCGCCGCCGCCTCGCCCGCGGTGTGGTGACTGGCGGGGTTGCCGAACATCTCGGTGAGGTAGGGCTCCATGGCCTCCCGCACCTCCGGGCGCACGGGCGAGGTCGCGGCGTGGTCGAGGTACAGCACGGCCTCAGTCGATCCGCAGGTCGAGGCCGAGATCGAGGGCGCGGGCCGAGTGGGTCAGGGCACCGACGGAGATGACATCCACTCCGGTCTCGGCGATGGCGCGCACTGTCGCCAGGTCGACGCCGCCGGAGGCCTCCACTGTCGCGCGTCCGCCGATCAGCGCCACGCCCTCCCGCAGGTCGGCGAGCGAGAAGTTGTCGAGGAGCACGGTGTGGGCCCCGCCGTCCAGGACGGCGGGGATCTGGTCGAGGCGGTCGACCTCGACCACGACGTGCGCCGTATGCGGCAGCCGCGAAAGGGCGTCGCGGAGGGCCGTCGCGAGGTCGAGACCGGATCGCCGGAGGACGGCGAGGTGGTTGTCCTTGGCCATCACGGCGTCCGAGAGCGAGTACCGGTGGTTGCGACCACCGCCGGAGGCGACCGCGTGCCGTTCGAAGGCCCGGAGCCCCGGCGTCGTCTTGCGGGTGTCGGCGATCCGGGCGGTCGTCCCGTCGATCGCGCGGACGTACGCGGCGGTGAGCGTCGCGATACCGGACATCCTCTGGACGAAGTTGAGGGCCACGCGCTCGGCGGTGAGGACGGCGCGGGCGGGACCGGTCACGGTGGCCAGGACGTCGGCGGCCGCGAACGCGTCGCCGTCACCCACGTGCAGGTCGACGGTCAGGGCGGGGTCGGTGAGGAGGAAGGCGGCGGCGAACACCTCGCCGCCGCTGAAGACGCCGTCCTCGCGGGCGACGAGGTCGGCGGTGGCGGTGGCGTCAGCGGGGAGGAGGGTGGTGCTGGTGAGGTCGCCCCATGGGGCGTCCTCCTCCAGGGCGGCTCCGACGACGCGGTGCAGGGTGGCGCGGGTGAGCATCAGGCGGTCTCCAGGATCGGGGGGTGCGCGGGGATCGGCGGCACGGGAGCAGGGTCGTCGCGGTGATGGGCGCCGACCGAGACGGTCCGGGCGAGAGCCGCGCGGAGGGTGGCGTCGGCGAGCAGCAGCAGGTTCCTGTCCTCGTGTGTGCGGACGTCGTGGGCGGGCGGCGTCCCCACGGTCCAGGCGCGGACGATCCCGAGCGCCCGCTGCAGGCCGGGGCCGGTTCGCCGCAGTCCTCCCTCGTCCCACAGGAGCCGCTGCAGCGCGGCACGGTCGAAGGCAGGAGCGGAGACGTCGTGCGGGTGCGGGTTCGCCCCCGGGGCGGAGGGCGCCGTGCGGTGAGGGGGCGGCCACGGTTCGGAGAGAGCGGCCGCCGCCCTGGCGCCGAAGACGGCGCCTTCGAGGAGGGAGTTGGACGCGAGCCGGTTCGCCCCGTGCACGCCCGTGCGCGCGGCCTCCCCGACGACGAAGAGCCCGGGGAGCGTGGTGCGGCCGTGCAGATCGGTGATCACGCCGCCCATGAGGTAGTGCGCGGCCGGGGTCACGGGCAGCGGTTCCCGGGACCAGTCGTGGCCGCGGGTCCGCGTGACGCGGTCGATCGTCGGGAAGCGGCGGGCGAGCGTGTCCGCCCCGAGCTCCGTCGCGTCGAGGTGCACCGGCGTCCCCTGCACCGCGGCCTGCCGGGCGATGGCCCGCGCGACGACATCGCGGGGGGCGAGTTCCCCGTCGGGGTGACTGTCGAAGACGAAGCGTCGCCCGTCGCGATCGCGGAGGACGGCGCCCTCGCCGCGGACGGCTTCGGAGAGGAGGAAGACGGGGATGCCGGGGAGGACGGTCGGGTGGAACTGGACGAACTCCAGGTCGGCGACCGCGGCGCCGGCGCGCAGCGCGGCGGCGATGCCGTCGCCGGTGGCCCCTTCCGGGTTCGTGGTGTGGGCGTAGAGCTGCCCCGCCCCTCCCGTCGCGAGGATCACGGCGTCCGCATCCAGCTCCACCGGCCCCTCCGCGGTGAGCAGGGCGACGCCGCGCACGCGTCCGGCGTGCGGGCGGAGGTCGACGAGCATCGCGTGCTCGCGCACGAGGACGGACGTGCGGCGGAGGGCGGCGCACAGCGCCGCGGCGATCGCGGCGCCCGTCGCGTCGCCGCCGGCGTGGAGGATGCGGGCATGGGTGTGCGCGGCCTCGCGCCCCCGGGCGAGGGAGCCGTCCTCCGCATGGTCGAAGGAGACCCCGCGGGCGACGAGCTCTGCGATGCGGGCGGCGCCGTCGCTCACGAGGGCGTCCACCGCGTCGGGGTCGGCGAGGCCCGCCCCGGCGGTGATCGTGTCGGCGGCGTGGGCGACCGGACCGTCGCCCGGCCCGTAGCTCCCGGCCACCCCTCCCTGGGCGAGCGGGGTGCACCCGTCGCCGAGTGTCCCCTTCGTGACCACGGTGACCGTGTGCCCGGCCTCGTGGGCGTGCAGGGCGGCGGTGAGCCCCGCGATCCCCGAACCGACGACGACGACGTTCATCGGACGCCGGCGGTGGCCGGGGGCTTGGCGGCCAGCATGCGCTCCAGGGCGATCCGTGCCGGGTCGGCGACGTCGGGCGAGACTGTGATCCGGTTCGGGGTCCGCCCGGCCACGAGCTCCTCCAGCACCCAGGCGAGATAGCCGGGGTGGATCCGGTACATAGTCGAGCAGGGGCAGACGACCGGGTCGAGACAGAAGATCCGATGCTGCGGATACTGCGCAGCGAGGCGCCGCACGAGGTTGATCTCCGTGCCGATCGCGAAGGTCGTCGGCTCGACGGCGTCGGCGATGGCGCGGCGGATGTACTCGGTCGACCCGGCCTCGTCCGCGGCGTCCACCACCTCCATCGGGCACTCGGGGTGGACGATCACGCGGACCCCGGGGTGCTCGGTGCGGGCCTGGTCGATCTGGGCGACGGTGAAGCGCCGGTGCACGGAGCAGAAGCCGTGCCAGAGGATCACCTGCGCGTCGACGAGCTCGTCCGGCGTGGATCCGCCGAGCGCTCGCCGCGGGTTCCACATCGGCATCCGGTCGAGCGGTACGCCCAGGGCCTTCGCCGTGTTGCGTCCCAGGTGCTGGTCGGGGAAGAAGAGCACCCGGCGGCCGCGGGCGAACGCCCACTCGAGCACGGTCGTCGCGTTGGCCGAGGTACAGACGATGCCGCCGTGTCGGCCGACGAAGCCCTTGATCGCCGCCGAGGAGTTCATGTACGTGACGGGGATCACGGGCACGCGCCCGTCGGCGTCCGGGGTGTCGAGGTCGCCGAGCACGTCGGCGAGCTGCTCCCAGCACTCCTCGACCTGGTCGATGTCCGCCATGTCGGCCATGGAGCACCCGGCCGCGAGGTTCGGCAGGACGACGGACTGGTGCGGCTGAGAGAGCAGGTCGGCGGTCTCGGCCATGAAGTGCACGCCGCAGAAGACGATCGCCTCCGCCTCCGGCCGCATCGTGGCGGCGGTGGCGAGCTGGAACGAATCGCCCACCTCGTCGGCATGCGTCACGACCTCCTCGCGCTGGTAGAAGTGTCCGAGGATCACGACCCGGTCGCCGAGTGCCGTCTTGGCCGCATCGATGCGGCGGTGGAGTTCCGCTTCGTCCGCCTCGCGGTACGCCGCGGGGAGCTCGCCCTGTCGCGGCGCACCCGTCGGGATGACGTCGCCCATGGACGAGCCGGGTCCGTAGCCCGGTCGCGTGTCGAAGTCCCACGGGCCGACGGCGAGGTCGGTGGTGCAGGTGGCGTCGGTCGATGCGCCGCCGACGATGGCCTGGATCGCGTGGTCGACGGACGGATCCGACGGGGGAACGGCGGGCGTCGGGACGAAGGTGATGCTCATCGGATCCTCGTTTCCTCGGGGCGGAGCGGGCCGCGGTCGGCCAGCTCGAGGTCGGTGTCGTCGCGGTACAGGCGGGCGGGCCGGTGGCTGCCCGTGCGGAAGCGGTCGGTGCGGGTGAGGTTGCCGGCGGTCTCCACCTGTCGCCGGAAGTTCGCGGGGTCGAGCGGTCGTCCGAGGATCGACTCGTACGCCTCCCGCAGCTCGGCGAGGGTGAACTCGGTGGGCAGGAAGCCCTGGGCCACCCGGCTGTAGCCGACCTTGTTGCGCAGTCGCCACAGCGCGTACTCGACGATCTCGCGGTGGTCGAAGGCCAGGGCGGGGAGATCGTCCACGTCGAACCACTCGACGTTCTCCGGGGCGCGTCCCGAGGCGCGGTGGGCGGCGATCTGCGCTTCGACGTCGTCCTGTCGCAGCAGCGCCCAGTAGACGAGGGAGATGACGCGGGTGGGGGAGCGGTCGACGGCTCCGAAGGCGTACAGCTGCTCCAGGTAGGTCGGCGACAGCCCGGTGGTCTCGGCGAGCGTGCGGGCGGCGGCGTCGACGGGGGACTCCGCGGCCGTGAGCCAGCCCCCGGGGAGGGCCCACCGCTCCGCGAAGGGCTCTCGGGTGCGGCGCACGAGGGGGAGGGCGAGGACGGCGGCACCGTCGCCGCTGCGCCGCAGCGTGAGGATCACCGTCGAGACGGCGACGCGGATGTCCGCACTTCGAGTCATAGGCACCTTAACCTCCGCCTCGATCTTAGTGTCATCCGGACCTTTAGTGCGAGTGTGTGACGACTCCTGGCGTCGAGTCCGAAACGTTATCTCCCCCACGCGAGAACGCTTGTCCCCTCGCGGCGGGTTTGTTAGGTTACTGTCCTAACAAACCCCTTCGAGGGCGGCCCGCAGGCCACCTCCCGGGGTTCCCGTGAACCCCGTCCGGGGTTCGGCTCCAACCGGAGAATCCCTCCTGCAGTGCAGCACCGAGAGGAAATGACGAATGATCCGTAACGGAAAGCGCAAGATCGCGCTCACGGCGGTCGCGGGGGCCTCGGTCCTCGCCCTGGGCTTGACGGCCTGTGGCAGTGGCGGGGGCGACGGCGGCGACGCCGACGGCGACCGTGCGCTGCGCGTCTGGGCGGGAAGCCAGACGCCGATCACCGCGAACTACAACCCGTTCGCGCCGACCGTGCTCCACGGCGCGCTCGGCCCGATCTACGAGCCCCTGTTCTTCTACAACAAGACGAAGGACGCCGAGCCGGTCGGCCTGATCGGCGACTCGTTCGAGTACAACGAGGACGGCACCCAGATCACGGTCAAGATCAAGCCCGACCTGAAGTGGAGCGACGGCGAGCCGCTCACCGCCGACGACGTCGTGTTCTCCTTCCAGTACGAGGCGAACAACCCCGAGGGCAACGGGCTGGTCTCGGCCGAGGCGACCGACGACACGACCGCGGTCCTGACATACTCGAGCGCCCAGTACACCACCGAGTTCCAGCGCATGGGCTCGAGCTACATCCTCCCGGAGCACATCTGGAAGGATGTCACCGACTTCGCGAACTTCGCGAACGAGGAGCCCGTCGGCTCCGGGCCGTACGTCGTGGACAAGACCACCAGCGAGTCCTACACGCTGGTCGCCAACGAGAACTACCGCGGTGCGGACGAGCTCGCCGTGAAGAAGGTGCAGTACATCGCCGTCGACAACAACCAGACCGCGCAGGACCTCCTCGCCGCCGGCAAGCTCGACTGGACGGGCATGTTCATCCCCAACCCGGACGACGTCACGGGCAACGGCGCGATCGATTGGATCAACACGCCGCAGGACCCGACGGTGCTCTACACCTGCGCGAACGCCGACCTCGGCTGCACCGGCCCGCAGACCGATGTCGCGGTGCGTCAGGCGCTGAACGTCGCCATCGACCGCGCGACCATCAAGGACAAGGCGTTCGTCGGCCTCACCGGTGACATCTCGCCCACGTACACGCTGCTCCCGCGCGACGAGAAGTGGCTCGCCGACTCGGCCAACGAGGTCAGCCCGCAGGAGGCGGACGTCGCCGAGGCCGGGGAGATCCTCGAGGCCGCCGGCTACACCAAGGGATCGTCCGGCATCTACGAGAAGGACGGCACCCCCGTCGAGCTCAGCCTGATCTCGGTCGACGGCTGGACCGACTACAACGACGCCGCGAAGCTCATCGCCGAGCAGGCCGAAGCCGCGGGCATCAAGGTGACCGCCTCGACCGTGCAGTGGCAGGAGTTCTCCGACGCCCGCCAGGGCGGGAACTTCCAGCTCATCGTCGGCGGTGTCGTCGGCACGTCGGTCGCCGACCCGTTCCAGATCTACCGCGACTGGTTCGGCGGCACCGAGGTGGAGTCCACCAGCCCCGTCGGCACGGAGATCCCCGCTGGTCGCTGGAACTTCAGCCGCTACAGCAACCCGACGGTCGACGCGGCCATCCAGTCCGCGATCAGCACGAACGACGAGGCCGAGAAGAAGGAGCTGTACGCGACGATCCAGACCGAGATCGTGCGTGACCTGCCCTACATCCCGCTCGTGATCAACGCGACGCAGACCTTCTACAACACGAAGGACTACACCGGCTGGCCGACGGAGGAGGACCTCTACGCCTTCCCGCCGTCCTGGGGCGCCATCGCCGCCGGGTACGTGCTGACGCAGATCAAGCCGGCCGGCTGAGTCGAAGGAGTCGGGGAAGCAGGAAGTCAGGACACGGTGACATGAAGTTCTATGCACGACGGATCGGGTTCTACGCGTTCACGCTGTGGGCCGCGATCTCCATCAACTTCCTGCTTCCCCGGCTCATGCCGGGGAACCCCGCGGACATCATGATCGCCAAGATGCAGCGGGCAGGCGGAGAGGTCTCCGAGACCACCATCCGCAACATCAAGCTCCTGCTCGGCGGGGACGACGCGTCGCTCTGGGAGCAGTACCTCGCCTACTGGGGGCGCATGTTCCAGGGCGACCTCGGAGTGTCGGTGACGAAGTTCCCGACCCCGGTGACGGAGCTGATCGCGGGGGCGCTGCCGTGGACGCTCGTGCTGGTCGGCACCGCGACGGTCATCTCCTTCCTCCTCGGCGTCGTCCTCGGCGCCTGGGCCGGGTGGAAGCGCGGCACCTGGGTCGACCACCTCATCCCCGCCACCACCGTGCTGCAGTCGATCCCGTACTTCTGGATGGCCCTCATCCTGGTCGCGGTGTTCGCCGTCGGTCTGGGGTGGTTCCCGATCTTCGGCGGCTACGACGTGTTCGACTTCCCGGACGGCCCGGAGCCGACCTGGGCGTTCTTCTCCGATGCGCTGGCGCACTCCATCCTCCCGGCCCTCACGATCGTCATCAGCTCGGTCGGGGGCTGGATGTTCGGCATGCGGAACATGATGGTCTCCACGCTCGCGGAGGACTACGTGCTCACCGCCGAGGCGAAGGGACTGCGCCCCCGCCGCATCATGACGACCTACGCCGCGCGCAACGCCGCGATCCCGTCGATCGCCGGCTTCTCGATCACGCTCGGCTTCGTCGTCGCCGGTTCCATCGTGATGGAGCAGGTGTTCACCTATCCGGGCGTCGGCAAGCTGATGTTCCAGGCCGTCACCAACAACGACTACGCGCTGATGCAGGGGCTGTTCCTCGTCATCACCCTCACCGTGCTCGTCGCCAACTTCTTCATGGACCTCGTCTATGGCTTCATCGACCCGAGGGCTCGCCAGAATGTCTGACACGAAGAACCCGCTCCTCGTGGAGGAGCCTCCCACCATCGCCCCCGAGGGCACGGTCGCCGTGGCGACGCAGCGGCAGGAGCGCCGGCCCCGGCGGATCCTGCCCCGCAGCTCTCCGAAGTTCATCGTCGGCGCGATCCTCGTCCTCGCGATCGTGCTCTTCGCCATCATCGCGCCGTTCTTCACGCAGAACCCGCGCCGCACCGACAATCCCGCCCTGCAGCCGCCCTCGGCGGAGCACTGGCTGGGGACGACCAAGCTCGGCAACGACGTGTTCGCCCAGCTCGCGATCGGGGCCCAGGGCTCGCTGCTCATCGGTGTCACGGCCGGGGGCATCGCGATCGTGCTGTCCCTCCTCTTCGGCGTCCTGGCGGGCTACCTCGGCGGATGGCGCGAGGACGCGCTCGCCCTGCTGACGAACGTCATGATCGTGATCCCCGGCCTTCCTCTGGTCATGGTGATCGCCTCGTTCGTCCCGCAGCGCAGCTGGCAGCTGGTCGCGTTCGTCCTCGGCATCACCTCATGGGCCGGGGCGGCGTACGTGCTGCGACTGCAGACCCGTTCCCTCCGCACCCGCGACTACGTGTACGCCTCGAAGGTCGCCGGGGAGAAGTCCCTCCGGGTGATCCTCGTCGAGATCATGCCCAACCTGCTCCCGCTGCTGACGGCCCAGTTCCTCTTCGCGATCATCTTCGCGATCCTCGGCGAGGCCGGCCTGTCGTATCTCGGCCTCGGCCCCAACTCCTCGATCACCTGGGGATCGATCCTCAACGACGCGCAGTCCGGTCAGGCGCTGGGACGCGGGGCCTGGTGGTGGTTCGTCCCGCCGGGCATCATGATCGCCGTCCTCGGCGCGGGCCTGGCGCTCATCAACTTCGCCATCGACGAGGTCATCAACCCGAAGCTGCGCAACGCGCCCGATGCGGCCCGCCGTCTGCGCAAGGCCGCGAAGGAGAAGGGGGTCACCGCATGAGCGACGCCGTGCTCACCGCCAGGAACGTCTCGATCGAGTACGAGGTCGACCCGCCCGTCAAGGCCGTCCGCGACGTGTCGCTGACCCTCCACCGCGGCGAGATCCTCGGGCTCGCGGGGGAGTCGGGCTGCGGCAAGACCACCCTCGCCTACGGCATGAACCGGCTGCTCAAGGCCCCCGCGCTGATGACGGGCGGCGAGATCGTCTTCCACGACCGCGACGGCCACGACATCGACGTCGTCGCGCTCGACGGCGACGGGCTGCGGGCGTTCCGCTGGGACAAGATCTCGATGGTGTTCCAAGGGGCGATGAACTCCCTCAACCCCGTCATCTCGGTCCGCGCGCAGATCTTCGACATCTTCGACACGCATCGCCCCGGGATGTCCAGGAAGGCCAAGCAGGAACGGGCGGAGGAGCTGCTCACGCTCGTCGGCGTCGACCCCGGTCGGCTCACGAGCTTCCCGCACGAGCTCTCCGGCGGCATGCGCCAGCGCATGATGATCGCGATGGCCCTCGCGCTCGATCCGCAGGTCATGATCATGGACGAGCCGACCACCGCCCTCGATGTCGTCGTGCAGCGCGGCATCATCCGCGAGATCATGCGGCTGCGCGAGAAGCTCGGGTTCGCGGTCATCTTCATCACCCACGACCTGCCCATGCTCATCGAGATCAGCGACCGCATCGCCGTCATGCTGCAGGGGCGGATCGTCGAGCAGGGCACGGCGGAGGAGATCTACCGCGACCCGCAGCACGAGTACACCCGACGGCTGCTGTCGAGCTTCCCGTCCCTCACGGGGAAGCGGGGCGACTTCGTCCGCAGCGGCGTGAACCAGGAGGTCATCCGATGAGCGTGGACGCAGCGGGACGGGTGGGCACGCTCGAGGCGAGGAACCTCGTCAAGGACTTCCCCCTGCGATCGGGGTTCCGCACGAGTGTCCTGCACGCCGTGAAGGATGTGTCGTTCACGCTGGAGCCGGGCCGGACGACGGCCCTCGTGGGCGAGTCCGGGTCGGGCAAGTCGACCATCGCACGGATGCTGATGAAGCTGGAGACGCCGACCTCGGGGAGCATCCTCCTCGACGGCGAGGTGTCCGGGACGCGGGGGCGGGCGCTCGAGCGCTACCGCTCCGACGTGCAGATGGTCTTCCAGGACCCGTTCGCGTCGCTGAACCCCTTCCACACGATCATCCATCACCTCGAGCGCCCGATCCGCCTGCATCACCCGCAGCTCAGCGCGCGCGAGGTGCGGACACGGGCGATCGAGCTCCTCGAACGCGTGCGGCTCACGCCGGGGGAGAGCTTCGCGGAGCGTCGGCCCCACGAGCTCTCCGGTGGACAGCGGCAGCGTGTGGCGATCGCGCGGGCGCTCGCGCCGGGGGCCCGTTTCATCGTGGCGGATGAACCGGTGTCGATGCTCGACGTGTCGATCCGGCTCGGGGTGCTCAACCTCCTCGCCGAGCTGCAGCGCGAGGAGAACCTCGGAGTGCTGTACATCACGCACGACCTGGCGACCGCGCGGCACTTCTCCGACGACATCATGGTCCTCTTCCGGGGCGATGTCGTGGAGCGGGGACCGGCGGACGAGGTGATCCTGAACCCGCAGCACGAATACACCCGCACCCTGCTGGCGGCGGCGCCCGAGCCGGAGAACCTCGGACGGCTCAGGGACGAGGTCCGGGCGGAGCTCGCCCTGGGCTCCTGATCCGGCGGGGGACACCGCTAGACTGAACCCACAATCGAAGACAGGCCGAACGACCGACGCGGGAGAGCCCCGGCGCACGCAGCCGGGCACCGAAGGAGCAAGCCTCCCCGCCAATCTCTCAGGTACGCGTACCGCGGAGGTCCGGCCGCTCTGAAAAGCGATCCCGAGCACCTGGGGATCCGCCGACGGTGAAAGCCCAGCGCATGCGCGGGCGAAGCTCTCAGGCCGATGACAGAGGGGGAGTTCCCAGGGGCGACGCCGTCGCCCCGCCCGACCCGTCCGGGAGAACTCCATGTCCGATCCCCGCTACACCCCGTTGCGCGAGCGCCATGAGGCGCTGGGCGCCTCCTTCACCGATTTCGGCGGCTGGCAGATGCCGGTCCGCTACACGTCCGACCTCGCCGAGCACCACGCGGTGCGGCAGGCGGCCGGCGTGTTCGACATCTCGCACATGGCCGAGTTCACGGTCCGCGGCGCCGGTGCCGCGGCCTTCCTCGACTACGCGCTCGCCGGGCGCCTGTCCGCGCTCGCGGTCGGCAAGGCGAAGTACTCGCTGCTGCTGACGCCCGAGGGCGGCATCGTCGACGACGTGATCGTCTACCGGTTGGCCGACGACGACTTCCTCGTCATCTCCAACGCCGGCAACCGCGACGCCGTGCGCCGGGCGCTCGCCGAGCGGGTCGCGGACGCGGACGCGGGCGCCGTGCACGTCGCCGACGTCTCGGACGACTACGCACTGATCGCCGTGCAGGGGCCGCGGGCCGAGGAGATCCTCGCCGCGACCGCCGGGATCACCGAGGTCAGCGTGCCCTGGGCGGAGCAGAAGTACTACGCGTGGGCGACGGCGTCGTTCGGCGGGGAGCCGCTGCTCCTGGCCCGGACCGGCTACACGGGCGAGGACGGTTTCGAGCTCCTCGTGCCCGCGGCCCTCGCGACCGCGCTGTGGGATGCCGTGCTCGACGCGGGTGCCCCGCACGGCCTGGTGCCCGCCGGCCTCGCCGCGCGCGACACCCTCCGGCTGGAGGCCGGCATGCCGCTGTACGGCCATGAACTCAGCCTCGACACCGCGCCGGCCCAGGCGGGTCTCGGCCGCGTCGTGGTCGCCGCGAAGGAGCGCTTCGTCGGTAAGCACGCTCCGGCGCCCGCCGACGATGCCCGGATCCTGGTCGGCCTGACGGCGGAGGGGCGCCGTGCCGGACGCGCGGGCTACGCGGTCGTCGACGCCGACGGCACCGTGATCGGCGAGATCACCAGCGGCGCCCTGAGCCCGACGCTGGGTCATCCCATCGCGATGGCCTACGTCGATCCTTCTTCCGCCGAAGAGGGAACCGCAGTATTCCTTGATGTGCGGGGGACCCGCATCCCCGCGACCGTGACCGCCCTGCCTTTCTACCGGAGGACCAAATGACCGACCTCAGCGCACTCCGCTACACCGACGAGCACGAGTGGATCGCCGGTGACGGCGACACCGTCACCATCGGGATCACCGACTATGCCGCCGAGAAGCTGGGCGACGTCGTCTTCGTGGAGCTTCCCGCCGTCGGCACCGAGCTGACCGCGGGCTCCGTCGTCGGTGAGATCGAGTCGACGAAGTCGGTCGGCGAGCTCTACGCTCCCGTCGCCGGCACGGTCGTCGAGATCAACGACGCCGTGGTCGACGACCCGTCGCTCGTCAACGCCGAGCCGTTCGAGGGTGGGTGGCTGATCAAGGTCGCGGTCGCCGCCGGGGCTCTCGACGGGCTGCTGGACCGCGACGCCTACGTCGCACTCACGGAGGGCTGATCCGCACGTGGTTGCTTTCGCCGATCGTCACATCGGACCGACCGAGGCCGCTCAGCGCACGATGCTCGATGCGCTCGGGCTCGGCGCCGTCGACAGCGGGACGCTGAGCCCGGTCGAGGAGCTCATGCGGCAGGCCGTTCCCGCCTCGATCTACACGGGACCGGAGGACGCGGTCGCCGACTCCCGCATCCCGGTCGCCGCATCCGAGACCGAGGCGCTGGCCGAGCTGCGCGCCCTCGCCGCCCGCAACACGGTCAACCGCTCGATGATCGGCCTCGGCTACTACGGCACGGTCACCCCGCAGGTGATCCAGCGCAACGTCCTGGAGAACCCGTCCTGGTACACGGCCTACACGCCGTACCAGCCCGAGATCTCGCAGGGCCGGCTCGAGGCGCTGATCAACTTCCAGACGATGGTCGCCGACCTCACGGGGCTCACTACGGCGAACGCGTCGATGCTCGACGAGTCCACCGCCGTCGTGGAGGCGATGCTGCTCGCGCGGCGCGCGTCGAAGACCGGGGCCAACGTGTTCGCGGTCGATGCGGACGCGCTGCCGCAGACGAAGGCGATGCTGGCCTCCCGGGCGGAGGCCCTCGGCATCGAGCTCGTCACGGTCGACTTCGCCGCGGGGGAGGAGCTGCCCGCCGAGCTGTTCGGCGTCTTCGTGCAGTATCCCGGCGCCTCGGGGCGCGTGTGGGATCCGTCCGCCGTCTTCGACGCGGCCCACCTCGCCGGCGGTCTGGCCGTCGCCGCCGCCGACCTGCTCGCTCTCACGCTCCTCACGGCCCCGGGGACCCTCGGCGCCGACGTGGCGGTCGGGACCACCCAGCGCTTCGGCGTGCCGATGGGCTTCGGCGGCCCGCACGCCGGATACATGGCGGTGCGCGCCGGCCTCGAACGGCAGCTGCCCGGACGCCTCGTCGGCGTGTCCGTCGACGCCGAGGGCAAGCCGGCCTACCGCCTCTCGCTGCAGACCCGCGAGCAGCACATCCGCCGGGAGAAGGCGACGTCGAACATCTGCACCGCGCAGGTGCTCCTCGCCGTGATGGCCTCGATGTACGCGGTCTACCACGGCCCGGACGGGCTCCGTGAGATCGCCCGCGACGTGAGCGCGAAGGCGACGCTGCTGCGCGACTGGCTGACCGAGGCCGGTGCGGACGTCGTCCACGCGCACTTCTTCGATACCCTCACCGTGCGCGTGCCAGGCCGCGCCGCGGAGTACGCTGACCAGGCCCGGGACGGCGCCGGCATCCTCCTGCGGGTCGCCGATGCCGACACGATCGGCATCGCGGTCGACGAGACGACCACGGTGGCCGAGCTGCACCGGGTCGCGCGGGTCTTCGGCGGGAAGACGGAGCGCGCCTTCGGGTTCGGCCTCGGCGACGCCGACGCGCTGCCGGACGCCCTCCGCCGCGAGGACGAATACCTCACGCACCCGGTGTTCCACAGCCACCGCAGCGAGACCGCCATGATGCGGTACCTGAAGAGCCTGTCCGACCGGGACTACGCCCTCGACCGCGGCATGATCCCGCTCGGCTCCTGCACGATGAAGCTGAACGCCGCCACCGAGATGGCCGCGATCACCTGGCCGGAGTTCGCGGGCATCCACCCGTTCGCGCCCGAGGCCGATGTGCGCGGCTACCTGGAGCTCATCGACCAGCTCGAGAGCTGGCTCGCCGAGATCACCGGGTACGACGCGGTGTCGCTGCAGCCGAACGCCGGCTCCCAGGGGGAGCTGGCCGGCCTCCTCGCGATCCGCGGCTACCACCGCGCGAACGGCGACGACCACCGCATCGTGTGCCTCATCCCGTCCTCCGCCCACGGCACGAACGCGGCCTCGGCCGTGCTCGCCGGGATGAAGGTCGTCGTGGTGGCGAGCGACGCGCTCGGCAACGTCGACCTGGACGACCTGCGCGCGAAGATCGCCCAGCACGCCGACGACCTCGCCGCGCTGATGATCACCTACCCCTCCACGCACGGGGTGTACGAGGAGCAGGTGGTCGAGATCACCGGCGCGGTGCACGACGCCGGCGGTCAGGTGTACGTCGACGGCGCGAACCTCAATGCGCTCCTCGGCTACGCCCGCTTCGGCGATCTGGGTGGCGACGTCTCGCACCTCAACCTGCACAAGACCTTCGCCATCCCGCACGGCGGCGGCGGCCCGGGCATCGGTCCGGTCGCGGCGAAGGCGCACCTCGCGCCGTACCTGCCGTCGCACCCGCTCGCCCAGCGCGCCGAGCACTTCGGCGGCCACACGTTCGAGGGTGCCGTGATCTCCGCCGCACCGTACGGCTCCGCGGGCATCCTCCCGATCTCGTGGGCGTACGTGCGCATGATGGGTGCGGACGGGCTCCGGCGCGCGACCGCGGCAGCCGTCCTCTCCGCCAACTACATCGCCGAGCGTCTCGGCGGCCACTTCCCGGTCCTCTACACGGGGGAGAACGGACGGGTCGCGCACGAGTGCATCCTCGACCTGCGTCCGCTCAAGGAGGCCACCGGCATCTCCGTCGACGACGTCGCCAAGCGGCTCATCGACTACGGGTTCCACGCGCCGACCATGTCGTTCCCGGTGGCCGGCACCCTCATGGTCGAGCCGACGGAGTCGGAGGACCTCGACGAGATCGAGCGCTTCATCGAGGCCATGATCATGATCAAGGCCGAGGCGGATGCCGTCGCCGCCGGCCGCTGGCCGGCCGACGACAACCCGCTCGTGCACGCCCCGCACACCGCGGTGTCGCTCATCGCGGGGGAGTGGGCGCACGCCTACACCCGCGAGGAGGCCGCATACCCGGTGCGCTCGCTGGTCGCCGCGAAGTACTGGCCGCCGGTCCGCCGCATCGAC
The DNA here is from genome assembly GCF_017939615.1 of Microbacterium sp. BLY. NCBI lineage: Bacteria > Bacillati > Actinomycetota > Actinomycetes > Micrococcales > Microbacteriaceae > Microbacterium > Microbacterium sp. BLY. Next base: position 1,927,300 of record NZ_JAGKSR010000001.1, read on the forward strand.
CAGGCGTACGGCGACCGCAACCTCGTCTGCGCCTGCCCGCCGGTCGAGGCCTTCGCCTGACCGGATCCCGCACGACGAACGGCGTCGCGCCCGCCTCACGGCGGCGCGGCGCCGTTCGCGTCGTCGCGCATGTTTCGGGCGTGTGACGGTTGGTCACCACTCAGTAACGGTTCGTTAGCCGAATGTCCCGGACGGGCGGCCCCCGGTTACGCTCAGGTATCCCTGCGCGCTCGATGGTGAGTTGCGCAGTCTCAGTACTGTCCACAGGAGGACGAGAAGTGAAAAGAAACAGGATTGCCTTCGCCGGTATCGGCCTGGTCTCGGTCGGCGCGATCGCTCTGGCGGGTTGCGCCTCTGACGGCGGCAACGGCAGCGGTGAGGAAGGTGGCGAGGCCTCGACCGGTATCGTCACGGTCCAGAGCAACGAGCCCCAGAACCCGCTTCTGCCCGCAGTCACCAACGAGGTCGGCGGCGGCCTCGTTCTGCAGAACATCTTCGCCGGCCTCGTCTACTACGAAGCGGACGGCGCGGTCGCGAACGACCTCGCCGACTCCATCGAGTCCGACGACAACCAGAACTGGACCATCAAGATCAAGGAGGGCGAGGAGTTCAGCGACGGCACCCCGGTGACCGCCGAGTCCTTCGTCGAGGCGTGGCAGTACGCGGCATCCGACCCCGCGTTCGAGAACCAGTGGTGGTTCGCCAACTTCGCCGGCTACAGCGCCGACGAGGTCAAGGAGGACTCCCTCGCGCTCGAGGTCGTCGACGACACCACCTTCACCGTCGAGCTCGCCGCTCCGCAGTCCGACTTCCCCACGACGCTGGGCTACCAGGTGTTCGCGCCGCTGCCCGAGTCGTTCTTCGACGACCCCGAGGGCTTCGGCCAGGCTCCGGTCGGCAACGGCCCGTATGTGCTCGACAAGTGGGAGCACGACTCCGTCATCTCCCTCCTCCCGAACGAGAGCTACGACGGCCCGCGCAAGGCGCAGAACGGCGGGGTCGACCTCGTCAGCTACGCCACCGCGGAGGCCGCGTACACCGACCTGCTGTCGGACAACCTCGACGTGATCAACCCCGGCGTCCCGCCGACGGCTCTGGCCACCTACAAGGACGACCTGGGTGACCGTGCGGTCGACCAGCCCGCTGCCATCTGGGAGGGGCTGACGATCCCGTCGCGTCTCGCTCACTTCGGCAACGACGAGGAGGGCAACCTGCGTCGCCAGGCCATCTCCTACGCGATCGACCGTGACGAGATCACGAGCGTGATCTTCGAGGACACCCGCACCCCGGCTGTCGACTTCACCTCGCCGGTCATCGACGGCTGGAACGACGAGATCGCCGGCTCCGAGGTCACGCACGCCGACGCCGACAAGGCGAAGGAGCTGTGGGCCCAGGCCGACGCCATCTCCCCGTGGAGCGGGACGTTCACCATCGCCTACAACGCCGACGGTGGCCACCAGCCGTGGGTCGACGCGGTCTCCAACCAGCTGAAGAACACGCTGGGCATCGACGCGGCCGGTCAGTCGTTCCCCGACCTCGCCACGCTGCGCGAGGAGATCAAGAACCGCTCGCTGAACGCCGCGACGCGTTCCGGGTGGCAGTTCGACTACCCGGGTGCGTACAACATCCTGGGTGCGCTGTTCATCACCGGTGCCGGCTCCAACGACGGCGACTACTCGAACCCCGAGTACGACAAGCTCGTGCAGGAGGGCGCCACGGCGCCGTCGGTCGAGGAGGGCAACAAGCTCTTCGAGCAGGCGCAGGAGGTCCTGTTCCAGGACCTGCCCGTCCTGCCGCTCTGGTACCGCTCGACCAACGCCGGCTACTCCACGCTGGTGGACAACGTCGAGTACGGCTGGGACAGCTGGCCCATCGTGTACGAGATCACCAAGGCCGGCGAGTAATCACTCGCATTCCGATCTGAACCGTCCGTGCGGGGCGATGCGCGAGCGTCGCCCCGCTCGGTGCGGTTCGGCTCCCTGCCATGACTGCCTACATCATTCGACGCCTGTTGCAGGCGATCCCGGTGTTCCTCGGGGCGACCTTCCTGATCTTCTCGATGGTCTTCCTGCTCCCCGGGGACCCGATCCTCGCGCTGTTCGGCGACAAGACGCCGACGGACGCGCAGTACGCGGCGCTCCAGGCGCAGTACCACCTCGACCAGCCGTTCTTCACGCGCTACCTGATCTATCTGGGCGATCTGTTCCAGGGTGATCTCGGCACGACCTTCCGTGGCCAGAGCGTCAATGAGATCCTCGCGGCGAAGTTCCCCGTGACGCTTCGTCTCGCGCTGCTCGCCATCCTGATCCAGCTCATCTTCGGCGTGGTGGTCGGCCTGATCTCCGGTCTCCGCAAGAACAGCCTGTTCGACCACGCATCCATGCTCGTCAGCCTCGTGCTGATCTCGATCCCCGTGTTCGTGCTCGCCTTCATCGCGCAGTACTTCCTCGCGATCGAGTTGCACCTGTTCCGTCCGACGGTCGGTCGCGGGGCGCCCTGGTCGGATCTGATCCTCCCGGCGATCGTCCTCGCGGCCCTCAACTTCGCCTACGTGGTGCGCCTGACCCGCAACTCGGTCATCGAGACGCGGCAGCAGGACTTCGTCCGCATGGCCTTCGGCAAGGGGCTGTCCGCCCGGCGCGTCATCCCCGTGCACGTGCTGCGCAACTCGCTCATCCCGGTCACGACGAACCTCGCCGCCGACTTCGGCATCCTGATCGTCGGTGCCACCGTCACGGAGGGCGTGTTCAACGTGCCGGGCATCGGCAACGAGCTCTTCAAAGCCATCAACCAGCACGACGGCCCGGAGATCGTCTCGATCGTGACGGTGCTCGTCGTGATCTACGTCCTGGTCAACCTGTTCATCGACCTGCTCTACGGTGTGCTCGACCCGAGGATCCGCTATGTCCGATAACGCTCCCACCCGCCGGATGGCGCACTACGTGGCGGAGGCCGACGAAGCGGGCCTGGGCGCCGTCGACGCCGTCCGCGTCAGCGAACGCAAGAGCAACCTCTGGCTCGACGCCTGGCGCGACCTCCGCGGCCGCTGGATGTTCTGGACGGCCGGTGTCTTCGTCGTCATCCTCGTGATCGTCGCCTCCTTCCCGGACCTGTTCGCGCCGGTGGACCCGTTCGCGTGCGATCTGAAGTTCTCGAACAACGGCCCCTCCGAGGGCCACCCGTTCGGCTACACGTTCCAGGGCTGCGATGTGTACTCCCGTGTCGTGCACGGGGCGGGCACCTCGCTGTCGGTCGGCATCCTCGTGACGCTCATCATCGCCATCATGGGCATCGTGATCGGCGCGTTCGCCGGATTCTTCGGCGGCTGGATCGACTCGCTGCTCATGCGCATCGGCGACATGTTCTTCGCGATCCCCTACGTGCTCGCCGCCGTCGTCATCATGTCGATGTTCCTGGAGAACCGGAACATCCTCGTGGTGTCGCTGGCCATCGGCTTCTTCGGCTGGCCCGCCACGGCGCGCATCCTGCGTGCAGAGATCCTGCGGATCCGTTCCGCGGACTTCGTGATGGCCTCCGAAGCCCTCGGCGTCTCGCGGGTGCGGACCATGTTCTCGCACGTCATGCCGAACTCGATCGCCCCGGTGATCGTGCTCAGCACCGTCGGTCTCGCGGCCGCCATCACGGCGGAGGCGACGCTGTCCTTCCTGGGCGTCGGCCTGCCCCCGGAGTTCATCTCCTGGGGCAACGACATCTCGCAGGCGCAGACCCGCCTGCGGACCGACCCCATGCCCCTGATCTATCCGTCGATCGCGCTCTCGCTGACCGTGCTGTCGTTCATCATGCTCGGCGAGACGGTGCGCGACGCACTCGACCCGAAGGCGAGGGCCCTGCGATGAGCGCTCCTGACATCCCCGACGTCCCGCTGCTGTCCGTCGAAGACCTCGAGGTCGCGTTCAAGACGCAGGACGGCTTCGTCCCCGCCGTCCGCGGCGTGAGCTTCGACATCTTCCCCGGCGAGACGATGGCGATCGTCGGCGAGTCCGGCTCCGGGAAGTCGACGACCGCCCACGCGATCATCAACCTGCTCCCCGGCAGCGGTCGGATCACCGGCGGCGCCGTGAAGTTCGAGGGTCGCGACCTGACGAAGCTGGGTCGCTCCGAGATCGAGCAGGTGCGCGGGAACCTCATCGGACTCGTTCCGCAGGACCCGATGAACAGCCTCAACCCGGTGCACCGGATCGGCTTCCAGGTGGAGGAGACGATCCTCGCCAACGGCCAAGCGGACGGTCGGAAGGCCGCGCGCAAACGGGCGATCCAGGTGCTGCAGGAGGCGGGCCTCGCGGACGCCGACCGGCGGTTGCGCCAGTTCCCGCACGAGTTCTCCGGTGGCATGCGGCAGCGGGTCCTCATCGGCATCGGCCTCTCGTCGGATCCGAAGCTGCTCATCGCGGACGAGCCGACCAGTGCGCTCGACGTGACGGTGCAGAAGCGCATCCTCGATCACCTCGAGACCCTCACGAAGGAGCGCAACACCGCGGTCCTGTTCATCACGCACGATCTCGGCCTGGCCGCCGAGCGGGCCGAGAACCTCGTCGTGATGCATCGCGGGCGCATCGTGGAATCCGGACCGGCGCTGGAGATCCTGCAGAACCCGCAGCACCCGTACACGCAGCGTCTCGTGGCGGCAGCGCCGAGCCTCGCGTCCAAGCGCATCCAGACGGCGGTGACCGGCCACGCGGACCCGCTCGCCGAGGTGCTCACCGAGGCGACGGGCACGGTGGACCTCGCGGCGATCGCGCACACGGACGCGGCACCGGCGGAGCCGGTGATCGAGTTCCGCGACGTGACCAAGGTCTTCAAGATCCGGGGGAGCGGCTTCCGCTCCAGCGACTTCACGGCCGTCGACAAGATGTCGTTCCAGGTGCCCAAGGGCTCCACGATGGCGATCGTCGGCGAATCGGGTTCCGGGAAGTCGACCGCGGCCAAGATGCTGCTGCGACTGGAGCCGAAGACCTCGGGGTCGATCCTCGTCAACGGCCGGGACACCGACACGCTCTCGCGGCCGGAGCTGCAGGCGCTGCGCCGACAGATGCAGCCGGTCTTCCAGGACCCGTACGGGTCGCTGGATCCGCTCCACAACATCGGGAACACGGTGGCGGAGCCACTGCGCGTGCACGGGGTGGGCGACGCGGGATCGCGCCGCACACGCGTGCTCGAGGTTCTCGATCAGGTCGCGCTCCCGGCGAGCGTCGCCGACCGCTACCCGAACGAGCTCTCCGGCGGCCAGCGCCAGCGCGTGGCCATCGCGCGTGCCCTCGCGCTCAAGCCGGAGATCGTGGTGCTCGACGAAGCGGTGTCGGCTCTCGACGTGCTCGTCCAGGCGCAGGTGCTCAACCTCCTGGCCGAGCTGCAGTCCGAGCTCGACCTGACGTACCTCTTCATCACGCATGACCTCGCCGTGGTGCGCGTCATCGCGGATCGGGTCTGCGTGATGGAGAAGGGGCGCGTCGTGGAGCAGGGCACGGTCGACGACATCTTCGCGAACCCGCAGGAGGAGTACACGGAGCGCCTGCTGCAGGCCATTCCGGGCGCGGCGATCACCCTAGGTGGTCGATCGTCGTGAGTCAGCCCGATCCGTCGGAGGGCGCGCGGACGTATCGCGCGTCCTCCGGACCGGTCGCCCTCGTGGTCGGCTCCCTGCTGGCGCTGTTCCTCCTCGGAGACGCGGTGCTGCGCGCCGGCTGGGGGCAGATGCTCCTGCTGGCGCCGTGGGTGCTGCTCGTGCTCTGGGTCGTGTACGTGAACTCCTTCGCCTCGGCGGTCCGGGTCGACGACCACGGCGTGGTCGTACAGAACCTCCTGCGTCGGATCGAGTTCGGCTGGGCCCACGTCCGTGACGTCGAGATGCGCTGGCAGCTCGTGTTCTCGTTGGATGACGGGACCGACGTGGCGTGCTACGGCGGTCCCGCGAAGGCGGGCTCCTTCCGCCTCCCGGCTCGAGGCGATCAGGAGGAGCGGGTGCCCGCCGGGCTCCGGGCCCTCGCCGAGATCGAGGAGCGTCGCGATCAGGCGTCGCCCGCAGCTGAGGCGCCGATCCGACGGAGTTGGGACGGCCCGGCGGTCGTCGCCCTCATCGTCCTCGTCCTCTGGGCGCTGGCCGCGATCCTCGTCGTCAACCTCGGCTGAGCGCGCCTCAGCCGGGGAGGCCGAACAGAGCGGGCCAGGTGGCCGCGGCCCAGGGATAGCCGACGAACGCCGCGGCGTCGATGAGGAAGTGCGCCACCAGGAACGGCAGCAGCCGACCGGTGCGGTGGTAGAGCCACCCGAAGAGCAGTCCCATCGCGAGGTTGCCGATGAAGGCGCCGGGCCCCTGATAGAGGTGGTACGTCGCGCGGAGCACCGAGGTCGAGATGATGATCGTCCATGGCGACCACCCGAGGTCCCGCAGACGGGCGAACAGGTACCCGAGCACGACGAACTCCTCCTGCAGCGACGCGCGTGCGGCGGCGAGCAGGAGGATCGGCACGGTCCACCAGTGCGCGTCCAGACCCGCGGGGTTCACGGCCACGAACAGTCCGAGCGCCCGCCCGCCGAGGTAGAGCGCCAGTCCCGGCACGCCGATCGCCAGGACGAGGAACACGCCGCGGCCGACGTCGCCGGCCACGCGGGTGCCGTCGAGGCCGAGGCGCTCCAGGTGTGGGCGACGGCGCTGCCACAGCAGGAAGCAGACGAGCAGCACCGGCACCAGGGCGAAGCCGATGGACAGCACCTGATAGATGAGGTCGAACACCTCCCGGTCGCTGCGGGAGGGGTTGAGGGTGGCCGTCTGATCCGCGAGAGGCGTGTCGTCCGTGAGGCGATAGGCGAGCTGCACGATCGCGTAGATCGCGGACTGTCCCAGGCCCAGCGCGAGCACGATGGCGATCTCCCACCACAGGCGCGCTCGACCCTCACGCGGCTCGTCGCGCCGGGTGGGCGCGGTCGACGGCTTCTGCGGCGCCGGGGGAGTCGGGTCGGGGAGGGTCACGGGACGATGGTACGACGTGTGCTCAGGAACCCGATCCGCACGTACGTTATCCTGGAACGTCGGCTTCCCGGCGCAACCCCACACTCCTTGAGGAACCCTTGTATGGCGCACGCCCTCCGCTCTGACCTCCGCAACGTCGCAATCGTCGCCCACGTCGACCACGGCAAGACCACGCTCGTCGACGCGATGCTCCGCCAGACGGGCTCCTTCGGCGAACACTCGCACGTGGAGGAGCGCGCCATGGACTCCAACGACCTGGAGCGTGAGAAGGGCATCACGATCCTCGCCAAGAACACGGCGATCACCTACAAGGGCAAGCACGCCGGCGGCAAGGAGATCACGATCAACGTGATCGACACCCCCGGCCACGCCGACTTCGGCGGCGAGGTCGAGCGCGGCCTGTCGATGGTCGACGGCGTCGTGCTGCTCGTGGACGCGAGCGAGGGCCCGCTGCCGCAGACCCGCTTCGTGCTGCGCAAGGCGCTCGAGGCCAAGCTCCCCGTCATCCTCCTGGTCAACAAGACCGACCGCCCGGACGCCCGGATCGCCGAGGTCGAGGAGGAGGCGCACGACCTGCTGCTGGGCCTCGCCTCCGACCTCGTCGACGACGTGCCCGACCTCGACGTCGACGCGTTGCTCGACGTCCCCGTGGTGTACGCCTCCGGCCGCGCCGGCGCCGCGTCGCAGAACCGTCCCGCGGACGGCTCGCTCCCCGACAACGACGACCTCGAGCCGCTGTTCGAGGCCATCCTCGAGCACGTCCCGGCCCCGGCCTACGACGACGAGGCGCCGCTGCAGGCCTGGGTCACGAACCTCGACTCCAGCCCGTTCCTCGGTCGTCTCGCGCTGCTGCGCGTCTTCAACGGCACGCTCAAGAAGGGCCAGACGGTCGCCTGGGTCCGCTCCGACGGCTCGACCAGCAACGCCCGGATCACCGAGCTGCTGAAGACCCGCGCCCTCGAGCGCTACCCGGCGGACTCCGCCGGCCCCGGCGACATCGTCGCCATCGCCGGCTTCGAGGACATCACGATCGGCGAGACCATCGCCGACCCCGAGGACATCCGTCCGCTGCCGGCCATCACGGTCGACGACCCCGCGATCTCCATGACGATCGGCACCAACACCTCGCCGCTCATGGGCAAGGTCAAGGGTCACAAGCTCACCGCGCGCATGGTGAAGGACCGCCTCGACCGCGAGCTCATCGGCAACGTGTCGCTCAAGGTCGTCGACATCGGCCGTCCCGACGCCTGGGAGGTGCAGGGCCGCGGCGAGCTGGCCCTCGCCATCCTCGTCGAGAACATGCGCCGCGAGGGCTTCGAGCTCACGGTCGGCAAGCCGCAGGTGGTCACCAAGAAGATCGACGGCAAGGTGTACGAGCCGTTCGAGCACCTGACCATCGACACGCCGGAGGAGCACCTCGGCGCGATCACGCAGCTTCTCGCGAACCGCAAGGGGCGCATGGAGAACATGACCAACCACGGCACCGGCTGGGTGCGCATGGAGTTCGTCGTGCCCTCGCGTGGCCTCATCGGCTTCCGCAGCGAGTTCCTCACGACCACCCGCGGCACGGGCATCGCCAACGCGATCTCGCACGGCTACGAGCCGTGGGCCGGTCAGATCACCACGCGCCAGAACGGCTCGATCGTGGCCGACCGCGCGGGTGTCGTCACCCCGTTCGCGATGATCGCGTTGCAGGAGCGCATGTCGTTCTTCGTGCAGCCCACCGAAGAGGTCTACGAGGGCATGGTCATCGGCGAGAACTCGCGCGCCGACGACATGGACGTCAACATCACCAAGGAGAAGAAGCTCACCAACATGCGCTCCTCCACGGCCGACAACTTCGAGTCGATGACGCCCCCGCGGCTGCTCACGCTCGAGGAGAGCCTGGAGTTCGCGCGCGACGACGAATGCGTCGAGGTGACTCCGGAGAAGGTCCGCATCCGCAAGGTAATCCTCGACCAGACCGTCCGCGGTCGTGAGGCCTCGCGCCTCAAGCGTCAGGACGCGAACGCCTGATCGCTCAGCGCTCCTTTCGAGAGGGCCCCACGCCGCCGCCTGGCCGCGTGGGGCCCTCTCTCATGAAAATCCCAGGTGAGGGCTAGTTTTCGCTCAGGTTGATGACGCAGACTCGTTCACTTGCGCCCGGGGCGAGCTCCCGATGAGTCCCCTGAATGGGCGTACGACGACCCGAAAGTCACAGCCTTGCTTCAGAAGACCCGTGCGCTTCGGCGCGCCTCCGACGCGGCCGCCGCTCGCGCCACCGTCACCCGGACACCCCTGATCACCCTCGGCGCCGCCACGGCCGCGCTCGTCGGCATCACCCTCACCGTCGGCCTCGCCTCGGCCCCGGCCGCCGGCGCCGAGCGCTCCGACGCCGCCTCCGTCGTCACGAGCCAGGACCTGGGGCGAGAGCCCCTCGCCCGCATCGCCGACCAGGCGGTCATGACCGTCGCGGACGGCGAGGCCGCTGTTGCCGCCGCCGCGAGCCTGACGGCCGAGGTGACGAAGTCGGGACTCGATGTGAGCGCCGCGGCGCCCGTCGACACGACCGCCCTCGAGGACGACCTTGAGACCCTCGCCGATCGTTCCACGCTCCCGCTCGTCCTCATCACGGTCACGACCGAGCAGGCCGCAGCGGAGACCGAGAAGGTCGTCGCCGCCACGACCGCCCTTCAGCAGGCCTTCACCGCCGCGCAGGAGAAGAAGGCGGCGGAGGATGCCGCCCGCGCCGCCGAGGAGAAGGCGGCGGCCGCCGCGGCCGCCCTCGCCGCCGCGAACACGCCGGACGGCGCCCGGGCCACCGCGCAGCAGATGATGGCGGACCGCTACGGCTGGGGCGGAGACCAGTTCTCCTGCCTGAACTCCCTGTGGAACAAGGAGTCCGGCTGGAACTACCAGGCGTACAACAACGATGGGGGAGCGACCGGCATCCCGCAGGCGCTGCCCGGCAGCAAGATGGCGTCGGCGGGCGCTGACTGGCAGACCAATGCCGCCACCCAGATCGCCTGGGGCCTGCAGTACATCGCCGACGCCTACGGCACCCCCTGCAGCGCCTGGGGCCACTCCCAGGCCATGAACTGGTACTGAGCCGCGGACCCCTTCGTCGACCCGGCCCTTTGTGGGCGAACCGGCCCCTTGCGCGCGAACGCAAGGGGCCGGTTCGGTCGTAAGGGGGTGGGTCGGCGGGGAGCCTCAGCGGAGCTCGGAGATGAGGACGGCGCTCGTGCCGGGGAGGATCGCGTCGAAGACGTGGGCCACGTCGCCGGCGTAGGTCAGGTAGTCGCCGGGGTGGAGCAGGACGGCATCCTCCGGGGGACCCACCCGCGCCTGCCCGGCGATGAGGATCACATGCTCGATCGTGCCCGCGTGATGGGGATCGGATCGGCGGGGATCCCCGGGCTCCGCCTGGATGAGGTACACGTCCCGTCGCGCACCCGGAGGGCTCGCAGAGAGGAGGGTGGCGCTGTAGGCCGCGGCAGAGGAGGGGACGCCTGCGAGGTCGTCGGCGCGGATGAGGGTGGGGGCGTTGGCCTGCTGATCGACGAGCACGGCGAACGGGACGCCGAGCGCAACGCCCAGCGCCCACAGTGTCTCGACGCTCGGATTGCCCGCGCCGCTCTCGAGCTGGGAAACCGTGGCCTTCGAGATCCCGGCCCGTCGCGCGAGCTCGGAGACGGACAGATTCGCCGCCTCGCGCTCGCGGCGGAGTGTACGGGCGATGCGGGTGCGGAGATCCTCCATCCGTTCATCATGGCAAACGATCGTTCGCTTGACTATCTTCCTGTCGATGTTCAGAATGATGGTCGTGTGTTCAGCGAACCGAACGGACTGGGTGGCATGAGCGCTGAGCGTGAGGTGTGGCGCGAGGCGCTCGGCGTCGTGCTCGCCACGAGCGCCTACGGCGTCTCCTTCGGCGCGCTCGCCGTGGCTGCAGGGCTCGATGTCTGGCAGACGTGTGTGCTCAGCCTCCTGATGTTCACCGGGGGATCCCAGTTCGCGTTCGTCGGCGTGTTCACGGCGGGAGGCCTGGCGGCTCTGCCGTCGGCGATCGCGTCGGCGGCACTCCTCGGCGTGCGCAACGTCGCCTACGGTATGCGCATGTCGCCCGTCATCGGGGGAGGGGCGGCCCGACGGGCGGCGGCCGCGCACTTCACGATCGACGAGTCGACGGCGGTCGCCATCGCGCAGGACGACCCGCGCCTGCGCCGCGTGGGGTTCTGGGTCACCGGCATCGGGATCTTCCTCGGCTGGAATCTGACGACCCTCCTCGGGGCGCTCGTCGGCGACGTGCTGGGGGATCCGAAGACGTGGGGGCTGGACGCGGCAGCGGCCGCGGCCTTCCTCGCTCTGCTGTGGCCCCGCCTGCGTCAACGGCAGGCGGTCGCCGTGGGGATCGCGGCCGCCGTCGTCGCGGCCGCCCTCACCCCGTTCCTCCTGCCGGGACTGCCCGTGCTCGTCGCCGCCCTCGTCGCGATCGCCGTCGGCTGGTTCAACTGGCTCGGTGCCCCGCAGGCGGCCGTCGCCACGGGCCGGGAGGAGCATCGATGAGCCTCTGGAGCGCGATCCTCCTCGCCGCGCTGATCTGCCTGGCGCTGAAGGCCGTGGGCTACCTCGTGCCCCCGAAGGTGCTGGAGGCGCCCCGGCCTGCGCGGATCTCCGATCTGCTGACCGTCGCCCTGCTCGCCGCTCTCGTCGCGGTGCAGTCCCTCGGCGAGGGGCAGGCCATCACGGTCGACGCCCGCGTGCCCGCCCTGCTCGTGGCGGCCGGACTGCTCTGGATGCGCCAGTCGTTCCTCGTCGTCGTCGCGTCCGCGGCGCTCGTCGCGGCGCTGCTCCGGCTGATGGGTCTCGCCGCCTGACGCGCGTCGTCCCGCCGGCGGCGCGCGGGTAGGATCAGGGGGTGCGTGCGAAGTGGTTGTCCCGGGTGCTGTCCTGGGTGGCGGCGGCCCTGGTGGGCGGCGTCTACGGTGTGGCCGGGACCATCGCCCACAGCGTGATGTGGGGGCCGATCCCGATCGGGCTCATCGTCGCGGCCATCGCGTGCGCCGCCATCCTCATCGCGGTCCGCGCTCTCACGCATGATCGCGGAGCGGCCGTCGCCGCGGGCCTGGGGATGCTGGGCATGCTGGTGCTCATCTCGGGCGTCGGTCCCGGTGGCTCGGTCGTCGTGCAGGACACCGTCGCCGGACGCATCTGGACGTATCTGGCCGCGGGCATCGTGCTGCTCGTGGTCGCCTGGCCGTCCTTCTCGCGCCTGCCGGCGCGCCCGTCCGCGCCGCGCGCGGAGGACCCCGGGGTCCACGGGTCGTAGACTGAGGGGGTGACGTATGTGATCGCCCTCCCGTGCGTCGATGTCAAGGATCGCGCCTGCATCGACGAGTGCCCCGTTGACTGCATCTACGAGGGCGAACGGTCGCTCTACATCCACCCCGACGAGTGCGTGGACTGCGGAGCGTGCGAGCCGGTGTGTCCCGTCGAGGCGATCTACTACGAGGACGACCTGCCCGACGAGTGGCAGGACTACTACAAGGCCAACGTCGAGTTCTTCGACGAGATCGGCTCGCCCGGTGGCGCCGCGAAGGTCGGCGTCTACCCGTTCGACCACCCGATCATCGCCGCGCTCCCGCCGCAGGGCGAGTAGGCGCGGTCCGTGAGCGTCCGCGACCTCGCCGACTACCCGTGGGATGCCGTCGTCCCGTACCGCGAGCGCGCGTCCCGGCATCCGGATGGCCTCGTCGACCTCTCCGTCGGCTCGCCCGTCGACCCCACGCCGGAGGTCATCCGGCAGGCGCTCGCCGAAGCGACCGATGCGCACGCCTATCCGCAGACGGTCGGCACCCCCGCGCTCCGCGAGGCGATCGTCGACTGGTATGCCCGCCGCCGCGGCGTCCCGGACCTCCGGGTCGACAACGTGCTGCCCACGATCGGCTCCAAGGAGCTCGTGGCACTGCTGCCGACGCTGCTGGGCCTCGGCGCCGGAGACATCGTGGTGCACCCCCGCGTCGCGTATCCGACCTACGACGTCGGTGCGCGGGTGGCGGGGGCGACGCCGGTCGCCGCCGACGACCCGGCCGACTGGCCGGAGGGCGCCAAGCTCATCTGGATCAACACCCCCGGCAACCCGGACGGTCGCACGTGGACCGTCGACGAGCTCGCCGCCGCCGTGCAGCGGGCGCGGGACCTGGGCGCCGTGCTGGCGAGCGACGAGTGCTACGCCGAACTGGGCTGGGACGGTCCGTGGGCCGATGAGCCCATCCCGTCGGTGCTCGACCCCCGGGTGACCGGCGGCACGCGGGCGAACCTCCTCAGCGTCTACTCGCTGAGCAAGCAGTCCAATCTCGCGGGATACCGAGCGGCCTTCGTCGCCGGATGCGCCCGCGTGGTGGGGGAGCTCCTCACCGCACGCAAGCACCTCGGCCTCATGCCGCCGGCACCCGTGCAACAGGCGATGGTCGTCGCGCTCGGCGACGATGCGCACGTCGCGGCGCAGAAGGAGCTTTACCGCGAGCGGCGGGCCCTGCTGTTCCCCGCCGTCGAGGCCGCCGGCTTCCGCATCGACGGGTCGCAGGCCGGGCTCTACCTCTGGGCGACGGAGGGACGCGACGCCTGGGAGTCGATGGGGCGTCTGGCCGACCTGGGCATCCTCGCCGGACCCGGGCACTTCTACGGTGCATCGTCACCTGCGCACGTGCGGCTGTCGCTGACGGCGCCGACCGACCGCGTCGCCGAGGCTGCTCGGCGCCTGCGCGGAGCAGATCTGTAGGAACCCTCCCTGTCGCGACCATCCCTTTGGCGGTTGTCACAGTAGGCCTGCGTGACGACTAGGCTGTAAAGGCGATTCGGTCGGCACCCGGCCAGGCGCTCGGCGCCCGAGAGATCGCCAGTTCCGGCTTGATCAAGAACTTGCTGACGCCCGCGATGCCGGGGCGATCAGACAGAAGGAGGAGGTCCGCGTGAGCGCTGCGGCAGACCAGACGGCGAAGCTGACGATCGGTGACACCACCGCCGAATTCCCCCTGGTGCGCGGGACGGCGGGCCACGACAGCATCGACTTCTCGACGCTGACCCGCCAGACCGGTTACACCGGGCTCGACTACGGCTTCGTCAACACGGCCTCCACCAAGTCGGACATCACCTTCATCGACGGCGACAAGGGCATCCTGCGGTACCGCGGGTATCCGATCGAGCAGCTCGCCGGCAGCACCAGCTACCTCGAGGTCGCCTGGCTGCTCATCTACGGCGAGCTGCCCTCCGCATCCGAGCTGGCCGAGTTCGACGAGAAGATCCGCCGTCACACGCTGCTGCACGAAGACCTCAAGCGCTTCTTCTCCGCTCTGCCGCACACGGCGCACCCCATGTCGGTCCTGTCCTCCGCCGTCGCCGCACTCTCCACGTACTACGAGGGCCAGACGGACCCGCACAACCCCGAGCACGTCGAGCTGAACACCATCCGCATGCTCGCCAAGCTCCCGGTCATCGCGGCGTACGCGCACAAGAAGAGCGTCGGGCAGGCGTTCCTCTACCCCGACAACTCGCTCGGCTTCGTGGAGAACTTCCTCAAGCTGAACTTCGGCGTGAACTCCGAGCCGTACGAGATCAACCCGACGATGGTGAAGGCGCTGGAGCTGCTGCTCATCCTCCACGAGGACCACGAGCAGAACGCCTCGACGTCCACGGTCCGCCTCGTCGGATCCACGGGCGCCAACCAGTTCGCCTCGGTCTCCGCCGGCATCCAGGCGCTCTCCGGCCCGCTGCACGGTGGCGCGAACGAGGCCGTGCTCACCATGCTCGGCCAGATCCGCGACTCGGGTCAGAGTGTCTCGCGGTTCGTCGAGCGGGTGAAGAACAAGGAAGAGGGCGTGAAGCTCATGGGCTTCGGGCACCGGGTCTACAAGAACTACGACCCGCGTGCCAAGCTCGTCAAGGAAGCGGCCGACGAGGTGCTGAGCTCGCTCGGCGTCACCGACCCGCTTCTGGACCTCGCGAAGGAGCTCGAGGAGATCGCCCTCGCCGATGACTACTTCCGTGAGCGCCGGCTGTATCCGAACGTCGACTTCTACACGGGCGTGATCTACAAGGCGATGGGTTTCCCCACGCGCATGTTCACCGTCCTCTTCGCGATCGGCCGCCTCCCCGGCTGGCTCGCCCAGTGGCGCGAGCTCCAGCTCGACCCGCAGACCAAGATCGGCCGTCCGCAGCAGCTGTACACGGGGTCGCCGGAGCGCTCCTTCCCGACGCGCTGAGCACGTCGTCGCAGACGCCGAAGGCCCCCTCGCACCGGAGTGCGCGGGGGCCTTCGCTGTCGCGCGGGGCGTGAGCCGGGGTCAGCGTCCCTGGGCGCCGCGGGCGCCCTGACGGCCCTGGCCGCCCTGACGCTGCGAGCCCGGGGCGCCGCCCTGACCCGCGGAGCGCGGGCGACGACGACGCCGGGACGGCGGGGTGGTCGCGGTGCTCTTCTCGCCGCCCGCCGGTCGCTGCTTCGCGGAGCGCTGCTGCTGCGGCTGCGGGGGAGCGGGGCGCACGTGCTGGGCCCGCTCGGGAACGAGCTCGGCGACGGCGTCGGTGGTGAGGTTCTCCAGCGGTGCCGTGATCGCGGCCTTGCGCAGGAGATCCTTCACGTCGCGGCGCTGCTCGGGCAGGACGACGGTCACGACCGTGCCGGCGGCTCCGGCTCGGGCCGTGCGGCCGGAACGGTGCAGGTACGCCTTGTGCTCGACGGGCGGGTCGACGTGGACGACGAGGTCGACGTTGTCGACGTGCACGCCGCGGGCGGCGACGTCCGTGGCCACGAGGACGCGGACGCCCCCCTCCGCCGGGTCGGCCGAGAAGGCGCCGAGGTTGCGCTCGCGCGCGTTCTGGGACAGATTGCCGTGCAGGTCGACGGCGGGGATCCCGGCGGCGGTGAGCTGCTTGGCGAGCTTCTTCGCCTGGTGCTTGGTGCGCGTGAAGAGGATGCGGCGGCCGGTGCCCGAGGCGAGATCGCGCACCAGCACGGTCTTGTTCTCCGGCGAGTCGACCACGAGCACCCGGTGGGTCATCTCGCCGACGGGCACGCTCGCCTCGTCGACCTCGTGACTGACGGCGTTCGTGAGGAACCGGCGCGCCAGCGTGTCGATGCCGCGGTCGAGCGTGGCGCTGAAGAGCAGACGCTGGCCGTCGGACGGGGTCGCCGCGAGGATGCGGGTGACTCCGGGGAGGAAGCCGAGGTCGGCCATGTGGTCGGCCTCGTCGAGCACGGTGACCTCGATGGCGCTCAGGCGCACGACCTGCTGCTTCATGAGGTCTTCCAGGCGGCCGGGGCAGGCGACGACGATGTCGACGCCGCCCTGCAGTGCCTGCTCCTGCGGACGCTGGCTGACGCCGCCGAACACGGTGGTCACGCGGAGGCCGACGGCCTCCGCGAGCGGGGCGACGGTCGCGGCGATCTGGGTCGCGAGCTCCCGGGTGGGGGCGAGCACGAGACCGCGCGGGAGCCCGGAGCGCCGCTTGTGGCCGGACGCGGCCAGGCGGGCGACGAGCGGGAGGGCGAAGGCGATGGTCTTGCCGCTGCCCGTGCGTCCGCGACCGAGGAGGTCACGGCCGGCGAGCGAGTCGGGCAGGGTGTCGCGCTGGATCGCGAACGCCTCGGTCTTTCCGGAGGCGGCGAGAACGGTGGCGAGCTCGGCGGGAACGCCGAGATCGAGGAAGGAAGGCATGCAGAAAACTCCGTCAGCGCACGAGAACGGCGCGGGATAGTGGGGTGAGGTGGGCGAAGGCGCAGCGAGTGCGCGTCCGTTCGCCGTGCGAATGGCCAGTTCGGGCTGGAGAGGGGAGCGCGGGCGCTCGCTTCGGTCCTCGGAGACCCCTAGACGACGACGATGCTGACCGGCCGGCGGCGCGGGCAACATCCCCACTCTACCAGCGGAGGCCGGTGGTGGGCTGCAGAGCGGCTGTCAGGCGTGGAGCGCCTCGTTGAGCGTGACCCCGACGCCCGTGCGACGGACGGCTTCCACGGCTCCCGTGAGCGAGTTGCGCCGGAAGAGGAGTCCGTCCTGACCGGACAGTTCCGCACCCTTGATCGTCTTCCGTCCGCCGTCGGCCGTCGCGGGCCCGTCGGCCAGCACGATCTTGGTTCCCGCGGTGACATAGAGCCCGGCCTCCACGACGCAGTCGTCGCCGAGGGAGATGCCGATGCCGGCGTTCGCGCCGAGGAGCGTGCGCGCACCGATCGACACGCGGTGCGACCCGCCACCCGAGAGGGTGCCCATGATGGAGGCTCCGCCGCCGATGTCGCTGCCGTCGCCGACGACCACGCCCTGGGAGATGCGTCCCTCGACCATCGAGGCGCCCAGCGTGCCGGCGTTGAAGTTGACGAACCCCTCGTGCATGACGGTGGTGCCGGGGGAGAGGTGGGCCCCGAGCCGCACGCGCGAGGCGTCGGCGATGCGGACCCCGGCGGGCTGCACGTAGTCGGTGAGCCGTGGGAACTTGTCCAGCCCCTGGATCTGGATGCCGGCGCGCTGGAGCTGCGGACGCAGACGTGCCGCATCGGCGGGCAGCACGGGGCCGGCATTCGTCCAGGCGACGTTCGGGAGATGACCGAAGATGCCGTCCAGCGAGAGCTCGTTCGGCCGCACGACCAGGTGCGACAGGGCGTGCAGACGCAGATAGGCGTCCGCCGTGGAGGCCGGGGGCGTGTCCAGATCGATCGTGAGCTCGATGACCGCGAGCGTGACGTCGCGGCGGTCATCGGGACCGGCCTGCTCCTCGAGGGCGGCGCGCGCCGCGGCGACCTCGGCGTCGGACGGCGCGGACGAGCGGACCTCCGGGTACCACGCGTCGAGGACCGTGCCGTCGCTCGCGGTGGTCGTCAGGCCGAGTCCCCAGACAGATCGTGCGTCGCTCATGCCTCCACGGTATCGCGCCCACGACGGTGTCCCGTCCCGCATGACGGGCATCAGTAGGCTGGGGGCATGGTGCTCGATCTGACGGCGTCCTCCGCCGACATCACCCGCGCGATCTGCGACGTCCCGAGTGTCTCCGGCGACGAGAAGACCCTGGCCGATCTGATCGAGGAGGCCGTCTCGGGGGTGCCGCATCTCGAGGTCATCCGGCACGGCAACACAGTCGTCGCGCGCACGAACCTCGGCCGCGCGCAGCGCGTCGCGATCGCCGGGCACATCGACACCGTCCCCCTCAACGACAACCTGCCCACGCGCGACATCGAGATCGACGGCGTGCCGTATCTGTGGGGACGCGGCACGGTCGACATGAAGGCGGGGGTCGCGGTGCAGCTCAAGCTCGCCGCCGAACTCACCGCGCCCGCGATCGACGTGACCTGGATGTGGTACGACAACGAGGAGGTCGCGGCGTCGCTGAACGGCCTCGGGCTTCTCGCCGCGGCGCGTCCCGACCTGTTCGAGGCCGACTTCGCCATCCTTGGCGAACCGTCGGACGGCGAGGTCGAGGGCGGCTGCAACGGCACCCTGCGGGCGATCGTGCGCACCACGGGCGTGCGCGCGCACAGCGCTCGCGCCTGGATCGGCGAGAACGCGATCCACCGCGCGGCCCCCATCCTCACGCGGCTGTCGGAGTACCGGGCCCGCGAGGTGATGGTGGACGGGCTGCTCTATCGCGAGGGCCTCAGCGCGGTCCGGATCGCGGGTGGAGTGGCCGGCAACGTCATCCCCGACGCCTGTGAGGTCGAGGTCAACTACCGGTTCGCGCCGAACAAATCCGCTGCCGACGCCGAGGCGCATGTCCGGGCCGTGCTGGCGGGGTTCGACGTCGAGATCACGGACGCGGCGGACGGCGCGCGTCCGGGACTGGAGGCAGACATCGCGCGCCGGTTCGTCGCCGCTGTCGGTGCGGAGCCCAAACCGAAGTACGGCTGGACCGACGTCGCCCGCTTCTCGGCTCTCGGCATCCCGGCCGTCAACTACGGGCCGGGCGACCCGCACCTCGCCCACCATGACGAGGAGCGCGTGCCGCTCGCCCAGATCGACGCCGTCGAGCGGGGTCTGCGCGCATGGCTCACGGCACACTGAGTCCCGCCCGCCGGTGGGCGCGGATGCCGCTGCCCCTGCGCATCGGCCTCATCTACGTCCTCGCGCGGGTCGTGACCACGGCCCTCCTCCTCGCGGCGGCCTCGCTGTCCACGGTGTTCTCCCGCTTCGGCGGGGACGCGGGGCTCATCGACTTCGTCCTCGGCTGGGACGCGCAGTGGTACTGGCAGGTGGCGGTCGACGGCTACCCCTCCGAGCTCCCGCTGACCGAGGACGGACAGGTGGCGGAGAACGCCTGGGCGTTCATGCCCGTGTTCGCCTACGCCGCGAAGGCGCTGGGCTTCGTGTTCGGCTCCTGGGGGGCCGGAGCTTTCGTCCTCTCGCTCGGGGCCGGCTACCTGGCCTGCCTGGCCCTGCACCGTCTGCTCCGCGACCGGATCGGGAGCGCCGCAGCGCTGTGGGCCGTCGCCTTCTTCGCCAGCGGGCCCCTCGCGGCGATGTTCCAGGTCGGGTACGCGGAGACCCTGTTCCTCCTGCTGCTGTTCCTCGCGCTGGATGCGACGATCCGCCGGAACTACGCGTGGCTCTATCTGCTGATCCCCGTGCTCGGGTTCACCCGTCCCGGAGTCCTCGCGTTCGCCCTGTATCTCGGTCTGCACGGCATCCTCCGGTGGGTGCATCGGCGGTCCGACCCGCTGGCGGTCCGCGAGATCGTGCACATCGTCGCCCTCGGGGCGCTGGCGACGGCCACCGGCTTCGCGTGGCAGGTGATCGCCGGCATCGTGACGGGGGATCCCGGCGCGTACCTCGCCACCGAACTGGCCTGGCGTCGGCACTGGATCGCGGGCGGCGTCGACGGCTTCGTGCCGTTCGAGGGATGGGTGCAGGCCTCGCAGTTCTGGTTCGCGCTGTGGGGACTGCCGTCGGCATGGGGCCCGGTGGCCCTCGTGCTGCTGGTCATCGCGGCGGCCGCGGCACTGCTCCTGTCTCCGCAGGTGCGCGCGCTCGGCGCGGATCTGCGGCTCTGGAGCGCGAGCTACCTGCTGTACCTGCTTGCGGTGTTCTTCCCGCAGTCGAGTACGTTCCGTCTGCTCCTGCCGCTCAGCCCCGTGTGGGGAGCGGTCGCCGTGCCGCGCTCACGCCCGTGGCGGCTCGGCGTGCTGGCGCTGTGCCTCCTCGGACAGTGGGTCTGGATCTATCACGTGTATGCCCTCGGCAGCACGTTCTGGCAGGTGCCCTGACGACGCGGGGCGGGGATTGTGTCCCCGTGACGTCCACGGCGCGGTCGCACCCGATAAACTCGTCCCATACCACCGGAGGAAAGGGAGCCACGATGGCAGCGATGAAGCCGAGGACCGGAGACGGACCCATGGAGGCCGTGAAAGAGGGACGACTCATCATCGTGCGTGTTCCGCTCGAAGGAGGAGGCCGCCTGGTCGTCTCCGTGAACGACGCCGAGGCCAAGGAGCTTCACGACGTGCTCGGTGCCGTCGTCGCCCCGGCCTGATCGAATCTGGATCCGCTGCGGCGGAACCGAGAGGGCGATGGATCCGCGGATCCATCGCCCTCTTCGCGTCTCGGCGGGCTCCGTCAGGCGCGGTCGTCCAGGCGGATCAGCTGCAGCAGGCCCTCTCCGGCGGGGGAGACGGTGGCCAGCACGGCCGACGACTCCTGCGTCTCCTGTACGAGGGATCGGTAGGCGGACGTGACCTCGTCGCGCTGCACCGGATCGGCCACGCGCCCGCCGGCGAGGATCCGCGGCACGAGCACCATGCCGCCGGTCCGGGCGAGGCGGAGTCCGTGCTCGACGTATTCGATGACGTTCTCCGGGTCGGCGTCCACGAGGACGATGTCGTAGGACGACTCGTTCATGCGCGGCAGGACGTCGATCGCGCGCCCCGCGATGAAGCGGGCGCGGGTGGACGGCACCTTCGCCTCGGCGAACGCCTGGCGAGCGGCGGCGAGGTGTTCGGGCTCGTTGTCGATCGATGTCAGCACCGCGTTCGGGGCGCCGCGCAGCAGCCACAGTCCGGAGACGCCGGCGCCGGTGCCGATCTCGACGATGGAGCGGGCGGTGGCGGCGGCGGCGAGCACCGCGATCTGCGAGCCGACGACGGCACTCACGGGGGCCGCCCCGAGCTCGACGGCGTGGGCGCGGGCGCGGGCGATGGAGTCGGGCTCCACGATGGACTCGCGAAGGAAGCGCGCGTTGGCGTCGTGCTCGCTCATGACCTGCCTCTCCCTGCCTGCGTGGCTGTTGTGTCCAGGGTATTCGGTCGTTGCGCGCAGAGGCCGCAGGCGCGGCGGTAGCCTGGTCACATGACGTTCGGCCTCACCTTCGAGAAGCTGCTGCTCATCGGCCTGATCGCCGTGCTGATCATCGGCCCCGAGCGTCTTCCCCGTGCCGCCGAAGGGTTCGCGCGCATCGTGCGCAAGGCCGGCGAGTACATCCGCGACACGAAGTCACGGGTGCGGGAGGAGATGGGGCCGGAGCTCGACGACGTCGACTGGCGCAAGCTCGATCCGCGTCAGTACGATCCCCGCCGCATCATCCGCGACGCGCTCCTGGAGGAGCCGCAGCCCGCGACCCCCGCCCAGGCGACCGCGACGATCGCCGAGCCGGTCGCCCCGCGCACACCGCCGCCCTCGTTCAGCGCGGACAACCGGCCGCCGTTCGACTCCGAGGCGACCTGATCCCGACCGTTCAGCCGATCCGGGTCCGGAGCAGCGCCACCTCGTCGTCGCTGAACAGGGAGCGGGGGATCGCCGTGGCGACGGAGGCGTCGCGCACCTTGAAGAGCACCGCGTCCCGCCCGACGCGCAGGCTCTGGAACGTGCGGTAGGGGATCTCGGACCGGCGACGTCCGCTCCCGAGCTGCAGCACGTCGTCCTCCAGGGCCACCCAGACGACGGCGTCGACGGGCATCGCGGCCCGGACCGCCCGGCGCGCGTTGGCCGTCGTCAGCACGACGGCGTAGACCCCGAGAGCGACGGTGACGGCCGGCAACCATGCGACGATCGTGCTGACCTCGTCCCCGGCGGCCACCCGGCCGAAGAGCGTGAGGACACTGAGCAGGAGACCGGCGGCGAGGGCGATCCACATCACGATCGCGGCCGGACGGGTCAGTGCGAACACGGCGGCGTCGCGCGCCATCCGCCGTTGCAGCGTCTCATCGACGGTCACGGAGCGGTGCGGCATCCGGGCCTCCTTCCCCGCGGGCTCATGCGATCGACATCGGCAGGGAGCGGCCGGCGAGGCCTCGCCCCTGGCGGGCGAGCCCGGCGGCCAGCGCCCGTATCGCCTGCGCGGCGGCGTCGTCCGGGGCGGCCGCGACCACCGGCACCCCCTCATCGCCCCCCTGGCGCAGGGCGGGGCTGAGGGGGATCGAGGCCAGGAGGGGCACCGGGGCGTCGGGCTCGGAGAGGGCGTCGGCGACGGAGGCGCCGCCACCGGCCCCGAACAGGTCGACCACGGTGCCGTCCGGGAGCGTGTACGCCGCCATGTTCTCGACGACGCCGATGACGCGCTGCCCGGTCTGGCGTGCCACGAGCCCGCTGCGGATCGCGACGTCCGATGCGGCGGGCTGCGGCGTGGTCACGACGAGCACCTCGGCGTGGGGGAGGAGCTGTCCGATCGAGATGGCGATGTCTCCGGTGCCGGGCGGCATGTCGATGAGGAGGACGTCCAGGTCGCCGAAGAAGACGTCGGTGAGGAACTGGGAGACCGTGCGGTGCAGCATCGGTCCGCGCCAGGCCACGACGGCCTCTCCATCGCGGAGGAACATCCCGATGGAGATGGTCTTCACGCCGTGCGCCACCGGCGGCAGCATGAGGTCGTCGATGCGGGTCGGCTGCGTACCGGCGGGGATGCCCAGCAGGCCGGGGATGGAGAAGCCGTGCACGTCCGCGTCGACGAGCCCGACCGCGAGCCCGTGATCGGCGAGGGCGACGGCGAGGTTGGCGGTGACCGTCGACTTGCCGACCCCGCCCTTGCCGCTGGAGACGAGGATGACGCGGGTGAGCGAGTCGGGCCCGAACGGCATGTGCCGTGCGGGTCGTCCGGCGCGCAGCCGCTCGGTGAGGGCCTTCCGCTCGGCCGGGGTCATCACGCCCACCTCGACCTCGACGGCCGTGATGCCGGGGACCGCCGCGGCGGCCCCGTGCACATCGCGCTCGATGCGGTCGGCGGCGGGACACCCCACGATCGTCAGCACGATGCCGACGTGGGCGACGCCGTCCTCCACGCGGATGTCCCGCACCATGTCCAGGTCGCCGATCGGGCGACGCAGCTCCGGATCGGTCACCGCCGCCACCGCCGACCGGACGCTCTCCGCCGCCGTCATGATCCGGTGCCGCCTGCGGTCTTCTCGTCGGACTCGCCCAGCTCGGCCAGGAGGGCCCGGAGCTCCTGCCGCAGGACGTCACGCGTGACGACCTGGGAGTTGCGCTCCTCCAGCGACATCCGCAGCGCGACGATCTCGCGGGCGAGGTACTCGGTGTCGGCGAGGTTGCGCTCGGCCCGCTGCCGGTCCTGCTCGATCTGGACCCGGTCGCGGTCGTCCTGTCGGTTCTGCGCGAGGAGGATGAGCGGGGCGGCGTAGGACGCCTGCAGCGACAGCATGAGGGTGAGCGCCGTGAACCCGAGCGCGGCGTCGTCGAAGCGCACCTCTCGCGGCATCAGCGTGTTCCAGCCGATCCAGAGGATGCAGAAGAGGCTCAGGATGACGAGGAACGCCGGGGTGCCCATCGCGCGGGCGACCCACTCCGTGAACCGGCCGAAGCGGTCGCGCGACGTCGAACGGGGGCGCGTGCTGGTCCGTCCGGGGGCGTCCAGGCGGGCGGCCCGTTCCTTGCGCGCCATCAGCGTGACTCCGTCACGGGCGGAGCGACATCGTCGCTGTCGTGGGTGCGCCAGTCGTCCGGCAGGAGGTAGTCGAGCACGTCGTCGATGCTGATCGCGCCGACCAGGCGGTGCGCGGCGTCGATCACGGGCAGCGAGACGAGGTCGTAGCTGGCCAGCATGCGCGCGACCTCGGCCGCGGACGCCGTGACGGGGACCGGTTCGAGGCTGTCGTCGAGGATCGCCCCGAGACGCTCGTGCGGCGGGTACCGGAGCATGCGCTGGAAGTGCACGAGGCCCAGGAGTCGTCCGGTCGGGGTCTCGAACGGCGGCAGGGTGACGAAGACGGCCGCCGCGAGGGCGGGGTGCAGCTCATGGCGGCGGATCAGGGCGAGGGCTTCCGCGACGGTGGCGTCGGCGGACAGGATGATGGGCTCCGGCGTCATCAGGCCGCCCGCGGTGTCGGGGCCGTAGCGCAGCAGCATCCGGACGTCCTCGGCACGCTCGGGTTCCATCCGCTGGAGCAGCTCCTCCAGCTGCGCGGGCGGCAGCTGGGCCAGCAGGTCCGCGGCGTCGTCGGGCTCCATCTGGTCGAGGATGTCGGCGGCGCGCTCCTCGCCGAGGCGATCGAGGATGTGCACCTGCTCGTCCTCGGGCATCTCCTCCAGGGCGTCGGCCAGACGGTCGTCGGAGAGCTCCTCCGCGACCTCGATCATCCGCTGCTGGGGCAGGTCGAGCAGCGTGTTCGCCAGGTCGGCCGCGTGCAGCTCAGAGTACGAGGCCACGAGCTGCTCCGCGGACTGCGCCTCGCCCGGGGCGTGCTCCTCGGTCACCTCGCTCCAGGCGGCGAACGTCGTCGGACCCTTCGCGAACGGAGAGGCGCCGGTCTTCGGACGCCGGAGGAAGAGCTGGCTGATGGCCCACTCGCCGAGCCGGTTGGGCTCGATCGCGACGTCCTCGATGACGGCGGTGCCGCTGCCGTCCGTGAGGCTCACGCGGCGCCCGAGCATCTCGGCGAGGACGCGCACCTCGCCCGCGCGCGGCGAGAACCGGCGCACGTTGATGAGGCCGGTCGTGATGACCTGTCCGGACCGGATCGACGTCACGCGACCGATCGAGAGGAACACGTGACGGCGCCCCGGGATCTCCACGACGAGGCCGATCACACGCGGGGCCGCGGTACTTCGATACACGACGACGACGTCCCGGACCTTGCCGAGCCGGTCGCCGACGGGATCGAAGACGGCGCACCCTGCCAGGCGCGCGGCGAAAACCCGTTGTGTGCTCACTCGACCAGCGTAGCCCGCGGCCCGCCTGCACGGCGGTCGCGGCGGCCCCTCGGCCGGCCCGGTGCGCGACGTGGGAGAATGGCCGGATGAGCATGCTGAATCGCCCCGCGAGCGGCACGGACACCGGTGAGATCGTCGCGTCGATGCGCGACTACGAGAGCGCGCAGAAGGCGGTGTCGAAGCTGATCGCCGGAGAGGTCCCCGCGCGGGACATCGCGATCGTCGGTCAGAGCGTTCGGACGGTCGAGCGCGTGACCGGACGACTCGGCTACGCCGCCGCCGCACGATCCGGGGCGATCAACGGCGTGCTCATCGGTCTCTTCCTGTCGGCGATCCTCGTGCTGGGCAACCCCGAGGTCCCGATCCAGCTGTTCGTGGGATTCGTCCTCATCGGCGTCGCGGTCGGCATGCTGCTGAGCCTGATCACCTATGCCATCGTGCGCCGCCGTCGGGACTTCGCGAGCGTCACCCAGTTCGCCGCCGACCACTACGAGGTCACCGTGCAGGCCGGTTCGCTGGCGAAGGCCCGCCAGGTGCTCGGCGCCCAGCGGGTCGCCCCGGTGCGGCCCCCGGTGAACCTCGACGAGCCCCCGAAGTACGGAGAGCGCATCACGCCCGGCGCCCCGGCGCCGGCTCCGGAACCTGCTCCCGAGCCCGCCCCGGCTCCGGAACCGGCTCCCGCTCCGGAGCCCGCTCCGGCTCCGGAACCCGGTCCGGCTCCCGAGCCGGGTGTCCCGCCGCGCCCGGCCGATCCGGAGACCGGCACCCCCGGATCCGTGCGGTGACCGCGGAGCCGTCACCCCTCCGCTTCGATGTCGCCCTGCCCGGCGGGACGACACCGGTGTCCGCCGACTGGACACCGGGCTCGGGCAGCGACGTGATCCTCATCGCGCACGGCGCGGGTGCGGGCAAGGACCACCCGTTCCTCGTCGGTTTCGACGCCGCGCTGGCGGCGCTCGGATTCTCGACGCTGCGCTTCGCCTTCCCGTACAGCGAGCAGGGGCGGCGCATGCCCGGTCCCGCGGCCCACGCCATCGCCACGTGGGAGGCAGCCGTCGCGGTCGCTCGAGACCGGATGCCCGATGCCGCCGTCTGGGCGACCGGCAAGTCCTACGGAGGGCGCATGGCGTCCGTGGCGGTCGCCGACGGTCTCGTCGTGGACGGACTCGTCTATCTGGGCTACCCGCTGCATCCTCCCGGCCGGCCGGACAAGCCCCGGATCGCGCATCTGCCGTCGATCACCGTCCCGCAGCTGTTCATCGAGGGGACGGCGGATCCGTTCATCCAGCCGCTCGCCGACCTGGAGGACGCGGTCGCCGCGTGTCAGGATGCCCGCGTGCACTGGATCGAGGGCGGGGGGCACTCCTTCGAGGTGAAGGGCCGTCGCCGCCCGCCGGCGGAAGTGGCCGCGGATCTCGCTCCCGTGGTCGGTGCCTTCATCGCGGCGCAGGCGGGCTGACGCCGCCCGGCGCGAAGATCTCGCCGAGATCGCGTAATGAACCGCGCGGGTCTGCATCTCTTCCCATGGAGACGCGTGCAGCTCACTGGGGGAGAAGAGCACCGCACCGGCGCCGGGCACGATGCCGGTGTGCGGCTCCGGGATCCTCGGGGGAGGAGATCCCGGTCCGACCGTCGTCTCTGTCGAGGGGGTAGGGCCGCCGGTCTGGGGAGAACGGCGGCCCTCCGCTCCTCGCTGCGCGGCCGTGGCACGCCGCTGCGGGCTTCCGTCAGCGCTGCAGACGGGCCATCCACGCCTCGACCTCGTCGGCCGTGCGCGGGATGCCCGCGGAGAGGTTGACCGGCCCGTCCTCGGTCATCAGGATGTCATCCTCGATGCGGACGCCGATCCCGCGCAGCTCCGCGGGCACCGTGAGGTCGTCGATCTGGAAGTACAGTCCCGGTTCGATCGTGAAGACCATGCCCGGCGTGAGGATGCCGTCGTAGTACATCTCGCGGCGCGCCTGTGCGCAGTCGTGCACGTCGATCCCGAGGTGGTGCGATGTGCCGTGGACCATGTAGCGGCGGTGCTGCCCGCCCTTGTCCGCATCGAGCGCCTCCTCGGCCGTGACCGGGAGCAGTCCCCACTCCGCCGTCCGCGCCGCGATGACCGTCATGGCCGCCGCGTGGACGTCACGGAAGCGGACACCGACCTTCGCCGCCGCGAAGGCCGCGTCGGCGGCTTCCCGCACGGTCTCGTAGACGCGACGCTGCACGTCCGTGAACGTTCCGGACACCGGCAGCGTGCGGGTGATGTCGGCGGTGTAGAGGCTGTCGGCCTCGACACCCGCGTCGACGAGGATGAGGTCGCCCGGCACCACCGTGCCGTCGTTGCGCGTCCAGTGCAGGTAGCAGGCGTGCGGGCCGGAGGCGGCGATCGTGTCGTAGCCTTCGCCGTTGCCGTCCTCGCGGGCGCGCCGGTGAAAGACGCCCTCGACGACGCGCTCGCCGCGGGCGTGGGCGACCGCGGCGGGGAGTTCGCGGATGATGTCGTCGAAGCCCTGCGCGGTGATCTCCACAGCGCGGCGCATCTCGGCGATCTCGAAGTCGTCTTTGATCAGACGCAGCTCGGAGACGAAGCGCGTGAGGCCCTCGTGCTCGTCGAGGACGAGTTCCCCGTCGACGGGGACGAACTCGTCCAGATGTGCCGTGGCCACCTGGAGGTCGGCGGCGACGCCGGCCAGGGAGGGGCGAGGGCCGATCCAGAACTCGCCGACCGTGGCGTCGGCGTAGAACTCGGTCGTCGTACGGTCCGCCCGCTCGCGGAAGTACAGCGTGACGTCGTGACCGTCGTCCGTGGGCTCGAACACCAGGACGGAGTCGGGCTCGGCGTCCGACGCCCAGCCGGTGAGGTGGGCGAACGCGGAGTGGGCGCGGAAGACGTAGTCGGTGTCGTTGCTGCGCTGCTTGAGCGCGCCGGCCGGGATCACGAGGCGCTGGCCCGGGAAAGCCGCCGACACGGCGGCGCGTCGGCGCTCGGCGTACGGCGCCTGGGCGCGCGGCGCGGGGAGGGTCTCGGGGCGCTCGGCCCACCCGGTCGAGATCGTGTCAAGGAAGCCCTGGGGGAAGGGCTGCTTCCGGTTGGTCGAGCTGTTCTCGACGGTCTCGTCCGCGATCGTGTCGTTCTCTCCGGTGCTCATCCGTCCAGTCTCTCACCTGGAACGGGGAGCCGTTGTTCAGCCGGCGGGCTCGAGCTGGACGACGAGCGCGCGGTGGTCGCTGCCGCCGGCGTCCTCGAGGACGGCCGACCCCGTGGGGCGCCAGTTGGGCGACGCCATGACGTGGTCGATGGGAGCGCCCGCGAGGGCGGGGAAGGAGCTGGGCCAGGTGCCGGACATCCCGTTGCCGGTCCGGGACGCCACATCGCGGCAGTACCCCATGTCGCCGCCGTCGACGCCGAGCGAGGCCATGTGGTCCACGGTCGCGTTGAAGTCACCCGCGAGGATGAAGTCGCCCGCCGGGCACTGGTCGGCGATCCACTGGAGGTCGCTCTGCCACTGCTGCATCTCCTCCATGCGCGGTGCCACGGCGTGCACGGCGACGATGGTCGGACCGTCGCCGTCGATCGGCATGAGGACGGCGCTGGGGACCGATCCCGTGTTGTTGCTGCCGTCCTTGGAGGACTCGATCACGGAGTACTCCCCGAGTTCCGGCGCCACGAGCACGGTCGTCTGCCAGGACTGCGGACCGTCCGGGACGTCCGGGCGGAACTGCACGTGGTGCACCCACATGGGATGCCCCTGCTCGCGCAGCATCAGGGCGATCCGCTCGCCGACGGCCTCCGTGGTCTCGGGCAGCGCCACCACGTCGGCGCCCTGCTCCAGGATCTCCTGGGCGATCTGCTCGGCCGACACCGCCTCGCCCGCCGTGTTCCACGTCAGCACCCGCAGACTCGTCTCGGTGCGCTCGGGGAGCGTCGCCACGCCGAATCCGCGGGTGGCCCCGATCGCGCCGGTCGCTCCGGCGCCGAGGAGCGCGACGATCAGCACCGACGCCGCGAACCCGCGGAGCGGTCGGGCGAGGAGCAGCAGCAGCGCCAGCACCGCGATGACCAGGAATCCGCCGAGCACCAGACCGCGGGCGGCGACGAGCTGGGCGAACGGGTAGGTCTGCTCGAGGTGGAAGAACTGCGGCCACACGACGATCGCCGTCGCGATCGCGAACAGCACGGTGAGCAGGATCCCCAGCAGTCGAAACATCCCCTCCAGCCTAGGAGCACCGCCTGTGAACTCCCTGCCTCGCGGCGGCCGCGGGGCGTCCGGATCACCCGTCCGATTCCGCGCCGACGGCCCCCGCGCTCGGTACGCTCGGAGGATGCCCGTTCCGCCCGCCGGTCCCGCCGACCTGCACCTGCACTCCAACCACTCCGACGGCACCGAGTCGCCCGCCGAGGTCATGAGGCAGGCGCATCGGCACGGCGTGCGGACCGCCGCGCTCACCGATCACGACCGCACCACGGGGTGGGCGGAGGCCGGGGACGCCGCGGTCGCCCTCGGCATGACCTTCCTCCCCGGCATGGAGCTGTCCGCGAAGCACGAATGGCGCAGCGTGCACGTGCTCGGATACCTGTTCGACCCGGAGGACGCGGCCCTCCGCGCGGAGACCGACCGCATCCGGAACGACCGGATCGGTCGCGCCGAGCGCATCGTGCGCAACATCGGCCGCGACTACGACCTGCACTGGGATGACGTGCTCGCCCAGACGACGCTCGATGCGACCGTGGGACGCCCGCACATTGCCGACGCCCTCGTTGCGCGCGGCATCGTGCGCGACCGCGGAGAGGCCTTCGACGGGATCCTCCACCCACGGGAGGGCTACTACGAGCCGCACTACGCCCCCGACCCGCTGACCGCCGTCCGGCTGATCACCGAGGCAGGGGGAGTGGCGATCATCGCCCACCCGGTCACCGCCGGCCGGGATCGCATGATGCCGGTGCCGTACATCGAACGACTCATCGATGCGGGGCTGGCCGGCTTCGAGGTGGACCATCGCGAGAACACCGCGGCCGGCAAGCGGCTGCTGCGGGAGCTCGCGTCCGCGCACGACCTCATCGTGACGGGATCCAGCGACTACCACGGGACGGGGAAGCCGAACATCCCCGGCGAGAACACCACCGCCGACGAGATGGTGGCGCGGCTCATCGCGCGCGCCTCGGGTTCGGCGCCGCGCCGCCCCTGAGGGAGGCGGACCTGTCGGCGGTCTCCCGGCATTCTGTCGAGGTGGGCCGATACGGTCCGAGGCATGCAACGTGCCACCTCCCTGGAACGCCGCGTCGACGCGGCGGCCCGTCGTCTCCTCCGTGCGGTGCCGACGTCGGGCTTCCGGGCGGGGATGGCCGAGTTCCTCGTCTTCGTGCTGAAGCAGGCGTGGGCGTGCGTGTTCGGGGCCGCCCTGCTGGTGGTGATCGTCGCGGCGCGCCTCTGGTATCCGGACGATGCCGCGCTCGCCCGCAACGACGCGCTGACGATCGCGGCGATCCTCATCCAGGTGGCGATGCTCGTGTTCCGTCTGGAGAGCGGCCGCGAGCTCTGGG
Source organism: Microbacterium sp. BLY (assembly GCF_017939615.1). Taxonomy (NCBI): domain Bacteria; kingdom Bacillati; phylum Actinomycetota; class Actinomycetes; order Micrococcales; family Microbacteriaceae; genus Microbacterium; species Microbacterium sp. BLY. The sequence goes on from NZ_JAGKSR010000001.1 coordinate 1,957,931, forward strand.
TGATCGTCCTGTTCCACCTCACCGGGACGGCGATGGAGCTGTTCAAGACGGACGTCGGCTCCTGGGCCTATGCCGCCGACGGCGTCCTCCGCATCGGCGGCGTGCCCCTGTTCAGCGGCTTCATGTATGCGGCCGTCGGCTCGTACATGGTGCGGGTGTACCGCCTGTTCGACCTCGGCTTCATCCGCTACCCGCGCCGCTGGCTCACGGCGATCCTCGCGGCCGCCATCTACGTCAACTTCTTCACCCACCACTGGTGGTGGGACGCCCGGTGGGTGCTCCTCGCCGGTGTCGTCGTGCTGTGGCTGCCGACCGTCATGCAGGCCCGGGTGTGGCGGCGGACGATCCGCCTGCCGCTGCTGCTGGTGTTCGCCGGGGTGGCGGTGTTCATCTACCTGGCCGAGAACATCGGCACCTGGGCCGGCGCCTGGGCCTACCCCGATCAGGCGGAGGTCTGGCAGCCGGTGTCGGTGAGCAAGCTCAGCTCCTGGTTCCTGCTGATGATCATCTCCGTGGTGCTCGTCGCCTGGGTGTACCCGCCGCAGGTGCCGAGCGCCGCGATACGGGACGAGGGGCGCCCCACGGAAGACCGTGCGGACGCCCCTCGATCGAAGCGGACGCGGATCAGGCGCCGGTGACGGGAGCGGCGCCGGTGCCGGAACCACCGCGGCGGCGCCGACGGCGACGCGCCGGAGCGGGCTTGCCGTCGTGGTGCTCCTTGCCGGCCCCGTCGTGGGTGCCGGCGCCCTCGGCGCTGCGGTCGGCGGACGGCGCGGTGGACTCCCCACCGGACGCCGTGTCGCCGGAGCCGTCCGCGAACGTCGATCCGACCGCCGTGGTGCTGTTGCGACGACGACGGCGGCGGCGCGTGCCGCCCTCACCGGTGCCCTCGGCGGCCGCATCGGCGGCGCGCTCGGGGCGGCGGCTGCGCTCAGGCTTCGCGACGTCCTTCTTCGGAGCACTGACGAGTCGGCCCTTCGTCCCCTCGGGGATGTCCAGGTCGGTGTACAGGTGCGGGCTCGACGAGTAGGTCTCGACGGGCTCGGGCTGACCGAACTCGAGGGCGCGGTTGATGAGGGCCCACTTGTGCAGGTCCTCCCAGTCCACGAACGTGACGGCGATGCCGGTCTTGCCCGCGCGACCCGTGCGGCCGGCGCGGTGCAGGTACGTCTTCTCCTCGTCCGGGATGGTGTGGTTGATGACGTGCGTGACGTCGTCGACGTCGATGCCGCGCGCCGCGACGTCGGTCGCGACCAGCACGTCCTTCTTCCCGGCCTTGAACGCGGCCATCGAGCGCTCGCGCTGATCCTGGCCCATGTCGCCGTGCACGCCGCCGACGTTGAAGCCGCGGTCGCTGAGCTCGTCGACGAGGCGCTGTGCCGCGCGCTTGGTGCGCGTGAAGATCACGGTCTTGCCGCGCCCCTCGGCCTGCAGGATGCGGGCGATGACCTCGTCCTTGTCGAGCGAGTGCGCGCGGTACACGAGGTGCTTGATGTTCGCCTGGGTGAGCCCCTCGTCCGGGTCGTTGGCCCGGATGTGGATGGGGTTGGTCATGAACCGGCGGGCGAGCGCCACGATCGGCCCGGGCATCGTCGCGGAGAACAGCTGGGTGTGCCGCACCGCGGGGACCTTCTGGAAGATCTTCTCGATGTCCGCGAGGAATCCGAGGTCGAGCATCTTGTCGGCCTCGTCGAGGACGACCTCCGTCGCGTTCGACAGGTCGAGCAGGCGCTGGCCGGCGAGGTCGATGAGACGCCCCGGCGTGCCGACGACGATCTGCGCGCCGGCCTTGAGCTGGTCGATCTGCCCCTCGTACGCCTTGCCGCCGTAGATGGCGACGACGCTCGTGGAGCGGTTGCTGGTGAGCAGGTCGATGTCCTCGTACACCTGCACCGCGAGCTCGCGGGTCGGGACGACGATGAGGGCCTTGACGCCGTGCTCCGGATCCTTGCCGAGGCGCTGCACGACGGGGATGCCGAAGCCGAAGGTCTTGCCGGTACCGGTCTTCGCCTGACCGATGATGTCCTGCCCCGGCAGTCCGAGGGGGATGGTCTGCTCCTGGATCGGGAAGGCATCCACGATGCCCTTCGCGGCCAGTGCGTCGACGATGTCCTGATCGATGCCGAGTTCGGCGAAAGTTGTCACTGTGTTCAGATGCCTGTCCGGCGACCGTGCGATCGCCTCGTAAACGGATCCACGCCGTCTCGTGTGCCACAGGCGCGGGCCCCGCTCCGACGGCGGGGACACGCCCAGCCTACCGGAGGGGCGGCTCCGGACAGGAGAGGCGGCGTCCGCCGAGTATTGTGAACGACGTGGCCGACTCGGGAGGAACACGTCGTGGTTAAGTGGTTCTGGCAGCGCGATGCCGCGCCCCGGCGCACGCTCGCGTTGCGCAGCCGCGGAGAGCAGGGCGACGCGACGCGCGTCGACTTCGCGGAGCTCGCGCCCGAGCTCGACCGGTTCCTCGGGCAGGCGGCGTACCTGCAGCTGGGCTACTTCGAGACACTGACGCGGCTCATCCGCGGCACGCCCGAGCTCGCCGAGAAGGAGTCGCTCTCCCGCGCCGCCGGAGCCGCGCTCACCAAGCACCGCGGCATCGTCGACCTCATCGCGGCGCGCGGGGAGGATCCGACGCAGCTGATGCTCCCGTTCCGGGAGCAGCTCGACGCGTTCCGGCGCAAGACGATCGGAGCCCGCCCGCGCGAGACGCTGCTGGCGGTCTACATCACGGCGGGCATGCTCGACGACTTCTACCTGGCGCTCGCGTCCAGCTACGGCGAGACCGGTCGTCGGGTCGCCCAGATCCTCCGCGAGGACGACGCGCGGCACGAGATCGTCGCGATCATCCAGGAGACGATCGAGAGCGATGAGGAGTGGCGGTCGCTGCTGTCGATGTGGGCGCGCCGCCTCGTCGGCGACACGATCCTCGTCTGCCGGGCCGCGCTGCGGCCGGAGCTCCTCGCGGTCGAGGAGGCACGCATCGAGCCCGTCTACACGGAGCTGATGGGTGCGCACGCCCGGCGCATGGATGCGATGGGCCTCGCCTCTTAGATCCCCAGAGCGGCGCGCTTGTGCACATCCGCACGACGGCGCGCTGCAGTGAGCCCCGCCGTCGCGAGGGCGGCGACCAGGACGGCGCCGAGGACGCTCGCGAGCCACAGCCAGACGCTGTCCTCGCCGACGCCCGCCCATTGCAGGCCGGTGTAGACGATCGCCGAGACGGCGGTCGCGATCGCGGGCGCGAGTGCCACGCCGCGCAGCTCGCGGCCGCCGATCAGGTAGTGCACGGCGATGCCGAGCACGCACGCGCCCACGAGGGCGAGGAGGATGTACATGCGCGGGTCAGGCGACGAAGCCCACGCGACGCGACTCCTCGGTGCCCAGCTCGATGTAGGCGAGGTTCGCGGTCGGCACGATGTAGGAGTTGCCCTTCACGTCGGCGAAGCTCACGTGCGAGGCGCTCTGCTCCAGCGCTGCGGCGACCTGGGTGCGGACCTCGTCCGCCGTGGCAGCGGTGTCGAAGCTCAGTTCGCGGCCGGTGTTGATGATGCCGATGCGGATTTCCACGGGTGCTCCTTGAAGTTCGTCGGACGGGGCCAACTCTATCGCGCGCCGGGTGGGGGGAGAGCGGCCGCGGCGGTCGTTTCGCCGTGAGCGCACAGCCGTCGGACGGAGGCCGTCGAGGCCGATGTCCCCTGCTCCCGATAGCGTGGAGGCATGATGTCGGATGCCGCCCAGCGAGCCGTGATCACGGCCGCCCCGACGGCGTCCGCGGTCGTCATCGGTGCCCCGGGGACCGGCAAGACCAGCACGCTCGTCGACCGCATGGTGCACCTGCTCGACGCCGAGGGGCTGCGCCCGGAGGAGGTACTGGCGCTTACGCCCAGCCGGCAGGCGGCGACCGCCCTGCGCGACCGCATCGGCGTGCGGATCGGCCTGGCGACCCCGGGTCCGCTCGCACGGTCGCTGGGTTCCTTCGCGTTCCAGCTCGTCCGCGGCGCGATGGTGCGCGAGGGCGCGGAACCGCCCGCGCTGCTCACCGGCGCCGACCAGGACCGCATCATCGCCGAGCTGCTCGCCGGCGATGCCGAGGACCGGCGCATCCGCTGGCCCGAGTCGCTCAGCGAGCCCGTGCGCGCCTCGAAGGGCTTCCGTTCCGAGCTCCGCGCGTTCCTGGCCGAGTGCACCGAGCTCGGCGCGAGTGCGGACGAGCTCCGCGCCACCGGGGACGCGGTCTGGGCCGCGGCGGCGGACTTCATGGAGGAGTACCGCAGCGTGCTCGATGCCCTCAGGGCCGCGCACCGGGATGCCGCCGACCTGCTCAGCGAGGCCGCGGGCATCCTCCGCGCGGCCGACGCGCCGACGCTCGGCGCGCTGGCCCCGCTCCGCGTCGTCCTCATCGACGACGCCCAGGAGCTGACGCGCGGCGGCATCGGCGTCGTGCGCGCCCTTCGGGAGCGCGGCATCGCCGTGCAGGCGTTCGGCGACCCCGACATCTCCTCCGGGGCCTTCCGGGGCGCGAGTCCGGAGCTCTTCGCGCAGCTCGCCGGGGCGCTGGACGCAGTGCACGTGCTCGACGGCGCACACCGGCAGCACCCCCTCCTGACGACCCTCACGCGGACGGTGACGCAGGCGATCGGCGTGTCCGGCCGGGTCGAGCACCGCCGCGCCCCGGTGCCGGCGCCGGAGGACGACGGCGCGGACGTCTCGACCTTCCTCGCTCCGTCGCCGTACGAGGAGTTCGACCGCATCGCGGGCGTGATGCGCGACTGGCACCTCAGCGCCGGGGTCCCGTGGGATCGCATGGCGGTCATCGCCCACGACACCCGGCAGGTGACGGCCCTGGAGACCGAGCTCGCTGCGCGCGAGATCCCGACGCGGGCCGCCGGGGTGCAGCGACCGCTCGGCAGCGAGGGGATCGTCCGTGACATCGTCGGGATCGTGCGGCTCGCGCTCACCCCCGACGAGGAACGGACGGTGCAGGCCTGGGAGGAGGCGCTGCGGACACCGTTCGGCGGCATGGACGCGATCGCGCTCCGCCGCCTGCGCGCGCGATTGCGGCACCTCGAACTGGGCCAGGGGGGATCGACGCCCGCGCGGGAGCTGCTGCGCGCCGCGATGGCGGCGCCCGCGACGCTCACGCTCATCGACGCGCCGGAGTCGCGGACTGCCGAGCGGTTCGCCGAGACGGTCGCCGCGGTCGCCCGGGCCGCGGCCGCGGGGGAGACCATCCACGATCTCCTGTGGCGCATCTGGGACCAGGCCAGGGCCGTGGACGGACGGCGTCTGCAGGTGGCCTGGCGCGAGATCTCCCTGCTGCCCACCGGTGCCGAGACGGCACGGTCCCTGGATGCCCTCGTCGCGCTCTTCGATGCGGCGAAGCGCTTCGTCGAGCGGAGCCCCGACGAGCGTCCGGAGATCTTCGTGCGCGACATCCTCGACAGCGAGGTCCCGGAGGACACGCTGTCGGCACCCGAGCGGCCCGGCACGGTCACGCTGCTGACGCCGGCGACCGCCCTCGGGACGGAGTACGACGCGGTGGTGGTGGCCGGAGTGCAGGACGGCATCTGGCCCAACGTCCGGCTGCGCGGCGGTCTCCTCCAGACCTGGCGACTGGCCGACGCCCTCCTCGCTGCCCGCTCCGGGACCGCCGTCGAGGTACCGGGGGTGCTCGACCGTCGTCGGGCCGCGCTGCACGACGAGCTGCGGCTGTTCGTGCGGGCGATCTCGCGCGCGCGGCATCGGCTGCTGATCACCGCGGTGGACGACGACGATCTGTCCCCCAGCGCCTTCTTCGGTTTCCTGCCGCCCCCCGGACCGCCGGAGCGTCATGCCTCCGCCGAGCACCCGCTCACGCTCCGCGGACTCGTCGCCCGCCACCGCCGTGTCCTCACCACGGTGCACGCCGAGCCGCTGCGTCGCGAGGCCGCCGGCCAGCTCGCCGTGCTCGCCAGGGAAGGCGTGCCGGGTGCGCATCCGCATGACTGGTACGGCATCACCCCGCCCTCCACCGCGGCGCCCCTGCGCGATCTCGCGGTCGCCGGGGCCCGCGTGTCGCCGTCCGCGGTCGAGTCCTACGAGGAGTGCGGCCTCAACTGGGTGGTGTCCGCGCTCGGCGGCGACACGGTGATGCCGCCCACAGCCGGGATCGGCACGATCGTCCATGAGGCGATGGAGCGCGTCCCGGACGGCGACCTCGAGCGCATGCGGGCGATCGTCGAGGAGCACTGGCCGGAGCTCGACTTCGAGACCGCCTGGATCGGTCGGAAGGAACGCCGGCGGGCCGATCTCTTCGTCGACCGGCTGCACAGCTATCTCGGCGAGGTGGCGAGGGACGGCGGACGCGTGCTCGGCAGCGAGGTGGAGTTCCGGTTCGCCGTGGACGTGTCCGGCGACACGGCGGTGCCGACCGTCCATCCGGTGGGGGAGGATCGCGGTCATCGGGCGATCGTGCACGGGTACATCGACCGCGTCGAGGCGTATCCTCCCGGCGCCGGTGAGCACGGCGCGGCTCGGGGGCGCGGGTGGGAGCCGATGGCCGGCGCCCCTGAGGGGGCGACGGTCGTCGTCGATCTGAAGACGGGCAAGACCGACCCGGAGTCGGACGGGGGCGTGCTCGACCACGCCCAGCTCGCCGCGTATCAGATCGCCGTGCAGGAAGGACTCGTGCCCGGTGCCTCGCCGGCGTCCCTGGGCGGCGCCCGTCTGGTGATCGTCTCGAAGACGCTGGCCAAGAGCGACTACCGGGTGGCGCATCAGCACGCGCTCGACGGGGAGGCGCGGACGCGGTTCCTGCAGCGGGTCGCCGAGGTCGCCCGCGGAATGTCGGCGGCGAGCTTCACGGCTCAGGTGGAGGCGCATTGCGCCGACACCCAGCGCCGTGTGCACCCGTGTCGCATCCACACGGTGCCGGCGGTGAGCGCATGACCGCAGCATCCCCGGCCGCCGTCCTCTCGGCGACCGACATCGCCGCCGCGCTCGGACTGCCGACCCCGACCCCTGCCCAGCAGCAGGTCATCGAGGCACCGCTCGAGCCCGCGCTCGTGGTGGCCGGCGCCGGCAGCGGCAAGACCGAGACGATGTCGGCCCGGGTCGTCTGGCTCGTGGCGAACGGCCTCGTCCGGCGGGACGAGGTGCTCGGTCTCACCTTCACCCGCAAGGCGGCCGGCGAGCTGGCGGAGCGCATCGGCGCCCGTCTCGCCGTCGTCGACGAGTATGGACGCCGCGGGCTCCTGCCGCATCTGTCCGAGATCGTGGCGGGGGACGCGCTGCGGCGCGTGGGCGAGGCCGCGCCGGGTCGTCAACGCGAACTCGTGCGCGCGCACGTTCTGGACGAGCTGGCGGAGCGGCACGGCACGGGATGGGTCCCTGGTGCGGCCCGCACGGCGGACGATCTCATGATCCGGCCGCGGGTGTCGACCTACAACGCCTTCGCCGACGGGATCGTCCGTGAGCACGCCGCCCGGATCGGACGGGATCCCGACGTGGCGATGCTGAGCCAGGCCGCGTCCTGGATGCTGGCGCGGGAGGTCGTCCTCCGCAGCGACCTGCCGGAGCTCGAGGAGGTCGACTACGCACTCGGAACGGTCATCGACGCGGTGCAGCGGCTCGCCGGCGAAGCGCTGGACCATCGGGTGGACCTCGCCGAGGCGGAGCGGATCGCGATGGCGCAGGCCCTGGCGTTCGACCCGTACCGGGGCAACGCGGACGTCGAGAAGGCCGCCGTCAATCTGCGGAGCCTGCCGACCCTGACGCGGCTCGTCCGCGAGTACATCGCCGAGAAGGACCGGCGCGGCGTGCTGGACTTCGCCGATCAGGTGGCGGGGGCGTACGACATCGTCGAGTCGGCGCCGGATGTGCGCGCGGAGCTCCGGGAGCAGCACCGGGTGGTGCTGCTCGACGAGTACCAGGACACCTCCGTGATCCAGACGCGGTTCCTCGCGGAGCTATTCCGCGACGCGGCGGTCATGGCGGTGGGCGACCCGCACCAGTCGATCTACGGATGGCGTGGCGCGAGCGCCGACAACCTCTACGCGTTCCCGCGGTCGTTCTCGAGCGCGGGCGGCGTCCGCACCTACAGCCTCATGACGAGCTGGCGCAACGATCGCGGCATCCTCGACGTCGCCAACCGCGTGCTGGAGCCGCTGCAGCGCCCCGGGCTCGACGTGCCGCCGCTGGAGGCACGGCCCGGCGCGGGCGAGGGGACGGTCGCCGTGCGCTACCCCTTCACCGTGGACGACGAGGCGGATGAGGTGGCGGCGTGGTTCGCGGAGCGGCGCGCGCGACACGAGGCGACGACGACCGCCCCGCACACCGGAGCGATCCTGTTCCGCTCCAAGCGGCACATGCAGACATTCGCGGCGGCACTCGCGGCCCGCGGGATCCCGCACCGCATCCTCGGTCTCGGCGGCCTGCTCGCCACCCCCGAGGTCGTGGACGTCGTCTCGACACTGCGGGTCGTGCATGATCCGACGGCGGGCTCCGCACTCATCCGGCTCCTCACCGGCCCTCGTTTCGGGGTCGGCGTGGCCGACATGGCGGCCCTGTACGAGCTGGGGCGGGCGTTGGCGGAACGCGACACCGCGCTGGTCCCGCTTCCGGAGGAGGTCCGTGCGCGCTTGCGGTCATCGCGTGGTGCCGACGAGGCGATCTCCATCGTGGACGCGGTCGACGTCGTGCGCGCCGTGCGCGACGACTACCGGCTGCTGGAGGGCATCACGGCCGAAGGGCGAGCACGGATCCGCGCGGCGGGGGAGATGCTGGAGCGTCTGCGTCGCGCGTCGTCCCAGCCGATCCCCGAGCTGATCCGGCTCATCGAACTGGAGCTGCGGCTGGACATCGAGCTCGCGGCGAACGAGACCCGTGGCCCGGCGCGTGTCGCGGCCACCCAGCTCCGTGCGTTCGCGGATGAGGTGCGCGCCTTCCTCGCCGCCGACGAGCGCGGCACGATCGGCAGCCTGCTGGCATGGCTGGACAAAGCGGAGAGCACCGACGAGCTGATGCCGCGCCCCGAGCCGCCGGAGCCGGGGGTGGTCCAGCTGCTCACGATCCACGGTTCCAAGGGGCTGGAGTGGGATGCGGTGGCGGTCGTGCGCCTGGTCGTGGACGAACTGCCCGGACGCGTGTCCGACACGTCCGGCTGGTTCGGCTTCGGCGTCGTGCCCTTCGCCCTGCGCGGTGACCGTGACGCGCTGCCGCGCTTCGCCTGGGATCCCGATGAGGCGATGGGTGACGAGACCGATCCCGCCAAGCGGCTGAAGCTCGCACAGGCGTCGCTGTCGGGCGGGGTGACGAAGGCGAACCCGCACGGCGGCGCGCTCAAGCGGTTCAAGGACGCCTACCGGGAGTATCAGCGTCAGGAGGAGCGTCGCCTGGCGTACGTGGCGGTCACCCGCGCCAGGAGCGACCTGCTGCTCAGCGGAGCGCACTGGGCGGGGCAGAAGGCACCGCGCACGCCGAGTCCCTACCTCCAGGAGGCCATCGAGGTCCGGGGCCTCGAGGAGATCCCGACGGTGGACCCGGAGGACAACCCGTACGACGGCCCGGGCGCGACCCTGCACTGGCCCCTCGACCCGCTCGGCGCCCGCCGAGGGGTGGTGAGCGCGGCGGCCGATGCCGTCGAGGAGGCGCTCCGCGACGGCACCGCCGCGCCCTCCGACGAGCTGCGGCGGCTGCTGGCCGAACGGGAGGCGCGTCAGCGGGGGACCGATGCGGAGGCGCCCACCCGGGTGCCGGCGTCGCGGTTCAAGGACTACGTGACGGATTACACGGGGACCCTGTCCTCCCTCGTGCGCCCGATGCCGGAGCGCCCGTACCGCCAGACCCGGCTCGGGACGCTGTTCCATGCGTGGGTCGAGCAGCGCTCGGAGCTCGTCGGCGTCGGCACCCGCGTGGACGAGGCGCTCTGGGAGCAGGACGAGGACGAGCCGGACGGCGACGCCCCCCTCGACGGCCTGGCACCGGGCGCCGCGGCGGACGCGGCCGATCTCGCGGCGCTGCAGGAGACGTTCGAGCGCAGCGAGTGGGGGCCGCTGCAGCCGCTCGCGGTGGAGATCGAGATCGACTTCGCGCTCGGTGCGGGTCTCCCGGGCGCGCGGCCGGGGGCGGCCGACGCCCACATCGTGATCTGCAAGCTCGACGCGGTCTATCGCCGCGCCGACCGCGGCGGCAGGATCGAGATCGTCGACTGGAAGACGGGACGAGCACCCCGCACAGCGCAGGAGCGGGAGGAGCGCATGCTCCAGCTCGCCCTGTACCGGCTCGCCTACCACCGGCGCTTCGGCGTCCCCCTCGAGGAGATCGACGTGGCGCTCTACTACGTGGCCGACGATCTCGTGATCCGCGGCGACCGGGTCTACTCCGAGGAGGAGCTCTTCCAGCGCTGGAGCGCCGCCCGCGCCGCGCGCTGAGCCTCGTCGGAGTCGTCGTCGTCGGTGGCCGCCGTCGAGAAGGTGCGGACCTCGTCACGGTCGTCGCCGCCGCTGTCGGCGAAGCGCAGTGCCACGCCGGAGAGGTCCTCGGTCTCGACGCTCGCCGCCGCCGTGCGCTGGGCGGCGTCGAAGTGCGGGGTGGCGGACGAGTCGACGCCCGCGTCCCGGGGGGCCTCCTCACCCTGCTCGTCCGCATCGGCGGCCCAGAACTCCTCCGGGTTGTAGGCGTCCGTCTGCATGGACGTGTCGACCTCCGGAGCGGGGGCGACGGGCACGCGGTCGAGGGCGTCCAGCGCAGAGTCCACACCGGACCGGCGGTCGCCGGGCACGCCGAGGTCGTCGTCGCGCAGACCGTCGGCGAGAGCTTCGAGCAGGGCGGCGGCGTCTTCGACGATGTCGTTGCGGCGGAGGGCGTCGCCGTGGACGAGCCAGCGGGCGAACTCGAGCTCCGCGAGCAGTCGCGCCCGGATCTCGAGGCCGGCATCGGGGGAGCGCTCGAGGGAGCGCGCGTAGGAGGCGTGCACATCGGCGGCCGCGTCGGGGGCCGCAGACAACCAGGAGAGATCGAGGGCCGGGTCGCCGACCGCGAGCCCATGCCAGCCGATCACGCCGGTGACCTCGGGGCCGCGCTCGGGGTGGTCGTCGAACAGGAACGATGTGGCCTGGGCGCCGCCGAGCACGACGGTCGATTCGAACCGCCACAGTTCGTCGTCGGCGACGGCCTCCCGCCAGCGCACGGTGAGGCGCGCGGGGACGCGTCCGGTCGCGGCGGCCGTGTCGACCAGGCGCTCCAGCTCGGCCCGGCTCTCGTCGGCGCTGCGCATCACCAACCCGGCCCCGCGGACGACGGATGTCGGCAGGCCGTGCACCGCGGCGATGGCCGCGCCCATGGACTCGGCGGCGCCACGCCCGGCGGGGACCATCGACGCCTCGATCTGGAATCCGGGCAGCAGCTCGGTCACGAGCGCACGGCCGTCGCCCACCCGGGTCTCGCCGATGTACGCGGGGGCACGGAAGGGCAGCATCGCACGCGCACCGTCCGTGAGCGCCCGCAGGGCGAGCGCCTCGGCGGCGAGCTCTCGGGCCGCGTCGTCGTCGTCCGCGACGCGGATGGCCAGTTCGCGGCCGTCGGCGAGCGACGCGACGGCGGAGTCGAAGCGGCCGTCGCCGCCGGCGGTGAGCGTCCGGGTGCCCGTGACCTCCGCGCCGGGAAGTGCGGCCGTCACCGCCGCGGCTAGAGTGAATGGAGAGCGTCCCATGCCCCCAGGGTAGGTGGGCTCAGGGGCGGTCCCGCCTCCGCCACGCCCGTGAAAGGGGGAGTCGATGAGCATTCCGCGCCCGTTCTTCGACCGTGCCGCCGACCTCCGCGAGGAGGAGGGCGTGCTCGAGCGACTGCGCGACGATCTGGCGTCGCGCGTCGTCGTGGTGCGCGAAGGGCGCGTGCGTGTCGTCGCCTCCGCGTTGCTGCGCGTCTCAGTCGACGAGGTCGCCGATGCGACATGGGCGCTCCTCGGACGGGACGTCGACGGAGCGGTGCTGCTGCTCGCGGCACTGCCACCGGAGACCGAGGCGCTGGACGCCGCGCCGGACGAGGTCTGGCTCGGCCTGCGCGACCTCGGCGGGCGACTGGATCCGACCGAGTCGGAGGTGCTGGTGGCGGCGGTCGCACTCGCCGGCTGGCTGCGGGACGCCCCGTTCTGCCCGACGTGCGGAGGGGGCACGGAGCTGCGCAACGCGGGCTGGTCCCGTCGGTGCCTGGTCTGCGGGCGCGAGCACTTCCCCCGGACCGACCCCGCGGTGATCGTCGCCGTCGAGAGTGCGGACGGTGAGCGGCTCCTCCTCGGAGCCAACGCGAACTGGGGCGGACGCATGTACTCGTGCTTCGCCGGGTTCACCGAGGCGGGCGAGTCGCTCGAGGCCACGGTGCACCGCGAGATCGAGGAGGAGTCCGGCGTGCGCCTGGCGGCGCTGCGCTACGTCTCCTCGCAGCCGTGGCCGTTCCCACGATCGCTGATGGTCGGGTTCCGTGCGGTGGTCGAGGACGAGTCGGCGGTGCGCCCGGACGGCGAGGAGATCATCGACGTCCGCTGGTACACGCGGGCCGAGATCGGCTCGGCCCTGGCCGGCGAGGGACCGGTCGGTTTGCCCGGACCCGCGTCGATCGCGCGCGCCCTCATCGTCGACTGGTTCGAGGAGCGCCCGTGAGCGCACTCGATGCCCTCGACGAGCGGCAGCGAGCGGCGGCGTCCGTCCTCCGGGGACCGGTCGCGGTGCTGGCGGGAGCAGGGACGGGGAAGACCCGGGTGATCACCCACCGCATCGCGCACGGGGTGGACACGGGGGCGTACTCGCCGTCGCGCGTCATGGCCGTGACGTTCACGGCGAAGGCCGCGGGGGAGCTGCGGGGGCGGCTCCGGGCGCTCGGGGTCGAAGGGGTCGCCGCCCGCACGTTCCATGCTGCGGCACTCGCGCAGCTCAACTTCTTCTGGCCGACCCTGGCGGGCGCGCCCGCGCCGTCCCTCATCGACAACAAGGTGCGCATGCTCGGTCAGGCGGCCGATGCGCTGCGGCTCCGCCCTCGCACGGCGACCCTGCGCGACATCGCGTCCGAGATCGAGTGGCGCAAGGTGTCGATGATCTCGATCGACCGCTACGCCGAGCTCGGCCGTCCGATCAGCGGGGTCGATCCCACGCAGCTCATCGAGCTGATGCGCGGGTACGAGGCGCTGAAGGACGAGCGCCACCAGCTCGACTTCGAGGACGTGCTGCTGGCGTGCGCGGGGATGCTGGAGACCGAGCCGCGGGTCGCGGCCGCCGTCCACGAGCAGTACCGGCACTTCACGGTGGACGAGTTCCAGGACGTCTCGCCGCTGCAGAACCGGCTGCTGGAGCTGTGGCTCGGCGACCGGCACGACATCTGCGTGGTCGGCGACGCGAGTCAGACGATCTACTCGTTCGCCGGGGCCGAGCAGCGCTTCCTCCTCGAATTCGAGCGTCGGCATCCGGATGCGACGGTCGTGCGACTGGAGACGAACTACCGGTCGCAGGCCCCCATCCTGACCGCCGCGAACGCCCTGATGCACGGCCGCCCGGGAGCACTCGAGCTCGTCCCCGCCCGCGAGCAGTTCTCGGCGGAGCCGCCCACGGTCACCGCCTACGACTCCGAGAGCGACGAGGCTGCGGGGATCGCGGCCGGGGTGGCGGCACGCATCGCGGGCGGCGCCTCGCCGTCGGAGATCGCCGTGCTCTACCGGGCGCATGCGCAGTCGGCGGTGCTGCAGCAGGCTCTCGCCGCCGAGGGGATCGCGACCTCGGTGCTCGGCGGCACCCGCTTCTTCGCGATGCCGGAGGTGCGGCAGGCGATCCTCGCGCTCCGCGCGGCCGCGGTCGCGCCCACCGAGCACGGGTTCCTCCCCGGCGTCCGTCGTGTCCTCCGGGAGCTCGGGCTGACGGAGGAGCCGCCGGCGGCGGGCGGCGCGCAGCGGGACGGCTGGGAGGCGCGCCGGGCCATCCTGCGGCTCGCGGAGGAAGCGGGGCCGGAGACGACTCTCCGATCGTTCAGCGACGAGATGATGGCCCGCGCGAAGGACCAGCACGAGCCGACGATGCGGACGGTCACGCTGTCGACGCTGCACGCGGCGAAGGGTCTCGAGTGGCCGCACGTCTACCTCGCGGGGTGGGCGGAGGGCTCGTTGCCGATCTCGTACGCCACCACCTTCGAGGCGATCGACGAGGAGCGCCGGCTGGCGTACGTCGGTGTCACACGCGCGGCGCGCACGCTGGAGCTGTCGTGGGCACGCTCGGCGGGTCGAGGGGAGCGTGCGCCGTCGCGCTTCCTCGCGGAGATGGGGACGACGGCCCGCGGCACAGGCATCCTGCGCGAAACGACACCGAACGCCACGCGATCCCGCCGTCCGAGGTGATCCGCGCGATCCGCGCCGGGTCGGCCGCGGCGAGCAGACGCGCCGCCACGGCTCCGGCCACGGCCAGCCGCGCGAGCGCGACCCGCCCCGGGTCGCGGGCGACGAGCTGACTGTGCACCAGCGGCCACGCATCGTCACGGGCGGCGTCCTCCGCATCGCGACAGGTCAGGCAGGGGGTGCTCCCCGGGACGACGAGCGGTCCGACGGTGATCCGTCCCGGTTCGATCGCGACCGGGAGGTGCGGGGCGTCCGCGCGCAGGAGTCCGGTGAACTGCGCGGCCGCCGCCGCCCCGGGGACCAGGACGACCGCGACGGCAGCCGGATCGTCGGCGAGGGGGACGCCCTCATCCGCGAGAACCTCCCGCAGCCGTGACTCCGCCCGCTCGTCGACGAGGCCGAGCGCCCGCACGCGAGCCGCGCGAGGGGGAGGGGACTCGTCCCGCAGCACCGACTCGACGGTGCGGAGCAGCTGCCGGGCCTCCTCTCGCGGCGCGCCGGCCTGATGCGCGATGACGTCGAAGGCGGAGCGCCGGAACCCTCGGCGCATCCGGCTGAGGAGTCGTTCGACCCAGGGGGCCGAGGCGGGGATGCGGATGGCGGCATCGTCGCCGAGCTGGAGGGTGGTCCCGTCCCGCCAGAGCAGCGGCACGCCGGGATCGAGCTGGGTCAGGATGGTCGGACTGAGCGGCACCCCTCGATTCTGCGGAGGAACGGGCACCGGTGGGCGGTCCGAACGGATCGGTGGAGAAATCCGGCGTCCGGCCGGGGCGGGGGAGGGAGCATGCCCTGCGCCCCGCCGCGGCGTGGTCGCTCAGACGGGGCGCTCGCCCTCGGGGGCGTCGTCGTCGCCCTCGTCGCGCGGAGGCACGTCGTCGCCCTCCGGTGCGGCTTCGGCGGAGAAGTCGTCGCCGTCCAGCAGGCGTGCGAGAGCCTCGTCGAACTCGTCGGCCTCGGGCTCCTCGCCGCGTTCGGCGGCCTGCAGACGGGCGACGAGAGCGGTCGGGTCGTCGATGTCCTCCGCCGTCGGCATGAGGTCGGGGTAGTCCCACAGGGAGTCGCGGGCGGCGATGCCGACCGCGTCCGTCACCGTCCGCCACATCGCGGACGCCTCGCGGATGCGTCGCGGTCGCAGCTTCAGGCCGACGAGGGCGCCGAGGGCGTCCTCCGCCGGACCCCCCACCGCACGACGGCGACGTGCCGCCTCCGCGATCCGTCCACCGTCGGGGAGCCGCGACGTCGCTTCCGCCGTGACCACGTCGACCCAGCCGTCGATCGTCGCGATGAGGTTCTCCAGGCGGGCGAGGGCCTCGCGCTGCGCCTCCGTCTGGGTGGGCAGCAGGGCGCCGCCCTCGATCGCCGCCCGCAGTTCCTCGGGGTTCGAGGGATCGAGGCGGCTCGCCACGTCCTCGAGCGCGTCGACGTCGACGGTCACCCCGCGGGCGAAGTCGGTGATCTGCGCCATCACGTGCAGGTGGAGCCACTTGGCGTGCCGGTACAGGCGGGCATAGGCGAGCTCTCGCGTCGCGACGTAGAGGGCGATCTGGTCTTCCGGGATCTCGAGGCCCTCGCCGAACGCGGTGAGGTTCTGCGGGATCACGGCCGCGATGCCGGCCGGCAGCACGGGGATGCCGACGTCGCCGCCCGAGACGACCTCCAGCGAGAGGTTGCCCAGCACCTGACCGAATTGGGCCGCGAACACCGAGCCGCCGAGACCGCGCATCAGACGTCCCGCGCCCTGCACGACGCCGCGCATCTCCTCCGGCACCTGCGTGTCGAGGGCGGCCGTCAGCGCGTCCGCGATGCTCGTCGACACCGGGTCGGCGATCTCCTTCCACACGGGGAGGGTCTTCTCGACCCATTCTCCGCGCGTCATCGCCACCGGCGCCTCGGCGAGCTCGGAGATCGTCGTCGCCTCGCCCAGCCAGAGGTTCGCGAGCGCGAACGTGTCGGCGAGGGAGGATCGCGAGCCGTCGCCGATGCCCTGGCCCTCCCTGTTCGCGATGTGCAGCGCCTGGCGCAGCGAGTTCTCCCAGGGGTCACCGGCGAAGGCCCCCTGGAGCTGCGCCATGATCGTCTGCATCATCGCCGGATCGAAGGTGAACCCGTCCATGCCCTCGAAGGCGCCGCGCAGCGCTTCGGGGTCGATGTCTCCGCCGCCCTGGTTCGAGAGCATCCGTCGCAGGAACTCCTGGAAGTCCTCCGGGTTCGGGTCGTTGTCTGCCATGTCGCTCGCCCTCTCAGCACGTCTGAAGCCGTGCCATCTACGCTAGTCACAGGTTTCAGTGCGCGACCCCGAAGCGGGCAGATCGCTGTACGCCGCTCGCGAACGACGGAGGATTGCTGTGGAACGACCGCGCGCAGGAAAGCTCGGACTGGGTGTCTGGGCGCTGGTGGTCGCGCTCGCCGCGCTGGCCGTCCTCACCTTCCTGCCGTCGCCGTACGTGATCCAGCGTCCCGGCCCGGTCTACGACACCCTCGGCACGGCGAAGAACGCGGACGGCGAGGAGGTCCCGCTCATCAGCGTCGAGGGGGCGGAGACGTACGAGACGGGCGGCACGCTCGACCTCACGACGGTCCAGGTCGTCGGCAACCGGGAGCGCACGCCGAGCTGGTTCGAGCTCGCGCTGGCGTGGATGGACTCGTCCCGGGCCGTCGTGCCCCTGGACGCCGTCTTCCCCGAGGGCGTCACGACCGAGCAGCGCGACGAGCGCAACGCCATGCTCATGGTCGACTCGCAGCACGAGGCGACGGCGGCCGCACTGAACGAGCTCGGCTACGACACCGGCGCGCAGGTCGTGGTCGTCGATGCGGTCGAGGGGTCCCCGGCCGACGGCCTGCTCGAGGCGGACGACGTGATCACCGCCATCGACGGCGTGCCCGTGACCTCGGCCACCGCGTTGCGCGAGGCGATCCAGGAGGCCGGTGGCGATCCGGTGGCGCTGACCGTGCGCCGCGACGGCGCGGACCGGACGGTCGAGGTCACTCCGGAGGAGCAGACCCAGGATGGGACGACGACCTGGCTGATCGGCATCACCCTGCGCACGGACTACGACTTCGAGGTCGACGTCACGCTCCAGCTCGACAACGTCGGCGGTCCCAGCGCCGGCATGATGTTCGCCCTCGGGATCATCGACACCCTGACGCCGGGGGAGCTCAACGGGGGCAAGGACGTCGCCGGCACCGGCACGATCGACGCCGAGGGCACCGTCGGGCCGATCGGTGGCATCCGTCAGAAGCTCTACGGCGCCCGGGACGCCGGCGCGGACTACTTCCTCGCCCCGGAGGCGAACTGCGACGAGGTCGTCGGGCATGTGCCGGACGGACTGCAGGTGATCCGCACCGCGACGCTGGACGAGTCGCTGGCGGCACTCGAGGTCATCGCGGACGGGGGCGACGTCGACGCCCTGCCGACCTGCGAGGTCCCCGCGACCTGATCGCCCGGGGCCGTGACCTCGCTGTGACCGGCATGACAGCCACCCCACAGCGAGCGATGCCTAGGATGGAAGGGTGACCTCGACCCCAGCCCAGCCCCCGGCCACGCCTCGAACATCCCGACGCATCCTCGGAATCTCCCTGGTGATCATCGCCGCTCTGATCGCGGCGTTCTTCGTCTTCGCGTCGCTCTACACCGAATTCCTCTGGTTCGACCAGGTCGGGTTCACCGGCGTGCTCACCACGCAGTGGATCGCGACGGCGGTGATGTTCGTGATCGGCTTCCTCGGCATGGCCGTGCCGCTGTTCGTCGTCATCCAGCTGGCCTACCGGCTCCGTCCGGTCTACGTCCGGCTGAGCTCGCAGCTCGACCGCTACCAGGAGGTCATCGAGCCCCTGCGGCGCCTCGCCATGTGGGGCATGCCGATCTTCTTCGGCCTCTTCGCGGGCTTCGCCGCGGCGGGCAACTGGAAGACCGTGTGGCTGTGGGCCAACGGTGTCGCCACCGGTGACGTCGATCCGCAGTTCGGTGTCGACACCGGCTTCTACATGTTCGCGATGCCGTTCTACTCGATCCTCCTCGCCTTCGTGTCGGCGGTGCTGCTGCTGTGCCTCCTCGTCACGGCGCTGGTGTCGTACCTCTACGGCTCCGTCCGCATCGGCCAGGGGGAGCTGCGAATCTCGAAGCCGGCCCGCATCCAGCTGGCGGTCATCGCGGGGCTCTACCTGCTCGTCCAGGCGGCCAGCCTGTGGCTCGACCGGTACAAGACCCTCGTCGAGCCGGACGACCGCATCACGGGTGCGGCCTACACCGGCGCCAACGCGACGATCCCCGGCCTCGGCATCCTCGCGATCATCGCGGCGGTCGTGGCGATCCTCTTCTTCATCACCGCGGTCATCGGCCGGTGGCGCTTCCCGCTCGCGGCGACCGCGCTGCTGATCGTGGCGTCCCTCGTGGTCGGCATCGGCTACCCCTGGGTGGTCACGACCTTCCAGGTGAAGCCGAACCAGAACGCCTATCAGGCCGAGTACTACCAGCGGAACATCGACGGCACGAAGGAGGCCTACGGGGTCGCCGACCTGGAGACCACAGCCTTCGAGGCGGAGACGGACGCCGAGGCGGGCCAGCTCCGTGCCGATGCCGAGACGACCGCGTCGATCCGCATCATGGACCCGAAGGTCATCCCGCCGACGGTCCGTCAGCTCGAGCAGTACCGCGGGTACTACCAGTTCCAGACCAACATGGACGTCGACCGGTACGAGATCGACGGCGTGAAGCAGGACACCGTCGTCTCCGTCCGCGACCTGGACATGTCGGGCCTGGGCGACGGGGACAACTGGAACAACCGCGTCGCGGTCTACACGCACGGCTACGGTCTCGTCGCCGCCGCGGGCAACCAGCGCACCACGGACGGCGAGCCCGTCTTCCTCGAGCGCGGTATCCCGACCTCCGGCTTCCTCTCCGACCAGGGTGACTTCGAGCCGCGGGTCTACTTCGGCGAGAACTCCCCGGAGTACTCGATCGTGGGAGCCCCTGAGGGCGCGGACCCGGTCGAGATCGACTACCCGCGCGGTAAGGACGGGTCGAGCGAGACGAAGACCACGTTCTCCGGGAACGGCGGGCCGAAGATCGGCGACACGTTCACCAAGCTGCTCTACGCGCTGAAGTTCCAGTCGGAGCAGATCCTGTTCTCGAACCTCGTCAACGACGACTCGCAGATCCTCTACGACCGCGACCCGAAGACGCGCGTGCAGAAGGTCGCGCCGTACCTCGAGCTCGACAGCGACCCGTACCCCAGCGTGGTCGACGGACGCATCGTCTGGATCGTGGACGGCTACACGACCAGCTCGACGTACCCGTACTCGACGAGCGTGAGCCTGTCGGACGCGATCGCCGACTCGAACGTGCCCACGCCGTCGCTCGCGATCGACGACATCAACTACATCCGCAACTCGGTCAAGGCCACGGTCGACGCCTACGACGGCTCGGTCACCCTCTACGCCTGGGACGAGGAGGACCCGGTCCTGAAGACCTGGCAGAAGGTGTACCCGTCGACCCTCAAGCCGATCAGCGAGATGTCGGGCGAGCTCATGAGCCACGTCCGCTACCCGACCGATCTGTTCAAGGTGCAGCGCGACATCCTCGGCATCTACCACGTCGACAAGGCCGGCTCGTTCGCGCAGCAGGACAACCGCTGGCAGACGCCGAACGATCCGCGCAGTGACGCGATGCTGCAGCCGCCGTACTACCTGACCATGCAGATGCCCGGTCAGGACGAACCGCGGTTCTCGATGTTCTCGACCTTCATCCCCGCCTCCCAGGGTGCGGGCGGAAGCCGCGACGTGCTGATGGGCTACCTGGCGGTCGACTCCGATGCCGGCGCCGAGAAGGGCGTCAAGGCCGAGGGGTACGGACAGCTCCGCATGCTGGAGATCGATACCGACACCACGGTGCCCGGACCCGGTCAGGTGCAGAACACGTACAACTCCGACACGGCGGTGGTCCCGCAGCTCAACCTGCTCCAGCAGGGGGAGTCGGAGGTCATCTACGGCAACCTGCTGACCCTGCCCGTCGGCGGCGGTCTGCTCTACGTGCAGCCGGTGTACGTCCAGTCGTCCGAGGGCACGCAGCTGCCGCGTCTGCAGAAGGTGCTCGTCGCCTTCGGAGACCGGGTGGCCTTCGAGAACACGCTGACCGAGGCGCTCGACACGCTGTTCGGCGGCGACTCCGGCGCGACCGGTGGCGATGATGAGGTCGAGCCCACGGATCCGGGGACGACCGATCCGGATGCGGGGGAGACCCCGACCACGCCACCCACGCCGACCGACGAGCAGGCCGACGCCCTGGCGCAGGCACAGCAGGCGCTCCTCGACCGGCAGGCCGCTCTCGCCGAGGGCGACCTGGAGAAGTTCGGCGAGGCCGACAAGCGCCTCACCGCGGCCGTCGAGAAGCTCCTGGAGCTGGAGGCCGCTGCCGGCGAGTGAGTTCCGAGCACAGGAAAGGGCACCCCTCGGGGTGCCCTTTCGTGTTCAGCGGCACTCGTGGGCGGGAAGCCCGCCCGCCGCATCGGGCGCAACCGCGCCCGCAGGCGAGATCCTGCGCCAGAGGCCTGACGCCGCCCGGACGCCTGCCTCCGATCGTGTTAGCGTGGGGGACGTACCGCATCCGGTAGCGGCCTTCATTTCCTGATTCCTCTGGAGGCCCGCAATGCACCATCCACCCCGTGCCCGATTCTTCCGGCGCGACGACAGGGACCAGCTCGCAGACCTGGTCAACGTGCATCTTTCGACCGTGATCCCGGGAGCCCGGGTCTCGGTCAACACCGTTCTCAGCACCCTCGAGCGCCAGCCGGACGAGTATGTCCTCGACCCCTGGGTCACGGAGCGCGCGACCATCGTCGTCGAGCAGCGCGACCGTGTCGTCGCCGCGGCGCATCTGCAGCGGTTCTCCGGCGATGCCCGGGTAAGCGACGATTATCGCGACGCGGGGCTGATCCTGTTCGCACTGGCTTTCCCGGACTCCGATGACGCTTCGGTGCTCGATGTGCTCCTGCGTGCGTGCCTGGCCCAGCTCCGGACGTGGCGTGTGGGGGCGGTGTACGCGGATGGACAGCTTCCGTTCCCGGGAGTCACCGGGGTTCCCGCGTCCTGGCCGCACGTGCGCCGGGCCTTCGTGCGGGCGGGGTTCGTGCACGCCGGTTCGACGGAGGTCGTGCTGATGGCGACGTCGGCCGCGCTCGCGGGAGCGCGAGTCGCCAGCGAGCGGATCACGGTGCGCCGCGAGCTCGGTCCCGGCGGAGTCCGTTTCGTCGCAGGCGCCGACGGTGCCGACACCGGGTACCTGCAACTGGATCTCACGGTCGGTCGCCCCGAACGCCACCCGGTCGGCCCCGTCCTGGCCGAGCTGTCCGACGAAGACGCGGAGGACCCGGCAGTGCGACGTGCGCTCCTGGCGGAAGCCGGCGAGTGGATGCGGCTCGGGGGCGTGCACGCCCTCCTCGTCGTCGTCGATGGCGCGGACGCGCAGGAACGGGCTCGGTGGACGGGATTCCGAGAGGTCACGGAGAACGCCCGCGGCTGGCGGTACGAACGCGAGGAGGAGACTCGCGGGCTCAGGCCGGTCGCGCGACATCAGGCCACCTCCGCGACACAGGCCTGAATCCACGCGAGCGCCTGCCCCGGAGGTGTTCTGCGCGCCCGCAGGCGCATGCGCGAGGTCAGGCGTTCTGGGGGCACGACGCCTGAATGAGCGCGAATGCCTGGGGCGGCGGAGGGTTTTGTCCGGGACGGACCGTCGCGCCGTGAGGGGGTTGCATGGGAGGGTGGAGGGGAACAAGGAGGTTGCCGTGACAGAGCGCATCGTTGTGGGAGTCGTGGACACGTCGGCGGGTCGGCGAGCACTGGAGTGGGCGACACAGCGCGCCCGCGCGCGGAAGGCGACGATGCTTCTCGCGAGCGTCGTCGGGGGAGCGGTCGGCGCGGTCGGCGAGGGGCCCGTGGTGGACGCCGCGATCGCTGCCGCCCGGAGCCTTCTCGAGGAGCACGCCCGCACGCTGACCGCTCAGGGGCTGGATGTCGACATCGTCGTCCTCCGAGGCGACCCGGTCCGACAGCTCGTCTCGACCACCGCGGGCGCGAACCTGCTCGTGATCGGAAGCGACTATCGCGCGGACGATGCGGACAGCCCCCGGCGGGGCGCGCACGGACTGCGCATCGTCGCCGACTCCTCCTGCCCGGTCGTGGTGATCCCCGACATCGAGACGGTCGACCGTCGCGGTGTCGTCGTCGGGGTCGACGGGTCGCCGATCTCGGAGGCCGCCGTCGCCTTCGCCGCGGCCGAGGCCGACCGTCTCGGCGAGCCACTCATCCCGGTGACGGTGTGGACCCCCGTCCCCCTTCCGCGCGGATCGAGGGCCTACCCGGAGCAGTATCTCTCCTCGATGCAGGAGCTGTCCGAGGAGACCCTCGCCGTCGCCCTGGCCGGACTGCGCCAGACGTACCCGGATCTCGAGCTGCAGCCCCGGGTCGAACGCGGATACCCGTCCGAGGTCATCAACCGTGCGGCCGCCACGGCTCGTCTCGCCGTGGTGGGATCGCACGGTCGCGGTGCCGTCGCGCGGTTCCTTCTCGGCTCCATCAGCCACGAGGTGATCGCCGCGCTCGTCGCCCCCACGGCCGTCGTCCGCTGACCCGAGGCGGCGGATCCGCAGGCCTAGAGGGGACTGGTCAGCACTTCGTGGAGCACGCGTCGGCTGTCGTCGCCGCCCGGTCCTGACGCGCCGGAGAGCGTCACCAGCGCCTTCCACAGCGCCCAGCCGCGAGCCCGTCGCCAGGTCGCTGCATCGAGGTCGACGGCGTCATGGAAGGCGTCGCGCGCGTCCCCCTCGAAAGAGGTCCAGGCCATGACGAGGTCGCAGGCCGGATCGCCGACGCCGCAGGTGCCAAAGTCGATCATCGCCGAGAGCCGGCCGTCGCTGACGAGGAGGTTGCCGACGGCGACGTCGCCGTGGAACCAGACGGGCGCGGACTCCCACGCGCTGTCCGTCGCGGCGCGCCAGATGCTCCGGCAGAGGTCCGTATCCACGGTGCCGTCCAGCCGGTCGAGCGCCGCGCGGACGTCATCGCTGTGGACGCTCGGATGGGAACCGCGGAAGAACGAGTGCCGGCCGGCGGGTCGACCCGCGCGCACGGGCAGGGATCTCAGGACGCGGAGGAGGGTCCCGAGATCGACGGCGAGACGAACGCGATCGAGCCGCGGGGCCGCGTCCACCGTGTCGCCGTCGAGCCATCGGCGGATCGACCACGGGAACGGATAGCCCCGGCCGGGTTCGCCGACCGCCACGACGGAGGGAACGGCGACGGGGAGCCTCCCCTCGAGGAACTCGAGCGCGCTGCTCTCCTTCTGCACGGCCGCGGCGTAGGGCTCGGCGACCGGAAGCCGTACCGACAACTCCTCGCCCAGGCGGAAGGTCCTGTTGTCCCACCCCTGACGCGCCACTGCGCGGACGGGCAGGTGCGCCCAGCGGGGGAACTGCTCCGCGACGAGTTCGGCCACCATGCGCGCATCGATGTCCACCGGTCGGCTCACCCCTCGATCCTCGCAGAGGTGCACTCTCCCCGCGGAGACCGGCTGCCCGTGTCCGCCCCGCTCCCGCCCCGCGGATCTCTCCCGGCCGGAGGGCCGTTCATTCGATGCGGGGACTGGATGTGAACCTGCGACCTCGGGGAGCTGTGCGGCGTGGACCGCGGGACGGTATCAGGTTCTCGCTCTGTATGCCTTCGCGGTGTTTGGCTGGGAGCTCAGGGTGGATGCGCGCACGCCAGGGCGATCAGCGGGAGAGGTAGAGCAGCCGGATCGCGGCGGGCACGCGGATCACGAAGTGGGTCAAGCCGGTGATCGCACCTGAGAGAGTATGGAGTGGGAGAGGACAGGTGAGGGAAATGGTGCAGGGGAGACACGGCGAGCTCGTTGACGAGTTCCTTGACGAGGTGCGGGGGACGAGCCTTGAGCAGTGGCGAGTGTTCGCAACTCACTCCGTCCCCAGTGAGGCCGACGTCGAGGCCACGCGCGCGACAACAGACGTCAAACTCAGTGCTGCAACGCTGACCAGCATGAATGCGGCTGCGACCAACGCGTACCGCAGTCTCGGTCTCGACCGCAGCATGTTCGAGAGCCGGTTGTATCCGAGCCGCATTGCGACATCGATCCGTGTCGCGAGCAGGGCGATTGCTGGTCACGATCAGCTAGACCCGCGCCACCTGGAAACCCTGCTGCGGCCGTTCGCCGCAATCGGCTTCACTTCCGCCACCCGGCTGCTGGCCTCGGAGGACGGGCGGAGGTGCCCTCGACACCCTGGGTAGCACGTCGACGGCGGGCATGCGCAACGGCACCCTCGCGCTGCCCGAGTCGCGGCTCAAGACCGAATCTGCCGAGTTGTGCCTGATTCAAAAGGAAAAGGCCCCGAGATCGTGATGATCTCGGGGCCTTACTTGTTGCGGGGACAGGATTTGAACCTGCGACCTCCGGGTTATGAGCCCGGCGAGCTACCGAACTGCTCCACCCCGCGGCACAAGAGATAACTTATCACGGATCTGGAGGGCCGTCGAATCGAGCGGGGTCGGGGCGGGTGCGAGAGGATGGCGTCATGCCTGAGAACACCGCCGTGCCCGTCGCCGTGTGCCAGTTCGCGCCGATCGATTCCCGCGAGCAGAACAGGGAGCGCGTCGCGGAGCTCGCGACCGAGGCCGCCCGACTCGGAGCGAAGCTCATCGTCTTCCCCGAGTACTCGAGCTACTTCGTCGACCCGATGGATGAACGGCTCGCAGCGAACGCGGAGGATTTGGACGGGCCGTTCGTGAGCGGACTCATCGGGCTGGCCGCCGATCTGGCCGTCGTCATCGTCGCGGGGGTCACGGAGAAGGCCGCGGCTGACGGACGTGTGCGGAACACGGTCGTCGCGGTCCGCGGCGACGGCATCCTCGCGGTCTACCGCAAGCAGCACCTGTACGACGCGTTCGGGCAGACCGAGTCGGATTGGGTGGAGCCCGGGGAGATCGGCGAGCCGGCCCTGTTCGAGGTCGGCGGCCTCCGCTTCGGTCTGATGACCTGCTACGACCTGCGGTTCCCGGAACTGTCGCGGCTCCTGGCCGTCGCCGGTGCGGACGCGCTGGTGGTGCCGGCGGAGTGGGTGCGGGGGCCGCTCAAGGAGCACCACTGGACGACGCTGCTGGCGGCGCGGGCCGTGGAGAACACCGTGTTCGTGGTCGCCGCCGACCACCCGGCGCCGATCGGCATCGGTCACTCGCGGATCATCGACCCGCAGGGTGTCGTGCGAGCGGGCATCGGGCCGGAGCCCGGAGTGGCGCTGGGCGTCGTCGACGGCGCGGCGATCGCCCGGGTCCGGGAGACGAATCCGTCCCTGCGGGCGCGGCGCTACGCGGTGACCCCGCGCTGACCGGCGTTCACCCCTGCAGGGCGGCGAGCCGAGCGGCGGCCTCCTCCAGCACCTCGACGCGCTTGCATGCCGCGAAACGCACGAGTCCTGCGTAGTCGGCGCGGTGTGCGGGGGAGACGAATGCGGTCAGGGGGATGGCCACGACCCCCGCCCGTTCCGGGAGTTCCCGGCAGAAGGCGGCCGCGTCACCGCCGCCCAGCGCGCTCGCGTCCGCGACGGTGAAGTAGCCGCCCTGGGGAGCGTACACCGTGAAGCCGGCCGCACGCAGGCCGTCGCCGAGGATCGTCTGCTTGCGGGCGAGCAGGGCGGCGCCGTCACGGAAGAAGGCGTCGTCGAGGCGAAGACCGACGGCCACCGCGGGCTGGAACGGCGCCCCGTTCACGTAGGTGAGGTACTGCTTGACGGTCAGGACCGCCGTGATGAGTGCCGCGGGACCGTGCACCCAGCCGATCTTCCAGCCGGTGGTGGAGAAGGTCTTGCCCGCGGAGGAGATGGTGAGGGTGCGCTCGGCCGCACCGGGAAGGGTGGCGATCGGCGTGTGCGGGCCGCGGAAGGTCAGGTGCTCGTAGACCTCGTCGGTCACGATGACCGCGTCATGGAGCGCAGCCAGGCGCACCACCTCCCGGCGCACCTCCTCGCCGAACACCGCCCCGGTGGGGTTGTGCGGGTCGTTGACGAGGATGATCCGGGTGCGATCGGTCACGGCATCGGCGAGCCGCTCGAGGTCCGGCTGGAAGTCCGGAGCGCGCAGCGGCACGGTGCGCAGGCGGGCGCCGGCCAGCGCGACAGCCGCGGCGTACGAGTCGTAGTAGGGCTCGAAGACGACGACCTCGTCCTCCGGCCCGTCGATCAGGGCGAGCAGCGTCGCGGTGAGGGCTTCCGTAGCGCCGGCCGTGACGATGACCTCGGTCGCGGGGTCGACATCGAGCCCGTAGAAGCGCTGCTGGTGCTCCGAGATCGCCGCGCGGAGATCGGGGAAGCCGCGCCCCGGCGGGTACTGGTTGACGCCCTCGGTGATCGCGCTGCGGGCGGCGGCGAGCACCGCTTCCGGACCGTCCTCATCCGGGAAGCCCTGCCCCAGATTGATCGCACCGGTCCGGGCCGCTGCGGCGGACATCTCTGCGAAGATGGTGGGCGCGACGGTACCGTCCGCGTCGAGCAGACCGGCACCGGCCGCCGTGCGACGCCATGCGCCGGAGATGACACTCATGAAGAACAGGCTAAGGCCATAGCGGAAACTCAACCTCGGCATAAGAAACGCACAGGGACGCGCGGCATCCTGGAGGAGCGTTGAAGGAGCACACCATGAACCAGGACAACTCGCAGGACCGCCCGGTACCGGCGTCGGACGACGCCGTCTCGGCCGGACAGACCCCTCAGACCCCGCAGACCCCGCAGGCGCCCGAGGCCGGGACGACCCCGCCCTCCGCCCCTGCCGCTGACGCCCCCGCGACGGGCGTCCCTGCTGCGCCGCACGGCCACCACATGCCGCCGACGTTCGCATCGCACGCCGCCGGCGGACCGACCGTCGCGCCCGTGCCGCATGGCCTGGCCGCCCCGGGCCCGGCCGCCGCCGGAGTCCCCGGCGCCGCGTTCGGCGTCCCCGCGCAGGACACCCGCCGGCTCGACGGCACGGTGCCGCCGAGCGACGGCACGCCGACCGCCACCAAGGAGAAGTCCCGCGGCGGCACCCGCGTCGCGGCCTTCATCGTGGCCGCCGCGCTCGTCGGCGGTGTCGCCGGCTTCGGTGGCGGTGCCCTCCTCACCGGGCTGCAGGACACCCCGTCCTCCGGCACCGCGCAGGGCCCGCAGACCGTCACCGTGAACAACCCCGGGTCGGTCAACGAGACCACCGCGGTTGCGACCGAGGCTCTTCCGTCCGTCGTCACCATCGAGGTGGCGGGGTCGCAGGAGGCCGGCAGCGGCTCGGGCGTGATCATCAGCAAGGACGGCTACGTCCTGACCAACACCCACGTGGTCACCCTCGGCGGTGCCGTGGCGGATCCCACCATCCGCGTCACCACCTCCGACGGGCGCATCTATCAGGCGACCATCGTCGGCACCGACCCGATCTACGACCTCGCTGTCATCAAGCTCACCGACGCCAAGGACCTGACGCCGATCAAGTTCGCGGATTCGTCGAAGCTCAACGTCGGTGACACGGCCGTGGCCCTCGGCGCGCCGCTCGGGCTCGCCAACTCGGTCACCACCGGCATCGTCAGCGCGCTCAACCGCAGCATCCAGATCGCGTCCTCCGCGCTGCCCGACTCGTCCTCCGAGGACGCGCCGCAGGAGCAGGCGCCGGAGCAGGGCCAGGGAGAGGGACCGTTCCAGTTCGACCTCCCCGGCAACAGCGGACAGCAGGCCACCGAGTCGATCTCGATCGCCGTGATCCAGACGGACGCCGCGATCAACCACGGCAACTCGGGCGGAGCCCTCGTGAACAGCAAGGGCGAGCTCATCGGCATCAACGTCGCGATCGCCGGCTCCGGCAACTCCGAGGACTCGGGCTCGATCGGCATCGGCTTCGCGATCCCGTCCAACATCGCCGAGCGCGTCTCCGAGGAGATCATCGCCGACGGCCAGGCCACCCACGGCCTGCTCGGGGCGTCGGTCCGCGACGCCGCCGGCGTCGAGGGAGCGACGGAGGCCGGCGCGTACATCGCCGAGGTCACCGACGGTGGCGCCGCCGCGGCGGCGGGCCTCAAGGCCGGCGATGTCGTGACGAGCTTCAACGGCGTGCCGATCTCGAATGCCACCGACCTGACCGCCCAGGTGCGGGCCGCCGCCGCCGGCAGCAAGGCGGATGTCACGTACGTCCGGAACGGTTCCCAGGACGAGGTCGAGGTGACGCTCGGCACGCTCGCCGGCTGATCCCGACCGTCAGAGAAGGACGCCACCCGCGCGATAGGCTCGCCGGGTGGCGTCCTTCTCTTTCGGCACCGGCAACGCGGCCAAGCTGCTTCGGATCCCGTTGTACGCCGTCGGCCGTCTCGGCACCCTCCTCGTCCCGCGCGGTCGGCGGTGGGTCTTCGGCTGCGGCGCCGGGGTCGGGGACGGCGCTCTCGCGCTGCAGCGGTATGCGGCGGCGCAGGGACACGACACCCTCTGGGTGACGGGGTCCTCCCGCGAGGCCGTGGACGCCGCGGCCCTCGGCTTGCGGACCGTCCCGCGCCACGGACTGCGGGGCTGGTGGGCGACCGCGCGCGCCGGGGTCCTGGTCGTGACGCACGGCCTCGGCGACGTGAACCGATACGGCAACGGCGGCGGGTTCGTCGTGCAGCTCTGGCACGGCATCCCGCTCAAGCGGATCGGCCTCGACTCGCCGGCGACGACGCAGGTGCCTGCGGTCCCGGGGGCGCCGATCCTGCGGAGACTCGTCGGTCTGCTCTACCGCGGTGCCGCGCAGCGGATCCGTGTGCTCCCGGCGGCGTCTCACCGTGCGCGGGCGCGCCTGGAGTCCGCGTTCGGGCTGGGCGACGACCGCGTGGTGGTGACCGGGGAACCGCGCGTCGACGTGCTGTCGACCGGTGCCGTCGAGGATCGCCGCGCCGCCGCCCAGCGACTGCTCGAGGCAGCGGTGGGACCGATCGCGGACGATCACCGCGTCGTCCTCTACGCACCGACCTGGCGTGACGGCGCCCCGGATCCCTCGGTGCCGACGGCGGAGGAGTGGGTGCGCATCATCCGACTGCTCGATGAGCAGGACGCCGTCCTCCTCATCCGCTCCCACCCGCTCGGCGACGGATCGTACGCGCCGCCGCTTCCGACCGCGCGCGTGCGGGCGCTGTCGAGCACGGTCGTCAGCGACGTCACGCCACTGCTCCCCGCCGTCGACGTCCTCGTCACGGACTACTCCTCGCTCGCCTACGACGTAGGTCTCCTCGCGATGCCCGTCGTCTTCCTCGCGCCCGACGTGGACGAGTACGCGCGCACCCGCGGGTTCTACGGCCGATTCGAGGAGGTCGCCGCGTCCGGAGTCGCGTCGGGGTGGGACGCCGCCGTCGCCCGGCTGGCGTCGCTGCTCGGCGATCCGGCCGCATTCGACGAGGCCGCCGAGCGTTCCGCTACGCTCAGCGCGGGGATGCATGCTTTCCGCGACGGTCAGAACACCCGTCGGGTGTACCGGGCGATCCTCTCGCGGGGTGTCCCCGCGCCGAAGGGAGCAGTATGACGACGGCCCGCATCGATGACACGGCACAGGCGCTGGTCATCGCAGGGACCGGGCAGCGTCCGGGGAGCGCCGAGCTCTCCGGGCCGCGGGCGCGGGTGGAGGCCCGCCTCACCGGTGGGGGGAAGACCTGGAAGGCGACGTTCGCTCTGCGCGCGTCCCGCTGGGGCGGCGCCGAACTGCCGCTGCCGTCCGGGGAGTATGAGCTCCGTATCGACGGCGCGGACCTGACGGAGCTGCACCTGGCGCCGGTGGTGCTCCCCGGGCTGCGGGTCGCGGTGCAGGGCGCCGCCGTCCGCATCGCCCCGCCGATCGACCCCGTGTACGACACGGCCGAGGGGCGATCGACGCTCGAGGAGCGCTACGTGGCGCAGGCGGGCGGCACGGAGAACGCCGTGTTCTTCGAGAGCTTCTACGGCCGCACCGCGGGGTGCAACCCGCGCGCCATCGACCGGGAGCTCGCGGCGCGCGCCCCCGAGGTGCGCCGGTACTGGAGCGTCGCGGACCTGTCCGTCGAGGTCCCGGACGGCGCGATCGCCGTCATCGAGGGTAGCCCGGAGTGGTGGCACGCCCGCGGTGCCGCCCGCCTGCTCGTGGTGAACGACTGGTTGCGGCGCCGGTTCGCCCGCAAGCCCGGACAGAAGGTGCTGCAGACCTGGCACGGCACCCCGCTGAAGCGGCTCGCCCTGCACCGCCCCGGGTTCGACCCCCGTCGGATGGCGGCCGTGGTGAAGGAGTCGCGGCGCTGGGACGTGCTGCTCGCACAGAACACGTATGCCGCGCGGATCCTGCGCAAGGCCTACGCGTTCCTCGGGCGGCCGATCTGGGTGGACGGCTATCCGCGCAACGACGCGCTGCGCACCGGCGATCCCGACGCCGTGCGGGCCGCCCTCGGCATCGGCGCCGACGAGCGGGTGCTGCTCTACGCGCCGACCTGGCGCGACGACCGGGCGGAGATGGTGGATTTCGTCGATCCGGAGCTCCTCGCACGGCAGACGAACGCCGTCGTGCTGGTCCGCGGCCATTCCCGGACGCTGGAGCAGGGCAGGGACCGGGCCGGTGCGCGGGTGATCGACGTGACCGGGTACCCGGAGACCGCACAGCTGCTGCTCGCCGCGGACGCCCTCGTCACGGACTACTCCTCGGTCATGTTCGACTTCTCGGTGACAGGGAAGCCGATGTACTTCCTCGTCCCCGACCTCGACCACTACCGCGGGCAGCTGCGAGGCTTCTACTTCGACCTCGCCGCGCGCGCCCCCGGCCCTCTCGTGGGCAGCCAGGACGAGCTCGTCGCCGCCCTCGCGGACGACGGGCACCGGGAGCGCTACGCCGAGCGGTACGCCGCGTGGCAGCGGCAGTTCAACGTGCTCGACGACGGTCACGCCGCGCGCCGCGTCGTGGACCGGATCCTCGACCTCGGATTCGTGACGCCCTAGCCCGCGGCTCAGGGGAGCGGGGTGTTGCGCGTCCCGAGACGCGACGCGTCCACCGTGTCGCCGGCGCCCCGCAGCACCCCGCCGAGGAAGCCGAGCCCCCACGACAGGTGCATGGTCGGAAGGACCACCAGGGTCCACAGCCGCTGCCGCACGCCTCCTCCGCCCGGAGCGAGCGCCACCCCGACCACGAGGAGCGCGTACAGCGCGAGCGGGAGATAGACGAGGCACGAGGCGACCAGAGAGGCCGGGCCGGACACGGCGCCCGTGAGCTGCAGGACGCCGAGCAGCACGGCGAGGGCGACGAGGAGCACTAGCACGGGCGGAGCGAAGTAGCGCAGACCGTTGCGGCGGCCGAAGCGGCGCACGAGCTCTCCGCGCCAGGCCCCGGTCGCGCGGAACTGGCGGGCGAGACGCAGCCAGCTCTCCCGTGGCCAGTAGGTCACCGACAGATCGGGATCGAACCACACCCGGTGCCCCGCCTGGCGGATGCGCAGATTGAGCTCCCAGTCCTCGCCGCGGCGGATGGACTCGTCGAACAGTCCGACCTCGTCCAGCACCGCTCGCCGCATGACGCCGAGGTACGCCGACTCCGCCTCGCCCTCGACGCGGCCGCTGTGGTACGCACCGCCGCCGAGACCGACGGGGGAGTTGTACAGCCGTGCGACGGCCTTCTGGAACGGGGTGCGTCCCTCCGCGTGCATGACACCGCCGACGTTGGCTGCTCCGGAACGGTCGAGGGTCTGCAGCGCGCGCGCCGCATAGCCGGGGGCGAGCTCGGAGTGCGCGTCGACGCGCACGATGGTGTCGTAGCGACTGGCGCGGATCGCGGCGTTGAGCCCCACGGGGATGTGGGCCGCCGGGTTCTCGACGAGACGGATCCGGTCGTCGGCGGCGGCGAGTCGGCGGGCGAGGTCGGTGGTGCCGTCGGAGGAGGGGCCCAGAGCCAGGACCAGCTCCGTCGGCACGCCCACCTCCTGCGCGAGCACCGACGCCACGGCGTGCTCGAGGTAGGCGCGCTCGTTTAGCACCGGCATCACGAAGGACACCCCGGTGACGGGGGCGGGGGATCCGTTGGCTGGCACACGTCGATCATGTCACGGGCTCCTCCCGCCCCCTCCCAGGCGAGGGCGGCGAGGCTTCCTCCGGAGGCCGGGGGAAGACGGCCGGACGAACTATCCTGGAGGGATGGGTGCACTCTCTGACGCGAAGAAGGCCTACCGTCTCCTGCAGCGGGCCCTCGCGTCGCGCTCCGCCGTGCAGCGGGTCCGTCGCCGGCTCGCGGACCGGGAGCCGTACCCGGCGGATCACTTCCGTGTCGCGGTGTACTTCGCGGACGGCGCGGTGAACATGTACCAGATGCGGCAGTGGTACCGGCCGCTCGCGGCCCTCGCGGAGCGCTGGCCCGTGGTCGTGCTGGCGCGTCAGGCGACCGGTGCGGAGAAGCTCCTCGAGGAGGATGCACCACCGGTCGCGTTCGTCCCGAAGGTGCGCGACCTCGAGCGCTTCCTCGCGACGCAGGACATCCGCGTCGTCCTGTACGTCAACCAGAACACCCGCAACTTCCAGATGTTCCGGTACGGCCGTCGCTGGCACGTGTTCATCAACCACGGCGAGTCCGACAAGATGTACATGACCACGAACCAGTACAAGGCGTACGACTACGCCTTCGTCGCCGGTCAGGCCGCCAGGGACCGCCTCTCCCGCACGCTGTGGGACTACGACGTCGAACGGCGGACGATCGAGATCGGCCGTCCCCAGGCCGACCACTATTCGGGCTCGCTGCCGTACACCCCGGACGACCGCCTCGTCGTCCTCTACGCGCCGACGTGGGAGGGGGACCGTCCGAGCGCGCACTACGGCTCGATCGCGTCCCACGGGGAGCGCCTCGTCGACCGGCTCCTGGCCACGGGCCGGCACCGGGTCATCTACCGACCGCATCCCCGCAGCGGCGTGGTCGACGAGGCCTACGGTGCGGCGCACCGGCGCATCATCGCGGCGATCGCCGCCGCCAACGCCGCCGACCCGGCCGCGCAGCACGTGTACGACGACGGGCCCGAGCTCGGATGGCAGCTGGCTGCGGCCGACGTCGCGGTCGTGGACATCTCGGCGATGGTCTACGACCGGCTGGCCGCCGGGAAGCCGCTCATGATCACCCGTCCGGTCGACGAGGAGGCCGCCGTCGACACGACCGGCTACCTGTCCGACTGTGAGTGGCTGACCGCGGAGTCGGCCGACGACATCGTCGCCGAGCTGGAGCGGGTCCGGGCTGACGACGCCGCGGTCGCACGCCTGCAGATGTGGGTCCGCCACTATTTCGGCGACACCACGCCGGGGGTGGCGACGCAGAAGTTCCACGCGGCCGTCGACGGGCTGATGCAGGAGTGGGAGCAGTGGCGCGACCGCGAGATCGGTGCGGTCCGCGGCGACGAGGACGATGATGACGACGAGACGGACGACGAGGACGCATGAGCGGCGACCTCCCGCTGTCCGCGGCGCGTGCGGGGCGCCTCGAGGTGCTCGCCGCCACCGGCTCCACCAACGCCGACCTGCGGGCACGGACGGCGGACGTCGAGGGCTGGCCGCATCTGTCCGTCCTGCTCACGCGCGATCAGACCGCAGGACGCGGCCGGCTCGACCGTCGCTGGGAGGCTCCGGCGGGCACCGCGCTCGCCGTGTCGGTGCTCCTGCGCGCGCTCCCCGCCGATCCCGCCGCACGCGGCTGGATCCCGCTGGCAGCCGGGGTGGCGATGGCGGAGGCGGTCGCCGCGCAGCTCCCCGCTGATGCGGTGGCGCTGAAATGGCCGAACGACGTCCTCGTCGACGGCCGGAAGATCTGCGGCATCCTCGCCGAAGCGGGGCCCGACACGGTCATCGTCGGCGCGGGGGTGAACACCGCCATGACGACGGCGCAACTCCCGGTGCCGACCGCGACGTCCTTCGCCGTGCAGGGCGTGGCCGTCGACGAGGACGCGCTCCTCCACGCGTACCTGACGGCGCTGGACCGGCACCTGACGGCGCTCGCCGCGGCGGGGGACGCGCGCTCGAGCGGTCTGCATGAGGCGGTCACCGCCCGCTGCGCCACGATCGGACAGCGGGTACGGGTGGCCCTTCCCGGCGGAGCGGCGCTCGAAGGCACGGCGGTCGGCATCGACGACGAGGGCCGGCTGCTCGTGGAGGTGGAGGGGGCGGTGCACGCCGTCTCCGCCGGCGACGTCGTGCACGTGCGTCCGGCGTGACGCGGGGACACGCCGCCCCGCGGCCGGTGTTGTCGGGGATCCCGGGCACAATGGGGGTGTGACCCAGCCCGTGACGCTCGGCGGACGCCCGATGATGCCGCCGCCCGGCACTCCCGCCGAGGAGCTGCTGATCGCGCGCTTCCGCGGGCATGCGCGTCGGCTGTTCTGGTCCGCGCTCGTGCTCATCGCCACGTTCGGCGCCACCGGCTTCCTCTACGGCAACCTTCCGGCCGGGTTCGAGGACTGGATGCTCCTCGCCGCTGCCGGACTCGTCGTCCTGGTGGCCGTGGTCATCCCGTTCATCGTCTGGTACTCCCGGACCATGACCCTCACGACCCGTCGGGTGATCGTGGTGCAGGGGCTCGGATCGCGGCACCGCCGCGAGATGTCGCATGCCCGGGGGTACACGATCGGCGTGCGGCGCGGGCCGCTGCAGCGGATGTGGGGGTGCGGCACCATCACCCTCTCGAACGGCGTCGATGCACCGCTGTCGCTCGTCAACGTGCCCAACGTCACCCTCGTGCACGAGACGCTGGCCGACCAGGTCGAGGTCGGGCAGATCCTCGCTCATCGCGACGCGCAGGCCAGCGGCGACGACTTCGCCTGAGCGGGTCCGAGCCCGCCGCTCCTCCGCGTCCCCCGCAGGGCCGCACGTGCGGAAGAATGGAGGGGACGAATGGAGGCGGCACATGGCGCTGCGCGTGGGCGTGATCGGCGGAGGACAGCTGGCACGGATGATGATCGCTCCGGCGGTCGAGCTCGGTCTCGACCTTCGGGTTCTCGCGGAGGAGGACGGCATGGCGGCCGGCCTGGCTGCGACCGCGGTCGGTGACTACCGCGACCTCGACACGGTGCGCGCCTTCGCCGCTGACGTCGACGTCGTCACGTTCGATCACGAGCACGTGCCGCAGGACGTGCTCCGTGCTCTCGTCGCCGAGGGCGTCGCCGTCCACCCGGGCCCGGACGCTCTCCAGTTCGCCCAGGACAAGCTGGTGATGCGCGCCCGTCTCGCCGAGCTCGGCGTCCCGCAGCCGGAGTGGGCACCGGTCCGCACCGCCGACGACCTGCAGCGCTTCCTCGACGCCCACGACGGTGCGGCGGTGGTGAAGACGTCGCGGGGCGGGTACGACGGCAAGGGCGTGCGGGTCGTGCGATCCGCCGCGGAAGCGCAGGACTGGCTGGACGGCCTCGCGGACGGCGATGCCCTCCTCGCCGAGGAGCTGGTGCCGTTCGTCCGTGAACTCGCCCAGCAGATCGCCCGCCGGCCCGGGGGCGAGATGGTGTCGTACCCGGTCGTCGAGACCGTGCAGCGCGACGGTGTCTGCGCCGAGGTCATCGCGCCGGCGCCCGCGGCCACCGAGCGTCTCGCGCAGGTGGCCGAGGAGATCGGCCGCCGCATCGCGGACGGCCTCGGGGTGACGGGCATGCTCGCGGTCGAGCTGTTCGAGACCGACGACGAGCGCATCCTCGTGAACGAGCTCGCGATGCGACCGCACAACAGCGGGCACTGGAGCCAGGACGGTGCGGTGACCGGCCAGTTCGAGCAGCACCTGCGGGCCGTGGCCGACCTTCCCCTGGGCAGCACCGAGCCGCGCGCGGCGTGGTCGG
The DNA here is from genome assembly GCF_017939615.1 of Microbacterium sp. BLY. Taxonomy (NCBI): domain Bacteria; kingdom Bacillati; phylum Actinomycetota; class Actinomycetes; order Micrococcales; family Microbacteriaceae; genus Microbacterium; species Microbacterium sp. BLY. Next base: position 1,994,122 of record NZ_JAGKSR010000001.1, read on the forward strand.
TGATGGTGAACATCCTCGGCGGACCCGCCGATGGCACGCTCGGGGAGCGATTCGGCGCCGCGATGGCCGCGCACCCGACCGCGAAGATCCACACGTACGGGAAAGCGCCGCGCCCCGGCCGGAAGGTCGGCCACGTCAACGTCTCCGAGGATGACCTCGACGACGCCGTCTACGTGGCCCGTGCTGCAGCGGCGCACTTCGTCTGACTCGACGCGCGTCGGGAGACGGGAAAGTCGTGTGCCGCTCGGGTGTTCTCCCAGCGCGAGACCGTAGCCTGATCTGGTGACCGAGCCACTGCACTCCTCCGCCGCCCCTCTGGTCGGCGTCGTCATGGGATCCGACTCCGACTGGCGCGTCATGAGCGACGCGTCCCAGGCGCTCACCGACTTCGGGATCCCGCACGAGGTCGAGGTCGTCTCGGCCCACCGCACGCCGGACAAGCTCATGTCCTACGCGCGGGAGGCGCGGGCCCGCGGGCTCCGCGTCATCATCGCGGGTGCCGGCGGCGCCGCCCATCTTCCCGGGATGCTCGCGTCCATGACGGCGCTTCCCGTCGTCGGGGTGCCCGTGCCGCTGGCCTACCTCGACGGCATGGACTCGCTGCTGTCGATCGTGCAGATGCCGGCCGGGATCCCGGTCGCGACGGTGTCCATCGGGGGCGCCCGCAACGCCGGGCTGCTGGCCGCGCGCATCCTCGGCGCCGCGGACGACGAGCTCGCGGACCGCGTGGAGGCCTATGCGGCCGAGCTCGAGGCGCAGGTCACCGCCAAGAACGATCGGCTGAAGGACTCGCTGTGACCTTTGCGCCCCCGCGCGCGACGCGACGCCCGCTGATCGAGACGCGGCCGCTCCGTCACCCGGACTCCGCCGATCCCGGGCTGATGTCGAAGCGCGCATGGTGGCTCGTCGGGCTCAACGTCCTGCTCCCGGGGTCGGCCCAGGTCCTCGCGGGCAACCGCCGGCTCGGCCGGTTCGGACTCGGGGTGACACTGACCACCTGGTTCCTCGCGATCGTCGCGGTCGGCCTCGCCCTGTTCGCCCGCCCCGTCTTCCTCTGGCTCACGATCGGCGGCGGTTTCGTCTCCGCCGCCCTCCTCACACTCGTGCAGGTGCTGCTGATCGGCGTTGTGATCATGTGGATCGTCCTCACGTTCGACACTCTGCGCCTGGTGCGACTGGTCAAGGTCCCCGCGCCTTCGCGCTTCCTCCTCCCGGTGGTCGCTCTCGTGCTGCTGGGACTCGTCGGCGGCGTCACCGGCTACGCCGCCACGGCCGTGGGTTCCGTACGCGGCAGCGTCGGGGCGATCTTCGGACAGAGCGGACCGAGCCTGCCGCCGAGCGACGGCTACTACAACATCCTCCTGCTCGGCGCGGACAGCGGTGACGGCCGGGATTCGATGCGTTTCGACAGCATCTCCGTCGTTTCGGTCAACGCCGAGACCGGCGCCGTCACGATCACGGGCATCCCTCGGGAGCTCCCGCACTTCCCGTTCAGCGACGGCAGCCCCATGCAGGAGCTCTATCCCGATGGGTTCGAGGGCCACGGGTCGTCGACCTGCGGGTGGAACGGCTGGATGAACCATGTCCGCAACGCCGCGGAAGTCTGCCGCGAGGACAAGGGGACGGGGCTGTATCCGGACGCCGAGGCCGCCGGGTCGGCTCCGGGCATCGAGGCCACGAAGGACGCGGCGGAAGGTGTGCTGGGGATCGAGATCCCGTACTACGTGTTCGTCGACATGCACGGCTTCGCAGATCTCGTCGATGCCCTCGGCGGCGTCGACATCACGGTCACCGAGCGGCTTCCCAAGGGCGGACCGCCCGAGGGGTGGACCGGGACGGATGTGAACGAGTGGGCCATCGGCTGGATCGAGCCGGGTGCGCAGCACATGGACGGCGACACCGCGCAGTGGTATGCCCGCTCGCGCTACACGACGAGCGACTGGGATCGGATGAAGCGGCAGCGTGAGCTGCAGGAGGCGATCCTCGCCCAGTTCACGCCGCAGACCGTCCTCACGCGGTTCAACGAGGTCGCTGCCGCCGGTACGGCCCTCATCAGCACCGACCTGCCGCAGGGCAAGCTCCCGGAGTTCTTCGATCTCATGCTCAAGGCCAAGGAGCAGCCGGTGCAGACGATCGAGCTCACGCCGGAGAACGGCGTCGACGAGTTCGAACCGAACTACGACTTCATCCGCGAGCTCATGCAGCAGAAGCTGCACCCGCCCACGGAGACCCCGACGCCCACCCCCTGACCGGGGGAGTGCCGTGCAGCGATCGGCATCCGTCGAACGCCGCCCGCGCCCTCTGTCGTCCGCCCCTCGGGCATGACGCAGCCCACGGGCGACGTTCCAGGGAACGTCGCCCGTGGGCTGTCCGGTACAGGACCGGATTTCACCAGACGACGGTGATCGGAGGGGGAGGGATCACCGTCGTCCAGCCGGCCACCGCACGAGGCGGCAGCCTGGCTCAGGTGCGCGCACGGCGCGCGGGTCAGGCGCGCTTGCGGCGCGCGGCTCCGACGGTGACGAGGGCACCACCGGCGACGAGAGCGACTGCTCCACCGCCGATGACCCACGGCGAGACCGAGCCGCCGGTGAGGGCGAGCTCCGTGCCGCCCGTGAGCGGCAGCTCGGTGCCGGCGGCGGCAGCGGCCGCCGGGTCGTGGTCACAGCTCGAGGCTGCGGAGTTGCCGTGCGAGACGGTCACCGTGGCGGTGTACGGCCGCGACCCGTCGAAGGCGAGGGCGTAGGAGCCCTGCCCGTCGGAGGGCGGACGGAACGTGACCCGCAGGCTGCCGTCGGATGCGGCGGTGTTGCCCGAGATGGCGGCCTCGCCGGCGTTCTGCCCGGAGACCGACACACCGACGGTCTCCGAAGGCTCGAAGTACCCGGCGCCGAAGGAGACGGTCGAGACCTGGCAGGTGTCGATGATCGCGTCTCCCACCTTCGCGCCCGGAGGCGACGGGTAGGAGTCGCTCGGCGCCGCGGAGGCGACGGTCGGCGCGGCCAAGATGAGCGCGCCAGCGGTGAGGCTGATGGCAGCCAGTTTCTTCAGCATGATTTCTCCCCAGAATTTCACGCGGAATCGCCCCGGACACACCCCTGCGTCCGATTGCGGGAGGTCCTCTGCCCCCACGGCAGGTTCACGGACCTCGGTTATTCCCCAGTGAGACGACAGTACATCATCCGCCGGGGAATGTCACGAGCCGCACTGCAGGGTGTCGCGCGACACCTTCGGCGCGACGATCAGGGGCGTGTGCTGTACCTCGGTGAGTCGTTCCCCCGCGCCCTCGCCCTGGAACTCGACCGTGATCGTGGTCGACTCCCCGGGCGCGAGCAGCACCTCGTGCTGCACCACCGACCGATCATCGATGGTCGCCGTCTGGACGCCGTCCTCGGCGCCGTCGCGATCGATGTGCGACGGCGTCGCCCCCTGCGGGCCGTACACGGCGATGAGGGTCCGGACGCTGCCGGCCGGCACGCCGTAGACGCCGTCGGCGGTGACGTAGGGAGGAAGGGACGTCGCCGCATCGGCGGGGGCGGTGTTGGTCCATGTGACGCGCACCTGCGTCGTGGCTTCCCCGGCGCAGGTGCCCACCGCGGTCACGATCGAGGCGCGGGTGTAGTAGTCCATCTTCCCGCCCGTGCCGTCGTTCATCAGCACTCCGACGACGGGGGCGTCCGCGCCATCCTCCGGGATGGTGCCGCCCAGGTCGCTGGTGGCCAGGAGCGCCTCCTCCTCCTCGTGCGCGCTCCAGATGCGGATGCGTCCTTCTCCGGCGGCATCGGACAGGGCGCGCAGGAGCGCGGGCGGCTCCGCCCGGGAGAGCGCGGCGGCGAAGAGGCCGCCGGCCGCATCGGCGAAGATCTTGTCCTGGACCGCGGGGTCGGGGACGGCCGCGTAGATCTCGGACAGCAGGATGTCGGTCACCGTGTCGGCGGTCGCGGTGAACGGTCCGAACGAGAGGTCCCCGGTGGCGCGCATGAGATGCGAGGCGACCACCGCGTCCACGGCGATCACGCCGTCGATCTCGCCGCCGAAGCGGCCCTCCCAGCGCGCGGCGATGGTCGCGCCGGCCTCGCGGAAATCGGGGATGCTCGTGATGTTCTGCAGGTAGCGACCTGGGCGGTCCTCGAAGAGCGCGATCGTGCTGTCGCTGAGCGGGAGCGCCGTGTCCAGCGGCGGGAAGTCGCGCGTGGACGCCTGTCGTTGCAGGGTGACCCTCCCGTTCTCGGCGTGCAGGAGGGCGATGGATCCGATGATGCCGCCCGAGGAGCGCAGCTCCGCGTTGTTCTGCATCGCGAGCACGTACGAGCGCGGTCCCTCGCCGCCCAGCATGGTGGGAAGCAGCACCGACGCGCCGTGCAGTGCGCCCACCGCCGTCGCCGCCTGCGTGACGGAGCCGCGCATCTCGCGGATCGCGTCGGCCAGCGGGGGGAGGGTCGCGTCCGGGTCGATGCGTCGGGCCCGCTCCTCGGCGGAGTCCAGCGCGGCGCTCGCGGTCCCGAGCGGCTTCTCGACCGCGGCGAACGGGGCGAGGTCGATCGCTCCGCCGGAGAACCCGAGACTCGACAGGTCGACGTCGTCCGCGACAGCCAGCAGCGGATCGAGCGCATCAGTCGAGACGTCGTCCGCGATCACCGCGATCTCGCTCACGGCACGGAAGTTCGGTCCGATGAAGGGGAGGATGCCGAACGCCTGCCAGATCGGGTCTCCGGTCAGCGATCGGGCCGACTCCGCGTTCCGGGAGATGCGGTCGGCGATCGGTGCGGCCCCGTCCAGGTCGCCCTCCGCGATCGACTGCTTGAGCTGGCTGGTCGCTCGGGCGACCTGCTGCAGGTTGTCGACCGCTCCGATCCCGCGCACCGTCACCCACCCGACCGCCAGTACCAGCAGGGTGACGAGAAGGCCGATGGTCCACCCGATCCATCGGCGCCGGACGGGAAGTCGACCATCGCTCACCCTCGCATTCAAGCACGACGGGATCGTCGGGCGGGGTCCGGATGCTGTGGGAACGCTGTATACCGCCGCCCACGGGCGATCCGTTCCCGGGATGGCCCGCCTCCCGCGGTTAACCTGATCCCATGGGTGCTCGGCTGCGTGTGGTTCTGGATCAGCTCGTGCACGTCGTCGACCCCGACCAGGCCGCGGCCTCGCGGGATCTCGCAGCCGGTCTCATCCAGACGGCACCGCCGAACTGCGCGGTCGACGCGATCGTGCCCACCGGCGCGCAGGTCGCGCTCCGCGGCATCGGCGAGGTACGGACGCTGGCGGTCGGGCGACGCGAGCTCGCCGCCTCGTGGCAGCTCGGCATCGCGCCCGGCGTCGGGGGCGGCCTCATCCATGCGCCGACGCTGCTCGCCCCGCTGGTCCGCCACGATCGCGTGCACGACAACGACCAGACCACCGTCACGGTGTGGGATCTGCGGGCCTGGGAGGCCCCGTCCCAGCTGTCGCGCGGCACCGTCGCCTGGCGGCGCGGAATGCTCCGGCGTGCCGTGAAGCATGCGGACGCGGTCGTGGTGCCGTCCCATTCGATGGCGGAGCACCTGTCCGGGGTCGCCAAGCTCGGCGACCGCATCCGCGTCATCGCCGGCGCTCCTCCCGCGGACCTGGCCTCCGCCGCGGATGCCTCGTCCCGTCGCGACGCCCTCGACCTGCCCGCCGACTACCTCGTGCTGGCCGGCCCGGAGGACACGCTCGAGGCCGGCTTCCGCGGGGCGGTCGCCGCCGGCCTCGACGCCGTGGTGATCGGCGCGGAGGAGGGGACGGAGCCCCGGCTCGCCGAGATCGCGGCGGCGTCCGGGCTACCGGAGCGTCGCGCGCACATCCGCGGGGTGCTGGATGTGCGCGACCGCGCCGCGGCCCTGGGCGGCGCACGCGCGTTCGTGTCGACGGATCCGGTGACCGGATGGCCCTGGCGGGCCGTGGAGGCGATGGCGCTCGGCATCCCGGTCGTGGCGGTGGAGTCCGGCTGCCACCGCGACGTCATCGCGGACGGGGGCGTGGTCGTCGCCGCCGGAGACCTTCCGGAGGCCGTGGAGGATGCCGCCGGTGCGGGGGCCGATCGCCTGCGGGTGCTCGCGACCGACCGCTCACGGGCCTTCTCCTGGGCGAGTGCGGCGGAACGGGTGTGGAGCCTGCACGCGGACCTCTGATCACCTGAACGTCAGCTTCGCATCGACGCGACACGCCGGGCGCTGATCGCGTTTCCGGGGCAACAGTGGCATCATCCCGCAACTTCCGTCACACTGGTCACATGTCTCGACGTGCCCCACGCTCTCGAAACACCACGAAGGTCACCCGCCTTCTCACCTGTTTCCTCGCTGCCTCCGCCCTGGTGATCGGCACGGTGGTCCCCGCCTCCGCCGCTTCCGCCGCCGCGACCTCCGTCGCCCCGACCGTCGCGCGCACGGCTGCCGACCCTGCGCAGACAGGGCTGGCCCAGACCACCCTCGCGGGCTTCACGCCGGGCAACATCATCAGCGACGCCGTGTTCACCAACAAGAGCACGATGACCGAGGCGCAGATCCAGACGTTCTTCAACGGCAAGGTGTCGCGCTGCCTCGGCGGACGCGACGAGAACAACGAGCCGATCGTCTGTCTCAAGGACTTCCGCATGAACACGGTCACCCGCCCGGGCGACCAGTACTGCAGCGGCTACTCCGGTGCGGCGAACGAATCGGCCGCGCGGATCATCTACCGGGTGGCCCAGGCCTGCAACATCAACCCGCAGGTCCTGATCGTCATGCTCCAGAAGGAGCAGGGGCTCGTGACGCACACCTGGCCGAGCGCCTGGCGGTATCGGATCGCGCTCGGGCAGGGCTGCCCGGACACCGCCCCGTGCGACCCGAACTACATCGGCTTCTTCCACCAGATCTACGGTGCCGCGCGCCAGATGCAGATCTACATGGAGGGCAAGTGGTTCCAGTGGTACGCCCCCGGCCGCACCTGGAACATCCTCTACAACCCCAACAGCTCCTGCGGATCCTCGCCGGTCTACGTCGCGAACAAGGCCACCTCGGCGCTGTACTACTACACGCCCTACCAGCCGAATGCGGCAGCTCTGCGTGCCGGGTACGGAACGGGTGACGGGTGCTCCGCGTACGGCAACCGGAACTTCTACAACTACTTCACCGACTGGTTCGGATCCACCCAGAAGCCCACCGCTCCTGCCGGGACTCCACCCGTGTTCAGCGCCGTGAATTCGTCGTCCTACGTGGTCGCGACGGGAACGAACGGCACCGTCTGGGGATACCCGTTCGCCCGTGGCCTCTGGGGCAAGGCGGTCGCGCTCGCCGATGGGCAGACCGACATCGCCTCGGTGCACATGGTCGGTGACCTCGACGGTGACGGCAACCGGGACATGATCGCGGTCGGGAAGGACAAGAAGGTCTGGCGTCTGCTCGGCGTCGGGAATAACACGTTCCAGCAGCGCACGCAGGTGAACGTCGACTGGTCCGGCATGGTGATGGCCACGGCGGCGGGGGACTTCGACGGCGACGGCATCCCCGACATGTTCACGACGGACAAGTCCGGTGCGCTCCTGCTCTGGCGCGGTGACGATCGGGGAGGATTCCGTGCCCCGGTGACCGTCGGGTCAGGCTGGCAGTCCATGAACCTGATGAGTGGCGGGTTCGACTTCTCCGGTGACGGGCGTCCCGATCTCCTCGGGCGCGACACGTCGGGCCGTCTGACGCTGTTCGTCGGTGACGGCCGTGGAAAGTGGGAGCGTTCGGTGCGGATCGGCACCGGCTGGCAGAACATGCGCACACTCACGGTCGCCGGCGACTTCGACGGCGATGGCCGACCCGACCTTCTGGCCGCGGATGCCACCGGAGCCCTGTGGAAGTATGCGGGCGATGGACGCGGCAGCATCAAGGCCGGCGTGAAGGTGGGATCCGGATGGCAGTCCATGGCGTCGCTCGCCGGGGCCGGCCCTGTCGTCGCGAAGGCGCGCCCGCTCCCTCCCGGCATCGGCGACGTCGATGGTGACCGGCACTCCGACGTCGTGGCGACGGCCGCCGACGGTTCGGCCCTGCTGTACTCGGGGAACGGCCTCGGCGGATGGCTCGGATCCCGATCCGTCGCCTCCGGGTGGTCGGCGGAGGACCGAGCGATTCCGCTCGGCGACTTCACGGGTGACGGTACCAGGGACATCGGCCGGGTCGACGCGTCCGGGGCCTTCCAGCTGCACGCCAGCGTGGGGCGCGACGGAACGTCGCGCACGATCGGCCGCGGCTGGGCGAACCTCGATCTCCTGATCGGCAGCGTGGACTTCGACGGGGACCGCAACACCGATGTTCTCGCCAGGGACCGCGAGGGCAACCTCCTGCTCTACCCGGGCGACGGTAACGGCGGCTGGCGCGAGTCGAGCGTGGTCGGCAAGGGCTGGTCTGCGATGGACACGGCCTTCTATGCCGGTGATTTCGATGGGAACGGCGGCGGGGGAGACATCCTCGCACGTCGCACCGACGGCACCCTCTGGCTCTACAGCCTGACCGGCACCGGTTCTTGGGGCGACGCTCGCCAGATCGGCAAGGGCTGGGGAGGCATGGCCCAGATCATCTCCCCGGGCGACTTCGACGGCGATGGCAAGATGGACGTGCTCGCGCGGACGACCGCCGGTGAGCTTCTCCTCTACCGCGGTGACGGCCGGGGTGGTTGGCTCGGCTCCCGGGTGGTCGGCAAGGGGTGGGTCACAGTAGAACCCATCGGGTAGTGGCATAGACTGTTGGAGTCCTCGGCAGCACCCGCCGCCGTCGCCGAATGAGTGGGCCTGTGACCGATACCCGAGATCTTTTCGCCGCCGTACCGCGTTCCGCCTTCGACACTCCGGGCAAGAGCCGCGGGCTGATCGATGTCGTGCGCTGGCGGTATCTGCTGAACCTCCTCGTCCGAACGGGCGTCACGACGCGGTACCGGAACTCGGTGCTCGGATGGACGTGGTCCTACGTCCGTCCCGCGGCGCAGTTCCTGGTGTTCTGGATCGTCCTCGGGCTGTTCATGAATCTCGACAAGGGCATCCCGAACTACGCCGTTTACCTGTTCTCCGGCATCGTCGTGATCAATCTCTTCTCGGAGGGGTTCAAGAACGCGACCACGTCGATCGTCGGCAACGCGCCGCTGGTGCGGAAGGTCTTCCTGCCTCGTCAGCTCTTCGCGGTGTCGGCCGTGATCGTCGCGTTCGTGCACTTCCTGCCACAGGTCGGGCTCCTGCTCATCGTCTGCCTGTTGCTCGGCTGGATCACGCAGGTGTCCCTTCTCACGGTGCTGGCGATCGTGGCCGGCATGGTGATCGTGATGCTCTTCGCCCTCGGACTCGGTCTGTTCTTCGGCGCCATCAACGTGCGCTACCGCGATGCGGAGAACGTCGTCGAGCTCATGCTCCTGCTCGCCACATGGGCGTCGCCCGTCCTGTATTCCTGGGTCATGGTCCAGGACGCCGTGGTGGAGCGCCTGGGATGGCCGCAGTGGCTGCTCGAGGTCTACCTGCTGAATCCGATCACCCAGGCCGTGGAGCTCTTCCACTACGCCTTCTGGCGACCGGCGACCGCGCATTCCGCGATGGATCCGCTCCCGCCGGACCTGGCGTGGAACACGCTGTGGACCCTGCTCATCGCCGTGGGAACACTGCTCATCGGACAGCTCGTGTTCCGTCGCCTCGAGGGAAGGTTCGCGCAGGATCTATGAGTGCCCCCACCACGCTCCGTCCGAGCATCATCATCGACGGTGTCAAGAAGCGCTTCACGCTCAACCACGCGTTCTCGCTCAAGGACACCGTCGTGTCCTGGATCAAGCGCCGCAAGCTCACCAGTGAGTTCGAGGCGCTCAAGGGCGTCGACCTCGTGATCGGGGAGGGCGAGTCCGTCGCCATCCTCGGACTGAACGGCTCCGGCAAATCCACCCTCCTCAAGCTGATCTCCGGCGTCATGGAGCCCGACGACGGCGAGGTCCTGACCCGGGGCCGTGTCGCGGGCCTGATCGAGGTCGGTGCCGGGTTCCACCCGGAGCTCTCCGGGCGGGAGAACGTCTTCCTCAACGCCGCCATCCTCGGGATGAAGAAGCACGAGATCGAGGAGCGCTACGACGAGATCGTGGCGTTCAGCGAGATCGAGCAGTTCATCGACCAGGAGGTCAAGCACTACTCCTCGGGCATGTTCATGCGGCTCGCGTTCTCCGTGGCCATCCACGTCGAACTCGATGTGCTCCTCGTCGACGAGATCCTCTCCGTGGGCGACGCGCCCTTCCGGGAGAAGTGCCGGCTGAAGTTCGAGGAGCTCATCGCCGAAGGCAAGACCCTTGTCGTCGTCAGCCACGACATGGAGATGGTCCGGGAGCTGTGCACCCGCGGGATCGTGATCAACAAGGGTTCCGTCGTGTACGACGGTGAGATCGAGGGCGCGATCGCGCTGGTGGACAAGTGACCGCCTGGGTCGCGCAGGCGCCCGCGCTGCTGGTGGCGCTGGCATACCTGGTCGTCCCCGGTCTTCCCGCGGCCCTGTGTCTGCGTGGTGTGCGGAGCGTCGTGCGGCTGGCCGCCGCGGTCGGGGTGTCTCTCGGCATCGTCGCCGCGGCGTCCCTTCTGGCGCCGGTCGTCGGGCTGCGATGGGGCGTGCTCCCCGTCGTGGGTGTCGCGATCGTCGTGTCCATCGTCGCGGGTGCTCTTCGTCTGAGCGACCGGCGCCCGACTCCCGAGGCCATCGGCATCACCGCGCGGCGGTCGTGGGTCTGGGGCGGGCTCGCCGTCGCGTTCCTCGGATGGGTGGTGCTCCTGGTGCTGGGGATGCGCGACCCCGGCCATCCGTCTCAGCTGTACGACGGGCTGTTCCATCTCAACGCCGTGGAGTTCATCCTCGATGCCGGGGATGCGTCACCGCTCCACATGACCATGGTGACGCCGGGTGAGGCGACCAGCTTCTACCCGACGCTCTGGCACGCGCTCGTGAGTCTCCTCGTGCCGGTGTCCGGCGGAGTGGTGGCCGCCACCAACGTGGCGACGATCGCGGTGATCGCACTGATCTGGCCGGTCGCGCTGGCCGCGCTGACCACCGTGGTCTTCCCGGAGCGGCCGCTGGCCGCCGCCTGCGCGCCTGTCCTGGGATTCGCGTTCAGCGTCTTCCCTCTCGGATTCCTGAACTGGGGTGTGCTCTACCCCAACCTCATCGGCACGGTGCTGATCCCCATCCTGCTCGCCAGCGTCCTCCTCGCCTGTGCCCCCAGTCTGTCCTGGCAGCGCCGCACCCTGCGGGTTCTGGTGGCGCTGGCGGTCGCCGGAGGGACGGCGCTCGGGCATCCGTCCGCCCTCCTCGGCGGGGTCGCTCTGCTCGTGCCCTTCGCGGTGTGGCGCGCCTGGAGTGTGGCACGCCGCGGCACTGCCGCACGTGTCGTCGTGATCGCCCTCATCGGGCTGGCCCTGGCGGTGTTGCTGGCGGTCTGGTGGGCGGCCAACGTCACGACCCACGAGTGGCTTCCGACGCAGACGATCGCGCAGTCCGTGGGCGAGGTCGCCTTCCTCAGTCCCGTCGGGCGCAGCACGGGACTGCTCCTCGGCCCGCTCGTCGCGATCGGCGTCTGGCACCTCGTGAGGCGACGCGTCTGGTGGGTGCTGGGCTCGTATGCCGTCAGCATCGCCCTGTATCTCGCTGCGGCGTGGCTCCCGATCCTTGCGCTCCGGAGCTTCTTCGTCGGCGTCTGGTACGACGACACGACGCGCGTCGCCGCGCTGCTCGCGGTGTGGGGTCTGCCGCTGGCCGCGGTGGGTGCCTCCGTCGTCGGCGAATGGATCACGCAGCTGCACAGGGCTCGCCGCCGGGGAGTCCTGATCGCGGTCATCGCCCTGCTCGCGGTCACGGCGAGCAGTCACCTCCTCGCCGTGCGGAACGACCTGCGCTATCTGCGCGACGTGAGCTATCGCTTCGACGAGCAGTCGCAGGGCCTGTCGCCCGACGAAGCGGCGCTGTTCGAACGCGCCGAGAGCGAACTGGGCCCGGACAGTCTGGTGGTCGGCGATCCTCTCACGGGGGCCGGGCTGCTCTACGCGTACACCGGACACGATGTCGTCTTCCCGCATGTGACCGGCCGGTACGGGGCGGAGTCCGCGGTGTTGGCCCGCTCTCTCGTCACCGGCGATGCCGCCGTGTGTGACGCGATCGAGGACCTCGGAGTCACGCATGCCGTGGACTTCGGCGACACGGTGCTCTTCCAGAACCACTACACGACCTACGACGGTCTGCACGATCTCGACGAGTCGCCGATCCTCACCGAGGTGGATCGGGTCGGCGATGCCGTCCTCTACGAGATCACGGGTTGCGACTAGCGTCCTTCTCGTGCTCCTCCGCCTCGAGCAGCGCGATCTTGCGGGCGAGGAGCGTGAGCTGTCGCTGCAGTGCGATGTTGCGTCGGTACTGGGAATAGACGAAGGCCAGGAACATCACGATGAGGCCGTAGAGCACGAGATCCGTGCCGCGTCCGACGCCGACGAGGCCCGCGACGAAGCTCAGCCATTGGGGGAACAGCACCGACAGCACGGCCACCACCACGAACAGCCCCATGAGGAGGCGTCGGATCGCGAGATGGCTGTCGGCGCCGGTCCGGCGCATCATGAAGACGGCGAGGATGATGATCGCCGCGATGAGAAGGAACTGGATCCACATGATCAGCGCACCACCAGGTCGACGAGGATGTTCACGGAGTTGAGCACGCTCTGGCCCTTCGCCTTGGAGTAATCGGTGTAGAGGAGCTCCACCGGATACTCCTTCCAGGGGAGACCCGTCCGTCCCAGCTCGAGCACGATCTCGGTGGCGTGCGCCATGCGGTCCTGCTGGAGGGTGATGCCGGCCGCCGCATCGCGGCGGATCACGCGCAGACCGTTGTGCGCATCGGTGAGCTTGAGGCTCGTGGTCAGGTTCGTCACCCACACGGCGGTCTTGAGGATGACCTTCTTGATCCACCCCGGGTTGGTGCGGTCGTCGAGGAAGCGCGATCCGAAGACGATCGCGACATCCTCTTCCCTCGCGAGTCGGAGCATGCCGACCGCGTCCTCCACACGGTGTTGTCCATCGGCATCGAACGTGACGATGTAGTCGCAGTCGGGGTGCGCGAGCGCGAAGTCGATTCCCGTCTGGAGCGCCGCCCCCTGCCCGAGATTCACGGGATGCTGCACCAGGATCGCGCCGGCGGCCGCCGCTTCCGCAGCCGAGCCGTCGGTCGAGCCGTCGTCGACGCAGACGACGTTCTCGAAGTGCGGCTTGAGGCCCTCGATCACGCCACCGATGACGCTTGCTTCGTTGTAGAGCGGGATGACGACCCACGCACGGGGGTCGGCGGGGGAGGGCGCGGGGACGCTCGAGGACATGGCTCTATTGTGTCAGGTGTCGATTCACTCCCCGTGCAGGGGGCGCTGGTGCGCGTTCGCGGCGCGCGTCGAGGTTCGCGGAGCGACGCCAAGTAGAATCTGGTCAGTGCTGCCCGATCGCGCAGCGTGCAAGGAGTCCCGTGACTGAAACCCCCCGAGTGCGGATCGTCGATTCCGCCGACGTGTCCGCCGACGCCCTCATCGGCGACGGCTCCTCCATCTGGCACCTCGCCCAGGTCCGTGAGCAGGCACGCCTCGGCGAGAACTGCATCGTCGGCCGTGGCGCGTACATCGGGACCGGCGTGGAGATGGGCGACAACTGCAAGGTGCAGAACTACGCTCTCGTCTACGAGCCGGCCAAGCTCGGCGACGGCGTGTTCATCGGCCCGGCCGTCGTGCTCACCAACGACACGTATCCCCGAGCCATCAACGCGGACGGCAGCCTGAAGAGCGCCCATGACTGGGAGCCCGTCGGGGTCACCATCGAGCGCGGCGCGTCGATCGGCGCCCGCGCCACCTGCGTCGCGCCGGTCACGATCGGTGCCTGGGCGACGGTGGCGGCCGGCGCGGTCGTCGTCAAGGACGTCCCGGCGCACGCGCTCGTCGCCGGCGTTCCCGCCCGCCGGATCGGCTGGGTCGGCGAGGCCGGCGTCCCGCTGACCCGCGGCGACGACGAGCACACCTGGGTGTGCCCCGCGACCGGGGCGCGCTTCATCGAGACCGACGGAACACTGAGCAAGGAGACCGTGTGAGCGAGTTCATTCCCCCCGCCAAGCCCCTGATCGGCGACGAGGAGCGGGAGGCCGTCGACCGCGTCCTGCGCAGCGGCATGGTGGCCCAGGGCCCCGAGGTCGCCGCTTTCGAGCAGGAGTTCTCCGCGCACTTCGTGCCCGGTCGTCCCTCGGTCGCCGTCAACTCCGGGACGGCGGGTCTGCACCTCGGCCTCCTCGCCGCCGGCGTGGGCCCCGGCGACGAGGTCATCGTGCCGTCGTTCACGTTCGCCGCGACCGGCAACTCGGTCGCGCTCACCGGGGGCACTCCGGTTTTCGTCGACATCGAACCCGACACCTTCTCCCTGGACCCGGAGGCCGTCGCCGCGGCGATCACGCCGAAGACCAAGGGCATCCTCCCCGTGCACCTCTACGGCCACCCGGCGCGCATGCGCGAGCTCGAGGCGCTGGCCGCCGAGCGCGGCGTGGCCCTGTACGAGGACGCGGCGCAGGCGCACGGCGCCGCGCTGGACGGCCGCCCCGTCGGCTCGTTCGGCGAGTTCGCCATGTTCAGCCTCTACCCGACGAAGAACATGACCAGCGGCGAGGGCGGCATGGTCACCACGGCCACCGACGAGATCGCCCGTCGCGTCAAGCTGCTGCGCAACCAGGGCATGGAGCGGCAGTACGAGAACGAGATCGTGGGCTTCAACGCCCGCATGACCGACATCCACGCCGCGATCGGCCGTGTGCAGCTGACCAAGGTCGATGCCTGGACGAAGACCAGGCAGGAGAACGCCGCCTTCCTCGACGCGAACCTGCAGGGTGTCGTCGTCCCGCCCGTCGCCGACGGCGCCGTGCACGTGTACCACCAGTACACGATCCGCGTCCCCGAGGACCGGGACGGCTTCGTGGCCGCGCTGAAGAGCGAGCACAACGTGGGCGCGGGCGTGTACTACCCGATCCCCAACCACCGCCTGCCGTCGCTCGCGCACTTCGCTCCCGGGCTCGACCTGCCGGAGACCGAGCGCGCCGCCCGCGAGGTCGCCTCGCTGCCGGTGCACCCGTCGCTCAGCCGGGACGACCTCGAGCGCATCGTCGCCGCGGTGAACGCCGTCGCGAAGGCGGGTGCCTGATGGCGGACCTGCGCGCCGGACTCCTCGGCGTCGGGATGATGGGCCGTCACCACGCCCGCGTCCTGCGCGAGCTGGACGGCGTCGAGCTCGTCGCCATCGCCGATCCCGGGGGAGACCCGCACGGCGTGGCCGGTGACCTCGAGATCCTCCCCGACATCGATGCTCTCATCGACGCGGGCATTGACCTCGCTGTCGTCGCGGTTCCCACGCGGTTCCATGAGGACGCGGCGCTCAAACTCGCCGCCGCCGGAGTCCACACCCTCGTCGAGAAGCCGATCGCCCACAGCGTCGAAGCCGGGCAGCGCATGGTCGAGGCCTTCGCGTCAGCGGGACTCATCGGCGCGGTGGGCCACATCGAGCGCTTCAACCCCGCTGTCCAGGAGCTGCGTCGTCGGATCGAAGCCGGTGATCTCGGTGCGGTGTACCAGGTCGTGACGCGGCGTCAGGGGCCGTTCCCGTCGCGCATCGCCGATGTGGGCGTGGCGAAGGACCTCGCCTCGCACGACGTCGACCTCACGGCGTGGGTCGTGCAGAGCGACTACGAGCGCGTGTTCGCCCAGACCGCGTTCAAGAGCGGGCGTGAGCACGAGGACATGATCACGATCACGGGTCGGACCACCAACGGCGTGATCGTCAACAACATCGTCAACTGGCTGAGCCCGATGAAGGAGCGGCTCACGGTCGTCACGGGGGAGAAGGGGGCGTTCCTCGCCGACACCTCCACCGGCGACCTGACCTTCTACGCCAACGGCACGATCCCCCTGGAATGGGAATCCGTGTCCTCTTTCCGCGGGGTCTCCGAAGGAGACGTCACGCGCTACGCGTTCGCCAAGCGCGAGCCGCTGCGCGTCGAGCATGAGGCCTTCCGCGATGCTGTGCTCGGGCACCAGACCGACGTCGTCACGATGGAGCAGGGACTGCGCACGCTCGCCGTGGTCGAGGCGGCGCTGGAGTCGTCTCGGACCGGCGCGGCGGTCGCACTCTAGGTGATGCGCCTCTCGATCGTCAGCCGCATCTTCGCACCGGAGCCGAGCGCCGCCTCGTTCCGGCTGCGTGCCGTCGCGGATGCCGCTGTCGGTGAGGGCCACGCGGTCGACGTGGTCACGTCGCGGGCGCCGTCGACCCTCGAGGGTGCGCCGGACGGTGTCGACCCTCGCGTCCGTGTCCGCCGCGCCCGCGTGCTGAGAGACCGCTCCGGGTACGTGCGCGGCTACCTCCAGTACCTCAGCTTCGACGTGCCGCTTGCCTTCCGCATGCTGCGGGGGCCGAGACCCGACGTGGTCCTCGTCGAACCGCCGCCCACCACCGGCACGGTCATGCGGATCGTGTGCGCGGTGCTTCGTCGCCCGTATGTGTACTACGCGGCGGACATCTGGTCGGACGCGGCCGGTCTGACCGGCGCGTCGCGACCCGTCGTCGCGGTCGTGCGCGCGATGGAGAGGTTCTGTCTTCGTGGGGCGCGTCGCGTCCTCGCCGTGAGCGACGGTGTCGCCGCGCGCCTGCGGGAACTGGGCGTGGAACGGATAGAGACGATCGGCAACGGCACCGATCTCAGCGACTTCGCGGTCGACGGACCGGACATGGGCGCGCCCGGGCCCTACTTCGTGTACACCGGTACGGCATCCGAGGTGCACGGCGCGGTGGTCTTCGCGGAGGCGTTCGCCGCCGTGTACCGAGACCACCCCGACGCCCGCATCGTCTTCATCGGTCAGGGGACGGATTGGCCCGTCATCACCGAGATCGCGGGCGGTCTGCCGTCCGGTGTGATGTCGGTTCTCCCGCGCACGGAGCCGAGCGAGATCGCACGATGGCTGCGGGGCGCGACGGCGGCCCTCGCCTCGGTCGCGCCGGGAAAAGGGTACGACTTCGCATTCCCGACCAAGATGTACGCGGCCCTGGCCTGCGGTACTCCGGTGCTCTACGCGGGCGTCGGGCCAGGGCGGGACTTCGTTCAAGCCACCGGGCAGGGGCTCGCCGCCGCCTACGGTGTCGAGGAGGTGGCGGCCGCGATGCGGCGGTTCCTGTCCCTCCCGGTCCGGACGGCAGAGGAACGCCACGCGGCGGCGCGGACGGCCAGGGAGGTCGCGGACATCGACGCCGTCGCGACACGGGCTGTCCGGGTGCTGGAGTCGGCGGCAGGGAAACGTTGAGGTTGATGTGATGAGGTATCCGGTGGTTCTGATCTCGGCGGGAGCAGCATGAAGCTCATATGGAAGACCTTGCGGTCGATCGTGCCGTTGCTGCCCGCACGCGCGCGACGGTTCCTCTGGATGTATGTGGTGTCGACGAGCGCCCTGGCGATCCTCGATGTCGCCGCGCTGATGCTGCTGGCGGTCTCCGTGACCTCCATGGTCCAGATGGAGGACGTGAATCTGCCGGTGATCGGCACGATCACCAGTGACGGCTACATCTGGATCATCGCGACCGTCGCGATCCTCATCATCACCAAGTCGGCGCTGGCGGTGACGCTCCAATGGTTCGCGACTCGACGGTTCGCGACGTTCGAGCTGGAGATCGGTGACCGCCTGTTCGATGCCTACATCCGGGCGCCGTGGACCGAGCGACTCCAGCGCAACACCTCGCAGCTCGTGCGCCTGGCGGACGTGGGAATCGCCAACGTCACCTCCGGCTTCCTGCTTCCCGTGCTCGGACTGCCGCAGCTGCTGTGCACGTCGGCCGCCGTCATCGTCGTGCTCGTCGTGGCGAACCCCGTGACAGCGGTCGTGACGATGGTGTACCTCGGCTTCATCGCGCTGATCCTGTACTTCTGGATGTCGCGCAAGTCGGTGGAAGCCGGCCGGGTGAACCGCGACTACTCCTTCCGTGTCGCCTCCCTGATGACCGACATGGTCGCGGCTCTCAAGGAGATCACCCTGCGCAACATGGCGCCGGACGTGGCGAAGGTCGTGCATGACAACCGCATCCACACCACGCGCGCCCGAGCGAACCTCGGCTTCCTCGGCGCCTTCCCCCGGTTCGTGCTGGATGCCGCCCTGATCGGTGGCTTCCTCCTCGTGGGCGGCGTCGCCTTCATCGGTGGCGGTGCGGCTCAGGCGATCTCAGCGGTCGCCGTCTTCGCGGTCGCGGGATTCCGTCTCGTCCCGTCGCTCACCGGTTTCCAGGCCGTGCTCACCCAGGCCACGTCGAACGTCCCGCACGTCACCGCTGTCATCAGCGACATCGAGGCGGCGGAGGGGTACCTCGAGCGCGCAGAGCGGATCGGCCATGATCCCTTGGCGGCCGATCCCCGGCAGCTCGTGCTGCAGGGCGTGGCGTTCACGTACCCCGGCAGTGAGCATCCCGCGCTGAGCGGGGTCGATCTCACTCTCCCGATCGGCAGCACGCTGGCGCTCGTCGGTTCCTCGGGTGCGGGCAAGTCGACCCTCGTCGACCTCATCCTCGGCCTGCTGGAGCCGACCGAGGGCACCGTCCGCCTCGACGAGCAGAACCTGCATGACGTGATGGCGGCGTGGCGGTCGAAGGTGGGCTATGTGCCTCAGGACGTCGCGCTGTTCGATGGGACGATCGCCCAGAACGTCGCGCTGTCCTGGACGACGGAGCTCGACCGGGATCGCGTCGAGACGGCGCTGCGCCGAGCCCAGCTGTGGGACATCGTGAGCAAGCGCCCCGGTGGCATGGACGGCCGCGTCGGTGACCGCGGAATGTCGCTCTCGGGAGGGCAGCGTCAGCGACTCGGAATCGCTCGTGCCCTGTACAGCGATCCGCTGGTGCTGGTGCTGGACGAGGCGACGAGCGCGCTCGACACGAAGACGGAGGCTGACGTGACATCGGCGATCCAGGAGCTTCGCGGGGACGTGACGCTCATCTCCGTCGCCCACCGGCTGGCCACGGTCCGCGACCACGATCAGATCTGCTTCATGCGCGACGGGGGGATCGTCGCGAGCGGGACCTTCGACGAGGTCGTCGCCGGCGTCCCCGAGTTCGCTGTGCAGGCGCGCCTGGCGGGGCTCGTCCGTTGACCACACCGCTTCTGGAGGTCGTCATCGCGGTGCACGCCGTCACCCGTCCGATCGATCGAGCGGTGTCTTCGCTGCTGAGCGGCGAGCCGGCGTCCGGAGTGCGCGTGACGGTCGTGTGTCATGGCATCGACGCCTCCGAGATCGCGGCCGTCG
Source organism: Microbacterium sp. BLY (assembly GCF_017939615.1). Taxonomy (NCBI): domain Bacteria; kingdom Bacillati; phylum Actinomycetota; class Actinomycetes; order Micrococcales; family Microbacteriaceae; genus Microbacterium; species Microbacterium sp. BLY. Next base: position 2,013,455 of record NZ_JAGKSR010000001.1, read on the forward strand.
TCGGTCGGCCGGAGAGCGCGTCGCTCCGATACGTCGAGTACCGCGACGGCGTGCCGAGCCCGGCGGGTCCGTTCAACCACGGCCTGCGGTCGGCGGAGGGGCAGTACGTGGCCATCATGGGTTCGGACGACTATGTCGAGCCCGGAGCGGTGCGCGCATGGACGGACGCGCTCCGGTCGCGTCGTCCGGACGTCGCGTTGATGCGCCTGCGCCGTCAGGGCGGTCCCGTGCTGGCCAGCCCCCTCACACGGATCGGGCGCACTCGTCGACTCGACGCCGTGAAGGACCGCCTGTTCTATCGGACCGCTCCTCTCGCGTTGATCCGGCGTGACCTGCTGACGGATCGCGCGCTCTCCCTCACCGAGGGACTGCGGACCGGTGACGACATGGCGATGTCCGCACGGCTCTGGACGGAGGCACCCCGGGTCGACCTCCTCCACGACGCGCCGTGCTACGTGATCGGGGCCGACGCGGGTGATCGCATCACGGAGGCGTCCATGACGGTGGCGGAACAGCTGCGGGCTGTGGAGCTGCTGGTGGGCGACGGTTGGTGGCGCGCGCTCGCTCCTCGTGTACGGACGTCGCTGGGTGTGAAGCTGCTGCGCGTGCACGTGCTGGACGCGCTCCTCGGTCGTCCCTCGGTCGACGCATGGGCGCCCCGCGAGCGGGCCGACCTCGCGCGGGTCGTCCGAGCAGTCCTCGCCGATGCCCCGGCCGCTGTGGAGCCGCTCTCCCGTGCGGACCGCGTACTGATCGAGACCGCGTCCGGCGAACCCCCTGCGGAAGAGCTCGTGGCCGCCATCGCGCGGCGGAAGAACGCCGGCCGGCTCGACACGATCCTTCCGCGGCGCCTCAGGAGGATGTTCGACAGGGAGAGCACGCTGGTTCGCTTCGTGCTCTATCGGGTGAGAAGAGGAGGAGCCGAGCGTGGCTGATTCGATCCGAGGGCAGGACGACCGTCCCTGCGTGCTGGTGCTGTCGTTCTCCCCGATCCGGCGAGACGCGCGCGTGCTCAAGCAGGTCCGTCTGCTCGAGAAGGACTACCGCGTCGTCACGTGCGGCTACGAGGGGGCGCCGAGCGACGAGGCCGAGCACATCGAGATCCCCGCAGAGGCCCGCGTGGACAACCCGTACGGCAGATTCGTGTCTCTCCGCCAGTACTCCCTCGCGTACTGGCGTCTGTCCGGTGTGGAGTGGTCCCGGCGGGCTCTCGCCGCGCGCCGATTCGATCTGATCATCGCCAACGATGTGCAGGCTGTGCCGCTCGCGCTCTCCCTGAAGCCGGGGGACGGAGTGGTCGCCGATCTGCACGAGTACTGGCCGCGTCTGCACGAGGAGAACCCGGCGTGGATGCGCTGGATATCGCCCTACTACCGCTGGATGTGCCGCCGCTACGTGCGTCGCGCATCGGCCGTCACGACCGTCAGTGCTGGGCTGGCACGCGAGTACGAGCGGGAGTTCGGTTTCGTCGCCGAGGTGGTCACCAACGCCACCCCCTATGCCGAGCTCGTGCCGTCGGATGTGCGTGCCCCGTTGCGCCTCGTGCACAGCGGTGCGGGCCTGCGCAATCGCGACATCGGGTTGATGGTCGAGGCCGTGCAGCGGACCTCCGCTGACGTGACGCTCGATCTGTACCTCACGCCGAACCATCCCGACTACCTGGAGGAGTTGCGGGTGCGCGCCGGGGAGTCCGACCGCGTGCGGCTCCGGGAGGCCGTTCCCTACGACCGTCTCGTCTCCACCTTGAACGAGTACGACGTCGGCATCTTCGTCCTCCCGCCCGTGAACTTCAGCTATGCGCACGCGCTGCCCAACAAGTTCTTCGACTTCGTGCAGGCACGCCTGGGCGTGATCGTCGGGCCGTCGCCCGAGCTCGGGCCGTACGTGGAGGAATACGGGCTTGGCCGCGTCACGACGGGCTGGGACGTCGACGCGTTGACCGCGGCGATCGAAGGGCTGGCGGAGGACGATGTGCGCGCCTTCAAGGCGGGGGCCGCGCGGGCAGCGCACGCCCTGTCCGCCGAGGAGGCCGTGGGCCCGTGGGCCGATGCGGTTCGGCGTCTCACGGGGAAGGGCGGGTGGCGATGAAGACCCTGCTGATCCTCTCCTTCTCCGACATCTCCGCGGACGCGAGGGTGCTCAAGCAGGTCACGGCGTTCCGCGACCGCTACGAGGTGACGACCTGCGGGTACGGTCCGGCACCGGAGGGCGTCGCCCATCACGTGCAGCTGCCGTCGACCGAGGAGGTGTGGCGATACTCCCGGCGCCTGCTCCTGCTCCGGCAGTACGCGCGTGCCTACCGGGAGAACGGGGCGATCCGCGCCGCGACGGAGGCGCTCGCCGACAGGCGTTTCGACGTGATCCTCGCGAACGACGTCGATGCGGTGCCTCTCGCCCTGAGCCTGCGACCGCGGGCGGGCGTCCATGCCGACCTGCACGAGTTCGCGCCGGCGCAGAAGAGCGAACTGCTGCGGTGGCGTCTGTTCGTCTCCCCGTTCATGGCATGGCTGTGTCGCACCGCGGTCACGCGCGCCTCGAGCGTGAGCACGGTCGCCCACGGGATCGCCCGCGAGTACCGGCGCCGCTTCGGCATCACCGCGAGCGTGGTCACCAACGCCACGCCGTACGTCGACCTCGAGCCGACGGCGGTGCACGATCCCCTCGCGCTCGTGCACAGCGGCGCCTGCTTCCGCAACCGTCATCTGGGCATCATGCTCGACGCGGTGGAGAAGGCACGGACGCCGGTCACCCTCGACCTGTACCTCACTCCGAACGACCCCGCCTACCTCGCCGAGCTCCGGCAGCGGGCGCAGGGACTGCCCGGCGTCCGTGTGCACGACCCGGTCCCGTACCCGCAGCTGGTCGCCACGCTGCACGACTACGATCTCGGCGTCTTCATCCTTCCGCCGGTGAACGCCAACTACCGGTGGGCGCTGCCGAACAAGCTGTTCGACTTCATCCAGGCTCGACTCGGCGTCGTGGTGGGGCCGAGCGCCGAGATGGCGGAGCTCGTGCGCGCCGAGGGCTTCGGGCTGGTGACGCCGGACTTCGGCGGCGACAGTCTCGCCCGTATCCTCGATGGGCTGACGCCCGAGCGGGTCGCTGCTCTGAAGCAGCGATCGAACGAGGTGGCTCGGCCGTTGTCGAGCGAGACACAGCTCGCGGGCTGGGGCGCCGCCGTCGATCGCCTCGTTCGGAACGAATGAGAGGCCCGGCCTTCGAAGGAGGTCGGCGCGGACTGCTAGCGTCGAGAGCATGAAGGTTCTCGTCGTCTCGACCTGGTTCCCCAGCGAGGAGGCGCCGCAGACCGGAACGTTCGTCGCCGACGACGTGGCGCTGCTGGCGGCCGATCACGAGCTGACGGTCCTCCATCTCGCACCGCCGAGCCAGGTGGCGGAGGAACGGACCGACGTCGTCGACGGCATCACCGTCGTGAGAGTGCCGATGGCGCCTTCCCGTGTCGACCATCTGCTCCGGGTCGCGCCGGTGCTCCGCCGCCATCTCGCGGCAGCCGAGGTGCTGCACACGATGGCGCTGTCGTCACTGCTGCCTTTCGCGACCGTCAGGGTGCGCGTCCCCTGGGTCCACACCGAGCACTGGTCGGGTCTCATCGCGCCGGAGACCGTGCCCGCCGCGATGCGGGCGACGCTCCCGCTGACCGCGCGTGCTCTCGCGCGTCCCGATGTCGTCGTGGCGGTCAGCAGACGGCTGTCCGAGCGTGTATCGGCGACCCGTCGCGGACCGGTCGCCGTCATTCCGAACCATGTGGAGCCCGCGCCGCCCGAGGGGAGCCGTCGCCGTGACGACAGCGGTGTCCGTCTCGTCGCGGTCGGGGGACTGGTCGCGCACAAGGGCCCGCTGCTCGCCGTCGGCGCGCTCGCCGAACTCCGCAGTCGCGGAATCGACGCCTCACTCACCTGGCTGGGGGACGGCCCCCTCCGCGCGGAGATCGCCGAAGCCGCGGCCGCGGCCGGTGTCGCCGACCGTCTGCGGCTGGACGGAGCCGTTCCGCGGCAGGCTGTCATCGAGACGATGCGGGAGTCGGACGTGTTCATCCTGCCGACCCGATCCGAGACCTTCGGCGTCGCCATCGCCGAGGCGCTCGTGGCGGGTGTGCCGGTCGTCGTCGGTGCTCGCGGTGCGCAGAGCGAGTTCGTGAGCGAGCCGGACGGGGTGCTCGTCACCGAGCGCACGGCGGCCGCATACGCGGACGCCGTCCAGCGTGTCATCGACCTCAATCGCGGACGAGGGCCGGCCGACATCGGGGCCGCAGCGAGAGAACGGTTCGCGCCCTCGACACGGAGGCAGGCGTATCTCGACGTCTACGCCGACGCGGGGGCTCCGCTCACGGGACGGCCGCGGGTGGACGTCGTCATCCCCGTGCACGAGCAATCCCGACCGATCGAGCGCGCCGTCGCGTCGGTGCTCCGCAACACCCTCGCCGTACGGGTCACCGTCGTCGCTCACGATCTCGACGCTGACCTCGTCCGGCGACGACTCGCGGCTCTCGCCGATGACGCCAGGGTGCGGGTCGTGGAGCATCGCGACGGCCTGCGTCGTCCCGCCGGCCCCTTCAACCACGGACTGGATCTCGCGACCGCCGACTATGTCTCGGTCATGGGCTCCGACGACGAACTGGAGCCGCACGCCGTGGACTCCTGGTACCGCCGCGCTCGACGTGACGGCGCGGATGCCGTCATCCCCGTCCTCGCCCGGGCCGGTGGCAGCCCGGTTCCCACTCCGCCGACCCGGCCGCTCCGGACGCGCCGACTCTCCCTCGTCCGCGACCGGCTGTCGTATCGGAGCGCGCCGCTGGGTCTGGTCGCGCGGGCGGCGTTCCCGGACCTGCGTTTCGATACGACGGTGGCAACCGGCGAGGACATCGGCTTCGTGACCGCCGTCTGGTCCCGTGCCCGGGGCGTGAGCTTCGATCGTCACGGTCCGGCCTATCTGGTCCACTCCGACGCCGAGACCCGCACATCGACCGCGACGAGACCTGTCGCCGATGATCTCGGTTTCATCGCTCCGCTGCTGGCATCCGACGATTTCCGAGCACTCGCGCGCGACGGTCGCGAGAGCGTGGTTATCAAGATCCTGCGCATCAATGTGATCGGGGCCGTGCACAACCGGCGTGATGCCGTGCTGTCGGAGGCTGATCGCGCCGCTCTGGCTCGCGCCATCCGGGAGCTCCGCGGGGCCGCGCCCGCGGCCGAACGCCCGCTGTCGCTGATCGACCGCCGTCTCCTCCACCTCGCTGCCGACCCCGGCTCTTCGACCGCGGCGCTGAAGACGATGGCGAAGCGCCGGGAGAGACGGCTGGCACCGTCGTCGCTCGTGGCACGGAGCCTCGCCGGCACTCTGCACCGGGAGGGTCCCGTGCGGATGGCGGCGGCGTCCGTGCTCGCCCTGCGGCGGCTCCGGGCAGGGCGCGGCTAGAAGGCACCCGCCGCTTCCTCAGACCTTCGATGCGCGATAGCCGGCCGCGCGTGCGGCGGCTTCGGTGCGGAAGCAGTCCTCCGGGTCCGTCTTCGCATAGTCGCGTCCGGAGGGAAGATGGTAGATCCACTCGCCCCGGCTGTTCCGGTTGCCCTTGATCGGCGCCCAGGAAGGACATGTGGACACCGTCGCCGGGGCCGTGCGGTCCGGGTAGGGGACGCGCGGCGTCGCTGCCGCGGCTCGCGCGACGGTGGTGTAGCCGGGCTGGCTGCCGGTCACGCGCACCGAGAGGGTCTTGTTGACGTAGGACGTGGTGACCGAGAGCGTCGGCCCGGTCGCTCCGCTGATCGCCACGCCGTTCGCGAGCCACTGATACGTGAAGACCGTACCCGGCGTCCAGGATCCCGGAGCGGCCTGCAGCGTGTACCCGACCCGCGCCGTTCCCGTGATCCAAGGGGTCGCGGAGGAGAGACAACCGGTTCCGGCCGCGGCCGTGGCGGTGACCGACGCCGTCCCGCCCAGGACGACCCGTGAGGTGATGCCCAGCGCGGCGGAACCGGTGCGCACGGATTCGGGCAGGCAGGCGGGCGCCGTCACATAGAGCGGAGCACCCAGGCGTCCGGCCAGGGCGGCCCCGGAGAGCGCATCGGGGAAGGTGATGCCCGTGGCGAAGAAGGCGGTCGCGGCGCCGGTGCCGAAGTAGGCGGCATTGATCCCGGCCGCGACGGCGTACCGATCGGCGCCTCCGAAGCGTCGGACGCTGTACCCTTCGGCGCGGAACTGGTTCTCGATTCCCGTCGAGACGGACGCGGGTCCGCCGGCGATGGAGACGACGCTGGTGCCCAGATCGCGTAGCAGGGCGAGGGTGGCCGGCGGCAGCGTCGCCCTGGTCCCGTCCACGAGGATGACCGGGGCGCCGACCTTGCCGGCGGCGCCGGAGGCGGCGAGGGCGTCCGCGAAGGTGCGTCCCGTCGCGATCATGACTTCGCTGGAGGGCCCGACGCCCTCGAAGGCGGCGCGACTGATGTTCCGGCTTGCGTCGTACCGGTCCGTACCGCCGCGTCGTGTCGTCGGGGCGATACCGGCGAGCTGCGCCTCGACCCCGGACGCCACCGATCCCGGGCCGCCGACGACGACGATGCGCTCGGGGCGCAGACGCTGCAGCTCGGCCCGCACGGACGGGTGCAGCTGATTCGTGGGTGTGAGCAGCAGGGGTCCGCCCTCGAGCGCGGCGGCCGCGGCGGCGGAGAGGGCGTCCGGGAAGTCGGAGCCCTTCGCCACGTACGCCACGGGAACCCCGGGTTCGTACCGGCGCGAGATCTCCACGGAGACTCCGTAGCGATCCGCGGCGCTGAGTCGCGTGACGCCATCGGGGAACGGCGTGATGACGGGGGCGGCGGCCGGGGCGCTCTGCGCGGCCGGCAGGGCCTCCGCGCCGCGGGGCGACGCGATGCTCGCGGCGGGGAAGAGGAGGGTGAGCCCCACGGCCACGGCGGTGGCGAGTGGGACGAGGGCGGTCTTCGACATGACGCTCCAGCGCGTGATGAGAGGGGGGACGACGCGCGGCAGCGGAGCCCGGCCGAGGGCGCTCGGCTGCGCCCAGCATACGATGGATCGCGGCGGCGCTCCGCGCCGCCGTCCCGCGAAGGAAGGCGATGATGACGCGACTGCTGCTGTTCACGAACGAGTACCCCTACCGCACGGGCGACGTCGTGTTCGTGGAGAAGGAGATTCGCGACCTCGCAGCCGCTTTCGACGACGTGGTCGTCTTCTGTCACGCGCGCGACACGTCCGCCGGGATGGTGGATCTGCCGGCGAACGTGACGTTCGGATCGAATCTCTTCCTGCCGGCACCGGAGGACAGCCCGCGAGCGATCCTCCGACCCCACGCCCTGAGGATGCTCCTGGCCGCGGCCTGGCGAGAGCTCCGCGCCGGGCGACTGCGGCAGCACGCGCTGCCGTTCCTCCTGGGGGCGCGCATCGGGCTCACCCAGGCGGATCGTCGGGCGGTCCGCGCGGCGATCGACGGGGCGGACGACGTGGTGGCGTACGCCTTCTGGGGCATGGGTGGGGGACAGGCGCTTCCGTGGCTCCGCGGGGTGCGTCGTCGCGTCGCCCGGGTGCACGGGTACGACCTCTATGAGGAGCGCGCCGCCTCCGGGTACCTTCCCGCGCGCCCCTTCTACTACGGCAGAGCAGACCGCATCCTCACGATCTCGGAGCACGGCCGCGCCTATCTCCTCGATCGTCTTCCTGCGCTCGACCGTGCCGACACGGTGCGGCTCAGCCGGCTCGGAGTGGCCGGCCCCGCGGCTCTCGTGCGCCCTGTGCGGGGCGAGGGACTCGTCGTGGTCTCGTGCTCGACCATCAGCGCCCTCAAGAGGGTGCCCTTGATCCTCGATGCGGTCGCCGCGTTCGCACGTGCGGACGGCCGCCCGATCGAATGGGTGCACTTCGGAGACGGGCCCGAGCGCGAGGCGGTCGCCGCGCGAACGGCCGACCTTCCGGAGAACCTCACCGTGACACTGCGCGGGAGCACGCCGAACTCCGACATCCTCGCGTTCTACGCCGCGCGGCGCGTGGACGTGTTCGTGAATCTCAGCACGACCGAAGGAGTCCCGGTCAGCATCATGGAGGCGATCTCCTACGACATCCCCGTCGTCGCGACCCGCGTCGGCGGTACGCCGGAGATCGTGGGGGAGGAGCATGGTACCGGTCGGCTCGTCGCCGCGGACCCCGGCGCGGAAGAGGTGGCCGGCGCGCTCGCCGCCGTGGTCGACGCGGCGGACGGCGAGTTCTCGCCGCGGGCACGGTGGGAGGCGGAGTTCGATGTGCGGGTGACGGGTCCGCGTGCTGCCGCCCTCGTCGCCGGGCGCGACGCGTGACGATGCCGCAGCGAGGCGACGTCGCCCCGGCGTCGGACGGTGTGGCGGCTCCGGCCCGTCGGTGGGCTCTGGACGTCCTCCGGATCGTGTCGGTCATCGGTGTCGTGGCGATCCATGTCTTCGGGAACATGGTGGGCAACGACGCCGTCCGTGGCAGCGGTCGGTGGTGGGGAGCCGTCATCGTCGACCTCGGCTTCGTCTGGGTGGTGCCCGTCTTCGTGATGATCAGCGGCGCGCTGATCCTCGAACCGCGCCAGTTCGCCAAGGGTCCTGCGGACTTCTACCGGCGACGCCTGCTCAGGCTCGGGCCCGCGTTCGTCTTCTGGCCCCTGTTCTACGTGTTCGTCGTGAGCAGCGTCATGGCGGGTCAGCTCGCGGACGTGAAGGGCTTCCTGCTCGGGGTCATCGACGGCCGCAGCTACACTCATCTGTACTTCCTCTGGCTGATCGTGGGACTGTACGTCGTCGCACCGGTGCTCGCCGCGTTCCTCCGTGACGGCGGTCGACGCCGCGCGCTGATCTTCGCCGGATCTGCGCTCCTCGTCACCGTCGGCGCACTGATGTCGGCGACCGTGCTGACCGCCGCGGGATACGAGCGCTCGCTGTCGCAGAGCGCCATGACGCAGTGGCTGCCCTACGTGGGGTTCTTCCTCGCCGGGTGGGCCTTGCGCGACACGGTTCTCCGCGGATGGCGCCTCGCAGCCGTGACGGCGGTCGCCGTCGCTGGGACGGGCGCCGTCATCCTGCAGTACGGGTGGCAGGATCGTCTTCCCGTCGCCAACGCGCTGCTCCCCATCAGTTATTTCGGTCCTGTCGTGACCGTCGTCGCGCTGGCATGGTTCGTGGTCGGCGTCAGCGTGCTGAACGAGTGGCGGCCTCGCGGTGCCGCCGCCGGGTTCATCCGTGTGCTGTCCGATGCCTCTTTCGGTGTCTTCCTCGTGCACTTCGCTCTCATCCACGTCGTCCGCACGGTCCCGGCGCTGGCACCGACGGATGAGTTCCTGCCGGTGACGATCCTCGTGTGGATCCTGGTCACGGTGCTGTCGTTCGCGCTCGTGATCGCGCTGCGGCGGATTCCCTGGGTGAACCGGCTGGTGTGACGATCGACGCGCCCGAGACGGCCATAGACTAGAACCCATGCGCATTGCTGTCGTCGCCCTCGGCAAGATCGGGCTTCCCCTCGCCGTCCAGTTCGCGTCGTCCGGTCATGAGGTGATCGGCGTCGATGTCAACCAGACGGCCGTCGATACGATCAACGCCGGGATCGAGCCGTTCCCCGGTGAGGCGGAACTGCAGGAGAGACTGTCCGAGCTGGTCCCCGCCGGTCGGCTGCGCGCGACCACGGACTACGCCGAGGCGATCCCGGGTGCGGATGCGGTCGTCCTGGTGGCGCCGGTCTTCGTGGACGATGACACGTGGGAGCCGGACTTCCGGTACATGGACTCCGCGACGAGGTCGCTCGCCGAACACCTCACCCCCGGCACGCTGATCTCCTACGAGACGACACTGCCCGTGGGCACGACCAGGGAGCGCTTCACGCCGATGCTCGAGGAGGGGTCGGGCCTCACGGAGGGTACGGACTTCCACGTGGCCTACTCGCCGGAGCGCGTGCTCACCGGGCGGGTCTTCGCCGACCTGCGCAAGTACCCGAAGCTCATCGGTGCGCTCTCGGAGGAGGGGAACCGCCGGGCTCGCGAGTTCTACGAGGCGGTCCTGCAGTTCGACGAGCGTCCCGACCTGCCGCGCCCGAACGGGGTGTGGGATCTCGGGACGACGGAGGCCTCGGAGATGGCGAAGCTCGCCGAGACCACGTACCGCGACGTGAACATCGGCCTCGCGAACCAGTTCGGGCTGTTCGCCGCCGCGCACGGCATCGACGTCTACAAGGTGATCGAGGCCTGCAACTCGCAGCCCTACAGTCACATCCACCGCCCGGGCATCGCCGTCGGCGGGCACTGCATCCCGGTCTATCCGCGGCTGTACCTGTCGACGGATCCGGATGCGGACATCGTCCGGGTGGCGCGCCAGCTCAACGCCTCCATGCCCGAGCGTCTGGTCGCGCAGGCCGAGGGCATCCTGGGCGACCTCACCGGTCTGCGAGCCGTCGTCCTCGGTGCGGCCTACCGCGGCGGTGTCAAGGAGACGGCCTTCTCCGGCGTCTTCCCGACGGTGAAGGCGCTCCAGGACCGCGGCGCGCAGGTCGTGGTGCACGATCCGCTGTACAGCGACGAGGAGCTCGCTCGCCTCGGCTTCGACGCATACGCGATCGGCGGCGAGGCGGATCTCGTGATCCTGCAGACCGATCACGCCGACTATCGCGAGCTCACCCCGGCAGACCTGCCGGGGGTGCGTCTGCTCGTCGATGGCCGCAACGCCACGGATGCGGCTCGCTGGGCGGGTACCCCCCGGATCGTGGTGGGCGCGGCAGCCTGACCGGCCCGGCGAGCCGACCTCCCAGGCGCGCCCCGATACGATGGAGCACATGGATCTTCTCGTCGTCGGGTCGGGTTTCTTCGGCCTCACCATCGCCGAGCGTGCCGCGGAAGCGGGCCGCACGGTGACCGTCATCGACCGCCGCTCCCACATCGGCGGCAACGCCTACAGCGAGGAGGAGCCCGAGACCGGGATCGAGGTGCACCGGTACGGCGCGCACCTGTTCCACACGTCGAACGCGACGGTGTGGGAGTACGTCAACCGCTTCACGTCGTTCACGAACTACGTGCACCGCGTGTACACGACCCACAAGGGTGTCGTGTTCCCGATGCCGGTGAACCTCGGCACGATCAACCAGTTCTTCCAGGCCGCCTACACGCCGGACCAGGCCCGTGCGCTCGTCAGGGAGCAGGCGGGCGAGTTCGACGTGAAGTCCGCGACGAACTTCGAGGAGAAGGGCATCGCGCTCGTCGGGCGCCCGCTGTTCGAGGCGTTCTTCCGCGACTACACCGCGAAGCAGTGGCAGACCGACCCGCAGAAGCTCTCCGGTGACATCATCAGCCGGCTCCCGGTGCGCTACACCTACGACAACCGCTACTTCAACGACACGTGGGAGGGTCTGCCCACCGACGGCTACACCGCGTGGCTCGAGCGCATGGCCGACCACCCCAACATCGAGGTGAAGCTGGACGTCGACTACTTCGACGAGTCCCAGCCGCTGAACAAGAAGGCCACCGTCGGCCAGGTCCCGGTGGTCTACACCGGTCCCGTCGACCGCTACTTCGACTATGCCGAGGGCGCGCTGAGCTGGCGGACGCTCGACTTCGAGCAGGAGGTGCTGGACGTCCGCGACTTCCAGGGCACCAGCGTCATGAACTACCCGGACATGGACGTGCCGTACACCCGCATCCACGAGTTCAAGCACTTCCACCCGGAGCGCAAGGACGTCTACGAGTCCGACAGGACCGTCATCATGCGGGAGTTCTCCCGCTTCGCGGAGCGTGCCGACGAGCCCTACTACCCGGTGAACACCCCAGCCGACCGCGAGGGCCTGCTGGCCTACCGTGAGCTCGCGAAGGGGGAGAAGGACGTGCACTTCGGCGGACGCCTGGGCACGTACCAGTACCTCGACATGCACATGGCCATCGGGTCGGCGCTGTCGCTCTGGAACAACACTCTCTCCTAGACTCGGAATCGTGAGTCACGCTGCTGTCGGGGCGCCCGGGACGCCCCGGCGCTATCTGCATTCGCTGTGGCTGCTGTCGGCCCGCGACCTCAAGGTCCGGTATGCGACGAGCTTCCTCGGCTACGTGTGGTCGGTTCTCGACCCACTGGTGATGAGCGCGATCTACTGGTTCGTGTTCACTCAGGTGTTCCGTCGCGACGTCGGTGAGCAGCCGTACATCATCTTCCTCATCAGCGCGCTGCTGCCGTGGGTGTGGTTCAACAGCTCGGTGTCGGACTTCACGCGGGCGTTCAAGAAGGACGCCCGCCTCGTCCGCTCGACCTCGATCCCGCGCTCGATCTGGGTGAACCGCATCGTGCTCAGCAAGGGTATGGAGTTCCTGTTCTCGCTGCCGGTGCTGGCGCTGTTCATCGTGGTCAACCTCCTGTTCGAGAGCCATCCCGACCAGGTGGTGCAGATCGGCTGGGGCGTGCTGTGGGTGCCGGTGGCGATCCTCATGCAGACCGTGCTGCTCGTCGGACTCGGCCTGCTCGTCGCTCCGCTGTGCGTGCTCTACACGGACCTCGAGCGCACCACGGCGCTCATCCTCCGGGCGATGTTCTACGCCACCCCGATCATCTACAACGTCACGGACCTTCCCGGCGTCTTCCAGACGCTCGGTGCCTTCAACCCGCTCGCCGGGATCTTCATGCTGTATCGCATGCCGTTCTTCCCCGACCAGTGGAACCCGTTCACGCTCACGGTCAGCGCCGTGATGTGCCTGCTCATCCTCGCGCTCGGCGTCTGGGCGTTCCGGCGTCTCGAGCGCCCCGTGCTGAAGGAGCTGTGATGGACGCCGCGATCGACGTGCAGGGCCTCGGTGTGCGCTTCCGCCGCAACCGTCGCGGGCAGCGCAGCTTCAAGGACCTCTTCGCCGGGGCATCCCGGCGCTCACGTCCCGGGGAGTTCTGGGCACTCCGCGACGTCTCCTTCACCGTGCAGCCGGGCGAGTCGATCGGCGTGGTCGGACGGAACGGTCAGGGCAAGTCGACGTTGCTCCGCCTCGTGGCCGGTGTGCTGCTGCCCGATGAGGGCTCCGTCAGCGTCAACGGCGGCGTCGCTCCGCTGATCGAGATCACCGGCGGCTTCGTCGGCGATCTCACCGTGCGCGAGAACGTCCGGCTCACCGCCGGTCTGCACGGGATGTCCAAGGACGAGGTGAGTCGCCGGTACGACGACATCATCGCCTTCGCCGAGCTCGCCGGGTTCGAGGAGACGCCCTACAAGCACCTCTCCAACGGCATGAAGGTGCGCCTCGCGTTCTCGGTGGTGTCGCAGCTCGACGAGCCCATCCTGCTCGTCGACGAGGTCCTCGCGGTGGGGGACAAGGCGTTCCGGGAGAAGTGCTACAAGCGCATCGACGAGCTGCTCTCGGACGGCCGCACCCTGTTCTTCGTCAGTCACAACGAGCGCGATCTCCGTCGCTTCTGCGAGCGGGGGCTCTACCTCGACCGCGGAGCGCTGGCGCTCGACGCACCGATCGGCGAGGTCCTCGACCGGTACAACGCGGACTACTCCGCCTGAGGGGCGTGCGGCCTCGGCCCCTGCGTGGTCAGAGTCCGACGAGGCCCTTCAGCTGGGCGGCGGCGGTGCGGGCGGCGTCCACGGCTCCCGCGACGGCGGCGCCGTTCTCGATCGCGGTACGCAGCGCCGAGAGGCGCTGGGTGTACGTCTCGACCCCGGAGCGCCAGGCTTCCTGGATCGAGGAGGGCGGCAACGCGTCCCCCAGCCGTTGCGCATCCTGCTGGAGCGAGTCGACCACGGGGAGGGCATCCTGCCCGCTCGCGCCGGCGATGATGTCGAGGCCTCGGTCCGCGGAGGTGAGCCACCCGGACACCTTGTCGCGGAACACGTCCATCGTCGGGTCGCCCACCGGTGGCGCCGTCGTGATCGGGGTCGGGGCCGGCGAGGCGGATTCCGTCGGTGCGGTGGTCGGTGTGGGCGCGGGCGTCTCCGACGGGCTGGAGGTCGGGGACGGCGAGGCGCTCTCACCCGGCGTGGGGCCGCTGTCGCGCGGAAGCAGGAAGAACAGCAGCACGCCGACGATCGCCAGCCCCGCGACGGCCAGGCCGACGATGAGCCAGATGCGGCCGGTGCGCTTCGGCGCGGCGGGAAGCGGGGCCCACCGGAGTTCGGGCTGCGGTTCGTCCATCGTCACGCCTCCAGCGGACTCATCGGCTCCCAGGAGCGGTCGCGACCGATGCGACCGCCGTCCCGGAGACCGCGGAAGAGGTTGCTCGTCCCGCGCACGGTGCGCTCGACGAACACGAGCCGGATCAGCTCCTTGAAGAACGTCGCGGTCGTCCCGAGTCCGAACAGGACCGGGTTGTAGACGCCGTGCACGCGGTAGTACTGCTTGATGAACGCCCGGTTGCGCATGATGTAGTACCGGTACGCGTTGCTCGACGCGTTCATATGCCGGATCCCCATGTCCCACTGCCGGATCTCGCGGGTGCGACGCAGGACGAACTCGTCCACGATCACGGCGGTGGTCAGGCGCGAGGCCAGCCAGCCGTACATCTGGTCGTCCCAGTAGATGAAGAAGCGCGGGTCGGGGAGGCCGATCTGCTTCACGATCGAGCGGTGGATGAACATGCCCTCGAAGCAGCCGCTGTTCATCTCCTTGTAGCCGGAGGAATCGAAGCCGGCCGGTGCGAAGGGGATCGGGATGCCCATGCGCTCCGCGATGCGGTACTGCCAGTAGAACTCGCTGCCGTCGTAGTCGTAGCGGCGTCCCTGGATGCTCTTGAAGCGCGGCGCCCATGCCCCCATCCGGGCGAGACCGTCGGGGAGGACCTCGACGTCGTCGTCCATCATCCAGATCCATTCGGAGCCGAGGTCGTACGCGGCGCGCATGCCCTCGCTGAATCCGCCGGAACCGCCGGTGTTGACATCCAGGCGCCGGTAGACGAGGTCCGTGCCGATGTCGTCGCGGAAGGACTCCACGACATCCGTGGTGTCGTCCGACGAGGCGTTGTCGATGACGACGACACGGCCCGGCTTCGGGTCCATCGCGGTGATGCTCGTGAGCAGCCCGGACAGCAGGTGCGACCGGTTGAAGGTCACGATGACGATCGCCGTGCTCGCGGGATCGAACACGGACGTCTCGGCGGTCATGCCTTCTCCTCGAAGATCTGCTGCCAGGCAGCGGGCGAGACCAGCTCCGGCAGCGCCTCCCGGTACTGTCGCTGCAGCTCCGGCCACCGCCGTCGCAGCTCGGCGTGCAGACGGACCGTCTCGCGGAGCATCCGGCGGTACTTGGCGCGGTCGCGGGTGTAGACGTTCTTCCCGGAGCCGTCGGCGGCGCTCACGAGTGCGCTGTCGAAGTGCGGGACGCGCCACCAGTGCGCGTCGCCCTTCCCGAACTCCACCTCGGGCTGCGCGATGTTCGCGGGATCAGGGCGGTGGAACCAGTGTGAGACGAGGGTCTTCAGCGTGAAGATCCTCAGCTGCAGGCCCGTCGGACTGTCGAACTCGTTCTTCGGCAGACGTTTGAACACCTGCCGACCGCGGCGGGAGTGCAGGACCCGCGCCGGGTCGCGGTGGACGACGGTCTCCGGGTACTCGGCGGCCAATGCGCGTGCCGCGGGCATCGCGGTCGCGAGGTTCCGGCGCATGTGGTCGGGACCCGACAGCACATCCCGCAGGGCGCGTGCCCGGAGGGCCACCGGGTAATACTGCATCATCATGAGGTGCTTCAGGTCGACTCGGCGACTGTGCACGATCAGGCGCCCGCCATGCGGCACGTTCGAGTGCAGGAGACCGGCGACGATGCGGTTGCGAGCGTGGAAGTAGGCCTGCCAGTCGATCGAGTCGTCCTTGTTCACCCACGAGACATGCCACAGCGCGACGCCCGGCATCGAGACCGTGGGGAAGCCCGCCTCGCCGGCGCGGAGGCAGAACTCCGCATCGTCCCACTTGATGAAGGCCGGCAGGGAGAGCCCGACCTTCCGGACCGCGTCGAGCGGGATGAGGCACATCCACCAGCCGTTGTAGTCGGAGTCCATCCGCATGTGCAGCAGCGGGGACTGCCGGAGGTTCGAGACCCCGAAATCGTGGGGCATCTTCTCCTGGTAGAGGTTCCGCCACATGAACGGCCCCTCGTCGACGACCTCGGCCCAGCCGTGGAGCTTCGGGCGGTCGAGGAGGTCGAACATGTGCCCGCCGACGAGGACGGGCGTGGTCGCGAACTGTCCGAAGACGATCGAGCGGCGCAGCGACTCCGGCTCGATGCGGACATCGTCGTCGAGGAGCTGGACGAAGTCGCTCTCCGGCCGCTGCAGGGATTCGTGCATGGCGCGGGCGAAGCCGCCCGATCCGCCGAGGTTGCCCTGACGGATGACCTGGAGAGTCTCGCCCAGGCGCTCGGCGACCTCGGCGTAGCCCTCCTGCTCGGCCACGAGCTGCGTGCCCTGATCGACGAGGAAGATGCGGTCCACGAACTCGAGCGCGTCGGGGGAGGCCGCGAGGGCCCGCAGCGTCTCGACGCAGTAATCGGGCTTGTTGTACGTCGTGATCCCGAGGGACGCCTTGCCCGTGCGGGCGGGCTCGTGCTCGGTGGTCCACTCCGCGCCTTCGAGCACCGCCGGCTTCTCGTCCGCGACGATGTCGAACCAGATCCAGCCGCCGTCGCTGTACTGCGTGAGATCGAGATCGAAGGACGTCGTCGCCTCGCCGGTGACCTCGCGGGTCGCGACGCGCTGCCGCACGCCGGAGCCGTTGGAGCGGTAGACGAGGATCGTCGCCGGGCCCGTCGTGCGGACGGTGAGCTGTACCTCGCGGACGCTCGTCCAGTGCTGCCAGTAGGAGGCGGGGAAGGCGTTGAAGTAGGTGCCGAGCGAGACGCGGCGACCGGCCACGATCCGGGCGCGGTGTCGGCCGAGGATGTTGCCGAGGTGCGCGCGATTGGAGACCCGGACCGGCTCCTCCTCGATCACGGACCACGTCTCCGGGTCCGCATACAGCGGGAGCAGGTCGGGGTCGCGATCGAGCGGGAAGACGACGTTCTGAAGGACGTGGGCCACAGGGAGGTTCTCCGTTGTTGATGCCGCGGCCGCTGCCGAAGGGCAGCGCGGGACTCGACGAGCAGTGAGTAGCCTACCGGTGCTCGCCTTCGGATCTCCGGAGAGCCGTACCGGGCGCGCTCAGCGCGCCTGGCTAGACTGACCGCGATGAAGGTACTGATCACCGGCGGGGCCGGCTACATCGGATCGACCGTGGCGACGGCGTGCATCGAAGCCGGGATCGAGGTCGTCGTGCTCGACGACCTCTCCACCGGCCTCGCCGCCTTCGGCGAGGGACGCCACCTGTACGTCGGCGACATCGCCGACGCCGACGTCCTCGATCGGCTGCTGACGGATCACCCGGACATCGATGCGGTCGTGCACTGCGCCGCGCGCATCGTCGTCCCCGAGTCCGTCGCCGATCCGCTCGGATACTACGACAGCAACGTCGGCAAGACGATCACACTCCTCCGCCACCTCAGGGACGCCGGGATCGGGCGCATCGTGTTCAGCTCCTCCGCCTCGATCTACGCGGGGGAGACGGGGGACGGGGTCGACGAGAGCGGGCGGCTCGCCCCCTCCAGCCCCTACGCGACCACCAAGGCCATGGTCGAGCAGATCCTCGCCGACGCCGCAGCGGCCGGCGACTTCCGCGCCATCGCGCTGCGCTACTTCAACCCGATCGGCGCAGACCCGCAGCTGCGGACCGGACTGCAGAACCCGACGCCGTCGCACGCGCTCGGCAAGATCATGCAGGCGCGGGCGGCGGGGGAGCCGTTCACGATCACCGGCACCGACTGGGCCACCCGCGATGGGTCCGGACTGCGGGACTACATCCACGTGTGGGACCTCGCGCTCGCGCACGTCGCGGCCGTCACCCGGTTCGACGAGGTGGCGACCACGGCGGAGCCGTACCAGGTGATCAACCTCGGCACCGGCGACGGCGTGACCGTCCGGGAGCTCGTCCGCGCCTTCGAGCGGGTGACCGGTGCGCCGATGCCCGTCGTGGAGACGGACCGCCGCCCGGGGGACCAGGCCGGTGCCTACGCGATCGTGGACCGGGCCCGCGAGGTGCTGGGCTGGCGCGCGGAGCGCTCGGTCGAGGACGGCGTCCGCGACGCGCTCGCGTGGGCCGAGAAGCTCCCCACCGTCCGCTGACATCCACGGACGTCCGCCGGCGTCACTCCTGCGGACGCAGCGTCGGGATCGCGCCCGTGTGCGCGGCGTCGATGTTCTCGCGCCAGGACCGGGACTGCCCGGCGCGCAGGGCGCACAGGGCGAGCATGAACCAGCCGGCGCCGACGAGGGTGAAGCTCTCGAACATCGAGTCGACGGCGAGCGTGACGAGAGTGATCGGCGTCCACGCGTAGACCACGGAGCGGCGGACGCTCGCGACGAGCCACGAGCGGATCAGGGCGATCCCGCCCAGCAGCAGGAACAGCACCAGTCCGGCCGCACCGAGCTGCAGCAGGACGTCGAAGAAGGCGTTCAGCGCGCTCTGATGGTGGTCGTCCAGCTGGAAGTTGATGAACGTGAAGGGGTACTCGCCGCGTGCCCAGTCGCCGAACCATCCCCATCCGGTGATCGGCTTGACGGCGGCGAAGTCGAGGATCATGTTCCACAGCTCGGCGCGCATCGAGAAGTCCGAGCCGGCGTCGAGCAGGGCGATGATCTGGTGACGCAGCGCGAACGCCACCACGAGGGCGAGGGCCACCAGGACCCCGAGCGTCCATTGGACGAGGTTGCGCCGAGCGGGGGCGGTGTGCCGGACGATCGTGAGGGCGACGGTCACGATGCCGACGGCGACGGCGAGCACGAGCACGGTCGGCGACGCCGAGAGGAAGGCGAGGCCGCCGGCGAGCGCGACGGAGACCACCGCGAGCGGCGGGTCGACGGATTGGGTGCGCCACTCGATGACGAACGTGATCAGCGCGAGCACGGCGATGAACCCGAGCATGTTGCGGCTGCCGAACAGACCCTGGACCGGGCCGCCGGCGGCGAGGTTGCCCTGGATGTCGAGGAAGGCGAACGGCATGTCGAAGAGGACCCCGGAGAGGATCTCCACGCCGAGCGAGATGCCCAGGAGCACGCGCAGCGCGTCGCCCAGCGCGCGCACGGTCTGCAGCGTGTCGCGGATGTGTCCGATCGTGATCGCGAGGAACGCATAGCCGAAGAGGGCGAGCCACCCCAGGACGGTGTCCGAGCGATCGGTCGTCCACAGCAGGCTCACGAGCGCCCACGCGAGGAACGCCAGCAGCGAGGACGGCGCGATACGCAGCAGGGACAGCTCCTCCCGGCGCACCCAGAGGATCGCGGCGCCGAGCAGGCAGAGCGCCGTGATGATCGTGGCGAGGGTGACCCTCGACGTCATCCGTTCGATCGCGAAAGACGCGAAGACCGCGAGGAGGGCCGCGAACGTGAAGGCCCTCGCCATCTCCGCGGAGCCGAGCAGGCGGCCCAGAGGATGCGCCGTCGTCACGGCACCCGCCGCGGTGCCGCGCCGCGCTCGAACACGAGGTCGCGCTCGCCGACGCCGACCAGCGGCACCGACTTGAGCTTGAAGGACAGCATCACCAGGAGCAGCCAGCCCCACAGCATGATCGGCGTGGACTCTGTGAGCCCCTGCACGAGCAGCACGATAGTGAACAGGCTGGGCAGCAGGGTCAGCGGCGAGTACGGACGACGGGCGTCCAGGTCCCACCGGGGGCGGTCGACGGCGAAGAACCACGAGCGCCAGAGCAGACTGCCGTAAGCGAGCGCCATCAGGAGCAGACCGAGCCCGCCGAGCTGGAGCAGCACGTCCAGCCACATGTTGTGGGCATGGAACACCGTGATCCCGTGGTCGACGATCCAGCCGTCGAAGGCCGGGTCGGTGGGCACCCAGGGGCTGGAGAACCCGTTGCCGAAGAAGGGGTGCTCGCGCACGCGCTCCCAGACCGCCGCCCAGATCTTGGTGGAGCGGCCGGTCAGGTCGGCGCTGCGCCCCAGGAGGCCCAGGAGCGGTTCGCGCAGCAGCCACACCGCGAGGGCGACGACGACGGTGGACCCGATCGCGACGACGTAGACCCGGGTGCGCGCGCCGGGTGACGAGGCGCGGCGCATCGCGAGGGCGACGAACAGGACGACCGCCGCGGCGCCGGCACACGCGAGCGCGGTGGCGGAGGCCGTGCGGAAGAGGAAGTATGCCGCCAGCAGCATCCACAGGGCGAGCGTGGTGCGCCACCGTGCCCGGGCGGCGAAGAGCACGCCGAAGGTGATCAGGGCGAACAGGGACACGATCCCGAGGAGGTTCGCGTTGCCCAGGATGCCCTGGATGCGTCCGCCGTCGAAGAGGTTGTCGCGGACCCAGTACCACTGGGGGTCGATCTCGCCGGCGGGGAGATCGACGAAGTTCGGCAGGAGGGGACCGTGCAGGACGAGGGAGACCCACAGCTCGAGCGCGAGGGAGAGACCGAGGATCCATTTGAACGCCGAGGACAGGGCGCGGACGATCTCATGCCACGTGAGCACGTGGGCGAGGAACAGGCCGTTCACCGTGACGGCGGCCAGCAGCACGCCGGTCACGACGGTCGGCACGCGCCACTGCGACCACGCCACGGACAGGAGCGCGAGCGCGGTGTAGCCGACGGCGGCCCAGGGGAGCCGTCGCCAGCGGAACGCCTGGGGTCGGTTCCTGGCGAGCATCGGGATGCCGATGGCCGCGGTGGCCGCGGTGAACAGGGCCAGTACGATGGCGGCGCCGACCTCGCCCAGCAAGTTGTAGACCGCCGAATGCGCGAACGCGACGAACAGGACGGCGATGACGTAGCCGCGCAGCAGCAGGTGCCCCGTGGATTCGCGCTCGGGCGCGGTGGGCGGGGCGGCCACCGGGTGCTTGGTGTACTGGGCCATCGCGACTCAGGCTACCGCGACGGGCGCGGATCCGAGCTGTGCGTCGCACCGGGCTCTACGCTGGGGGCATGCTGCGCAGCCTCACGAACGTGCCCCGCGACTACGCCTGGGGATCGCCGTCGCTCCTCGCCGACCTCGAAGGACGCACGCCGACGGGCGTGCCGGAGGCCGAGGTGTGGTTCGGCGACCATCCGGGCGATCCGGCCGACGTCGCCGGCGGGGGCACCCTCGACCAGCTGACCGGAGGCACGCTGCCGTACCTGCTGAAGCTCCTGGCGGCCGGGCGTCCGCTGTCCATCCAGGTGCACCCGACGAAGGAGCAGGCGCAGCAGGGGTGGGCGCGCGAGAGCGCGCTGCCGCTCGATGATCCGCGCCGGAACTATCGCGACGACAACCACAAGCCGGAGCTCATCGTCGCGCTGAGCGATCGCTTCGAGTCGCTCAGCGGTCTGCGGCCGATCCCCGACACCCTGCGCCTGCTCGACCGGCTCGACGACGCCCCCGGCGTGCGGTCCCTGCGCGAGCGGCTCACGGCGGAGGGCGACCCGCTCGGGGACGCCATCGGCTGGCTGCTGGGGGGCGAGGCCGCGCGGGAGGTCGACGAGATCATCGCCGCCGTGACCGACGCCGCCGCGGGGTCCGCGGGCGACGAGCATCCCGCGCTCCGCGCCGTCGCCGCGATCGCCGAGAGCTCTCCCGGCGATCCGGGGGTCGTCGTCGCCCTGCTCATGAACCACCTCGTCCTGCGCCGCGGGGAGGGTGTCTTCCTGCGGGCAGGACTGCTGCACGCCTACCTCTCGGGTCTCGGCGTGGAGATCATGGCGGCGAGCGACAACGTCCTCCGCGGCGGGCTGACGCCCAAGCGCATCGACGTCCCCGAGCTGCTGGCGGTGCTGGACACCACTCCGGGGGAGGTGCCGGTGCTGCGGCCCTCCGGCGACGAGAGCGTGACCACGTATCCGGTGCCGGTGCCGGATTTCGCGCTCCGCCGGGTGGCCCTCGACGGCTCCGCCGTGGAGCTGGACGTGACCGGGCCCACGATGGTGCTGGCCACGGACGGCGCCGTCCGCGTCACCGCGGCATCGGGGGCGGAGCTCGACGTGCCGGTCGGCACCGCCGCCTTCGCCACGGCCGAGGAGCGCGCCCTCACGCTCGCGGGCACGGGGGAGGCATTCATCGCCACGCCCGGGCGATGACCCGGCGCGGCTGCCGCGACACGCCGAGAGACGCTCATGAACCTTCAAGAATCGCTTGAGGGTTTACGATCCGCGACTTGACCCGAGCGAATGACACGGGTGTAATTAGGTGAGCACGGCCCGCCAGGGGGGCGGTTTCTGAAGGGTTGGAGGTCGAGATGACGGGATACCGTTCCGATGTGCCGGAGAACTGGTTCGTCGATCCGGTCAACCTCGGTGTCCCCGGGGTACGCCGGTCCGACCCCGAGGACGACAACGCCCTCGCCTGGCAGAGCGACGCCCTGTGCTCGCAGACCGACCCCGAGGCCTTCTTCCCGGAGAAGGGCGGCTCCACGCGGGACGCGAAGCGGATCTGCACCGCCTGCGACGTCCGCGGCGAGTGCCTCGAGTACGCGCTGGCGAACGACGAGCGCTTCGGCATCTGGGGCGGTCTCTCCGAGCGCGAGCGTCGCAAGCTCAAGCGCCGCGCCAGCTGACCCGTCCCCACGCGCGGCTTCGCGGGCGCGCCGGGAGCGGTGCCCTGCGGCGCGTGACGGCGCGCATAGGCTGACCACGTCATGCCAGCCCGAGTTCATGCCCTCATCGTCGCGCGCCCCGGCCCCTCGGCCCGCGCCCAGCTCCTCCGCACGCTCGAGGCCGTCCGCAGCCAGACGGTCCGTCCTGCCGCGGTCACGCTGATCATGTGCGGCGACGCCGCCACCGCTCGTGAGAGCGAAGCCGTCGCCGCCACCGTCGAGGGCATCATCGAGGCCCGCTCCTCGACGTCGTTCGCCGACGCCGTCGAGCTGGCCCGCCCCCGCGTCCTCGAGGGATCGGCCATCTGGATCCTCGCGCAGGACACGGCGCCGCATCCGCGGGCGCTGGAGCGGCTCACCGGCATGCTGGAACGTTCCCCCTCCGCCGCGATCGTCGCCCCGAAGCTCGTCGCCACCGACAACGACCGGGAGATCGTCTCGCTCGGGGTGAGCATGACCACGTTCGGTCGCTCCGTGGAACTGGCCGCAGGGGAGCTGGACCAGGGGCAGCACGACCGGATGGACGACGCCCTCGGCGCCGACATCCGGGGCATGCTCATCCGCGGCGAGGTCCGCGAGGCCCTGCGCCCCGATCCCGCACTCGCGGGCGCCGACGAGGGTCTCGACCTCGGCGTGCGCGCGCGCCTCGGCGGTGGCCGCGTCGTGCTCGCGCCGGCGGCGCGCGTCTCCGCGGCGCCGGACGGCCCCGCGGCGCTGCCGACCGGACGCTCCCGGCGCGCGTTCGTCACCCGCCTCGCCCAGCTGCACCGACGCCTCGCCTATGCCCCCGCGGCCGCGGTGCCGTTGCACTGGCTGACCTTCCTCCCGCTCGCCCTCTGGCGGTCGATCACGCATCTCGTCGGCAAGCGTCCCGAAGCCGTCCTCCCGGAATGGGGAGCGGCGCTCACGGCGATGATCCGATTCGGCGCGATCACACGATCGCGCTCCCGCATCCGCTCCTTCCGGTCGTCCACCTGGGCCAGCATCGCCCCGCTGCGCGTGACCTCCGCACAACTGCGGCGCCGGCTCGACGACGGACACGGCAGTGAACACGGGGCGGTCAGCGAGCTCCGCTTCTTCTCCGGTGGCGGCGCCTGGGCCGTGCTGGCCGCGCTGGTGGTGAGCATCGCCTCCTTCACCAGCCTCCTCGCCTGGCCGGCGATCGGCGGCGGGGGCCTGCTGCCGCTGCGCGAGACCGTCGGGGCGCTCTGGCAGGACGCCGCCTGGGGCGTACGCGGCCTCGGCATCGACCTCGTCGGCCCGGCGGATCCCTTCGCCGCGGTCGTCGCCGTGCTCGGCTCCCTGTGGCCGGGGGCACCGTCGTTCGCCATGGTCCTGCTCTGGATCCTCGCGCTGCCGCTGGCCGTGCTCGGCGGCTGGTTCGCGGCGACCCGGGTCACCGACCGTTCCGGGCTGCGGATCTTCGCGGGCATCGCCTGGGCCCTCGCCCCGACCTTCCTCACGGCGCTCGTCGACGGGCGACCCGCCGCAGTCCTCGTGCATCTGCTGCTCCCGTGGCTCTTCCACGCGGCGGTCGTCGCGCACCGTTCCTGGGGCGCCGCCGGCAGCGCCTCCCTCCTCCTCGCCGCGGTCGTCGCCTGCGCTCCCGTCCTCGCCCCCGCCCTCGCGCTGTTGTGGGTGGTCGCCCTGGGCATCGTGCTCGGCACGGCGCAGTTCCGCGGCGCCGGACGGTTGCTGTGGCTGCCGCTGCCCACGGTGGTGCTCTTCGCGCCCCTCGCGTTCTGGCAGTTCGCCCACGGCACGCCCCTTGGTCTGTTCGGAGACCCCGGCCTGGTCTGGCCCGGTCCTCAGGCCGCGGCGGATGCCGCCGGGCGTCTCGCGATCGCGACCGGATTCCCGACGACCGACCTCGCCGGCTGGGCGACCGTGCTGCCCGGCACCTGGGCGGCGCTCCTCGGCGCGCCCCTCGCGCTCCTCGCCCTCGGTTCCGCCGTGTCGCCGCGGTGGCGTGCCGGGATCACCCTGCTGGTCGTCGCGCTGACCGGGTTCGCGACCGCATTCCTCGCCGTGGGGATCAGTGTCTCCTTCGCGCAGGGCACGCCGGTGCCGATCTGGCCCGGCACCGGCCTCAGTCTCGCCTGGATCGGCGTGGTGGGCGCAGCGACGGTGACGCTCGACACCGCCCTCACGCTGCCCCGGCTGCGCGCCGCGGCGACCGGCCTGACCGCCGTCGCGCTCGTGGCCTGCGCCGTCCCCGCCCTCACCGCGTTCCACGCCGACCGCACGCTCCTCACGAACGGTCCCGAGTCGACGCTCCCCGCCTACGTGCGTGCGCAGGCCGCCGGGGACCGTCCGGTCGCCACCCTCATCCTCACGCCGCGGAACGACGGCGGTCTCGCCGTCGAGGTCGTGCACGGCGCGAGCGAGACGCTCGGTGCGCAGACCACCCTGCTCTCGACCGCGGTCGAGCCGCAGGGGTCCGACATCTCCACCCTCGCCGTCGACCTGATCTCCGCGCGCGACTTCGATGCGCCGGCGCAGCTGCTCGCGCAGGGGATCAGCTATGTGCTCCTCGCCGAGGAGGCGGGGGAGAGCGACCGAGCGCGCTCCCTGCGCACCGCGTCCGTCGCCGCGATCGACCAGCGGGCAGGACTCGTGCAGGCGGGATCGACCGACCGTGGCGTCCTGTGGCGCCTCGAAGGAGAACCCGCGGCCCCCGCAGGGCTCAGCGCGAGCCAGGAGGGCACGGCGCGACTCGTCCTCACCCTCCAGCTCCTCGTCGTCCTGGCGGCACTGCTCCTCTCCATCCCGACACGCGCGTC
Organism: Microbacterium sp. BLY; assembly: GCF_017939615.1. Classification (NCBI taxonomy): domain Bacteria; kingdom Bacillati; phylum Actinomycetota; class Actinomycetes; order Micrococcales; family Microbacteriaceae; genus Microbacterium; species Microbacterium sp. BLY. The sequence continues at coordinate 2,038,822 of NZ_JAGKSR010000001.1, forward strand.
CCGGCGCGCCGCCCGCGCGCAGTCGCGCATCGTCGGCCGAGCTCCGGAAGAGCCGCTGGTGCTGCCGCGCCACGCGGAGGACCGTGAGCCCGAGCTGGCGGACGAGCCGCCCGTCGGTGCCGTGGAGGACCCGCAGGACGAGCCGGCCCTCAGCGACGAGGCACTCGCGCCGATCGCCGACGCGGACCCCGTGGACGACGATGCCGCTCCCGCCGACCCGGCGACGGAGGAGGACGACGCCGCGGTCGCCCAGGACGAGGACGGGGGCGCACCCGCCCCGCGCGACCGGGGCACCCGGACCGAGGAGGACGACCGATGACCGGCACTCGCGCATTCCGCGTCGCCGCGACCAGCGCACGGGTCGTGACCGGCGTCGTGGTCGCGGCCGCCTGCGTGCTGGGCGTCGCCGCGGCTGTCCATGCACCGTGGCCGACGGTGACCCACGAACCGGCCCAGGAGCAGGTGACGCCGCTTCCCGGTGACAGCGTCCTGGTGTGCAGCGGGGACTTCCGGGCGCTGGGGCGCAATTCCGCCGCGCCCCTGGAGATGCGCGCGGCGGCGACCTCCGAGTTGACGACGGGGGGCACGAACGGCGCACCGTCGCAGACGGGCCTCGCCGTCCCCGATCTCGTGGACGGCCGCGAGGTGCCCGTGCTGACGGGCGCCGTCGAAGGGCGCACGGCGCCGCTGATCGCCGGAGCCGAATCGTGGACCCTCGCCGCGGACGACATCGCCGGCTTCGCCGCCTCGCCGTGCGGCGTGCCGCGCCTGGAGTCCTGGCTGGTCGGAGGGACGGTCGGGACCGGTGCGGAGGACGTCGTCCTGCTGGCGAACGCCTCCGAGGTCCCTGCGACCGTGACGCTCGCCGTCTACGGGACGGCCCGTGGCGGCCGCACCGTCATCGTTCCCGCGCACACGCAGATCGCGCTCCCGCTCACCTCCTTCGCTGCGGGGAACGATGTCCCGGTCGTCAAGGTGAGCGCCGTGGGCGCTCCCGTCCGCGCCGTGCTGCAGTCCGCCCTGGTGCAGGTGCTCGATCCCGTCGGCGCCGATCAGCAGGAGGCCGTCTCCGGACCGCAGCAGCACCTCGTCCTCCCCGGTGTTCAGGCCTTCGCGGCGGACGGAGACCAGGGCGACATGACCGTGCTGCGCCTGCTCTCTCCCGGAGCGGACGCGCGCGCCGATGTCCGGGTGATCCCGGAGGGCGGTGGGGCCGGCGCCGACGAGTTCACGGTGCCCTTGACGGCGGACGAACCGGCGCAGGTGTCGCTCAGCGGCCTCGAGCCCGGGACGTACACCGTGGAGATCGACGCGGAGGCGCCCGTGGTCGCCGGCGTGCGTCAGCAGGACGGCTTCGGTGCCGACTCGGACTTCGCCTGGGTCACCCCGGCGCCGCAGATCGACGCCGACGTGGCCCTCGCGGTGCCGTCCGGTCCGTCCCCCCGGCTCCTTCTGGCCAACACGTCCGAGGAGGAGGCGGTGGTCACCCTGGAGTCGATCGACGGCGGCGCTCCGCAGGAGGTCGTCGTCGCCGCGGGCGAGACGCGCGGCGTCGACGTGACCGCCGGGACGACCTACCTCCTCCGTCCCACGGGAGAGGTGCACGCCGCGGTGGCGATGACCGCGCCTGGCGCGCTCGCCGTGGTCCCGGTCCCGCCGTCGCCCGGAGTGGAGACGTCGATCACCGTCTACCCCTGACCGCGCCCGTCGTCAGTGGTCGTGTCCGAGATCCCACGGCTCCCGGCCGACGTACTCGGCCGCCGCGCGGAAGACGGCGCTCTCGATCGCCATCCGGCGGTGGGTCGCGTCGTCGTGCCCCGGGGGGAGCAGACGCTCGATCGGGATGCGGAACAGCACGATCCGGCGACGGTCGCGGTCGAGGTGCCAGCGGGGCACCTCGCCGTCGGCCTCGAAGGCGGGGAGCGCACCGATCTCGAAGCGCACGTCCTGAAGCTCCGGCCAGGTGCCGCGCAGGAACTCGACGGCGGTGCCGACCGTGAGGTCGAAGCGGTCGATGCGGCCGTCCAACGGTGCCAGCGGCGGCTTCACGACCTCGCTGCGCCCGAGACGTCCGTGCCGGCCGTGCCGGGCGCCGCGGCGGGCGGCGGACGCGGGGGCGGAACGGCGACGGGGCATGCCGAAAGTCTAGGCGCTGCGGCCGCTCCCGGCGCGGCATCGGCGCCGCGGCCGCGGGGCGTCGTACGCTGACGGAGATGGACGGACGACTGTGCTCGAAGGTCGGCTGCGCGCGGGAAGCGGTGGCCACCCTGACGTATGACTACGGCGACCAGATGGCCGCGCTCGGGCCGCTCGGGGCGGCGAACGACCCGCAGGCCCACGATCTGTGCTCCCCGCACGCCGACCGGCTCTCGGTCCCGGCGGGATGGCTGGTCGTGCGCCACGAGGCTCTCCGCGCCTGAGCGGCCATCGTCCTCGACGACGGTGAGGCCGCTCGCGTGACGGCGGTCGTCAGACGCCCAGTCGGCGACCCGTCAGCCGTTCGGCGCGACGGTCCGAATTCTCCAGCGCCCGCCGTTCGCGTTGCCTCCGCAGAGCGGTGATCCCGACCAGCACGAGCTCGGGCGGCGCGGCGGGAACGGGCGAGACGAAGGGCGCCGCCTCCGTGAGCAGGTCGTGTGCGACGCGCTCCCGCGCGGCCGGGAGCATGCGCGGAGCGCTCACGAGGAACTGCGAGATGCGGCGGGCCAGGCGGTCGGGGAGGCGGGCGACATCGGCGACCTGCGCCCAGCCGGTCAGCGCGGGCGGCAGTGTCGGCGGCAGCGTCACGAGCGCGGGGGTGCGCACGCGCTGACTGTACGTGCCGGCGACGAGATCGCCGAGGCGCTGGGATCGAGAGGTGAACGCCCCGACGAGGACCGCGAGCCCACCGAAGGTGAGGTAGATCTCGAGGACTCCGAGCAGGGCGCGGACGAAGGCGTGGCGGAATCCGGCCGCGCCGCCGTCCACCCGCACGATCCGGCCGCCGACGGCGAGCTTTCCGAGGCTGCGTCCTCTGAGCGCGACCTCCATCGTGAGGGGGAGGACGACGAAGCTGAGGACGAGCGAGGCGACGAGCGCGATGCGGTCGGTGGCGTCGTCGAGGACGCCGATGTCGAGCAGCCAGAGGCGCAGGAAGATCGACCCGATGAAGACGGCGTAGCCGAGGAGCATGTCGATGACCGCTCCCGCCGCCCGCAGGAGGAAACCCACGGGCTGCACGTCGATCGCGACCGCTTCCCCGGAGAGCACCTCGTCGGAGACGTCGATCTGCGCGGACATGAGTACAGTAAATCAGGTGGATGCCGATGCCCTCACCGACGCGCGCCGGTCCGAATGGGAGCGGCTGGACGCCCTCAGCCGGGCCCGGCTGGACGGGGCGGGCGTGGACGAGCTCATCGTCCGGTACCGGGCCGCCTCCGCCGACCTGGCGGAGCTGAAGACGTCCGTCGGGGACTCGCCGCAGGGCGCGTACCTGTCGACCATCCTCGTGCGGGCCCGGCTCCGTCTCACCGGTGCCTCGGACAGCGTCCTCACGCAGACATCGCGCTTCTTCCGCCTCCAACTGCCGGCGGCGCTGTACCGCCTCCGCCGGACCACCCTGGTCATCGCCCTCGCCTTCGTGGCGGTCGCCGTCGGCACAGCGGCATGGATCGCGAGCGACCCCGCGCTCGTCGCCACCCTGGGGCCACCCGATGCGCTCCAGCAGTACGCGGACGAGAGCTTCACCGGGTACTACACCGAGAACCCCGCCGCGGTGTTCATGGGGATGGTGTGGACGAACAACGCCTGGATCGCGATGCAATGCGTGCTGTTCGGGGTGACCGGGATCTGGCCCGTCTACATGCTCGTGCAGAACGCCCTGGGTCTCGGCACGTCCGGCGCGGTGATGGCGATCCACGACAAGGCCGACCTCATGGTCCTGTACATCCTTCCGCACGGCATGCTGGAGATGACGTGCATCTTCGTCGCCGCGGCCGCCGGCCTGCACATGTTCTGGGCCTGGGTCGTTCCGGGACACCGCACCCGGGGCGAGGCGCTCGCCGAAGAGGGCAGGGCGCTGGCCACCGTCGCCCTGGGGCTGGTGTTCGCGCTGTTCCTGTCGGGTCTCGTGGAGGGTTTCGTGACGGGATGGGCACTGCCCTGGCCGATCAAGATCGGCATCGGCGCGGCGGCGCTCGCGGTGTTCCTCATCTACATGCTCGTGGTCGGGCGGCGCGCGTACCGGCTCGGCGAGACCGGCGACCTCGTCGAGTACGAATCGGGCACGCCCCGGCTCGTCGCGGGCTGACGTCCCCGGCCGAGGTCAGAGCCGACCGGCGGCCTTGAGCTCGAGGTAGCGGTCCGCGATCCGCGGCGGGAGGTCGTCGGGATCGGCGGCGATCGCCTCTCCTCCGGCCCGGCGGATCGCGTCCGCGACGTTCTCCGCGTCCCGGAGGGTGCGCTCGGCCGCCGCGGCGAGGTACACGTCCTCCCGGGAGTCCCTGGCACGGGCGAGCGCGGCGATGCCGTCGTCCGTGACCGAGCCGACGAGCACGGTCAGGGCGCGTGAGGCGGTCGGGAACGCCCCGAGGAAGCCGCGCGCGGACTCCGCCGCGTCCTGCGCCGTGAGGACGACGAGGAGCGACGGGCGAGTGGTCAGCGTCCGCACCGCCGCGAACGCGGAGGGCCAGTCGGTGTCGACGAGACGAGCGTGCACGGGGGCCATGGCGTCGGTGAGAGCCGGGAGCAGCGCGGCCCCGTCCACCCCGGTGACCCGCGCCCGGGTGACGCGGTCGTGCATCAGGAGGTGGACGTGGTCGCCCGCCCGCGCCGCGAGGGCGGACAGCAGGAGCGCGGCCTCGAGTGCCGCGTCGAGCCGGGTGCCGTCGCCCACCCGGGCGGCGGCCGTCCGCCCGGTGTCGACGAGGATGACGACGTGCCGATCGCGCTCGGGGCGCCAGGTGCGGAGCATGGTGGTGCCCGCCCTGGCCGTCGCCCGCCAGTCGATCGAGCGCACGTCGTCGCCACGGACGTACTCGCGCAGCGAGTCGAACTCGGTGCCCTGCCCGCGCACCTGGATGCTCGTGTTCCCGTCCAGCTCCCGCAGGCGTGCCAGTCGCGAGGGCAGGTGCTTGCGCGAGGAGAACGCCGGCAGCACGCGGATCGCGCCCCGGACGGGATGCCGTGACTGCCGTCCGGCCAGCCCCAGTGGTCCGCGGGAGCGGAGCACGACGAAGGCGCTCACGAGCTCGCCGCGGCGTCGCGGGCGGAGGGGGATGTCGACGCGCCGTCGCTCGCCGGGCGGGATGCGCAGCCGCTGGCGTTCCTCGGGGGCACCGGCCGTGGGCTGCCAGGCGTCGCGCAGGAGGAGATCGAGCGTCCGCGATCCGCGATTCTGGACCGCCACGCTGACCGGCACCGTTTCGCCGAGCCGGGCGCGCACCGGCACCCGGCGGGTCACCGTCGCCGCGCGCGGGGCGCCGGCGCGGATGACATCGACAGCGACGAGGAGGAGGCAGAGGCCGATCCACCCGCCCAGCACGGCGTACGGCGGGTACCCCGCCAGCCCGGCGAGGACCAGGGGCGCGATGCCGACGGCGAGGGCGACGGCGAGACGACCGGTGACGAACACCTAGATCGGGACCCGGGTCTGCTGCACGACCGACGTCAGCACGGCGTCCGCGGAGACGCCCTCCATCTGCGCATCCGGGCGGAGTTGGAGGCGATGCCGCCACACGGGGACGAGCATGGTCTGCACGTGATCGGGCGTGACGGCGGAGGAGGCGTTGAGCCAGGCCCACGCCTTCGCCGCCGCGAGCAGCCCGGTCGAGGCGCGCGGGCTGGCGCCGAGCTCGACCGAAGGGGACTGCCGGGTCGCGCGGGCGAGGTCGACCACGTAGCCGAGCACATCGTCGGTGACCTCCACCCGGGCGGCGGCGCGCTGGGCGGCGCGGATCTCGTCGGCGCCGATCACGGCCTCGACCCCGGTCAGCTCACGGGGCGAGAAGCCCTGGGCGTGCCGGCGCAGCACCGAGACCTCGGCGTCGCGCTCCGGCATCCCGACGACCAGCTTCATCAGGAAGCGGTCGAGCTGCGCCTCTGGCAGCGAGTAGGTGCCCTCGTGCTCGACGGGGTTCTGCGTCGCGGCGACGAGGAACGGGTCGGGGAGGGGTCGACTGACGCCGTCCGCGGACACCTGTCGCTCCTCCATCGCCTCCAGCAGCGCGGCCTGGGTCTTCGGGGGCGTGCGGTTGATCTCGTCTGCGAGCAGGATGTGCGTGAACACCGGTCCGGCACGGAAGTCGAACTCCCCGGTGCGGGCGTCGTAGACGAGCGATCCCGTCACGTCGCCCGGCATCAGGTCGGGCGTGAACTGCACGCGTTTCGTGTCCAGGCCGAGCGCACGGGCGAAGGAGCGGACGATGAGGGTCTTCGCGACGCCCGGCACACCCTCGAGCAGCACGTGGCCGCGTGCGAGCAGCGCGACGAGGAGGCCGGTGACGGTGCCGGCCTGGCCGACCACCGCCTTGTCGACCTCGGTGCGCACGCAGTGCATGGCCTGCCGCAGGGCGGCGTCGTCGGCGGGACTGTTCTCGTCGGTCACGGGTTCTCCTCGGCGTCGGTCGGGAAGGGGAAGCGGGGCGGGCGAGCGCTCATGTCTCGCCGGGTGGGGTCTGCAGGGTCCCCTCGACCGCGGTCTCGAGGTCGTCGAGACGCCGGGCGAAGGCGACGAGGGCGGCATCGTCCGCGGGCGGCGGTCCGGATAGCAGGCTCTGCAGCGAGCCGCGGGGCACCCGGAGCCGGTCGGCCGCGGCGTCGGCGACCTCGTCGGTCCCCGCGTTCACCGCGAGCCCGAGCCGGCGGGCCAGGCGGCGTCTGGTGCCGTCGCGCAGCGCCTCCGCCGCATGGGGGGCGTCGGCGGCCTTGGCGGTGAGTCGCGCGCGTCCGTGCATGGTCTCCGAGGCGCGGACGGTGACCGGGAGCGTCTCCGCGACGAGGGGACCGAAACGCCGGCCGCGGGCGGCGGCGATCGCGATCCCCGCCGCGAGGAGGAGGAGGATGGCAGGGGTGACCCATTCCGGTGTGAGGCTCCCCAGGGTGTCCGGGGTCGTGCCCGGGATGTCGGTGTCCTCCCACGACGGGACGTACCAGACGACCCGTTCCGTCTGGCCCAGCAGGGCGAGCGCGAGCGCGGCGTTGCCGTCGTCGGCGAGGGTGGCGTTGCTGAAGAGCCTGACGCCCTCGACGACGGAGCGGTGCCCGTCGCGGTCGTCCACGAGCACGGCGGCGGCGTCGCCGTCGCCGAAGCAGCCGGTGACCCCCGGGGCCGGCGAGAAGAGACGGTCGGGACGGATCCGGCCCACCTCTGCGAAGGCGGGAACGGCGCAGTCCGCGGATGCGGACGCCACGGAGCCCGATGCGTTCTCCCCGACCCCGAGCTCGCTGAGCAGATGAGTGCTCGTCGAGAGGAAGACGATCCGATCGGCAGGGGCGAGGAGAGCCGCCAGTGCGTCGTCGGACAGTGCGACGGGATTGGTCAGCGCGAGGGTGCTGTCCTCGTCCACGGCGGCCGCGGCCTCCGCCCGGGAGCGGACCACGTCGACCTCGATCCCCTGGTCGCGGAGGATCTCCGCGAGCGCGAGCGCGCCGGTGTCCGCCCGGCTCTCCGGATCGAGTGTGCCGCGGGCACCGGGGGCACTCGCCACCAGCTGGGAGGCCGCGAGGGCGACGGCGAGCACGAGCACGGCGATGAGGAGCCAGCCTCCGAGGGAGGCGGCGCGGCGGCGTGGGCGCTCCGCGGTGGCGACGTCGACATCGGACGCGGCGGTCGTCGTCATGCGGGCACCGCCTCGGGGCGGTGGGTGCGGAGCCGCTCGTCCGTCGCGGCGAGGTGGCGGTAGTCGTCCTCGCGCGCGGGGTGCCGCAGGTAGCGCACGTCGTCGAACGAGGCGGCGGCGCGACGCAGGGCCTCGGCCTCATCGGCGAAGACCGCGCTCGCGGATCGCGCGATCGACTGGGCGGTGGCGCCGGGGACGGGGTCGATGAGATCGCGTTCAAGGAGGCTGCGAGCGATCGCCCGGTAGCGCAGCACGACCGCGGCATCCCAGTCTCCCTGCCGGGCGCTGCGCTCGGCCTCGGCCCTGAGCTGCGCCGCGCTCCGGTCGTCCTCGGCGCCGAGGAGGTCGCCGTGCGGGCGGCGGACGGCCCGTGAGCGGCGCGGGCGCCCCCACACGATGAGCGCGGTGACGAGGGCAGCGGCGATGAGCACCGTGACGACGATCAGTGCCGTGGGACCGACGCTGGCGCCGTTGTCGGCGCTGAAGAGGTCGGTCAGGAAGCGCATCACGTCGCGGGCGAACAGATCGAACCAGGTGGGTTTCGCGTCGGCGTACTGCGGACGGGAGAGCTCCTCCTCCGCCCAGCGGCGTGCCTCATCGCCGTCCGGGACGAAGACGTCGTCCAAGCGCCGCATCATGGCTGTGCGTCGGAACCCGGAGCCGTCCACCCGGTGCCGGCGTCGGGTGCGGGCGGCGCGGACGGGGCGGGCGGCGGTGGCGGTGCGAAGGCGGACGGCGCGGCCGGGGGAGCAGGCGGTGAGGCGGGGAACGGCGGGGCACCGACCGTGCCGCCGGCGGCGGAAGGGGGGAAGCCGTAGCCCTGGGTCATCATGACGTGCTCGGGCACCTGACGCGGCGGCGGCGCGCTGCTGACGGCGCGCGCGGGGTCGACCGCGAACGGGTCGCCGAGCTGCTCCTCCGGCACGCCGAGGTCGCGGCGTTCCACGTGCGAGAGGAGCGTCTGGTCGAGTCCCTCGTAGCGCATCCGGCAGTCGAGGTACACGAGCACACCGCCCGTGCTCTGCACGACGATGGTGATGGCCTGGAGGATGAGGAGCAGCACCTGCGGGGCGAGGAGCGCGAAGACGTAGGCGATGACGGCGCTCGGCTCGCTCGCGCCGGTCGGGGCGATGACCGTCCCGAGGAACGAGGAGAACATCGCGGTCGGGAAGCTGACCACCTGCATCGCGAGCCCCATGATGAGGCTGATGAGGAACGTGACGCCGAAGGCCACCCAGAAGCGCCCGCGGGTCAGGCGCCAGGACCGCACGAAAGCCTCGCGGAAGCGCGCGCGCTCCAGGACGAGGATCGAGGGCACGAGCAGCAGCTTGGTCGACAGCCACACCGTCAGCGGGATCGCGGCGAGGGCCAGGAGGACGACGACGAGCACGACGATCCCGATCATCTCCGGTGTGCCGCCCAGACCGCCCGCGATGAGGGCGGCGATGACCGCCGCGACGATCGCGAGGCCGCCGAAGAGCGCGAGCACCGAGAGCGACGCGAATCCGGCCAGCCGCCAGAACGCGGGGAGCATCCGCCGCCAGAGCATCCCCAGCGTGGCCTTCACCCCGACCGTCGCATAGCCGACCTCGGCCGCCACGACCCCCTGCATCATCGCGGTGAAGGCGATGGACGCGAGGCCGACGACGAGCCCGGCGATGAGGTTGATCGCGATCGTGCCGGCGAGCACCGCCTCGAAGTCGGGAGAGGAGGGGGAGACCGTCTCCAGTCGGGAGAAGGTGGTGAACAGCACGACGCCCATCACGCCCGCGGTGGCGATCACGACGATGAGCTGGATGACGACGGCGAACCCGAACAGGACCTTGGGGTTGTGCCGGAGGGCCGCGAACGCCTTGCCCAGGAGCATGCCGAAGGTCAGGGGATGAAGGGGGATGATGCCCTTCTTGGGGGCTGGGGTCCACGTCTGGCCGCTCACGGGCCTCCCTCCGTCGTGCGCTCCCATCGTGTCATATCAGCGTGCTGACGCGCAGACCTGCGGAGGGCGGTACTCGGTGCCATAAGGTAACAGTTATGACCTCACGCATCCTTGTGGTCGACGACGACACCGCGCTCGCCGAGATGATCGGCATCGTGCTGCGCACCGAGGGATTCGAGCCGGTGTTCTGCGCGGACGGTGCCCGCGCGGTCGACGAGTGGCGCGCGCAGCGCCCCGACCTGGTGCTGCTCGACCTGATGCTGCCCGGAATGGACGGCATCGAGATCTGCACGCGCATCCGCGCCGAGTCCGGGGTGCCGATCATCATGCTGACCGCGCGCAGCGACACCGCGGATGTCGTCCGGGGGCTCGAGGTCGGCGCGGACGACTACATGGTCAAGCCGTTCAATCCGAAGGAGCTCGTGGCCCGCATCCGCACCCGGCTGCGTCCCACTCCGCAGGCCTCCAGCGAACAACTGCGCATCGGAGACCTCACGGTCGACGTGGACGCGCACGAGGTGCGTCGCGGCACGACGCCGATCGCCCTCACGCCGCTGGAGTTCCAGCTCCTCGTGGCGCTCGCGTCCAAGCCGCAGCAGGTGTTCTCGCGCGAGATGCTGCTGGAGCAGGTCTGGGGCTACCACTACAAGGCCGACACGCGGCTCGTGAACGTGCACGTGCAGCGCCTGCGGGCCAAGGTCGAGCTCGACCCGGACAACCCCAAGATCGTCATGACGGTGCGGGGCGTCGGCTACCGCGCCGGCAGCGTCACCTAGGACCGCGATGGCCGCGACGACAGCGACCACGGCCGTCGCGGTGCTGCGCGACTGGCGCGGCTGGCCGGATGTGCTGGCGGCGCTGTGGCGGCGTTCGCTGCGGTTCCGCACCCTGGCGATCACCCTGCTGGCGACGTCGCTGGCGATCTTCATCACCTGCGTGACGATGGCGCTGGTGATCCAGAACGATCTCTTCGTGTCGCGGAAGAACGTCGCACTCGAGGACGCCCGCCGTGCCGTGGATCAGGCGCAGTCGCTCCTCGACATCGCGGCGGTGGGCGACGACCCGGCGGCGCTGACCGACATGTGGAACAGCATCCCGGACACCCTCTCGCGGACGTCGAGCGCGGATCAGCTCGCGGGTTTCAAGATCCCGGACGGCACGGGCACCGTGCGGCTCAACGGGTTCACGGCCGGCCTCACGCCGGACCTGCTCAGTCCGGAGCTGCAGGCCAGGGTCCGCGAGCTGGACTACGTGCAGTCGTGGCAGTCGGTGGCCCTGCCCACCGAGGACGGCGGCGTCGTCCCGGGGATCGTCGTCGGGCAGCAGCTGCAGGTGCCCCAGGCCGGTGCCTTCGAGATCTACTTCGCGTACGACCTCGCGGACGCCGATCAGACGCTGGTCTTCGTGCAGCGCACGCTGTGGATCGCCGGCATCGGACTGGTGGCGATCGTCGCCGCCATCTCCTGGATCGTGCTGCGGACCGTGTCGACACCCATCGTGCAGGCCGCGGAGACCAGCGCGCGGCTCGCCGCCGGCGACCTCGGGGTCCGGCTGGAGGTGCACGGCGAGGACGAGCTGGCGACGCTCGGACGGTCCTTCAACGCGATGGCCGACAGTATCGAGGCGCAGATCAAGGAGCTCGGCGAGCTGTCGATGGTGCAGCAGCGCTTCGTGTCCGACGTGTCGCACGAGCTGCGGACCCCGTTGACGACGATCAGGCTCGCGGCGGACATGCTGAACGATCAGCGCGACGACTTCGACCCGACGACCGCGCGCACCGCCGAGCTCCTGCACGCGCAGGTCCAGCGGTTCGAGACGCTCCTGGCGGATCTTCTGGAGATCAGCCGCTACGACGCCGGGTCGGTGCAGCTCGAGCTGGAGGCGACCAGCCTCGCGCAGCTCGCGGAGGACATCATCGAGCAGATGCGTCCCCTCGCGGAGCAGCACGGCACCGAGATCCGGCTCGTGGCACCGGGCGGCTACTCGCCGGTGGACATGGATCCGCGGCGGGTGCGCCGGGTGCTGCGCAACCTCATCGGCAATGCGATCGAGCACGGCGAGGGCCGCCCGGTCGTCGTGACCGTCGACAGCAACCAGCATGCGGTGGCGGCGGGCGTGCGCGACTTCGGCCTCGGGATGGAGCCCGGGGACGCGGAACGCGTCTTCGACAGGTTCTGGCGCGCCGACCCGTCGCGTCAGCGCACGATCGGGGGTACGGGCCTGGGGCTGTCGATCGCTCTCGGCGACGCCACCCTCCACGGTGGCACCCTGGCGGTCTGGTCGGAGCTCGGGGTCGGTTCGCACTTCGTGCTCACCATCCCTCGACACGACCGCGTCCTCGACGGGCCCAGTCCGATCCCGGTGGAACCGCAGGAGCCGCTCGCGGAGCTCGGCGATGCCACCCAGCCGATCTCGATCGCCGAGACCTACTCTGATCTTCTCGACGGGAAGGAGCAGCCATGAGCGGTGCACAGGTGCGTCGGCGCGCGGTGCGCGGGCTCGCGCTCGCGCTCGTCGCTCTGCTGCTCCCGGCGTGTGCCGGTCTGCCCACGAGCGGGGACGTCGCGGTCGGCCTCGAGCTGGGGGAGTCGCCCGACGACGTCGACGTCCTTCCCGTCGCGTCGGGCCCGATCGCGGGCGCCGGGCCGGCGGAGATCGTCGAGGGGTTCCTCGAGGCCGGGATCACCACTTCCGACAACTGGGCGACGGCTAGGGAGTTCCTGGCGCCGTCGCTGCAGCGCAGTTGGCGTCCGTCGGCCGGCGTGTCGGTCGATGCCGGTCCCGAGGCGCGCACCGTGACGTCGGACGTGGCCGCGGACGAGGCGGATGAGGCCGAAGAGGCCGAGGTGCAGGTGCTCCTCGAACTCGTCGCGAGCGTCGACGAGTCGGGCGCCTACAGCGACGCGCCGGGGGACTCGAGCGTGCCGTTCTCTCTCGAGCGTCAGGAGAGCGGGGAATGGCGCATCACCCAGGCGCCGGACGGCGTGGTGATCGACGAAGCGCGGTTCCCGGACGTCTTCGAGGGGTACTCCCTGCAGTGGTTCGACGCCCGCTGGTCCCGGCTGGTCCCCGACATGCGCTGGTTCCCGCGACGCCAGAGTCCCGCGACGACGGTCACCCAGGCCCTCGTCGGCGGCACCCCCGCGGAGTGGCTCGACCCGGCGGTGCAGACCGCGTTCCCGGCGGACGTGCAGCTGGCGCAGGATGCGGTGCTGATCACCGCGCAGGTGGCCGAGGTGGCGCTGACGCGCCCGGCGGCCGGCCTGGACAAGACGACTCTGGCACGGATGCGCACGCAGCTGCAGGCGACGCTGAAGGGCGCCGGCGTGAACATCACCCAGGTCCGCTTCAGCGTGGACGGCAGGGCGCTCGACGCCGATCTCGTCGAACTCGCCGGGACCTCGCCGGAACCGGGGACGCTCGTGCTGAAGGACGGGGCGTTCGGACGCATCGTCGGCGATGAGATCGCGCCGATCCCCGCGGTCAGCGCGCAGATCCTCGCGATGCCGCCGCCGATCCGGTCCATCGACGTCGCGGCGGACGACGCCACCGCGGCGGTGATGCTGGACGACGGGCACGTGTATCTGGTGGGCAAGGACTCGCGCGACGAGCTCGATGCGCGCCCCGGGCTCATTCAGCCGTCCCTCGATCCCTACGGGTACGTGTGGTCCGTCCCCGCCGGGGCCCCGCAGGCCGTGCAGGCGATCGGCGCCGACGTCGTCGCGCACGCGGTCGCCGGTGCGTGGCCGAGCGCCTCGTCGATCTCCGATCTGCGCGTCTCCGCCGACGGCGCCCGCGTCGCCGCGGTCGTCGTCGTGGGCGGACAGCGCTGGGTGGCGGTCGCCGCGGTCGTCCGCGATGACGCGGGGGTCCCGACGGAGCTGGGGGAGCTGCGCCCGCTTCGGCAGCTCACCGAGTCGACGACCGGGCTCGTCTGGCTCGGCGCGGACCGGCTGGCCGTGCTGACCGCCTCGACCGCGCCGCGGCTCATCGTGCAGCCGGTCGGCGGGCCCGGGACGGCGGAGAGCGCACCGAGCGACGCCGCGGAGGTCGCCGGTGCGCGCACCGCGGCGGGAGTGCGCATCCTGGACGCCACGGGGCAGCTGTTCGCCCACGCGGGCTCGGCGTGGCGTGAGGTCACCGAGGGCGTCTCCGTCCTCGCCACGCGCGCCGGCGAGTGACTGCTCCTCCACGGAGACGGCGCACGCCGAGACCCTTCCCCGGAGACGCGGGACGGCACCGGACGGACGACCGGCGCGGGAGGATCTCCGGATGGGGATCGCGACACGGATCGATGCGCTCGTCGCCGAGATGGGAGCGCTGCTGCTCGCGGGAACCTGCGCCGGGTGCGCGCGCCCCGGGACGCTGTTGTGCGACCCCTGTCGGAGCGCTCTCGCGCCGGCGCCCCGCGCGGTGCGCACGCCGGGTGGTCTGCGGGTCGAGGCGGCGCTCGAGCTCGCCGGTCCGGCGGCTGCCTGCGTGCGCCGCCTCAAGGGGCAGGGGCAGACTTTCCTGGCCCGGCCGCTCGGCGCGGCGCTCGCCGCCGTGCTGATCCCGGTGCTCGTCCCCGAGACGCGAGCGGTCCCGGTGCCCACCTCCCGCGCCGCTTTCCGCCGCCGTGGCTACCGGGTCCCGGAGCTCCTGATCCGCCGAGCCGGAGCCGTTCCCCATCGCGCAGTGACGCTCACCCGGACGGTGCGGGACCAGCGCGAGCTGCCCGCCGCAGCCCGCGTGGAGAACGTTCGCGGGGCGATGGGCGCGCGGGCCAGCGGACACGGCGCGCCGGTGGTGCTGGTGGACGACGTCGTGACCACGGGCGCGACGCTCGACGAGGCCGCGCGAGCACTCGCCGCGGCCGGATTCGAGGTCGTCGGCGCCGTCGCGCTCGCCGCCACGCCGATGACCGGCGGATCCGGATGAGGTTCATCGGAGACTCACCGGAGACACAGGGGTTCGGGCCGTGACTTCCGCCGCCGGTCGGACTACGGTGGGGTGTCACAAGGCGACCACGGTCCGCCCTTGGCCGGGCGGACCGGGACAAGGAGGCAGCAATGGAAACGAGCATCGTGGGCGTCGGGGTGGGTATCACCGATCGCTTCCGCACCGTCGTCGAAGAGAAGATCGCCAAGATCCAGACGCTCGCGGCCAAGGCGCAACGCCTGGATGTGAAGGTCACGCATCGGGTGTACCGCAACGGTCGCATCCCGGATGAGACCGTCGAGCTGACGCTCGTCGGCAAGGGTCCCGTCGTCCGCGCGGAGGCGGTCGACGGCGACAAGTTCGTGGCGCTCGATCTCGCGGTCGACAAGATGACCGAGCAGCTGCGCCGCGCGAAGGAGAAGCGCGTCGACGGACGCCAGCACCCCCGGGGTCCGCACTTCGAGAAGGGCAGCGGGTCCCTCGAGGGCATCGACGTGCAGCCGGCGTCCGCCGAAGTCCTGCACGCGGTGGCGACCGGCAGCATCCCCGTGCAGAGCGACGAGGAAGAGGACTACTCGCCCGTCGTCATCCGCACCAAGAGCTTCGAGGCCGAGTGGATGACGGTCGAGGAGGCGGTGGACCGCATGGAACTCGTCGGACACGACTTCTTCCTCTTCGTGGACGCCCGCACCGACCACCCGAGCGTCGTCTACCGCCGCAAGGGCTGGGACTACGGTGTCATCGCCCTGAGCACACAGGCCCCGCCGGCAGAGGCGCTCGCCTCCTGACCGACAGCAGAAGGGCCCGATCCCCACGGGGATCGGGCCCTTCTGCGCTGTGTCCGCGGTCTCAGTCGAAGATGCCGTCGAGGAGGCTGCCGATGACGAGACCGCCGAGGATGCCCGAGGCGATGTCCCCGCCGCCCATGCCGCCGCCTCGACGGGGGCCGCCGCCCCAGCCGCCTCCCCAGTCCTGGTCCTGCGGGCGGGACGAGTCGATGTCGCGTTGCGCGAGCTGCAGGGCCTCGGCCGCGAGATACGCCACGCGGCGGGCCTGCGTGAGGGCGGCCTCCCTGGTCTCCTCGGCGGGAAGGAGCACGGGGAGATCGACGCGCAGGCGCTCCGCTTCCGCGAGGCGGGTGCGCGCGTCCGCGCCGATCCACCCGCGATGGCCGGCGATGAGTCCGCGGGCGACGCCGAGCTGGCGGTCCGCGTCGTCGATCGCGTGCTGCACCTGAGCGACGCTCGGCAGCGGGTTCTCGGCGCGATGGCGGGCCGTGGCGATGGCGTCGTCGAGGGCCGCGTTCGCCTCCCGCAGGCGCGACAGCTCGGCGAACGGGTCGTTCGGCTGACCCGCGGGGGTGAGAGCCGCGAGGGCCTGCTGCAGTCGGGTGACCGCCTCCGCCACGGCGGGGGTGGACGGCGCTGTCCGGGCCGCGATGAGGTCGTTGCGGGAATCCGCGATGACCTCCGCGAGCGTCGACTCGGCGCGGAGCGCCTCGATCTCGAAGTCCTCCACGGCGTCGAGCAGGGCCCCGGCGCGGCGTGTGGCCTCGGTCGCGGTCTCCAGGGCGAGGTTCGCCTCCTCGTTCTGCTTGGCGGCCCGGCGACGCTCGGAGATGTCGGCGCTGTGCGTCGCGAAGCGGATCAGCTGCTCGGCCTCGGCGGCGCTCGCGGTGATCTGGTGCATGGCGGAGTCGGAGTAGCGGGCGGAGAGGCGGGCCACGGTCTCATCGGTGTGCGGGATCCGGGCGCTCAGCGCCTCGGCGTCGGCCCGCACCTGCGCGATGATCTCCGGCGCCTTGCGCACGGTGGCGACGGACTCCGCGAGCACGGCCGTCTTCTCGTCGAGCAGGTCCTGCGCCCACTCGCACAGCTGCAGGATGCGGGCGTTGCGGGTGCGCAGCTCCTCGACGGTGTCCGGGATCTCGTCGTGATTGAGCTGGTGGAGCTGGAAGGCCTCGCGCAGGTGTGTGCGCACCGACAGCAGGGCGGCCTTGAGGTCGGCGGTCAGCCCTTCGCCCAGCTCGGCCTCGGCGAAGACGAGCTCGTCGGACGTGGTCCGGATCCGCTCGTCCGCGGCGACCAGTGCCTGCTCCGCGCGCCGGGCGAGGTCCGCGTCCTGCGCGGCGAGTTCTTCCTGTTCGCGTTTGCGTCTGCCCCAAAATCCAGCCATGTGCCGATCCTAGTTTCCCCGGTGCCTGCGCGGGCTGAGCATCCGCTCCGGGCGAACGCGGGTTCAGACGGGGGCGGGAAGGGCGTCGAGGGGCTCGTCGGCGCTCGCCGCGGGCGTCGTCTTCGCCGGACGGCCGCGTTTGGGGCGCTCCGTCGTCAGCTCCAGGGCCATCTCCGGGTGGGGGTGCTGCGCGAGCCGGGCCTCGGCCAGCTCGAGCCAGCGGAGCTCCGCCTCCGCCGCGCACACCAGGGAGTCGAGCACGAGAGACCAGGCGAGCTCCTCCGCGCTGCCGGCGGCGAGACCGGGGGAGGGCGTGCGGCGCAGCTCGTCCAACCGGTGCTGGGAGGCGTCCCGCTGCGTCCGCAGGATCTCCGTGGCGTCGACCCCGGGCAGCGTCGCCGCCACGGCGAGCTTCACCGCCAGCTCCTCCCGGGTCGCCGGGGCCCGGAGCACCGGGGTGGCGAGCCAGCGTGCGGCCTCCGCCGATCCGGCCGGGGTGATGCGCCAGTACACGTGTCCGTGCTCGTCGGTCTCGCCGCGCTGCACGAGGCCATCGCGCTCCAGTCGCTCGAGGGTGTTGTAGATCTGGCCCACGTTGAGCGGCCAGGTCGAACCCGTCCGACGGTCGAACTCGTGCCGCAGCTGGTACCCGTAGCAGGGACCTTGGTCGAGGATGGCGAGCAGGCTCTGGCGTACGGACATGACCGGTCTCCCGAGGACGGCGGATGGAAAGCAGTGCCGAGTATATGCATACCGGGCAATTTCCCCGGCGCGGCGCGGCGGCCCCATGCAGGCGACGTGGAGGTCACAGCCCGGTAACATGGCACAGTATGCCTGGCGCTCGCTTCGCGGCGACCGGCTAATGACCCAATGACAGGGAGATGACATCCGTGGCGAATCCTCTTGAGAAGCTGCTGCGTGCAGGTGAGGGGCGGATCATCCGCCGTCTGAACCAGGTGGTGAAGGCGGTGAACGCCCTCGAGGAGGACATCTCCCAGCTCACGGACGACGAGCTGCGCAACGAGACCGCGGAGTTGCGGGCCCGCTACGAGAAGGGCGAGACGCTCGATCAGCTCATGCCGGAGGCCTTCGCCGCCGTGCGCGAAGCCGCCAAGCGGACCCTGGGCATGCGCGCCTACGACGTGCAGATCATGGGTGGCGCGGCTCTCCATCTCGGCAACATCGCCGAGATGAAGACCGGTGAGGGCAAGACGCTCGTCGCGACGTTCCCCGCGTATCTCAACGCGATCGCCGGCAAGGGCGTGCACGTCATCACCGTGAACGACTTCCTCGCGAGCTACCAGGCCGAGCTGATGGGCCGCGTCTACCGCGCCCTCGGCATGACGACCGGCATCATCGTCTCCGGGCAGACCCCGGCGGTGCGCCGCGAGCAGTACGCCGCCGACATCACCTACGGCACGAACAACGAGTTCGGGTTCGACTACCTCCGCGACAACATGGCGTGGCGCAAGGAGGACCTCGTCCAGCGCGAGCACTATTTCGCGATCGTCGACGAGGTCGACTCGATCCTCATCGACGAGGCCCGCACGCCGCTCATCATCTCCGGCCCCTCGTCGGGCGAGGCCAACCGCTGGTTCGCGGAGTTCGCCAAGATCGCCCGCACCCTCGTCGCCGGGGAGGACTACGAGGTCGACGAGAAGAAGCGCACCGTCGGCGTGCTCGAGCCCGGTATCGAGAAGGTCGAGGACTACCTCGGCATCGACAACCTCTACGAGTCCGCGAACACGCCCCTCATCTCGTTCCTCAACAACTCGATCAAGGCGCTCGCGCTGTTCAAGAAGGACACCGACTACGTCGTGATGAACGACGAGGTCATGATCGTCGACGAGCACACGGGGCGCATCCTCGTCGGGCGCCGCTACAACGAGGGCATCCACCAGGCGATCGAGGCGAAGGAGGGCGTGCCGGTCAAGGCCGAGAACCAGACCCTCGCGACCGTGACGCTGCAGAACTACTTCCGCCTCTACGAGAAGCTCGCCGGCATGACCGGTACGGCTGAGACCGAGGCCGCCGAGTTCATGTCGACGTACAAGCTCGGCGTGATCCCGATCCCGACGAACAAGCCGATGATCCGCAAGGATCAGCCCGACCTCGTGTACAAGAACGAAGCGGCGAAGTTCGCGCAGGTGGTGGAGGACATCGCGGAGCGCCACGCGAGCGGCCAGCCCGTCCTCGTCGGCACCACGAGCGTCGAGAAGAGCGAGTACCTCTCGCGCCTCCTCGCGAAGAAGGGCGTCAAGCACGAGGTCCTCAACGCGAAGAACCACGCCCGCGAGGCCGAGATCGTCGCCCGCGCCGGCCGCCTCGGTGCGGTCACGGTCGCGACGAACATGGCCGGTCGAGGCACCGACATCATGCTCGGTGGCAACGCCGAGTTCCTCGCCGTGCAGGAGCTGAAGGCGAAGGGGCTCGACCCGGTCGAGACGCCGGAGGAGTACGAGGTCGCCTGGGACGAGACCTATGAGGCGATGAAGAAGGTCGTCGAGGAGGAGGCCGCCAAGGTCATCGAAGCCGGCGGCCTGTACGTGCTCGGCACCGAGCGCCACGAGTCGCGCCGCATCGACAACCAGCTGCGTGGTCGTTCCGGTCGTCAGGGCGACCCGGGTGAGAGCCGGTTCTATCTGAGCCTCACCGACGATCTCATGCGGCTGTTCCAGTCGGGCGCCGCCGAGGCGATCCTCGCCCGGACCAACTTCCCGGACGACGTGCCCATCGAGTCCGGCCTCGTCTCGCGTGCCATCCGCAGCGCGCAGTCGCAGGTCGAGGCCCGCAACGCCGAGATGCGCAAGAACGTCCTCAAGTACGACGACGTCCTGAACCGTCAGCGCGAGGCGATCTACGCCGACCGCCGCCACATCCTCCAGGGCGACGACATCGCGGACCGCGTGCAGCACTTCATCGAGGACGCCATCAGCGGCGTCGTTCGCGACCACACCGGCGAGGGTCACAACGAGAGCTGGGACTTCGACGCGCTCTGGACCGAGCTGAAGACCCTGTACCCGGTGAGCGTCACGATCGACGAGGTCGTCTCGGAGGCGGCCGACCGCAAGGGCGGCATCACCGCCGAGGGCCTCACGCGCGAACTGCTCTCGGACGCGAAGATCGCGTACGAGAAGCGGGAGGAGACGCTCGGTGAGGCCGCGACCCGGGAACTCGAGCGTCGCGTGGTCCTGCAGGTGCTCGACCGCCGCTGGCGTGACCACCTCTACGAGATGGACTACCTCAAGGACGGCATCGGCCTGCGCGCGATGGCGCAGCGCGACCCGCTCATCGAGTACCAGCGTGAGGGCTACGCGATGTTCCAGTCGATGATGGGGCAGATCAAGGAGGAGTCGGTCGGCTACCTCTACAACCTCGAGGTCGAGGTCCGTCGCGCCGGCGACGCCGAGACGGCGGAGGTCGAGGCCAAGGGGCTCGCGAACGACGGGGGAGACCAGCGCCTGGAGTACTCGGCTGCGAACGACGCCGGCGAGGTCGAGGTGCGCAACGACCGCGGGCAGGTGCAGCAGGCGGCGACCGATCGGATGCGTCAGGCCGCCGCGCGTGCACAGGCCCCGCAGGACGCGGAGCCGGAGGAGGCCCCGCGGGGCGCCTTCGGTCAGCGCACCGAACCGGCCGCCCCCGCCGCGGGCAACCGCGAGCAGCGCCGCGCGCAGAGCAAGAAGAAGAAGTAGCCTTCGGGCGAACGGGAGGGCCAGTCCGCGCGGATTGGCCCTCCTTTCGTCCCTGTAGGCTTGATCGATGACACCATCGCGCACCTTCGACCAGTCGTCGAAGCTCAAGAACGTCCTGTACGAGATCCGCGGAAACGCCCTCGTCGAGGCGGCGCGTTTGGAGGCCGAGGGCCACCGGATCCTCAAGCTCAACACGGGCAACCCCGCCATCTTCGGCTTCGACGCTCCGCACCAGATCGTCCACGACATGCTGGCCGCGCTGCCGACGGCGCACGGCTACAGCGAGAGCAAGGGCATCGTCTCCGCGCGGCGGGCCGTCGTGAGCCGGTACGAGGAGATCGAGGGGTTCCCGCGCTTCGATCCGGATGACGTCTACCTCGGCAACGGGGTCTCCGAACTCATCACCATGACGATGCAGGCGCTGCTGGACGAGGGCGACGAGGTCCTCATCCCCGCCCCCGACTATCCGCTCTGGACGGCGATGACGAGCCTCGCGGGCGGCACGCCGGTGCATTATCTGTGCGACGAGGACGACGGCTGGCAGCCGGACCTCGAGGACATCCGGTCGAAGATCACGCCGCGCACGAAGGCGCTCGTCATCATCAATCCGAACAACCCCACCGGCGTCGTCTACTCCCGCGAGGTGCTGGAGGGACTCGTGCAGATCGCGCGCGAGCACCAGCTGCTCATCCTGTCGGACGAGATCTACGATCGCATCCTCTTCGACGACGCCGTGCACATCCCGACGGCCACGCTCGCCCCCGACCTGCTCTGCCTCACCTTCAACGGTCTGTCCAAGACCTATCGCGTGGCGGGCTACCGGTCGGGGTGGATGGTCATCACGGGCCCGCAGGATCACGCCAAGGGGTTCATCGAGGGCATCACGCTGCTCGCGTCGACCCGGCTCTGCCCGAACGTCCCCGCCCAGCACGCCGTCCAGGCGGCGCTGTCCGGCGTGCAGTCGATCGACGCGCTCATCGCCCCGACCGGTCGGCTGCACGAGCAGCGGGACATCGCGTGGGAGGGGTTGGAGGCGATCCCCGGTGTGTCCTGCGTCAAGCCGCAGGGGGCGCTGTACGCCTTCCCGCGCCTGGACCCGAACGTGCATGAGATCCGCGACGATGCCCAGCTCGTCTACGACCTGCTGGTCTCCGAGCACATCCTCCTCGTGCAGGGCACCGGCTTCAACTGGCCGACTCCCGATCACCTGCGCCTCGTGACCCTGCCAGAGCCGCGAGTGCTGAGCGAAGCCGTCGAACGCCTCGGGAACTTCCTGTCGAGCTACCGGCAGTGACGTCCGCCCCGGCGGCGGGGTCGAGGTCTGCGGCGAGCCGACGGATGGCCGCGACGAGTGCCGACCGGGGCGCGACCTCGGAGATCGGGCGACCGTGCAGGAGGGCCGTGTCCACCGCGCGCTGATCCTGGGGCAGGAAGACGACGTCGGTGAGACCGGCGAAGCGCTCGAGCGTGCCGCGGATCTGTCGGCGTGCGTCCATCCCGAGCGGTCCCGGACGGACCCTGTTCACCACGACCTGCACCGGCGTCTGGCCGACGACACGGCGCACTTCGGCATGGTCGCGGAGGAAGCGGCTGATCCCGACCGGATCTGCGGACGCCACCGCCACGACCTGGTCGGCGGCGCCGAGCACGGCCGAGGCCGCGGCGTGGCGCCGCGGGCCGACGAGATCGTACGTGGCCTCGTCGTCCGCGTCGATCGCGGCGGACACGTCCACGACCGTCTCCTCCGTCCACGTCCGGCACACGGACAGCGCGGCCTGCAGGCGTGCCTCCGACAGTTCCGGCCAGCGGCTGGGGCGGTTCAGCCCGGCGAGCACATCGAGTTCCGTGCCTCCTGCGGTGAGCCGCGCGGACAGACGGGTGAGCTCGGCCGCGTCCAGCGCTCCCCGCTCGGCGCGGCGGCAGGCGCCGGCGAGACCGGGCGCGTCGTCGTCGACACCCAGCAACAGGGCGAGCGCGGGGGCAACGGTGTCGGCGTCCACCAGGGCGGTCGACCGGCCGCGGCGAGCGAACTCGACAGCGAGCTGGATGGCGACCGTCGACCGACCGGGCGCCCCGTGCGGACCCCACACCGCGGTGACGCGGTTCGACGGCGCGGGTCGGGACGGCGTGGGCTGGCCCGCCTCGGAGAGCGCCGCGGCGATCTGCCAGCCGGCCGAGCCGGCGTCCAGAGGCGGCGCGAGGCCGAGGCGGGCCACGGCCCGGCTGTCGTTCCCACCCAGCGAGAGGATGCGCACGCCCGCGCGATCGCAGGCGGACAGCAGCTCCGGGGTGAGCACCGCGCGAACGGCCGGCACGATGATCGCCTCGACGTCCGGCTCCAGCGCAGCGACGATCGCCGTCGGCGACGCGGACGGGAGGCTCCGGGCGGCGACGCCCTCCCACTCGAGTTCGGCGGCGAGCTCGTCGGCGCGCGGAGCGGCCACTGCGACGAGGACGCTCACGATCCGGCCCCGACCGGGACGACGGAGAGCGCGGCTCCGCCGGTGACGGCGGCGAGCACGTCCGCGACATTGCCGCGATCGATCACGATCTCGAGTTCTGCCGCCCCCTCCGCCAGCAGACCGTCGGGTTCCAGGACGGTGCGGACCACGACGTCGCCGACCAGGATGCGAGGGTCCTCGAAGGTGCGTCCGTCCTCGCCCAGCGGCGCCTGCCAGACCTCCACCTCGGTGCCCGCCTGCACATCCTCGGGGATCCTGACGCTGCTCTTGATGACCACCGTCGTCGTCCGGCCGTCCTCCGCGGAGGTCGCCGCCGAGCGCGGAACGAGCTCGCCCTCGGTCAGGGTGCGCGCCGCGATCTGTCCCGGAACCAGCTGTGACGGAGCCAGGTACTCGTCGGTGAGAGGCCCGAGGGACACGTCGACCTCCTCGAAGTCCGCGGCGCGGAGGACTTCTCCACGGACGACCGTGGTGCGTGCCTGCAGGACCGGGGAGGAGTGGTCCGACGCGGTGACGAGCGACCAGACCCCGGCGATCGAGGCGAGGACGAGGGCGATGCCCACCACGAAGCGGAGGTCGCCGCGGAAGCGACGAGGGGAACGGGAGAGCGCGGTCATGGCGATATCGTCACAGAACCGTGCGCCCCGGTCCCGGAGTTATCCACAACCGGCGCTCGACGCGGATGCGATGCCGCGCACCCGCCCAGAATGAGGGGATGACACCCCGGCCCCCGCACGCCCATCGCTTCCTCGCCCCGGCGCAGGTCGCCGAGCTGCTCGACATCGGCGTGGACGAGGTGATCGCCCTCGTCCACGCCGGACAGCTTCGCGGCGCACCCCTGGGGACTCCCGCACGCTGGCGCATCGAGGAGCCGAGTATCGAGGAGTATCTGGACGCGCAGGTCGAGGAGGCGCGGCGCATGGCTCTCTGGCGCCAGTCGCAGGCCGCGAGCTTCCCCGAACTGTGGGGGTCGGCGACTCAGATCGTGTGAGTGCCGTCGATCCGGACGGCGGCGACAGCGGCGTACGGCACCATGCGGAACCCGCGGACCGCATCGGCCCGGCGCGCGGTGCCGGCGTCATGCATCGCGAGGTCGAGATGATCGCCGGCAGCGCGGTCGATGGTGCCGTGGAGGTCGTCGCCGGCGAGCATCCGGAGATGCACCGGGATGCGGCGGCGCGCGAGGTCCCGGAGGACGAACCCCAGCGACATGCGCTCCCGAAGCGTCGTCGCGGAGGGCGGCGGCGCGCCGGCGTCGAGGCTGGCGAGCATCGACCCGTGGTCGACCACGAGACCGAGGACCGAGGCGACGGGGATCAGCAGGACGGAGGCGGGGAGCCGAGCGCCGTGCGGCACGCGGGAGACGGCGGCCAGCCAGTCCACCCCCAGTGACCGGAAACCCACGGGCAGGCGTTGCCCGTCGGCCAGGTCGAGCGTCACGTCGCTCTGCGCGGCGCACAGATGGCGCAGGCGCGAACGGAGGTCGAGCCGGGCGATGCGCAGACGCTCGGATTCGGCGTCACGGGCGGCGCGCTCCGCCTCCCATTCCGCGGCGAGCTGCCCTTCCAGACCGTCGAAGAGGGATTCCCAGTGCATCCGACCGAGCGTAGGCGTGTGCGCCACCGCCTCCGAGTTATCCACACGCGGGCGGCGGCGAGGACGCGGGCGCGCGACGTACGGGTTGTCCACATACGTTCGTCGTCGGCCCCCGTCACCGCCCGCGGTGTGGTGCACTGACGTCCCGCCGACGCTCCCGAGGAGACAACGAGATGATGCTGGCCGAGTACTTCGCACCGCAACCCACCCCCGCCGATCAGCTGCCTGATCCCGCGCCGTTGCTGCGAAGTCTCACCCGCGGTGTGCTGGAAGCCATCGCCGGGGTGCGCGAGGTCGACCAGCTCGCCCGCTGGTTCAGCGAGGAGGCCTACCGGAGCGTCGTCACCCGGGCCAACCTCGCCGCACGGGCACGCAGCGCGCGCGGCGTGGCCCCGGCTCGGCCGACGTTCGTGATCCGGACCCTGCGGGTGACCCATCCCCGGGACGGGATCGTCGAGGCGGTCGTGGTGGTGGCCGGTCCGGGACGGACCCGCGCCGTCGCCGTGCGCCTGGAGGGGCTGGACCGTCGATGGCGCGCGACGTCGCTCGCGATTCTCTGACCCATGGGAGCCTAGGCTGGAGGGGTGTCAACCCTCAGTGATCTCGCCCAGGCCCAGGGCCTTCTGACCGACGACGATGTGGAGTGGCTGCACCGGCTCGCCGGTGACGGACAGTTGCTCGCCGACCTCGCCTCCGCCGACATCGTCCTGTGGATCGAGACGAAGGACGGCTCTTTCATCGCGGTCGCGCACGCGCGGCCGAGCGGTGCGGCGACGCTGTTCTACCGGGACATCGTCGGGGAGCGCGTACGGCCGCAGTGGCGCACCCAGGTACAGGGCGCCTTCGAGTCGGCCGAGATCGTCGACTCCTCCTCGCCGGACTGGTTCGAGGAGACGCCCACCCGCGTGCGCGCGGTGCCGATCGTGATCGAACGTCGGGGTGAGGACAAGGCCCCCCGTGTGATCGGCGTCGTGACGCGGCACACGAACCTCGGAGAGGTGCGCACGCCCTCCCGTCAGCAGATCACCTTCGACGAATGCGCGAACGATCTGTTCCGCATGATCGCCGACGGCAGCTTCCCCGACCCCGCCGCACCGACGTCGCCGCGTCGTGGCGCGCCCCGGGCCTCGGACGGTCTGATCCGGATCGACGTGGACGGCGTCACGACGTTCGCCAGTCCCAACGCCCTCTCCGCCTTCAACCGCATGGGCTTCGACGACGAGCTGGAGGGGGAGTCCCTCGCCGAGGTGACGACCCGGCTCGTGCCGCCGTCCCGTCAGGTCGACGAATCCCTGCCCGTCGTGGTGACCGGTCGGGCGCCCTGGCGCACCGACATCGAGGCGCGGGGCGTGACGGTCTCGCTCCGGGCGATCCCGCTGAAGGACCACGGCACGCGCATCGGTGCGATCGTGCTGTGCCGCGATGTCTCGGAGCTGCGTCACCAGGAG
This sequence comes from Microbacterium sp. BLY, assembly GCF_017939615.1. Lineage (NCBI taxonomy): Bacteria > Bacillati > Actinomycetota > Actinomycetes > Micrococcales > Microbacteriaceae > Microbacterium > Microbacterium sp. BLY. The sequence goes on from NZ_JAGKSR010000001.1 coordinate 2,064,871, forward strand.
CAGGAGCTCATCACCAAGGACGCGACGATCCGCGAGATCCATCACCGGGTCAAGAACAACCTGCAGACCGTGGCGTCCCTGCTGCGGATCCAGGCGCGGCGGACGCACTCCGACGAAGCGCGCGACGCTCTCACCCAGGCCATGCGACGGGTCGACGCGATCGCGGTCGTCCACGACACCCTCGCGCAGGGGCTCACGCAGAAGGTCGACTTCGATGAGGTGTTCGACCGCGTGCTGAAGCTCGTCGCGGAGGTCGCGTCGGCGCCGAACACGCGCGCTCGCACGCAGTCGACCGGCCGGTTCGGCGTGCTCCCCAGCGAGTACGCGACCCCGTTGGCGCTCGCGCTGACCGAGGTCGTGACGAACGCCGTCGAGCACGGGCTCGCGGGGCAGGAGGGCGTCGTCACCATCGATGCGAAGCGCACCGAGGACAACCTGCGGGTGACGGTGCGCGACACCGGTCACGGGCTTCCGGAGGGACGCGTGGGTCAGGGGCTGGGCACCCAGATCATCCGCACGCTGATCCAGGGCGAGCTCGGCGGCACGATCGACTGGCGGGGGAGCGAAGGCGAGGGCACCGAGGTGGTCATCGACATCCCGCTGCGCTGGCTCGAGCGCTGAGGATCGTCCGCCCACACGCAGAAGCGGCCTGAGACATCGTCTCAGGCCGCTTCGGAGTTCTCAGGAGGCGCGGCGTGCGCGAGCGGCGCGGCGCTTGAGCGCGCGGCGCTCGTCCTCGGAGAGGCCACCCCAGACTCCCGAGTCCTGGCTGGTCTCGAGGGCGTACTGCAGGCAGATCTCGGTGACCGTGCACGTCGCGCAGACCGTCTTCGCCTTCTCGATCTGATCGACGGCCGGGCCGGTGTTCCCGACGGGGAAGAACAGTTCGGGGTCGACGGTCAGGCAGGCGGCCTTGTCACGCCAGTCCATGGGGGCTCCTCGGTGTGGATTTCATGAGATGTCGCGATGCGACCTCTCGATTCGGGCGACGGTTCGGGTTCCGCTACCCTGTTGAGATACGGGCGGATGCCCGATGATTGTGATGCGAACGCACGCGTTCGCCCCACGCCGCTGTGGGAGCACATGACTTTCTCTATTCTGTTACATGAATACCCTGAAATCAAGGGTTTTCTCGTCATTCGATCCCCGGGAGGACACCGTGCGCGCACCCGGAATCGCCCGTGCCGCCGCCGCTGTCCTCACGGTCGAAGCGGTCGCCCTCCTCGTCTTCGCGGCGATCGAGATGGCAGGACTCGGTGCAGGTGATGCGGCATCGCTGCCGACGGCCATCGCCCTGATCGTCCTGACCCTGATCGGCGCCGCGGCGCTGGCGGCCTTCGCCTTCGGCACCCGCGCCGGACGCTCGTGGGCGCGGTCGGGCGGCGTGGTGTTCCAGGTGCTCGCTGTCGTCCTGGCGCTGAGCGCGCTCACGCTGCCGCCCATTCCGTGGGCCTTCGTGCTCGGCGTCGGCATCCCCGGGATCGCCGGCTTCGCGCTCCTCATCATGAGCGCACGCCGGGAGGGGACGCGCCGCGAGGCGGAGTGACGCCGCGGCGACTCGTCAGGCGTCGATGCCGAGCTGCTTGCGCAGCCGGGCGACGTGCCCCGTCGCCTTCACGTTGTACTGCGCGGTCGTGATGATCCCGTCCTCGTCGAGGACGAACGTGGAGCGGATGACACCCTCGACGACCTTGCCGTAGTTCATCTTCTCGCCCCAGGCGCCGTACGCCTCGTGGACCGCGTGGTCGGGGTCGCTGAGAAGCGGGAACGTGAGACCGTCGCGGTCGCGGAAGGCGGCGAGCTTCGCGGGCTCGTCCCTCGAGACGCCGACGACCTGGTACCCGGCGCCCTGGAGCGACGAGATGCTGTCGCGGAAGTCGCAGGCCTCCGTGGTGCACCCGGGGGTCATCGCCGCCGGGTAGAAGTACAGCACGGTCTTGGTGCCGCGGAGATCGGCCAGCCGGACGGTGTTGCCGTCCTGGTCGAGGAGGGAGAAGTCGGGCGCGGCGGTTCCGGTTTCCAGGCGTTCTGTCACAGCCCCAGCCTACCGTCCGGGCGGCTGCTCCGCCTTGTCGGCGAACGTCTGCAGCAGGCGCTGCAGCGAGTCCAGCCGCGCGCGTCCGGTCTCGCTGAGCTCGCCGCGCTCCGCGGCCTCGATGAGAGCGCAGTCCGGGGCGTCGGGCAGGTGCGTGCAGCCGCGCGGGCAGTTCTCCGCGATCACGGCCAGCTCCGTGAAGGCCGCGAGGATGTTCGCCGGGTCGACGTGCCCCAGTCCGAACGAGCGGACGCCGGGAGTGTCGATGACCCAGCCGGTGCCCCCTGGGCCCACGTAGCGCAGCGAGACGGTGGAGGAGGACGTGTGGCGTCCGCGTCCGGTGACCTGATTCACGTGGCCCGTGGCCCGGCCTGCGGAGGGGACCAGGGCGTTCACGAGTGTCGACTTGCCCACGCCGGAGTGGCCGACGAAGACCGTCGAGTGGCCGATCAGGGCCTCGCCGATCTCGTCGACCGGCATCTCCTCCCTGGCGCTGGTGAAGACGCGGAGGTCGAGGCCGTCGAAGTGGGACAGGAAGGGGCCGGGGTCCGCGAGGTCGGTCTTCGTCACCACGAGGAGCGGACGGATGCCGGCGTCCAGCGCCGCGACGAGGTAGCGGTCGACGAGTCGCGCGCGCGGCTCGGGGTCGGCGGCGGCGACGACGACGAGCATCTGATCCGCGTTGGCGACGATGACCCGCTCGACCTGGTCGGTGTCGTCGGCGCTGCGGCGGAGCAGGGAGGTGCGCTCCACGATGCCCACGATGCGCCCGAGAGTGCCCTCGTCGCCCGACGTGTCTCCGACGACCCGGGCCTGGTCGCCCGTGACGATGGGCGTGCGCCGCAGCTCACGAGCGCGGGCGGCGGTGATCGTCCGCTCCTCCGGGGTGTCCTCGCCGAGGAGCACCGAGTAGCGACCGCGGTCGACGCCCAGGACGCGCCCGATCTGCGCATCATCGTGCGCCGGTCGCCGCTTCGTCCGCGGACGGTTGGCCTTGGGATTGGGGCGGGTGCGGATGCTGCTCTCGTCGTAGTCCTCGAAGTCGTCCTCGAGGTCGTCGGTGTCGTCCAGCCAGCTCAAACGTCAGCCTCGCAGCATCCGCTCCCAGAGCATGGTGAACTCCGGGAGGGTCTTGGCGGTGGTGCCGATGTCGTCGACGACCACGTCGGGGACGCGGAGTCCGATGAGGGCGCCGGTGGTGGCCATCCGGTGGTCGTGGTGCGCGGCCCAGGAGCCGCCCTGCAAGGCGGCGGGGACGATGCGGATCCCGTCCGGCAGCTCCTCGGCGGTGCCGCCCAGCCCGCGGATGTTGCGCACCAGCGCCGCGATGCGATCGGTCTCATGGTGCCGGATGTGACCGATGCCGCGGATCGTCGTCGGGCCGTCGGCGAAGGCGGCCAGCCCCACGAGCGTCGGCGTCAGCTCGCTGGCGGCCGTCAGGTCGAGCTCGAGTCCGCGGATGCCCGATCCGGCACGGACCGTGAGGGTGCCGCCGTGGCGGCTGACGTGGGCGCCGGCGGCCTGGAGGATCTCGGGCAGCAGGGCGCCGGGCTGGGTGGAGTGCGCGGGCCAGCCGGTGATCGCGACCGAACCGCCCGTGACGAGGGCCGCGGCGAGGAACGGCGCGGCATTGGAGAGGTCCGGTTCGATCGGGATCTCCTTGGCGCGCGGGACGCCGGCCTCGACGAGCCATTCGCCCACGGCGGGGCGCTCGATGCGGATGCCCCGACGGCTCAGCGCCTCGATCGTCATGTCGATGTGGGGGAGGCTGGGCAGCCGCTCGCCGGTGTGGACGAGGTGCAGGCCCACGTCGAAGCGCGGGGCGGCGAGCAGCAGCCCGGACACGAACTGACTCGACGCCGAGGCGTCGATCTCCACCCGGCCGCCGCGGATGTGGCCGTGGCCGCGGATCGTGAAGGGCAGCGACCAGGTGCCCTCATCGTCGATGTCGACGCCGAGGTCGCGCAGAGTGCTGATGAGCCCGCCCATCGGCCGGTGCAGCGCCGTCTCGTGCGCGGTGAGGTGCACATCCTGCTCGGCGAGGCCGGCCAGCGGGGCGATGAAGCGCATGACGGTGCCCGCCTGGCCGCAGTCGATGGTCGTGCCGCCGCGGAGCTTGCCCGGGGTGACCACGAGATCTGGTCCGAACTCGTGCCCGGCGTCGACCTCCTCGATGCCGATGCCGAGGGCGCGGAGCGCCTCGACCATGCGCTGCGAGTCGTCCGAATGGAGCGGGGCGATCAGACGGCCGGGGCCGTCCGCGATGGCCGCGATGAGGAGTTCGCGGTTCGTGAGGGACTTCGATCCCGGGATCGTCAGCTCGGCGTGCACCGGGCCGTCGACCGTGGGCGCGGGGTAGGGACCCTGCACACGGGTGGGGGAATACCTTTTGGCGCTCATCGGTTCTCACCTTAGTAAACGCGACGCCGTCCTCGTGAGAGGCGGCCCTGGTGCGAAGGGAAGAGGATGCCTGCGACGCTGGAACGCGAGGCGATCGACCTCAGCCGCCTAGACTGGCCGGTGATGGACGACACCGCAACCGCAGCCACCGTCGGCGACCCTCGGCGCGAGTTCGAGGAGCAGGCGCTCCCCTTCATGGACCAGCTCTATGCCGCCGCGATGCGTATGACGCGCAATCCCGCGGATGCCGCCGATCTCGTGCAGGAGACCTTCGTCAAGGCCTACGGTTCGTGGTCCACCTTCGCCCAGGGTACGAACCTCAAGGCGTGGCTGTACAGGATCCTCACGAACACGTACATCAACATCTACCGCAAGCGTCAGCGCGAACCGTTCCAGGGCACCATCGACGAGCTCGAGGACTGGCAGCTCGGCGGTGCGGAGTCGACGACGGCCTCGCACAGCCGGTCGGCGGAGGCGGAAGCCATCGACCGCATGCCGGCGTCGGTCGTGAAGGACGCGTTGCAGGCCGTCCCGGAGGACTTCCGGCTGGCGGTGTACCTCGCCGACGTCGAAGGCTTCGCGTACCAGGAGATCGCCGACATCATGAAGACCCCCATCGGCACCGTCATGAGCCGTCTGCACCGTGGCAGGCGGATGCTGCGGGAGCTGCTGGCCGACTACGCCGCGGAGCGGGGAATCGCCGCGGCTGAACCGAGGAGCAAGAAATGAGCGACTGCGGCTGCGACAAGGCCCGTCAGGATCTGGAGGAGTACCTCCGCAACGAGGTCTGCAAGACCGAGCACGCCGAGATCCGTGAGCACCTGGAGAACTGCCCGGCCTGCCGGGACGAGGCGCTGGTGGCGACGACCCTCACCGAGGTCATCGCGCGTGCCTGCAAGGAGACCGCGCCCGAGGAGCTCCGCGACCAGGTGTTCGCCCGGCTGCGCGAGGTCCAGGCCGCCCAGCACTGAGGCGCCCGCCGGCGCGCGAGGCGTCGGGGACCGCCCGTAGGCTGTCTGCATGGCCCTCATCGATGCGCGCGGGATCCCCGCTGACCAGACCTCCGTCGACCGGCTGGCGGGGGACCACCTCGACTATCGCGTCCTGGACACGGCGGACAGCGAGCGGGTGACCGCGTTCCAGCGCGCCATGGCCCGGGGCTTTCTCGGGGCCGATCCCTCGGCCGCCGTCCGCGACGAGGGCGTCGGCACGCTGCGGAGCCGGCGCAACATCGGCGTATACGAGCCCGACGCCCCGGCCGACCGCTTCCCCGTGGCGACGATCGACTCGTGGGTCACCCCGCTGACGATCCCCGGTGGCGAGATCGGCATGTGGGCGATCAGCGGGGTCACGGTGGCCGGCACGCATCGTCGGCGCGGCATCGCTCGTGCGCTGCTGGAAGGAGAGCTCCGCGCCGCCGCGGACGCGGGCGTCGCGATCGCCGGGCTCACCGTGTCCGAGGCGACGATCTACGGGCGGTACGGCTTCGGCTCGGCCGTTCCCGTCTCGCGGTTCACCGTCGACATCCGGCGCGCCGGATGGGCGGGGCCTGCGCCCACCGGCCGCATCGAGTACCTCGAACGCGAGGAGCTCGCCGTCGAGCTCGGCGACGTGCACGAGCGTGCCAGGGGGCGGCGATCCGGGCAGGTCCCCGGATGGACGGCTCGTTGGGCGGGTGTCGCGGGTCTGGCGTCCAACGACACCGACCGCGACAGGGTCCGGGGTGTGCGCTACCGCGACGCCTCCGGGCAGGTCCGCGGCGTCATGGCCTTCCACCTCAGCGAACGGGGCGGCACCTTCCGCTTCGGTCTCCACGTCCGCCTGCTCATCGGCGAGACGGCGGAGGCGACCGCAGCCCTGTGGCGCTTCGCTCTGCAGCATGATCTCGTCGACGAGGTGACCGCCGACCTCCGTCCTCTCGACGACGCGCTCCCGTGGCTCGTCGTCGACCCGCGGGGCGTCACCCAGGAGGTGCACGACCACGGCTGGCTGCGGGTGCTGGACGTGCCGACGGCACTGACCGCCCGGACCTACGCCGCGACCCTCGACACCGTGCTCCGCATCGAGGACCCTCTCGGCTTCGCCGCCGGCACGTGGTGCCTGCGCATCGACGCCACGGGCAGGGCCGTCGCGGAGGCGGCGCCGGAGGCCGATGCCGCCGTCGTCCTCGACGTCTCGGCGCTGTCGTCGCTCTACGCGGGCAGCGTGCGCGTCGCCGCTCTGCACGGGGCCGGCCGGATCACCGGTGCCCTCGACGCGGTGGAGGCGCTGGATCGCGCGTTCGTCGCCTTCCCGGCGCCGTCACTCGACATCTGGTACTAGCCCTCGAAAACACGAGAAGGGCGCCCCGGCCGAAGCCGGGGCGCCCTTCTCGTCGGAGGAGGTCGCTCAGTCGAGGGTGACCGCCGCGCGGATCAGGGTGGCCTGCTCCGTGGCGTGCACCTTCGACGATCCCGTCGCCGGCGACGCCGAGGCGGGGCGGGAGACCGGGCGGAACGAGCGGTCACCGGGTACGTCCGCGAACGCGAGGGCCAGGAACGGCCAGGCACCCTGGTTCTCCGGCTCCTCCTGCACCCACACCAGCTCGGCGTTCGGATAGGAGTCGGTGATCTTCTTCAGCTCGTCGATCGGCGTCGGGTAGAGCTGCTCGAGACGTACCAGGGCGATCGCCGGGTTCGGGTTCTTCTCCAGCTCGGCGCGGAGGTCCCAGTGCACCTTGCCGCTGTGCACGAGCACGCGCTTCACGGCGGAACGGTCGAGCCCGCGGTCGTCGTCGATGACCGGCTCGAAGCGGCCGCCGGTGAACGCCTCCACGGGGCTCGTCGCTCCCCGCAGCCGCAGCATCGCCTTCGGCGTGAAGACGATCAGCGGCTTGCGCGGGCGGGCGTAGGCCTGACGGCGCAGCAGGTGGAAGTGCGATGCCGGCGTCGACGGACGCGCCACGATCATGTTGTCCTGCGCGCACAGCTGCAGGAACCGCTCGATGCGGGCGGACGAGTGGTCCGGCCCCTGGCCCTCGTAGCCGTGGGGGAGCAGGAGCGTGACGCTGGACTGCTGGCCCCACTTCTGCTCCGCGGCGGAGATGTACTCGTCGATGACCGACTGCGCGCCGTTGACGAAGTCGCCGAACTGCGCCTCCCAGAGCACGAGCGCCTCGGGCGCCTCCACCGAGTAGCCGTACTCGAAGCCGAGCGCGGCGTACTCGCTGAGCAGCGAGTCGTAGACGAAGAAGCGGCCCTGGGCGTCGGACAGGTTCGACAGCGGCAGCCACTCCTGACCGTTCGCCCGGTCGTGGAGGGCGGCGTGGCGCTGCACGAACGTGCCGCGGCGCGAGTCCTGGCCGGCGAGGCGCACCGGCGTGCCCTCGACCAGCAGCGACCCGAAGGCCAGCAACTCGCCGAAGCCCCAGTCGATGTTCCCGTTGCGGCTCATGTCGAGGCGCTTCTCCAGCAGCTGCTGGATCTTCGGGTGCACCGTGAAGCCCTCGGGCTTGTTCACGAACGCGTCGCCGATGAGACGGATGACCTCGGCGGGGACACCGGTGACCTCGGGAGCACCCACTTGGTCCTCGACCTGCGGGATCTCCGGGGCGATCGGCGTCGCCCCGGTCTCGGCGGCGTGCGTCTCGGCGAAGGCGATCTCCAGGCGGTTCTGGAAGTCGGCCTTGGCCTCGTTGTACTCCTCCTCGGTGATGTCACCGCGACCGACGAGAGACTCCGTGTAGAGGCGGCGGACGGAGCGCTTCGCCTGGATGAGGTCGGTCATCAGCGGCTGCGTCATCGACGGGTCGTCGCCCTCGTTGTGGCCGCGTCGGCGGTAGCAGACGAGGTCGATCACGACGTCGCGATGGAAGCGCTCGCGGTACTCGAAGGCCAGCTGGGCCACGTGGATGACGGCCTCCGGGTCGTCTCCGTTCACGTGGAAGACCGGCGCCTGGATCGTCTTGGCGACGTCCGTGGCGTAGACCGACGTGCGGGCGTCGCTCGGCGTCGTGGTGAAGCCGACCTGGTTGTTGACGACGACGTGGATCGTGCCGCCCGTGCGGTAGCCGCGCAGCTGCGACATCTGCAGGGTCTCGACGACCACGCCCTGACCTGCGAAGGCCGCGTCGCCGTGGACGAGGATCGGCAGCCACGCGAACGTGCCGATGGGCTTGCGGTCCTGCTTCGCGCGGACGATGCCCTCGAGCACGCCGTCCACCGTCTCGAGGTGCGAGGGGTTCGCCGCGAGGTACACCGGCAGCGAGGAGCCGTCGTCGGCGACGAACGTGCCCTCGGTGCCCAGGTGGTACTTCACATCGCCCGAGCCACGCTGGTTGCCGGGGGTCTGCGTGCCCTCGAACTCGCGGAACACCTGGCCGTACGTCTTGCCGGCGATGTTCGTGAGCACGTTCAGGCGGCCGCGGTGGGCCATGCCGATGGCGGCGCCCTCCAGCCCGGCCGTGGCTGCGCCCTGGAGGATCTCGTCGAGGAGCGGGATCAGTGACTCGCCGCCCTCGAGCGAGAAGCGCTTCTGGCCGACGAACTTCGTCTGGAGGAAGGTCTCGAAGGCCTCGGCCTCGTTGAGCTTGCGCAGCACGCGCAGCTGCTCGTCATGGCCCGGCTTCTGGTACTTGACCTCCACCTTCTCCTGGAACCAGCGGCGCTGCTCGGGGTCCTGGATGTGCATGTACTCGATGCCGAGCGTGCGGCAGTACGAGTCGCGCAGGACGCCGAGGATGTCGCGGAGCTTGGCGACGCGACGGCCGCCGAAGCCGCCGGTCACGAACTCGCGGTCGAGGTCCCAGAAGGTGAGGCCGTGGCTCTCGATCTCGAGGTCCGGGTGCGATCGCTGCCGGTACTCGAGCGGGTCGATGTCGGCCATGAGGTGGCCGCGCACGCGGAAGGAGTTGATGAGCTCCTGCACGCGCGACTGCTTGTCGACGCGCTCGGCGAGGTCGACGGCGATGTCCGGGTTCCAGCGGATGGGCGCGTACGGGATGCGCAGCGCGGCGAAGATGTCGTCGTAGAAGCCACGCTGGCCGATGAGCAGCTCGTGCACCTTCTTGAGGAACTCGCCGGAGCCGGCGCCCTGGATGACCCGGTGGTCGTAGGTGCTGGTGAGCGTGATGGTCTTGCCGATCGCGAGCTCGTTGAGCGTCTTCTCGCTCGCGCCCTGGAACTCGGCCGGGTACTCGAGGGCGCCGGCGCCGATGATGCAGCCCTGGCCCTTCATGAGACGCGGAACCGAGTGCACCGTGCCGATGCCGCCGGGGTTGGTGAGGGAGACCGTGGTGCCCTGGAAATCGGCGGCCGTGAGCTTGTTGGAGCGCGCACGGGTGACGAGGTCCTCGTAGGCGGCGAGGTACTCGGTGAACGTCATGGTGTCGGCGCGCTTGATGCTCGGGACCATGAGGGCGCGCGTGCCGTCGGGCTTGGGCAGATCGATCGCGATGCCGAGGTTGACGTGCGCCGGTGCCACGACGGAAGGCTTTCCGTCGATCTCCGCGTAGAAGACGTTCTGGCTGCGGAACTCGTCGAGGGTGCGGATGAGCGCCCAGCCGATGAGGTGGGTGAAGCTGACCTTGCCGCCGCGGGTGCGGGCCATGTGGTTGTTGATGACGATCCGGTTGTCGATCATCAGCTTGGCGGGGACCGTGCGGACGCTGGTCGCGGTGGGGACGGTGAGCGACTCGTCCATGTTCGCGGCCAGGGTCTTCGGCAGGCCGCGCAGCGGGGTGACCTTGTCCTCCTCGGAGGGCGGCTGGCTCTCCTGGGACTCCTGCTTCGGCTTCGGTGCCTGGGCGGGGATGGGGGCGGCGGCCGCGGGCTTGGCGGTGGTGCGCGCGACCGGCTGCGAGCCGATCACGGGGATGGGCGCGGTCACGGGGTGCGCGGGGGCCGCCGCAGCGGGAGCGGCACCGGCTCCGCCCGCGGTGGTCTCGGAGTGGTACTTCTCCAGGATGGGCCACCACTCCTTGTCGACCGAGTCGCGGTTCTCCTTGAACTGCTCGTAGAGCTCTTCGACGAGCCAGGAATTGGCTCCGAACCCCCCGTCGCCACCGACGCCGGTCACCTGGTTCGACACGCTCTATCGCCCTCTTTCATCGCTGAAGATCTCCGATGCGGACGCACGACGCAGGATGCGCTCGGGCCCGCACACTCTCGACCACCAAGCCTAACCTGTTTCGACCGGGGAGACGTCGAAGAGAACGACCCGCGCCGCGTCGATCTGAGTACCGTGGAGGCATGGAGTTCTCAGGTGCCCAGCCGACCGTCGATCTCACCTACTCGGACGTCTTCCTGGTGCCGCGCCGCTCGGCCGTCACCAGTCGTCTCCAGGTCGATCTCGCCCCGCACGACGGCACCCCGGCGACCCTGCCGCTCGTCGCCGCGAACATGAACTCGGTGACCGGGCCGCGCATCGCCGCCGTGCTCGCCCGGCGCGGTGCGCTCGGCGTCCTGCCGCAGGACCTGCCGCTCCAGGAGCTCGACGCCGCGATCCGCGACGTCAAGGGGCAGCCGGTGCTCTGGGACACGCCGCTCGTGCTGCCGCCGGAGGCGAGCGTCGCCGACGCGCTGCGGCTGCTGCCAGCGGCGGTGGGGCACGGCATCGTCGTCGCACACGGTGCCGCACCGGTCGCCGTGGAGCGGATCGTCGGCATCCTCCCGGCGACCCGGCTCGCGACGGCGCTCCCCGACGCCCAGCTGGGCGACCTCGTCCACCGTGGCACCCCGTCGATCGACGCCGACGACATCGGCTCCGAGCGGCATGCCTTCGACGTGATCACCGAGGCGGATGTCGAGATGGTCACAGTGATCCGTCACGGCCATCTCGTCGGCACGCTCAGCGCACGCAGCGCCCTGCGCGCCACCCTCTACCGCCCGGCCGTGGACGCCGACGGACGCCTCGCCGTCGCCGCGGCGGTCGGCATCAACGGCGACGTGGCGGCCAAGGCCGCCGCGCTCGCAGCGGCCGGCGTGGACGTGCTCGTCGTCGACACCGCGCACGGGCACCAGGAGGGCATGCTCCGCGCGCTGCAGGAGGTCGCCGCCCTCGGGCTCGGCCTGCCCATCGTCGCGGGGAACATCGTGACGGCCGACGGCGTGCACGACCTGGTCGACGCCGGCGCCTCGATCCTCAAGGTGGGCGTCGGGCCCGGAGCGATGTGCACCACCCGCATGATGACCGCGGTCGGGCGCCCGCAGTTCTCCGCCGTGCTCGAGACCGCGCAGGCCGCCGCCGAGGCCGGGGCGCACGTCTGGGCCGACGGCGGGGTGCGCTACCCGCGCGACGTCGCGCTCGCGCTCGCCGCCGGGGCCGCCTCGGTCATGGTGGGCTCGTGGTTCGCCGGCACGATCGAGGCGCCGGGAGAACTGCAGCGTGACGCCGATGGCCGCCTCTTCAAGGAGTCGTGGGGGATGGCCTCGACCAAGGCTGTCCAGGCGCGCTTCGGCCGCCTCGACGCCTATGAGCGCGCACGCAAGGAGTTGTTCGCGGAGGGGATCTCCTCGTCGAAGATCTACCTCGACCCCCTGCGTCCCGGCGTCGAGGACCTGCTCGACATGATCACCTCGGGCGTGCGGTCGTCGTTCACGTACGCGGGCGCCGCGACCGTGCCGGAGTTCCATGAGCGCGCCCTGGTGGGGCTGCAGTCGGCGGCCGGATACGAGGAGGGCAAGGCGCTGCCGGTCAGCTGGTGATCGACCGCCGCGTCCACAGTCGCCTTCTGTAGAATCGAGCGCACTATGGACGACCCTCCCAGTTGCCGAACATCGCCCCACCGTCCCGTTCTCTCCCCGGAGAGGAAGATCTGATGGACTACATCATGTTGGGCGTGGGGCTTCTGCTCACGGTCGGCACCGGCCTCTTCGTCGCGAGCGAGTTCGCTCTCGTGAACCTCGACCGTGCCGACCTCGAAGCGCGTCAGGCACGAGGCGAGTCCCGCCTCTCGCTGACGATCAGTGCCCTCCGGCACACCTCGACGCATCTGTCCTCCGCACAGCTCGGCATCACGCTGACCACGCTGCTGACCGGATACACGATGGAACCGGCACTGTCGAACCTGCTCCGTCCCACGCTCGTCGCCTGGAACATCCCGGAGGCCGCCGTCGCCCCCATCGCGACCGTGGTGGCGATGTTCGTCGCCACGGTGCTCTCGATGATCCTCGGCGAGCTCGTCCCGAAGAACTTCGCGCTGGCGCTGCCGCTGGCGACGGCGAAGCTCGTCGTGCCCTTCCAGATCGCCTTCACGACCGTGTTCAAGCCCGCGGTGGTGGTGCTCAACGGCAGCGCCAACGGCGTGCTGCGCAGCATGGGCATCGAGCCGAAGGAGGAGCTCTCCGGTGCTCGCAGCGCGGAGGAGCTCTCCTCTCTCGTGCGGCGGTCGGCGAGCGCCGGTGTGCTCGAAGCCGACACCGCGACGCTGCTGGACCGCACGCTCACCTTCTCGCGCCTCACCGCAGCCGATGTCATGACGGCACGGCCGAGCATGCATGCGATCGCCGCGGGCGACTCCGTGGAGGACGTCATCCAGCTCGCGCGCCGCACCGGCCACAGCCGCTTCCCGGTGTTCGATGAAGACCTGGACGACATCACGGGCGTCGTGCATCTCAAAGCGGCCATCTCGGTGCCGCGCGAGCGTCGGGCCGAGGTGCCCGTCGGTGCTCTCGCGACCGATCCGCTGCGCGTGCCCGAGACGGCTCACGTCGACGCACTGATCTCGGACCTCCGGGGTCGGGGCTATCAGCTCGCGGTCGTCGTCGACGAGTACGGCGGGACCGCGGGCATCGTCACCCTGGAGGACCTCGTGGAGGAGCTCGTCGGCGAGGTGTCCGACGAACACGACCGCACGCGCGCCGGCATCATCCGCAACCGCGACGGCATCACCTTCCCGGGCGAGCTGCGTCCCGATGAGCTGCGCAGTCGGGCGGGCGTCGAGGTGCCGGAGGGCGACGTGTACGACACGGTGGGCGGCTACGTCATGAGCGTTCTGGAGCGGGTGCCGGTCGTCGGCGACGAGGTGCCCGTGGAGAGCGGCACCCTGCAGGTGGTCCGCATGGACGGCCGCCGCGTGGATCGGGTGCGCTACGTCCCGAGACCGGACGCCGTCGTCATCGAGGGGGTGTCCCTGTGAGCGATTGGGGAGGCCTCGCCTGGCTCGTCGTCCTGCTGGCGGCGAACGCGTTCTTCGTCGGCGCCGAGTTCGCGGTGATCTCCGCGCGGCGTTCGCAGATCGAGCCGAAGGCGGAACGCGGCTCGCGCCCGGCCAAGACGGCACTGTACGCCATGGAGCACGCGACGCTCATGCTCGCGACCTCGCAGCTCGGCATCACGATCTGCTCGCTGCTCATCCTGAACGTCTCCGAACCCGCGATCCACCATCTGTTGGCCGTGCCGCTGCACGCGCTGGGCTGGTCGGACGGCGCGGTGGACGTCGTGTCGTTCACGATCGCGCTGCTCATCGTGTCGTTCCTGCACGTCGTGTTCGGCGAGATGGTGCCGAAGAACCTCGCGTTCTCCATCCCCGACCGGGCCGTGCTGCTGCTGGCGACGCCGCTGGTGTGGGTGTCGAAGGTGTTCATGCCGGTGATCTGGCTGCTGAACGCGGCAGCGAACGGCGTGCTGCGCCTGTTCCGGGTGGAGCCGAAGAACGAGGCGGCATCGACGTTCACGCTCGACGAGGTGGCGACCATCGTCAACCAGTCGCGGCGTGAAGGCGTGCTCATGGACACCGCGGGCACCGTCACGGCGGCCGTCGAGTTCACCGACAAGAAGGCGCGCGATGTGGCCGTGCCGCTGAGTGACCTCGTCACGCTGCCGCAGACGACCACGCCCGACGACATCGAGAAGGCGGTGGCCCGCTACGGGTTCTCGCGCTATGTGATCGTCGACGACGAGGACGCCCCGATCGGCTACGTCCACCTCAAGGACATCCTCCGGGCGTCGGAGGGACCGGATGCCGAGGCCAAGGTGCTCGAGCCGATCCCCGGCAAGCGCATCCACCACATGGTGCCCGTCCAGGAGGACACCGACCTGGAGGACGCCCTCGCCGTCATGCGTCGCGCGGGCCGCCACCTCGCCAAGGTGCGCGACGCCCGGGGCGAGACGACGGCCGTGCTGTTCCTGGAGGACATCCTCGAGGAGCTCGTGGGCGAGGTGCAGGACGCGACCCGTCGCGTCCGCGGCCACTGACCGCCGGGTCCCCGTGCACGAAGGCCGCCGGCTCCCCTCGGGAACCGGCGGCCTTCGTCGTGGGTGTCAGCGCCAGTGTGCCCGCTCGTACTGCGGCGGCCAGGCGACCTCGTCGCCCAGCTCGTGCGCGGCGCGGAGCGCGAAGTGCGGGTCGCGCAGCCACTCCCGTCCGGCGAAGATCGCATCGGCCGCCCCGTCGACGAGCACCTGCTCGGCCTGCGCGGCGGCGGTGATGAGGCCCACGGCCGACACCGGGATCCGTCCGCCCTGGCGGACGGTCTCGGCCAGGGGAACCTGATAGCCGGGGGAGACGCTGATGCGCTGGTGGGCGACGAGCCCGCCGCTGGAGACATCGATGAGGTCAGCGCCGCGCGCGGTCGCCCAGGTGCCGACCTCAGCCGCCTCCTCGGGCGTGAACCCGCCCTCGGCGTGATCGGTCGCGGAGATCCGGACGAACACCGGCACGCCCTCGCCGGCCGCCTCGCGCACCGCGTCCACGACGCGCAGCAGCAGCCGCGCCCGGTTCTCCAGGGAGCCGCCGTACTCGTCCTCGCGGAGATTCGACAGCGGCGACAGGAACTGGTGGAGGAGGTAGCCGTGGGCGCCGTGGATCTCGATGACGTCGAAGCCGGCCTCGAGCGCCCGCCGGGTCGCCGCGGCGAATCCGTCGACCACGCGGTCGATGCCCGCCGCGTCCAGCGCGACCGGGGCGGCGAACCCCTCATAGGCCACCGCCGAGGGTGCGGTGGTCGTCCAGCCGCCTGCCGCGGCCGGGACGGTGCCGCGTTCGTCGGCCCACGGCCACCAGGTGGAGGCCTTCCGTCCGGCGTGCGCGAGCTGGATGCCGGCGGTCGCCCCGCGGTCGTGGATCGCCCGGACGATCGGGGACAGGGCGTCGCGCTGCGCGTCGTCCCAGAGGCCGAGGTCGCGGGGAGAGATACGTCCCTCGGGCACGACGGCCGTGGCCTCGGCCACGATGAGCCCGGCACCACCCGAGGCGAACTGCGCGAGGTGGGTGTGGTGCCACTCCTGCGCGACGCCGTCGACGGCGCTGTACATGCACATGGGGGAGACCCAGAGGCGGTTGCGGAATGTGGTGGAGCGGATGGTCAGCGGGGAGAAGAGAAGACTCACCGTTCGACGGTACCGCCGGCGCGGACGGGAGAGGGCCGTCGGGCTAACGTGGAGTCATGAGCGACGTGCGCGAGTGGTCCCGCAGGGACGCGGCGCGGTTCTTCCGCGCTCCGACCGCCGAGGACGACAAATACTCGCGGGGCGTCGTCGGCGTGCGCACCGGATCGGCCGCCTACCCCGGCGCCGCGGTGCTGGGCGTCGAAGCGGCCTGGCGGGCCGGCGCCGGATTCGTCCGCTACGTGGGCGCGCCGTCGGCGGTGGCGGCGGTGCTGGCCCGACGCCCGGAGACCGTCGGGGGGCCGGACGCCGGACGCACGCGGATCGGCGCCTGGGTGGTCGGCTCCGGGACCGACCCGGACGACCGGAGCGCGGCGGAGGCGCAGGCGTTGCGGGAGATCGTCGACGGCGACGTCCCCGTGGTGATCGACGCCGGTGCGCTCGATCTGGCGCCGGGCGCCCATGCCCCGTTCGTCGCCACGCCGCACGGCCGGGAGTTCGCGCGGCTGCGGGAGCGGGTCGGCATCGACGGGGCGTCGGACGGCTTCGCAGACATCCGGGAGGTGTCCGCCGCGATCGACGGCGTGGTGCTGCGCAAGGGTGCCCGCACCGTGCTCGCCGCGCCCGACGGCACGCTCATCGCCGTCGAAGCGGGGACCGGCTGGCTCGCGACGGCCGGGACGGGGGACGTGCTGGCCGGGATCGTCGCCGCCGTGATCGCTGCGAATCCGGACAGCCCGCTCATCGAGTCCGCCGCGGCGGCCGTCTGGCTGCACGGGCATGCCGCCCGTCTCGCCGCCGCGGCGACCGGGAGCGCGAGCGGCCATCCGATCGTCGCGCTCGACGTCGCGGAGGCGTTGCCTCGCGCGGTCGCGGACCTGCTGTCGTGAGGACCACCGCCCGGAGGAGCGTCCTCGCGCTCTGGATCGCGTTCCTCCTCGCACACATCCTGACCGCGTGGCTCGGCTGGGTGTACCCGAGCCAGCCCATGGGCGATGTCGTGCTGGTCTACGAGCCCTGGGCGTCGGCGGCCTGGAGCGGCGGCGAGATCGTGGGCGTCACGGAGCCCTGGGTGTATCCGCAGGTCGCGCTCCTGCCGATGATGCTCGCGGCCGTGCTCGCCGCCCCGTTCCTCCCGCTGCTCGGCGCCTCCGGTGCGTACCTCATCGGGTGGGCGCTGCTGGTCACGGTGCTCGACGCCGTCGCCTTCGCCGTGCTCGTCGGGCGCGGACATGTGCGGGCGCGGCGCACCGCCGCATGGTTCTGGTGCGCGGCGCTGCTGCTTCTCGGACCCATCGCGCTGTACCGCATCGACGCCGTCACCGTGCCTCTCGCCGTCGTCGCGGGGCTCTGGCTGATCACGCGCCCGACCATCGCCGCGGCACTGCTGACCATCGGCGCCTGGATCAAGATCTGGCCCGGCGCGCTCCTCCTGGCGGCGGTCGTGACCGGGAGAGCGCGCCTGCGGATGCTCGTGGCCGCGGCGGCGGTCACCGCCGGTGTGGTGGTGGTGCTCCTGCTGCTCGGCGCCGACACCGAGATCCTCGGCTTCCTCACCGCGCAGACCGGCCGGGGACTGCAAATCGAGGCGGTCGGCGCGACGCCGTTCCTCTGGATGGCCGTGACGGGGGCCGCCCGCATCGAGTACAGCTACGAGATCCTGACGTTCCAGATCGTCGCGCCGGGCGCGGACGCGGTGGGGGGCGTGCTCACCCCGCTCATGGCGCTCGCCGTCGTCCTCGTCACGGTCGCCGGGGTGACGAAGGCCGCCCGCGGGGCCTCGTTCGCGCGTCTCTTTCCGCCGCTGGCGCTCCTGCTGGTCACCGTGCTCATCACGCTGAACAAAGTCGGCTCCCCACAGTTCCAGACGTGGCTGCTCGCGCCCGTGATCCTGTGGCTCGTCCTGGACCGCCGCCGCGCGCAGACCGTCGCCGCGCTCGTCCTCGCCCTCTGCCTCCTCACGTGCCTCGTGTACCCCCTGAGCTATGACGGGCTGCTCCGCGCCGAGACCGCGCCCGTGCTGCTGCTCACGATGCGGAATGTGCTGCTCGTCGTCCTCGCCGTCGTGAGCGCGGTCGCGCTCGCGAAGGTCCCCGTCGTCCACCGTCCCCGAACCCCGGAGTGAACCCATGCTGATCGCCTTCTCCGTCGCCCCCAGTGGCGCGCCCGCCGACGGTGCCGAGCGCACCGATGCCTCCGTGCACGACGCGGTCGCGGCGGCTGTCCGCGTCGTCCGTGCGTCGGGCCTCCCGCACCGCACGACGAGCATGTTCACCGAGATCGAGGGTCCGGACTGGGACACCGTCATGGACGTGGTCAAGCGGGCGACGGAGGCGGTGCTGCCGTTCGGCTCCCGGGTGTCGCTCGTCCTCAAGGCCGACATCCGTCCCGGCTACACGGGAGAGCTCGACGCCAAGGTCGAGCGTCTGGAGGCGGCGATCGAGGAGTCCGACGACCGCTAAGGTGAACCGGTGAATCCCTCGGCATCCTCGAGGGGTGCGGCGAAGTGGGCGCTCCTCTCCCTCGCCATCGGCAGTTTCGGCATCGGCATGACCGAGTTCGTGGTCATGGGCCTGCTGCCGAACATCGCCGCCGATCTCCTCCCGTCCGTCTGGGCGTCGAGCCAGGAGGAGGCGCTGAGCCAGGCCGGCTGGCTTATCTCGCTGTACGCACTCGGCGTGGTCATCGGCGCCCCGACCATCGCCGGCTTCGTCGCCCGCTATCCGCGGCATCGGGTGATGATCGTCCTCGCGCTGGCGTTGACGGTGTTCAACGCGCTCACCGTGGTGCTGCCGACGTTCGAACTCGTCGGGGTGTCGCGTTTCCTCGCCGGGCTCCCGCACGGGGCCTACTTCGGCATCGGCGCGCTCGTGGCGGCGGACGTGATGGGGCCGGGGAACCGGGCGAAGGGCGTCGCGTTCATCCTCACCGGACTCACGGTGGCCAATGTCGTCGGCGTGCCCCTGGGCACGTACCTCGGTCAGGAGTGGGGCTGGCGCGCGGCGTTCGCCGTCGTCGCCCTCGTCTTCGCGCTCGCGACCGTCTGCATCGCGCTGTTCGTCCCGGCGCATCCGGGCGACCCGGGCCGCACGATGCGGGCCGAGCTCGGGGTGTTCCGCATCGGGCAGGTGTGGTTCACGCTCGGCGTCGGGGCCATCGGCTTCGGCGGTTTCTTCGCCGTCTACAGCTACATCGCCCCGCTCGTGACGGAGGTCGCCGGGTCGCCGGACTGGGTCGTGCCGATCGTGCTCGTGCTCATGGGGCTCGGCATGACGGGCGGGAACCTCGTCGGCGGTCATCTGGCCGACATCGACCTCCGCCGGACGCTGCTGCTGGGCCTCGCCGCGATGGCCGTCGTGTTCGCTCTCCTCGCCGTGCTCTCGTTCTGGATCGTGACCCTGAGCCTCGTGGTGGTCCTCGTCGGTTTCGTCTCCTCCGTGCTCAGCCCGACGATCCAGACTCGGTTGATGGATGTGGCCGGCGACAACCAGTCGATCGCGGCGGCCATGAACCACTCCGCCCTGAACATCGGCAACAGTCTGGGCGCCTTCCTCGGCGGCATCGTCATCGCGATCGGCTGGGGCTTCACCGCACCCGCCTGGACCGGGGTCGTGCTCGCGGTGGCCGGGCTCCTCATCGCGCTGGTGTCGTATCGGGTGGAGGCGGGACGCGTCGTGCCGACACCCGTGCTCGCATCGTAGAGTGACCGGGTGACCACCGCCGACGCCGACCTGCCGCTTGCCGGAACCGTCGTCCTGCTGCGCTCGAGCCCCGGGGGTTTCGAGGTGCTGCTGCTGCGCCGTCCGTCGCGAGGCTCCTTCGCAGACGCCTGGGTGTTCCCCGGCGGGAAGGTCGAGCCGGGGGACCGTCAGGCGGGCGCCTCGGACGTCGAGGACGCGCACCGTGCCGCCGCCAGAGAGACCGCGGAGGAGGTCGGACTCGTCGTCGACGACCTGGTGCCGCTGTCGGAGTGGCAGCCGCCTGCGGAGGCGCCCGTGCGGATCCGCACCTGGTTCTTCCTCGCCCTCGCGCCGGATGCAGAGGCCTCGCCGGCGGCCGATGAGGTCGTCGAACTCGCGTGGACGACCCCGGCCGAGGCTCTCGCCCGTCACGCTGCGGGGGAGTGGCGGCTGTTCCCGCCGACCTGGCTCACGCTGCACCGCCTGTCCGCCTTCGCCGATGTCGACGCCGCGCTCGCATCCGGCGGCGCGGTCGAGTTGTTCCAGACGCAGGTGCGCGACGGGGGCCGCGTGTTCGGCTGGGCACAGGGGACGCTGCACGCCCACACTCTGCCGTGGCGGTTCGAGCCGGTCTGAGGGCAGTCAGGCCTCGAGGAGTCGCCGCAGGTGGGTGCCGACGGCGTCGGTCTCGATGAGGAACCCATCGTGGCCGAAGTCGCTCGTGAGCACCACGGCCTCGCCGTCGAGCACGTTCGTGATGCTCCGGGCGATCCGCTGCTGACCGTCCACCGGGAACAGGCGATCGCTGTCGATGCCGAGAACGAGCGTCGTCGCCGTCACTGCCGTCAGAGCCTCCTCGACACCGCCCCGACCGCGGCCGACGTCGTGCGAGTTCATCGCCTCGACGAGGGTGATGTAGCTGTTGGCGTCGAAGCGGCGCGTGAACTTGTTCCCGTGGAAGTCGAGGTACGACTCCACGGCGAAACGTCCGCCGTGGCCGAGCGGGGAGACGTCCGACTGCCAGGAGCGCTGGAACCGCTGGTTGAGCTCGATCGGGCTGCGGTAGTTCAACAGCGCCATGCGACGGGCGAGAGCCAAGCCGCGGTGCGGGCCGTCGCCGTCCGCGAGGTCGTAGTACTCGCCACCCTGGAAGCGCGGGTCCATGCGGATGGTCTCGAGCTGCACGGTGTTGAGCGCGATCTGGTCGGCGGTGGTCACCGGCGGCGAGGAGAGCACGGCGAGACGCTGCACCCGCTCCGGCTGCGACACGGCCCACTCCAACGCGTGCATGCCGCCCATCGAGCCGCCGATCACCGCCGCCCAGCTGTCGATGCCGAGCGCGTCGGCCAGACGCACCTGCGCTGCGACCTGGTCGCGGATCGTGAGGTAGGGAAAACGGGACGCCCATTCGTAGCCGTCGGGGGCGATGCTCGCGGGGCCGGTCGATCCCTGGCACCCGCCGAGCATGTTCGGCGCGATGACGAACCACTCGTCGGTGTCGAGCGGCGCACCGGGGCCCACGACGTCCTCCCACCAGCCCGCCGTCGGGTGACCGGCGCCGGCCTCACCGCGCAGGTGGCTGTCGCCGGTGAGGGCGTGCAGCACGAGCACGGCGTTGTCCCGTGCGGCGTTCAGCTCGCCCCAGCTCTCGTACGCGAGGCGGATGCCGGGGAGCCGGGCTCCGCTCTCCGTGTCGAAGGCGCCGAACGCGGCGAACCGGCGGCCGCCGACGGGGTCGCCGTCCCGCCAGGCGCCCGTGGCGGGCGGGCGGGCACGGAGCAGCCGGACGTCGGCCTCCGTCACCGGTGCCGACGGCACCGTGTCCTCGGAGGTCGTCTGCCAGTCCATGTCTCCATTCTCGCCTGGCCGGTCGGTCTCGGCCCGCAGGTTACGACCCCGGAGACGACGAAGGCCCCGGACCGTGCGGTCCGGGGCCTTCGCGGAGGTGTGTGCTCAGGCGCGGGCGGCCTCCGAGACGGCACGCGCGGCGGCGAGCGCCTGGTCCAGGTCGGCCTTGAGGTCCTCGATGTTCTCGAGTCCCACCGACAGACGCACGAGACCGGGGGTGACCCCCGCCGTCAGCTGCTGCTCCGGGGTGAGCTGCGCGTGGGTCGTGGACGCGGGGTGGATGACGAGCGAGCGCACATCGCCGATGTTGGCGAGGTGGCTGAACAGGGAGAGGCTGTTGACGAACTCGCGTCCGGCCTCGACCCCGCCCTTGAGCTCGAACGACAGCACCGCGCCGACACCCTTCGGGGCGTACTCGTTCGCCTTGGCGTACCAGGGCGAGGACGGCAGGCCGGAGTAGTTGACCGCCGCGACGTCGTCACGGCTGTCCAGCCACTCGGCGATCTCCTGCGCGTTCTGCACGTGGCGCTCGATGCGCAGCGACAGCGTCTCGACACCCTGGATGAGGTTCCACGCGCTCTGCGGGGCGATGGCCGAGCCGAGGTCGCGGAGCAGCTGCACACGGGCCTTGATGATGTACGCGAGCGGGTCGCCGACCGCCGCCGTGTAGCTGGCGCCGTGGTAGGAGGGGTCCGGCTCGGTGAGACCGGGGAACTTCTCGACGTTCTCCGACCACGCGAACGAGCCGCCGTCGATCACGACGCCACCGATGGTGGTGCCGTGGCCGCCGAGGAACTTCGTTATCGAGTGGACGACGATGTCGGCGCCGTGCTCGAACGGACGGATGAGGTAGGGGGTGGCGATCGTGTTGTCGACGATCAGCGGGACACCGCTCTCGTGCGCGATGTCGGCGACAGTGCGGATGTCGAGCACGTTGATCTGCGGGTTGCCGATCGTCTCCGCGAAGAACAGCTTGGTGTTCGGGCGGACGGCACGGCGCCACTCCTCCGGGTCGTCCTGGTTCTCGACGAAGGTGACCTCGATGCCGAGCTTGGCGAGCGTGTACTTGAAGAGGTTGTAGGTGCCGCCGTAGATCGAGCTCGACGCGACGAAGTGGTCGCCGGCCTGGGCGATGTTGAGGATCGCGAAGGTCGAGGCGGCCTGGCCGCTGGAGAGGACGAGGGCGCCGGTGCCCCCTTCGAGCGCGGCGAGGCGCTGCTCCAGGACGTCCTGGGTCGGGTTCTGGATGCGGGTGTAGATGTTCCCGAACTCGGCGAGGGCGAAGAGGTTCGCGGCGTGGTCGGCGCTGTCGAACACGTAGGACGTGGTCTGGTAGATCGGCGTCGCCCTGGCCTTGGTGACGGGGTCGGGGGCGGCGCCCGAGTGGATCTGCTTGGTCTCGAAACGCCAGGTCTCGGGTGCGGACATGTGTTCCCCCTGGAACGGTCGGAAGGTCGGATGGGCTGGTGCCCTTGCAGCGAGAGTACGGAATATCGCGCGGTGTCAACAACGATCGGGAAATGTGACGTAACACGGTGCCGCGTGCCCGAACGGGCGGAACCGGCGCGGACATCGTACGGTGGAGGACATGGCGAACAGACGTGCAGTGGTGACAGGTGCGAGTTCCGGGATCGGGCAGGCGACCGTGCGGGCGCTGCGGTCGCGGGGGTGGGACGTCGTCGGCGTCGCCCGCCGTGCGGACCGTCTCGCCGCCCTCTCCGCCGAGACCGGGGCATCGACCATCGCCTGCGATCTGACGGATGACGTGGCGGTGGAGGCGCTGATCGGCGAGCTCGAGCGGACCGGCCCCGTGCATGCGCTCGTCCAGGTCGCCGGCGGCGCACGGGGCACGGATCGTGTCGAGAGCGCCTCCGTCGCCGACTGGCAGTGGATGTACGAGGCGAACGTGCTCGCGACGCAGCGCCTCGTGGCGGGACTGCTGCCGCTGCTGCGTCGGACGGCGGACGCGGACGGCCACGCCGATCTGCTCTTCGTGACCTCGACGGCCGCCCAGAACGCGTACCCGGGTGGTGCCGGCTACAACGCCGCGAAGGCCGCGGAGGCGATGCTCGTGCGGGCATTGCGTCAGGAGCTGAACGGCGAGCCCCTGCGGGTGGCGGAGATCGCCCCCGGCATGGTGCACACCGAGGAGTTCACCCTGAACCGCCTCGGTGGCGACGCGGTGGCGGCGGAAGCCGTGTACTCCGGTGTCGAGGCGCCGCTCCTCGCCGAGGACGTCGCGGACGTCATCGCCTACGCCCTGGATGCGCCCGCCCACGTGAACCTCGACCTCATCACGATGCGGCCCGTCGCCCAGTCGGCACAGCACCTGCTCGCGCGCGGCCCCCTGCGCGTGCGCCCGGTCGAGTGACCGGAGGGCGCACCCTCGCCCAGCTTGCGGAGGAGGGGCTGATCGATGCGGGCTGGGCGGAGGCACTGGCCCCGGCGCAGGACACCCTGACGGCGCTCGGCGATCGGCTCCGTGCCGAGCAGGCGGCCGGCCACGGCTATCTCCCCGCCGGCCCGCAGGTGCTGCGGGCGTTCCAGCGTCCGCTCGCCGACGTCCGGGTGCTCATCACGGGACAGGATCCGTATCCGACCTCCGGACACCCGATCGGCTTGTCGTTCGCCGTGGACCGCGACGTGCGACCGCTGCCGCGGAGCCTGACGAACATCTACAAGGAGCGGGAGTCCGATCTCGGTCTGCCTCCCGCGCCGCACGGCGACCTCACCGCGTGGAGTGATCAGGGTGTGCTGCTGCTGAACCGGGTGCTGACGGTGCGCCCCGGCGCGGCGGGCTCCCACCGGGGCTGGGGATGGGAGCAGGTGACGGAGCTCGCGATCCGCACCCTCGTGGCCCGGGATCAGCCGCTCGTCGCGATCCTCTGGGGGCGCGACGCGGCGAACCTCCAGCCTCTCCTCGGCGACACCCCCGTGATCGCCTCCGCGCATCCGTCCCCTCTCTCGGCGCGTCGCGGCTTCTTCGGCTCCCGCCCCTTCTCCCGTGCGAACGCGCTGCTCGAGGGTCTCGGCAGCGGTCCCGTGGATTGGCGGGTGGAGGGCGAGGCGTCCGCCTCCCTAAGCTGAGCGCATGCAGTTCGAGCCGGGGGACCGCCGTCGTGTTCTGCCGCGCCATCTGCGCCCGGCCTCCGCGCCGGACACCTTCTCGTATGCGATCCGTCCTGCTCGCGCCGCTGACCTGCCGCACGTCCGTGAGATCTACAACCACTTCGTCAGCAACTCCGCCGTCACCCTGGACGAGCGCCGCAGCAGCATCCCGTACTGGCGGGACAAGTTCGCGCTGCTGGAGCGGCTCGGGCTGCCCTTCCTCGTGGCCGTCTCGCCGTCCGGCTCCGTCCTCGGCTATGCGCTCGCGCAGCCGTGGGCGGGCAAGAACGCCTACCGGTACACGGTCGAGGACTCCATCTACCTCGGTCCCGGCGCGGCTGGCAAGGGGCTCGGGTCGGCTTTGCTGCAGGCGCTGATCGAGGCGTGCGAGCAGCGCGGGCTCCGCGAGATGGTCGCTGTCATCAGCGATCAGGGCGCCGAGGCGTCGATCCGGCTGCACGAGAAGCTCGGCTTCGTGGAGGCGGGACGCATGGGTCGCGTCGGCCACAAGTTCGGTCGCGACCTCGGCACGGTCTACCTGCGCCGCGTCCTGCGCCCCTCACGCCCCCGTCGTCGTTCGCTCTTCCCGCGCTGACCCCGCGACCCACCCCTTTTCGTGTCTCCCGGCCCGTTGCGAGCGCCCGTAACGGGCCGGAGTGGCCGTAAGGGGGTGGGTCTGCGGTCAGGCGTCGGGGATGACGGGGATCGCGGCGAGGAGCGTGCGGGTGTAGTCCGCTTCGGGGTGCAGGAGCACCTCGCGGGTGGGACCGCGCTCGACGATGCGGCCGTCCTTCATCACGAGGACCGTGTCGCAGAGGTTCTGCACCACGCCGATGTCATGCGACACGAGCAGCAGCGTGAGCTCCTCCGTGACCCGCAGCTCCGCGAGGAGCTCGAGGATCTGCGCCCGCACCGTCACGTCCAGCGCCGACAGCGGCTCGTCACCCACGAGGATCCGGGGGCGATGCACGAGCGCGCGGGCCAGGGCGATCCGCTGCCGCTGCCCACCCGAGAACTCGTGCGGGTACCGGTCGCCCATCTCAGGGTCGAGTCCCACGCGGGCGAGCATTTCGCCCACCCGCGCCCGATGGTCTCCGTCGATGCCGAGGGCCCACAGCGGCTCGCGCACGATCTGGCCGGCGGTCATGCGCGGATCGAGAGAGGCGTAGGGGTCCTGGAAGACGAGTCCGGTCTGCCGGCGGAGCCAGTGCAGTGAACGCGCGGACGCTCGGGCATCCACGACCCGGCCGTCCACTCTCACCGTCCCGGCCGTCGGGTGGTCGAGACCGAGCAGGAGCCGCACGAGGGTCGATTTGCCCGAACCGGACTCGCCGATGATCCCGACGGAGGAACCCTCGGCGATGTCGAGGTCGGTCGGCTCCAACGCCGTCTGCCGGCGGGTCCGCTCGAACGCCGTGCGCTTCGGCACCACGTGGTCACGACGCAGCCCACGGGCCTCGATGAGGCTCATGCCTTTCCTCCCTCGGGACGCCAGAGCGTCGCGGTCGCATCCCGCAGCAGCCCCTGCGTGACCGGCGAGGACGGTGCGCTCAGCAGGCGCGACACCGGGGCGCTCTCGACCACGTGCCCGTGTTCGAGCACCACGCCGGCGGTGGCGACCTGGGAGAGCACCGCGAGGTCGTGCGTGATGAACAGCAGCGACATGCCCTCCTCGGCGACGAGACCGAGCAGAAGGGAGAGGATCTCGGCCTGGATCGTGACGTCGAGGGCCGTCGTGGGCTCATCGGCGATCAGCAGCCGCGGCCGGCAGGCGAGGGCCATGGCGATCGCGACCCGCTGTCGCTGCCCGCCGGAGAGCTGATGCGGGTACCGATCGACGATGGTCTCGGGATCGGGGAGCCGGACGCGGGCGGCTTCGGCGATCGCCCGGTCCCTCGCCTCGCGCCGCCCGATGCCCTCGTGGATCCGGATCGACTCCGCGATCTGGCGGCCCACGGTGCGGATCGGGTTGAGTGCCGTCCGCGGCTCCTGGAACACGATGCCGAGCTCGTCGCCTCGGAGACGCGCGAGGTCGCGGTCGGGCATCCCGATCAGCTCGATGCCGTTCCACCGGATGCTCCCGCGAGCGTTCGCGCCGTCGGGCAGCAGCCCGAGCACTGCGAGGGCGGTGAGGGACTTGCCGGAACCCGACTCGCCGATCACGCCGAGACGGGTGCCGTCGGGGACCTCGAACGAGACCCCGTCGACGACACGTCGTCCGTCGATCTCGATGACGAGATCCTCCACTGTCAGGCTCATGCGACCACCGCCGGTGTGTGCGTCTCGGCGGCGCGATGCCGCAGGGTGGGATCGGTGGCCTCCCGCAGTCCGTCGCCCAGCAGGTTGAGGGCGAGGACGGTGAGGGTGATGGTGAGCCCGGGCCAGATCACGGACAGGGGATGCACGCCGATGTAGCGCTGCAGGTCCGCGAGCAGCAGCCCCCAGCTGGGCTCGACCACCGAGGCGCCGAATCCCAGGTACGACAGGCCGGCCTCGGCGAGCACGGCCACGGCCATCGACCAGGACAGCTGCACGATGAAGACGGGGGCGACGTTGGGCAGGAGGTGCCTCACGAGGCTCTGCGCGGGGGTGAGCCCGGAGGCGCGCGCGGCGAGCAGGAAGTCGCTCTGCTGCACGCGGCGCAGTTCCGGACGGGTGACGCGGGCGATGTTCACGCCGAAGCCGATCCCCACCGCCCAGATCACGACCCAGAGCGAACCGCCCCAGACCGACGAGATCATCATCGCGATCAGCAGCACCGGGAAGGCGATGAGGATGTCGACGAGCACGGCCACCGTCTCCCGGATGAGTCGCGTGGTCAGCGCGCCCAGGGCGGCGAGGGCGATACCGACGAGGGTCGCCACGAGTCCTGCGCCGACGCTGACGAAGACGGTGGTCCGCGCGCCGGCCATGAGCAGGCTGAGGATGTCGCGCCCGGTGTCATCCGTTCCCAGCAGGTGGGGCCACCCGGGCGGCAGCCAGCGGTCACCGATGTCCGAGGCCCGCGGGTCGAAAGGCGTCCAGAACAGCGACACGGCGGCGGTGAGGGCGATGACGGCGACGACGATCAGCCCGAACCGCCCGGTCGAGGTCTGCCAGAACCGGGGGAACCAGTGCGCACTCATGCGGCCTCCCGCTGTCGGGGGTCGATCGCCCGGTGCAGAAGGTCGACGACGAAGCCGACGACGAGCACGAACCCGGTGAGGACCAGGAGTTCGCTCTGCACCTTGATGAGGTCTCGCGTGCCGACGTCGGCCACGAGCATCCGTCCGATGCCGGGGAGGGTGAACAGCTGTTCGATCACCACCGAGCCGACGATGATGCCGGCGACCTGGAGACCGAGCACGGTGATGATCGAGAGCCCCACGGCGGGGATGCCGTGCTGGACGAGGGCGCGTGTCTTGGTCAGTCCCTTGGCGGCGGCGGTCCGGACGAAGTCCTGTCCGGCCGCCTGCAGGGTGGCGCTGCGGACGAAGCGCATGAGCATGGCACCCTCGACGATGCCGATCGTGAGCGCGGGCAGCAGCAGCGCCTCGATCGCCCGGCCGGGTGTGGACCAGCCGGTGCGGGGGAAGCCCTGGGGCGGCAGCCAGCCGAGCCAGACCGAGAAGACGACGATCAGCATCATGCCCGCCCAGACGACCGGCACGGCCGCGAGGGCCTGGGCGCCCACGCTGAGCGCGGTCCCGTCCCGATGTCCGCGGCGCAGGGCGGCGATGATCCCGAACGGCACGGCGATGAGCACGGCGATCACGAGGGACATGATCCCGAGCGGGACCGTCACCTGCGCCTTCAGGAGCAGTTCCTCGCCGACGGAGGCACCCGACAGCATCGAGGTTCCGAGGTCGCCACGGAAGATGCCGCCGATCCAGTCCGTGTACTGCGCGAGCAGCGGCCGGTTCAGGCCCAGCGACTCCCGCAGCGCGTCGACCTCGGCGGGCGAGGCCTGGGTGCCGGCGATCAGCTGCGCGACGTCCCCGGGGAAGACGCGGAGGGTGAGGAAGATGAGCGCGCTCGACACGAGGAGCCCTGCGATCAGCAGGGCTCCTCGGACGAGCGCGTAACGCAGCACGGAGCGTCGACCGTGGTCAGCCGGCAGCGGAGACGGTCACACCCGCGAGATCGATGCGCGAGTTGATCGAGTCCTCCGGGAAGCCGCTGACGACCGGGCTCACGGCGGTGATCGTCTGACCGTTGTAGAGCCAGTCCGCCGCGTGGTCCTCGGAGACGATCCGGGCGGCCTCCGCGAGGAGCTTCGCGGAGGCATCGGGGTCGACTTCGGCCAGCGCCTGCGAGTAGAGGTCCTGCACCTCGGCGTTGTCATAGCCGAAGTAGTAGTCCGGGTTGGCGAAGTTGCCGAAGTCCCGCGGCTCGACGTGCAGCACGAAGCTGAGGTCGTAGTCCTTGTTGGTGTAGACGTCCTCCAACCAGGTCGGGAACTCCACGGAGTCGACCTCGAGGTTCACACCGACCTTGTCGAAGTCCGAGATGAGGACCTTCGGCACCGTCGTCCCGTAGAACGACGGGATCGTCAGGGTGAGGTCGAGGTCTTCCTGGCCCGCCTCGGCGAGCAGCTCCTTGGCCCGCTCGGGGTCGTAGGAGATGACGTCGGACAGGTCCTCGTAGCCGGGGTCGAGCTCGGGGATCGGACCGTACATCGGCGTCCCCGCGCCGACGGCCTCGATGAGCGCCTCATGGTCGATCGCGAGGCGCAGGGCCTCGCGGACCCTGACGTCGTCCAGCGGCGCCTTCTTGTTGTTGAAGGCGAGCGTGGCCTTGTCGGTCGTGCGGCCCGTCGTGAGCGTGAAGTCCCCGGAGTCCTCGAGCTGCGGAGCCAGGTTGGGGTCGACGGCGGTGAGCACGTCCACGTCGCCGGCGAGGGCCGCGTTCACTCCGGCCGTGAAGTCGGGGATGTACTGGAACTCGACCTCGGCGACGCCGGCCGGTTCGCCCCAGTAGGCGTCGTTGCGGGCGAAGGTGATCGTGCTGCCCTTGTTCCAGCGCGTGAGGGTGAACGGACCGGTGCCGTTCTCCGCGGTCTTCAGGTCGGTGGTGTCGCCCTTCTTGAAGACGAGGCCGGCCGGACCGGTGAGCGCGAAGAGGAAGTTCTGGTTCGGCTCCGACAGCACGATCTGGACGGTCGTCGCGTCCGGAGCCGAGATCGAGGCTACGGAGGCGAACTCGGCGTTGCCCTGCACGGTGGCGTCGGCGCGCACGGTCTCGTACGACGCGACGACATCAGCGGACGTGAGAGCGGAGCCGTCGTGGAAGGTGATGCCGTCGTTCAGCGTGAAGGTGTAGGTGAGGCCGTCCTCGGACACCTCGTAGTCCGACGCGAGGCGCTCGACGATCTCGTTGTCCTGGGTGCGGCTCACGAGGCCCTCGTAGATGTTGTCGATGAGCACCTGTTCGAGGGCGGCGCCGCTGGTGTGCCGGATGTCCAGGTTCGTGGGCTCCAGCACGAGACCGACGTGCAGGGTGGCGTCGGGGTCGGGCTCGCCTCCACCGGCGGATGGGTCGGGCGCGGCGGAGCCGGAGCAGGCGCTGAGGATCACGGCGGTGGCCGCGAGCCCGGAGATCAGCGCGAGGCGTCGATGACGTCGGAACATGGGTGTTTCCTCTCGGTGCGGCAGGTGCTGTGTGCCGGTGGGACGAGCCTAGGGTCGGGCGGGAGTGTGCGGGGCGGTCGTGGAACGGAACGTCATATTCCGGCTGCCGCGGTGGAGGCGACGAGCGCCGCGAGCTCGCGGGGGGCGGTCTCCTGCACGTTGTGGGTGGCCTCCATCACCACGATTCGGGCGTGGGGGAGCCGCTGCTGGAACGTCTCGGCATCGGAGGCGCTGACGAAGCCGCGAGCGGCGCGGACGAGGGTCACGGGTGCGGTGACGGCCGCCAGGTCGTCCCATCCGGTCTCGTGGAGCGCGGACGGGGCCGTCGCGGGTCCGGGGTCGTGGGCGGCGAGGGCGGTGGCGGCCAGATGCGCGAAGTGGTGCTTCCACTCGATGCGGCCGTCGTCGCGGACCCGTGTGTTGAGGAAGACGCCGCGCTCGGTCTCGGCGCGGGTGCCCCCGAAGCCGAGGGCCATCGCCTTGTCGACGAGCTCGTCCCGGGTGGCGAAGTCGGTGGGCCCGGCGTAGAACTCGCGGAGGGCGGCGGGACCGGCGGATACGTCGATCCCGGGCGTGATGTCCACGATGATCAGCGCGGCCACCAGCTCGGGGCGGGTCGCCGCCACAGCGGCACCCGTGAGACCGCCGAGCGACTGTCCGACGAGGACCTGCGGCTGCGTCGTCCACGCGTCCAACGCCGCGATCACGTCGGCGGCCAGCGTACGGGGGGAGTAGTCGCGGTCCTCACGCCAGGCGGAGTCGCCGTGCCCGGCGAGGTCGATCGCGAGGAGCGGCTGTCCGAGCGCCAATGCGGTCGTGTCCCATGTGTGCGCGTTCAAGCCCGCGCCATGCAGGAGGGTGACTCGCGGCGTCTCCGTCCCGAAGCGCAGCGCGCTCACGGAGCGGCCGCCCGGCAGGGGGAGAGTCAGGCGCTCCACCGTCGGGAGGGGGACGCCGATCGCTTCGGCCTGTGCGGGAAGATAGGAGAACTCGCTGGTGTCGATCGCCACGCCGCTATTCTGCGCCCCGGGGGACGCGAGCCGGAAATGTCGGATCAATGTGACAGTCATGTACCGGTTCAGGCTTGGCGTTCTGTGGCATAAATCTCGTTCTGACTTGTCTTTCTGCATTTCGGGCCTGGCGCGCGCCGGGGGCCGTGCGTCTCGTCCGACGAATATCATGGAGGCATGAGCGAACAGCGCGTCCACCTGTCCAAGACGGAGCCCGCGGCCTACCAGGCGCTCGACGCCTTCTCCAAGACCGTCGGCGGCATCTGCGCCGCGAACGGCATCGACGATCGCCTGAAGGAGATCGTCATGATCCACTGCTCCCAGCTCAACGGGTGCAGCTATTGCACGCGGGTGCACGTGGACCGCGCGGTGGCGGCGGGGCTGGACGCCGACACGATCAGCCAGATCGCCGTCTGGCGGGAGAGCGGCGTGTTCAGCGATCGGGAGCGTGCGGCGCTGGAGCTCGCCGAGGCCTTCACGTTCATCGCGGAGGACGGCATCTCGGATGAGGTGTACGACCTGGTGGGCAGCGTGTTCACCGAGAAGGAGTATGCCGCGCTGAGCTGGGCGTGCGTGTCGATCAACGCCTTCAACCGGATCGTCATCGCCGGGCGCTACCCGGTCCCGCCCCGCGGCGCGCAGGCGGGCGCATGACGATCCTCGACGTCGAAGGCGTGTCGAACGTCCGCGACGTCGGCGGCATCCCCACGGAGAGCGGTCGCATCCGCACCGGGGTGCTGCTGCGCTCCGGGCAGCTGTCCACCGCGACGACGAACGGGGCCGCGCTCCTGCGATCGGCCGTCCGGCACATCGTGGATCTCCGTGACGGCGAGGAGGTCGCGGCGGAGCCGAGCGAGATCGAAGGGCCGGAGACGACTCACCTCCCGCTCTTCCTCGGGTCCGTGCGCTCGTTCTTCGAGTCCGACACGAGCCTCGACGACCTGTATCTGCACCTGCTGGAGGAGAGCGGGGAGCGCCTCGTCGCCGCCGTGCGCGTGATCGCGGCGGGGAAGCCGACCCTCGTCCACTGCACGGTGGGCAAGGATCGCACCGGGGTCACCGTCGCCTTGGCGCTGTCCGCGGTCGGGGCGGATCGTGAAGCCGTGATCGCGGACTACGCCCTGACCGAGTCGCAGCTCCCGGCGGAGCGGTCGCGCCGCATCGCCGCCTACCTTCGCACGCAGCATCCGGAGGCGGTGCACGCGGTGGATCTCGCCACCCGCTCTCCGGCCGAGGTGATGCGTCGCCTGCTCGCGCAGGTGGACGAGCGGTGGGGGTCGGCGGCGGGGTACCTGCGCGCCAACGGGATGACCGACGAAGAGCTCGTCGCCCTGCAGGACGCCCTCGTCGAGTCGACACCGACGAATGCCCCGACGGAAGGTTAGGCAAGCCTTCGCTTGGTGTACGATGGGATCACCATGGACACCACGCTCGACACCCGAGGCACGCGTGCGGCTCGCCGCGCGGCGCGTCGTCGCGCACATCACCTGGTCACCGCCGACGAGCACTCCCTGCTCGATCTCGAGGCGTTCCTCGCGACCCTGCCGCTCTGCGCGTCCGGCCGCATCTTCGTCGAGGTGCCGGACGCCTCCGACATCGGTGTCGTCCACGCGCCGGCCCGCATGACGGTGACGTGGCTCGCGCGCTCGGCTCGCTCCGGCGCTCCGGGCAGTGGCCGTTCCTGCGCGCCGGGCCAGGCTCTCGCCAGGGCGACGTGCGCCTGGGCCGATGAGATGCTGTGCGATGACGAGGTCGAGACCCACGTCACGCTGCTCGGCGGCTACCTCGGCACCGCCGACATCGTCGAGCACCTGACGGACACCCTGGGTGTCGCGGCGACGCGCATCCGCGTGCCCGAGCGGTTCGGCCTCCTGCCCGTCACGGGCTGAGATCAGCGGGTGCGGCGCACGTAGTTGCCGTCCTCGAGTCCTGCTTCGATCTCGAAGCGGTTCCGCAACGGATCCCGCCCGGCGAGGAAGTACAGGACCGGCATCAGGAAGCCGTAGCGCAACCACTGCTGTTTGTGCACGGCCTCGTGGCGCAGGACGGCATCCGTTGGTCGATCGTCTCCGGTGAGGAAGCACCCGCCCACGCAGACCCCGCCGCGGTGGAAGGCCCATCGCGGCAGACCGCGGAAGACCCAGAGTCCCGCACGCCGCTCGATCGGTCCGGTACTCCACAGCGTCCCCCAGACCCAGCCGACAGCGGTGCCCCAGACGTAGCCCAGGCGGCTGATCGGTGAACGCAGCAGGAACGACGGGATGCGACAATCGAGGCGGCGCCCGCGGGCGAGCCGTTCCGCTGCGACCGCCTCCCACCCCGGCGTCGGGCTCATGCGACCGCTCCGACGAGGCGCAGGATCGCCCCGAGGTCGTCCACCGCGTCGGCGGGCGTGCGCGGGGCGAAGCCGGCGATCGTCGCCCCGGTGAGCGGTACACGAGCGCGGAGCTGACGGATCGCGGTGCTGAGCGCGGCCGGGGTGACGCCGAACGGCACCGCTGAGGAGACGCCGGAGAAGGACGCCGGATCGAGCACATCGACGTCGATGTGCACCCAGACGCGTGCGGCCCCGGTGGCCTGCACGGCTTCGGCGAGGGCGTCCGGGTCGTCCAGATCCGTCACGCCGAGGTTCCGGAGGCGGTCCCACTCCTCGCTCTCGGCGTCGTCCACGTTCCGCACGCCGACGGTGACCACCCGGTCCCGGGGGATGCCGGGGGAGAGGGCGACCTGCGGCTCTCCCTCGCCGAGGACGGCCCGGAGCGCCATGCCGGAGAAGGCCCCGGACGGCGACGTCTCTGGGGTATGGAGATCGGCGTGCGCATCGCACCAGACCACGGCGAGATCATCGGTGCCGCCGGGGAGCGCATCGAGGGCGGCGACGGTGATGCTGCAGTCGCCGCCGATCAGCACGGTCCCTGCGTCGAGATACCCGGCGACCAGCTCCCTCGTGCGGGCGAGGGCGCTGAGCCGCCGGACACCCGTGCCCAGTGCCTCACCGGCCTCGACCGGAACGTCGAGGGTCGTCGTCGCCGCACGCGGCAGATCGCCGGCGATGGCCGACGCGCCGTCGACGAGGAGCATCGCGCGCGCGGCGGGCGAACCCTGCCACTGCGGCACGACCAGGAAACGCACCATGGGAGACCTCCCGGAGACGGAACCGCGGATGCCCGGGCGTGCACCCGGGCATCCGCGTCGGTGTCAGTTGCCTTCGAGTGCCTGGCGCGGCGCGCTGCCGCCGGCCTTCAGCTCGGCCAGGCGCGCCTCGACCTCGGTCAGCTCACCGAGGTCCTCGAGGCTCTCGAACTGCGCGTCGAGGCTCGACGCGGCCAGCTCCGCCTTGCCCTGGGCGAGAGCCTCCTGGCGGCGGACCTTGTCTTCGAACCGGCCGAGCTCGCTGGTGGGGTCGAGCACGTTGATGGAACTGACCGCGTCCTGCACCTTGGTCTGCGCCTCGGCGACCTTGGCGCGGGCGAGCAGCTCGCTGCGCTTGTTCTTCAGCTCGTTGAGCTTGTCCTTCATGCCGTTCAGGCCGCTCTTGAGCTTGTCGACGATCTCGGTCTGGGCGGCGATCTGCGGTTCGGCGCTGGTCGCCTCGCGCTCGGCGCTGATCTGGCGCTGCAGGGCGATCTTCGCGAGGTTGTCGAACTTGTCGGCGTCGGCGGTGTTGCCCGCACCGCGCATCTCGTCGGCCTTGCGGCTGGCGGCGAGGGCCTTGTTGCCCCACTCGTTGGCCGCCTGCACGTCTTCCTCGTGGTCGCGCTCCAGCAGCCGCAGGTTGCCGATGGTCTCCGCGATGGCGGACTCGGCGTCGGCGATGCTGTTGGTGTAGTCGCGGACGAGCTGGTCGAGCATCTTCTGCGGGTCCTCCGCAGAATCCAGGAGGGCGTTGATGTTCGCGCGGACGAGGGTGGAGATCCGTCCGAAGATGGACTGCTTGGTCATGCGGGGTTCCTTTCAGAGGGGCGTCTTCGAGAGCTTTGCGTATGTGTCTGTGCGGGGGATCAGAAGCGTCGACCTCCGGAGCGTCCGCGTCCGCCGCCCCCGCGGGATCCGCCACCGCCGAAGCCGGAGCTGCGGAAGCCGCCGGAGGAGCGCCAGCTGCTGCTCCGGCGGGAGGACCCGCCGCCTCCGCCGCCGGCGAGGAGACCGCCGATGATCCCGCCCAGGATGTCGCCGCCGATGCCGGAGCCGCCGGAGCGGGACCCGGAGCCGCCGAAGAGGCCGCCCCAGCCGTCGTCCTGGTAGCCGCCGGGGCTGTAGGCACGCAGATCGGCCTCCGCGGCGGACGTGGCCTGGCGTGCGAGATCGAGGGCGCGCCGGGCCTCGGCCAGGGCGTTCTCGACATCCGACGCGCGCAGGGTGAGGGCCTGCGTCAAGGCGGTATCGGCGGCTGCGAGGCGCGTTCGGGCGGTGGAGCCCACGGTGCCGCGGCGCGTCTCGATGAACTCCCGGGCAGCCCGGATCTCGGAGGCCGCCTGCGAGAGCGTCTGCTCCAGGAGCTGTTGGGCCCGTCGGGCCCGCTCCACGGCTTCGTGTCCGAGGGCGATCGCGCCGTCGATCTGCGCGTTCGCGGCCGTGAGGGCGTCGAGGGCCCGCTGCGGGTTGCGTGGCCTGGCGACGAGATCGGCCTGTGCCGTCTGCAGCTGCGCGGTCACCGTGTGGGTCGCGCTCGCCAGGGCACCGGTCGGGTCGGGCAGCTGCGAGGCCGCCGTCACATCGCCCTGGAGCTCGGCGACGAGGGCCTGTGCCTGCGCCTCGATGCCGGTCAGTTCGGTTCCGAGCGCGGTGATCGCGTGGACCAGCTGCGTGGCCTGGGCCACCGCCTGCTCGGCTGTGCGGATCGCGAAGGCCGCTTCACCGGTGCGCCCGTTCGCGAGGGCCTGGGCCGCGGCGTCGATCGCCCGATCGGCCAGGGCCGCGCGCTCCTGGGCCTGCGCCGGGTTGTCCGTCACGGTGCTCAGGGCGCCCTGCTCGTAGGTCGCGGCGAGAGCGGCGAGGGAGGGAGCAGCCGAGGCGAGGAGCGGCGTCAGATCGGCGCGTTCGCGCCGCACCCGCTCCAGCTCCTGCGGTGCGTTCTGCTCGAGCTGGCGCAGCTCGTCGAAGGCCTCGGTGTTGTCGTCGAGGATGTCGTCGATCTCGTCGGCGAGCCGGATGATGCGGATGTGCCACGCGCGTCGGTCGTGGATGGAGTCCTCGATCTCGTCGTCGAGCTTCTGCCGGAGGTCGAACGCTTCGGCGATCTTCGTCTTCGCCTCGTCGATGGCGCGGGCGAACTCCGCGGTCGCGCCCTCGCCGTACTGCGCCACGGCGAACCCCAACTCCTCCCGGCTGGAGGTGATGGCGTCGTCCGCGCGCACGAGCGCGGTGCCGGCCTGCTGCTCGACCTGGGCATCGGTGAGAGTCGAGAACGGATCGGCGGGATCGGGGGTCTCCGGCATCGCGCCCCGCTCGCGGATCGCCGCGGTGCGGCGTGCGCGTCGGACCAGAGCGACGATGAGCCAGACGAGGAGGGCCGCGACGGCGACCCCGACGACGATCAGCGTGACGCGGAGCGCTCCGGCACCGCCGTCCCCCTGGATCTCGTCGGCGGCCAGGGTGATCGCGCCGGTCCAGTCGCCGCTGCCGGCGAGGGGCGCGATCGCGTCTTCGATGGCGGCGATCCGCCCGTCGCTCAACGGCCCGGAGGAGTCGGCGGAGATGTACAGGCTGCGGCCCTCCACGGCGATCGCGAGCAGGTACTGATCAGGGCCGAGCCGATTGTCGTTCGCGACCTGGTCGGCCCACGCGACGCTGTCGCTCGGGTCGGTGAAGTCGTCGACGAGGACGACGAACAGGTCGGCGGAGGAGTTGTCCGTGAGCTCCTGCAGGCGCGCCTCGACCTGGTCCTCCTCGGCGGGGGAGAGCACGTCGGCCTGGTCGGTGACGTAGCCGGAGTCGAGGGTGAGCGGATCGGTCGCGGACGCCGCCGAGGCGGACAGCGCACCTGTCGCGACCGCGAGGGCCAGAGCACCCAGCGTCAGCCACCGTTTCGTCATCGTGTTCCCTCCGACCGGCAGCCGAGCCCCATGCGTCGAGTCTATGCACTGCATCCGACACGCGACAGCACTCGCGCGCGTCTCGCCGTTCGCCGTCAGCGGAGACACATACGCTGGAAGGCATGGACGACAGGTACGGAACGGACGTGCTGGCGGCGGGATGGCGTGACCGCGGTGCGAAGCCGGTGCCACAGGTGCCCGCGGAACTCGACCTCGTGGTCGAGGTCGCCGCGGACGGATTCTGCGGAGCCGTGACGAAGGTGCACGGCGGCACGGTCGAGCTCGAGGACCGGCTCGGCCGTCGGCGGCTCTTCCCTCTCGGCGGCGGCTTCCTCATCGACGGCGCGCCGGTCCGGCTGTCCGTCCCCGCCGCCACCGCCCAGGGGCCCCGGCGGACCGCATCCGGCTCGTTCGCCGTGGCAGACCAGCGCGCGAGGACGGCCCTTCCCAGCCGCATCCTCGTGGAGGGTCGGCACGACGCGGAGCTCGTCGAGAAGGTGTGGGGCGCCGACCTGCGCGTCGAGGGCGTCGTGGTGGAGTACCTCCAGGGAGTCGATCTCCTCGATGAGCTCCTCGCCGCCGAACCTCCCAGCGCGCGGCGACGTTACGGCGTCCTCGTCGACCACCTGGTGCCGGGGTCCAAGGAGTCCCGGATCGCCAAGGCGGTCGCCCGCGGACCGCACGGGCGGCATGTCCGCATCGTCGGCCACCCGTTCGTCGACGTCTGGCAGTGCGTCACGCCGCGCGCGCTGGGTATCGCCGCCTGGCCGGAGATCCCGCGCGGTGTCGATTGGAAGACGGGCATCTGCCGGGCCTTCGGCTGGCCGCACGAGACACAGGCGGACACCGCACGGGCCTGGCAGCACATCCTCTCGAAGGTGACGACCTACCGGGATCTCGAGCCGGCGCTCCTCGGCCGTGTGGAGGAGCTGATCGACTTCGTCACGGAGCCGGCCGGCTGACCGTAGTCGGAGGCGTCGACGCCGCCGACTACCCTGGTTCCATGCCCGAACCCCGCACCTTCCGCGACGAACCGGTGTCCTTCGTGCGCCGGAGCGGCCGGATGTCCGAGGCGCAGGAGCGCGCCTTCTCCGATCTCGCCCCGCGCTACCTGCTCGATGTGCCGCGCGACGTGGCGTGGACATCGGTGCACCCCGACGCGCGGCTCGACGTCGCCGCGGAATACGGACGGGAGGCCGACCTCTACGTCGAGATCGGGTCCGGCCAGGGGCACGCCATCGTCGCTGCCGCCTCGACCCGTCCGCAGGACGACTTCCTCGCCGTGGAGGTGTTCCGTGCCGGCGTCGCGCGGACCATGCTCGACGCCGACCGTGCCGGCGCGCACAACCTCCGTGTCGTCGAGGCCAACGCTCCGGAGGTGCTCTCCTCGTATCTCCCGGAGGGATCCGCGGCCGAAGTGTGGATCTTCTTCCCCGATCCGTGGCACAAGAAGCGCCATACCAAGCGTCGTCTGGTGCGACCGGGATTCGGGGACACCGCCGCACGGGCTTTGCGGAGCGGCGGACTCCTCCGGCTCGCGACCGACTGGGAGGACTACGCGCTCCAGATGCGCGAGGTGCTCGACGCGGATCCGCTCTTCGAGCGGGCGTTCGACGGGGACTGGGCGGAACGGTTCGACGGCCGGGTGATGACGGCGTTCGAGCGCAAGGGCATCGCGAAGGGACGCGACATCCGGGACCTCGTGTACCGGCGACGGGATCGTGCATGACCCACGCCTCCGTCGCCGCGCACGGGAGAGCGCGGGTCGTGCCGGCGGCGCTGGTGTGCGCGGCCGCGCCGGCCTTCTTCGTCGCGCAGGTGCCCTGGCTCGGCTGGCTGCTGCTGGCGCTCGGACTCGGTGCCGCCCTGCTGATCGAGCGAGGCGAGCGACCGTCCCGCCGCACCGACCGGCTCCGTCAGCCCTCCCTCGTCCGGGACCTGTCGCTCATCGCCGTGGGCATGCTCATCGTGAGTGTCATCCCGCTCGCGGCGGAGCTCGACAACCTGGCCATGCTGCGCTTCACCCTCGCGCTCGGCGGCGCGGTCCTGGTGCCGTATCTGCTCTCGCGTTTCGTCTTCCACGATCACGCGATCCGGTTCCCCTGGCGCACGGGACAGCGCTGGGGGAGGCTGCAGTGGGGATGGCTGGTCGCCGTACTCGTGCTCGGCTGGCTGATCCTGCCGTTCTACTTCCTCACCAGCGGCGTCTATCTGAACTGGCCGGTGGTGGACACGCCGGATCTCATCGCCCGGCTGTTCATCGGGGTGGGAGCGGTGGGCATCTGGGACGAGCTGTTCTTCATCTGCACCGTGTTCGCGCTGCTGCGCCGCCACTTCCCGGACGCCCTGGCGAACGTGCTGCAGGCCGTCGTGTTCGTCTCCTTCCTCTGGGAGCTGGGCTACCGGGAGTGGGGGCCGCTGCTGACCATCCCGTTCGCGCTCCTGCAGGGGTTCATCTTCCTCCGCACGCATTCGCTGGCGTATGTGGTCACTGTGCACCTGCTCTTCGACGCGGTGGTCTTCGCCGTCCTGGTCCACGCGCACAATCCGGGCCTCCTGCCCATCTTCCTGATCTGACGGGTGACTTCCGGGTCCGCGGAGACCACACTCGAGGCATGGCCGAGTGGGTGCTGCACGTCGATATGGATCAGTTCATCGCCGCGGTCGAGGTACGCCGCCGGCCGGAGCTTGCCGGCCGCCCGGTGATCGTGGGTGGCCGTGGAGACCCGACGGAGCGCGCGGTCGTCTCGACCGCCTCGTATGAGGCGCGTGCGTCCGGCATCCGCTCGGGGATGCCGCTGAAGATCGCCGTGCGGAAGGCCCCGGAGGATGCGATCTTCCTCCCCGTGGACCGGGAGGAGTACGAGCGGGCCTCCGCGGAGGTGATGGCGGCACTGCGCGCCCTCCCCGACGTCGTGATCGAGGTCATCGGGTGGGATGAGTGCTTCCTCGGGACACGCACGGACGACCCGCAAGGGGTCGCGCGCGCGGCGCAGCGCGCCGTGCTCGAGGCGACCGGTCTGCACTGCTCGGTGGGCATCGGCGACAACAAGGTGCGGGCGAAGATCGCGACCGAATTCGGCAAGCCCCAGGGGGTCTTCCGCCTGACCGCCGACAACTGGTTCGAGGTCATGGGGGACAGAGGGACCAGGGACCTCTGGGGGGTGGGGCCGAAGGTGCAGAAGCGGCTGGCAGCACACGGCATCGACACCGTGCGGGAACTGGCCGCGGCGGACGAGGCGATGCTCGTGGCGGAGTTCGGTCCGAAGATGGGGCGCTGGTATCGCGACCTCGGCTCCGGACACGGACCGCGTGTCGTCGACGACACTCCCTGGGTCGCGCGCAGTCACAGTCGCGAGACCACGTTTCCGCAGAACCTGACCACCCGGGCCGAGGTCGAGGCCGCGCTGCGGGAACTCGCGGAGCAGGCGTTCGATGATTGTGCCGGCGAGGGCCGTCCGATCACGCGCGTTCATCTCAAGGTGAGGTACGCGCCGTTCGAGACCAGAACGTTCGGACGGAAGCTCACGGCGCCGACCGTCGAGCGCGAGGCCGTCGTCTCCGCCGCGCTCGCACTCGGCGAGACCATCGAGGCCGACCGCGAGGTGCGACTGCTCGGCGTTCGCGCCGAGATGACGATGCCGGATGAGGCCGATGGTGTTGAGCGGACCCCCGTGCGGGGCCGCATCTGAGCTCAGCCGCGGAGCATTGCGGCGATCGCGCTCACCTCGATGAGCGCGCCGGGCACGCCCAGGCCCGCGACGCGCGCGGCCGTCACGAGTGGCGGGGCGCCCGTGCGCGCGAGGGTGGATGCCACGGCGCCGTAGGCGGCCCGTAGGTCGGCGTCCTGATGGACGAGGATCGTCCAGCTCACGACATCCTCGAGAGTCGCACCGGCGGATTCTAGAGCGATCCGTGCGTTGTCGAGGGCCCGTCGTGACTGCTCGCCCACGTCGGACGAGATGACGGTGCCCGACGAATCGACGCCGTTCTGTCCACCGATGTAGACGGTGGTCGCGCCGGGCGGGATGACGGCGGCGTGGCTGAATGCGGGGCTGCGGACGAGACTGTCCGGCTGCAAGAAGGTGATGTCCATGTGCAGATGATGCCCGAGGGGACCGACACGGGGCGGTGTCCCCATCGTCCGCGGAGGTGCGGGGCGGGATTCTCGCACCTCCGCGGCGATGCCCTACTGGAGGGCCTTGGCCTTGATGAGCGAATACTCGTCAGGCGTGATCGTGCCGGCGTCCAACAACGCCTTGGCCTTCCCGATCTCTTCACTCGGGCTGCTCCCCGCGACCTGCTGGATGTAGGCGTTCGCCGCCTCCTGCGCCCGCCGAGCCTCCGCACTGCTGCGTTCGGCCATTCCGCTTCCGCGGGCGATGAGGTACACGAGGGCGGTGAGGAAGGGAACGAAGATCAGGAAGAAGATCCACACCGCCTTCCACCAGCCGTTCAGCTTGTGGTCGCGGAACAGGTCCCCGATGATCGCGAACAGCGCGAAGAGGTACGCGGCGAAAACGTAGATCCACAGGAACCACCAGATGATGTCCCAAAACGAATCCCAGAATCCCATGACAGCTCCTTATCTCAGTGTCCGCCGTCTCCGGGGCACGCTGGGACGATACCGGCCGTCCCGGCCGGCTCGCATCGGTTGCGAAGCGAGTTCACCCGGGTGAGCCGTGCATCCCCCTCTCCCGGGGTGGCGCGCGGCGGCGACGTCGGCAGTACGCTTCCCTCGATGAGGGAGGGAGCATCGCATGGGCGCAGCTCGCAGACCGGCCTGGCTCCTGAGCACCCTGGACGGCTACCACCGGGCCTGGATCGTGCGGGACGTCCTGGCCGGCCTCTCCGCGGGGGCCGTCGTGGTCCCGCAGGCCATGGCGTACGCGACGATCGCGAACCTACCCGTGCAGGTCGGCCTGTACACGTGCATCGTCCCGATGCTGGTCTACGCGCTCCTGGGGGGCAGCAGGGCGATGAGCGTGTCGACCACGTCCACCATCGCCACCCTCACCGCCACGACCCTGGTCTCGGCCGGAGTCGCCGCGGGGTCGGACGACGCGATCGGATCCCTCATGATGCTCACGCTCCTCGTCGGCGTGATCCTCTTGATCGCCCGCGCCTGCCGGCTCGGATCGCTCGTCGAGAACATCAGCGGGGCGACGGTCCTCGGGCTGAAGATCGGGGTCGGTGCGACGGTCGCCGTCGGGCAGCTCCCCAAGCTCCTGGGCGAGTCCGTCGACTTCTCGGGCCACGGCTTCTTCCGCTCGCTCGTCGCCGTCGGGACGGCCGTCGACAGCGTCAACGTGCCGACCGTCTTCCTCTCCGCCGGGTCCATCACGATCCTGCTCCTCCTCAAGCGATTCGCTCCGCGGGTTCCCGGCGCACTCGTCGTGGTGGCGGCAGGGATCCTGCTGGTCGGCGTCGGCGGGGTGGATGACCTCGGCGTCGACCTGATCGCGCCCGTGGCGAGCGGGCTCCCCGTGCCGGGCCTGCCCGATGCGTCGGACACGGTGGCCCTCGTGCCGGGAGCGCTCGCCATCGCCGTCATGGCGTTCCTCGAATCTGCCGCGGTCGCACGAAGCCTGCGCCGGGCGACCGAGCCGCAGATCGACAGCGATCAGGAGCTCTTCGCGACCGGTGCCGCCAACACCATCGGTGCGTTCTTCTCTGCGCTGCCCGCGGCCGGGGGTTTCTCGCAGAGCGCCGTCAACCAGGGCGCCGGTTCCCGGTCCCAGCTCGCGACGATGACGACGGTGGTGCTCGCCGTCCTCGTCGCGCTGTTCCTCGCCCCGGTGCTCAGCCTCCTGCCGGAAGCCACGCTCGCGGCGATGGTCTTCACCGCCGTCCTCGGTCTCGTCGACATCCCGGAACTCGTGCGGTGGGCGCGGATCAGCCGGATGGACTTCTGGGTGGCTGCGGCGGTGGCGATGATCGGTCTGACTGCCGGGCTGCTCCCTGCGGTCGCGGTCGGGGTGGTGGTGACGCTGGTGCTCGTCCTGCGGGAGCTGAACATCCCCCGGGTCCGGGTGGTGGGGCGTCGCGGGAGTGTGCTCGGACTCGAGGTCGAGCGGGGGCTCTACACCGCGAACGCTCTCGCCAACGAGCGCCTCATCATCGACACCGTCGCGACGCAGGACCCTCCGGTGCACGCCGTCGTGCTGGGCATGCCACAGCAGGTGGTGATGTCCATCACTGTCCTGGACGCGCTCGAGTCTCTGGACGACGAGCTGGCGCAGCGGGGAGCGCGACTCCATCTCGCCGCTCTTCCGGTGCAGGCGACCCTGGTCGCCGCGCGGACCCCCTGGTACTCCGCGCTCGTCGCGGACGGTCGTGTACACCCGGACGTCGATGCCGGTCTCGCGGCTGCGGCTCCCGGCACCGGGCCGAACGGAGGCGTTCACCCGGGTGAAGTGCGCGGCGAGCCCTGACCCGGACGCAGGGGATGCCTAGGCTGGCGCCACACCGCATCCGACCGCCGATCGAGACGGGGAGAACATGTCGAGCCGCAGCCACGGCAGGGGAACGAGGCGGTGATGGCGGCGCGCGGGGGCTTGAGCTGGCGATGGTCGCAGTTCGGCCTCGGGGCTCTGTATGCCGCGCCGGCCCTCGGCGTCGCGCCGAACGCGCCCGCGGCCGCCCTGGCGCTGAGCATCGGTGTACTGCCCGCTGCCGCGATGGGACTGCCGCCGCGACGACGCGGAAGGGTCGTGATCCCTCTCTTCGGTGCGGTGGTGGCGCTGGGACTCGTGTTCGGAGCGACGATCGCTCTCGTGCCCGTGGTGGCGGTCGTCGCCCTGGGCGGGATCTCGGTGCTCGCCGCCGGACTCGCCGCACACCGGCGGGCGGGCCGACTCACGCTGACGCTCTTCCTGCCCATGATGGGGATCGGCCTCAGTTTCCCCCTCTCGACGACGACGATGATGCTCGCCACGGCGATCCTGTGCGGCTCGATCTTCGCGTGGGCGGTCGGCCTCTTCTGGCCGGAGCAGCCGGAGAAGCCTCGCGTGGCGGCCACGGTACCGAAGGGGCGCGCGCTGTGGGGATACGGAGTGCTGCTCGGTGCCGCTGCGTCGACGGCGGCCGCGATCGGCTTCACCGCTGGTCTGGAGCACGTCGGCTGGGCCACGGGGACGGTCCTGCTGGTGATGCGACCGGTCCGTGGACAGCTCGTGCGGCGGAGCGTGGGTCGCGCGGGCTCAGTGCTCGTCGGAGCGCTGGCAGCGACAGGGCTCGCCGTCCTGAGCCCGAACGGCGTCGTGATCGGGGTCGCGATCGCTCTGGCAGTCGGCGCGCTCTGCGCGACGCACGAGAGCCGCTGGTACGTGGCGCCGGCGTTCACCACCTTCCTCGTGCTCACCTTTCTCGTGACGACCTCGACCGTCTCGGCGTCTGATCGCTTGCTCGAACGCACGGCGGAAACGCTCCTGGGAGTCGCGATCGCGCTCTTCTTCGGGGCGTTCATCCCGACGCTTCTCGCGATGCGGCGACCGGGGAAGGCGAC
Organism: Microbacterium sp. BLY; assembly: GCF_017939615.1. Lineage (NCBI taxonomy): Bacteria > Bacillati > Actinomycetota > Actinomycetes > Micrococcales > Microbacteriaceae > Microbacterium > Microbacterium sp. BLY. The sequence goes on from NZ_JAGKSR010000001.1 coordinate 2,109,407, forward strand.
CGCCGCCGAGTGAGGAGCGTTTCGCCGCGTCCCCCTCTTGCGGGAGCGCTCCCTGCATGGGATGATCTGCCCGCGAGGGGGAGCAATTTCGAAATCGGAGGGTTTCGAATGCTTGAAGGTGCGTACGATGCGGGCGGGGGCGACGGCTCTGAACCCGCCTCCGTCAACGGTGACATCCGGCGGGAGCGGCTGCTCTCGAAATTGGCGGCCGCGATGGACGGTGCGTGGACGCTCACCCTCGTCAGTGCCCCCGCAGGTTCCGGTAAGACGAGGCTGCTCGCCCACTGGGCGGCGGACCTCCGGTCGGCACCGGGCATCGACGTGGTGTGGGTCTCCCTGGAGCGCGGCGAGGCCGGCCTTCCCGTCCTTCGCGAGGCTCTGCGGAAGACTGCCGATCCGGCGCTGCGCAGAGCCATCGACTCCGCGACGCCCGAGAACTCGGTCGTCGGTGCCAGAGCGCTCGCGCGGGCGGTCCGGGAGGCGAGAAAGCGGATCGTCATCATCATCGATGACGTGCACCGTGCCGAGGACGGCGAGAGCGCGCGGATGATCTCGGCGTTCGTGGACACCGTGCCGGGGAACGCTCATGTCGTCCTCGCCGGTCGAGGCGTCCGGGCGATCCCCCTCGCACGCCGTCGCCTCGCCGGCGTCGCGTTGGAGATCGACGGCCACGCTCTCGCATTCACTCCCGCCGAGGTGCGGGAGTTCTTCCGGGTGCGCGGCATCCGGCTGTCCCAGGGGGAGATCAGCACGGTGCTCACGCGGACGGAAGGTTGGGCGGCCGGGCTGCAGCTCATGATGCTGGACGCCGCCGGCGAGCAGATCGTCCTCGCTCGCCCGCTTCGCGGAGACGCGCCGGAGGTCGCGGACTACTTCGTGGAGGAGATCTTCGGCGAGCTCGACCCTTCTCTTCGGACGTTCCTCGAGTCGACGGCCGTGGTCGACGCCTTCACGCCGGATCTGGCCACGGCGCTCTCCGGCGGAAGCTCCGCCGCGGCGGTGATCGACCGGCTGCGGCGTCTGCATGTGCTCGTGGGGCCGGACACGGCCGAGCCGCCGCAGTATCACTACCCGCCTCTGCTCCGGGAATTCCTCGCCGGGCGGTTGCGGGAGGGGGATCCCCGACGGGCGGAAGCGCTCCATCGCTGTGCGGCTGACTGGTTCGCCGCCCAGGGGCGGCCTCTCCTCGCGTTGCGGCACGCCACTCTCGGTGGGGAAGGATCCTGCTCCGCCGGAGTGTTGCGGCGATGCGGCATGCAGCTCGTACTCGACGGTCGATCGAAGGACGTGCTCCGCGTCCTCTCCGAGCTCCCTGCCGCGTTCCACGTCTTGCCGACGGTTCGCATGCTCGTCGCCGCGGCGGAGCTGGCAGGCGGGGATCCCTCGGGGGCTGTCGTCGTTCCGCTGCCGGGGATCGGCGAGTCGGTGGCCGACCGGCGTTGGCGACTCGGGATCGAACTTCATACCACGCTGCGCCGCGGTGGCATCGCGGAGACGCTCGCCGGGGCGGTCGCCGACCTGCGCAACCTGAGCGGGGAGGACCAGCTCGACGCCTATGCGCTTCTCCAGGCCGCGACCGCGGAACTGTTCGTGGGTCGACTCGATCGAGCGGAGACGACCGCTCGCCTTGCCGGCGACCTTTCCCGCGCGATCGGGGCGCGCTCGGCAGAACTGCAGGCGGAGGCGGTGATCGCCACCTGCGGGCTGTTCCACGGGCGGCTCCGCGAGGCCGTCGATGCCGCCACGGCTCTGGAACGGCGCTGGCGGGAACTCGGCGAGCCGGCCAACCCGTTCTTCGAGGTCACCCGGGTCTGGCGCTTCTGGGTGCCGTACGAGAGCATGCGACCCGTCGAGGAAGGGGAGACGCTGCGAAGGGCGGCCGAAGTCATCACGGACGGAGGGGAGACCGCGATCGCCCGGGGCCTGCAGGGCATGCGCGCGCTCCTCGGGCTCGATCGGCTCGGCGACCCCCGTGAAGCGGCGATCATGCTCCTCGATTCGCTGACACCACGGGACGATCTGCCACTCCCACCGCACTGGTACGCGATGATGGGCGCGTTCGCCGTGCGTGCCTTCGATCGCCTCGATGAGCCGACGCTTCGCGATCGGTTCCTCGCCGATGTCGAGGAGGCCTTGGGGGACACCGGAGAGGTGCTGGTGCTCCGCGCGATCGCCGCCGTGCACGACCACCGTGACGGCATCGCGCGCGGAGCACTGGCCCCGGTGCTCGACGGCAGAGTGCCCTGTCTGCTGCCGGCATCGATGGTGGACGCCTGGCTCGTCGAAGCCGAACTCGACGTCCGGGACGGGGAACCCGATCGGGCGCAGTTCGCGCTGGCGACTGCCCTCGCCCTGGCGGAACCCGAGGATCACGTCCGCCGAGTCGCCGAGGCCGGACCGGTGGTGTCGCGGCTGCTCTCGGCCCGAGCCACGGCGGGCGCGCGCACCCACTTCGCCGGGCGGGTGCGGGACCGGCTCGCTGCCGCCGGTGTGCTCGTCGAGGAGGATCTCACCGATCGTGAGCGCGTCGTCCTGAGCGCGCTGAGCCGCAACGCGACGCTCCGCCAGATCGCCCAGCAGGAGTACATCTCCCCGAACACCGTGAAGACGCACGTCCGGAACATCTATCGGAAGCTCGGAGTCTCGGATCGCGACGCGATGACGGCGGCCGCCCGAGCCCTCGGACTCCTCTGAGGCTCGGGCGGCCGCCGGTGCCGTCAGTCGCGAGCCAGGGCGGCGGCCAGGTGCGCCTCCAGGTCGAGGTACGCATCGTCGGCGATGTCGAACACGACCTGGGCGATGCTCCCGCCGCGGAAGTCGAACCCATACCCGTACAGGGATGACACCGGGTCCGCGCTGTCGCGTCCGATCGTCAGCCCTTCGCCGCAGAGCGAGAAGTGGCCGAGGACGGTGCGGATGCGTTTTTCGGCGACCTGATCCTCATCGATGTAGAGCCGCGCCGGTCCGACGCCCTCCCGGTACTCGCCCATGCCTTCCTTGACGAACTCGACGCCGATGATGTGCTTCCCGGAGGTCGGCGCCGGTGCCGAGATGCGATCTTCCGGGGGGATGCCGAGGAAGTTGTAGACGTAATGCACCTGGCCGTCCTTGACCACGAGGGCGTGCCCGCCGAACCGGGAACCGTGGGCGAAGATGACCCCCTCGGTGTCGGGCGTGAACTCGACCTCGGCCGCGATCTTGAAGGAGACACCGTGGGTGTTTGCCGCGGACCGCTCGGGGACCTCGCTGGTGCCCGGATAGTAGACGAACCGGCCTGAGGGCGGCGCGGGCTGATGGAACTCCATGCCCATGAACGTCTCGAAGTCCTTCGGGTTCCCGAGTACCTGCAGGTCGTTGAGCGGCAGGACTCCGTTGGTCTTCGCCTCCGCCATCCAGAGCGCCTTCAACTCTTCGACCTTCTCCGGATGCTCGGCGGCGAGGTTGACGGCTTCGGCGCGGTCGGCGTCGGTGTGGTAGAGCTCCCACTCGTCTTCGTCGAAGTGCCCTCTGCCGCTGACCGGGCCGTGCACGGTGACCGCCTTCCAGCCGTCGTGCCAGATCCCGCGCTGCCCGAACATCTCGTAGTACTGCGTCTCCTTCTGCGTGGGGGCGTCCGGAGCAGCGTCGAACGAGTAGGCCATCGAGACTCCCGACAGCGGCGTCTGCTCGACACCGTTGTAGACCTCGGGGAACTCGATGCCGCACGCCTCGAGGATGGTCGGCACGATGTCCGTGGAGTGGTGGTACTGGTGGCGGACCTCGCCGCGCGCCCTGATCCCCGCCGGCCAGTGGATCACGAGAGGGTCGCAGACGCCGCCCTGGTAGGTGTACCGCTTGAACATTTTGTAGGGCGTCGAGAACGCCGCCGCCCAGCCCGTCGGATAGTGGTTGTACGTGTCGGGCGAGCCGAGCTTGTCGACGAGGCGGAGGTTCTCGGCCTCGTCGTCCGGATATCCGCCGAAGATCTTGCCTTCATTGACCGAGCCGTTCGGGCTGCCCTCGCCCGACGCACCGTTGTCGGCGCAGTAGATGATGAGCGTGTTGTCGAGCTGACCCGACTCCTCCAGATAGTCGACGATGCGCCCGACCTGGGCGTCGGTGTACTCGCTGAACCCGGCATACACCTCCGCCATGCGCGAGAACATGGCCTTCTCGTCGTCGTTCAGCGAGTCCCACGGACGCACCGCGTCCGTCGACGTGTACGTGCCCTCCGGCATCGGGTTGAGCGCGGTGAGCTCCGTGCCCTCGGGGACGATCTCCCTCTCGATCATCCGGGCGAGGACCCATTCGCGGTACGCCTCATAGCCGTCGTCGAACACGCCCTTGTACCGATCGATGTACTCCTGTGGCGCGTGGTGCGGCGCGTGGTTCGCTCCCGGGCAGAACCAGAGGTACCAGGGCTTGTCCGGCTCGGTCTGCTTGACGTCTCGGATCATCGAGAGGGCCTGGTCCGCGAGATCCTTCGAGAGGTGGTACCCGTCCTCGGGAAGGGACGGCTGGTCGATGTAGTGGTTGTCCTCGGCGAGGGAGGGATACCAGTTGTTCGTCTCACCCCCGATGAAGCCGTAGAAGCGGTCGTAACCCTGCGCCAGCGGCCAGTGTTTCTTGGAGGCGCCGGCCGTCCACTCGTCGATCGGGACGTTGTGGTTCTTGCCCACCCAGAACGTCGACCATCCGGCGTCGCGGAGGACATGGGCCATGGTCGCGTTCGAGTCGGGGATGTGGGAGTTGTACCCCGGGAAGCCCGTTGATGACTCGGAGATCGTGGCGAAACCGTTCAGGTGGTGGTTGCGTCCGGTGAGGAAGGTCGACCGGGTCGGGGAGCACAACGCCGTCGTGTGCCATTGCGAGTAGGTGAGGCCGTTCTCCGCGAGTCGATCCATGGTCGGCATCCGGATGCGTCCGCCATAGGGCGACCATGCCGCCATCCCGGTGTCGTCGTACAGGACGACGAGGACGTTGGGTGCGCCCTCCCGCGGCTTCGCGGGGAGGAAGGCCTCCCAGTCCGCCTCCGAGTCGCGCACGTCGAGTTCGATCCTGCCGTGGAAGTCGCGGGTCATGTCCATCTCCTTCGTTTCTGCCGAAGCACCTTGCCCGCACAGTACTGCCGTGCCTCAGTGGCGTCTCGGACGACCCCTACGGCTCATCCGGGTGATTTTGGGCGGGTGCCGGATGGCGAGGACGCGACGTCAGACGAGGGCGGTGGCGCCCTTCTCCAGCTGCAGCACCCCGATGACGAGGAGCATCGCCGCGTTCAGAACGTGGGTGTTCCCGACCATCCAGCGACGAAGCCGGTCCAAGGCCGGCTGCGCGTTCACGCCCCGTGCGACCACATAGAGCACCGGCGCGGCGATCGGGAGAGCCCCGAGAATGACGAAGGCGGCTGAGACTGCGACCGTGGCGGTGACGCCGATGTCGGCCAGCGAGATGTCGAGCGCGGCGATGACAGCCCACGACGCGTCGACCGGGTTGAGGGCGAAGAGGGTGAGCCCGAGGAAATAGGTCCGGACCGGTCGAAACGCCTCGACCGAGTGCAACCAGCCGGGAAGCTGCGGTGCGGCGGCGACGACCTCGCGTGGTGAGGAGGCGTCCGCCATCGCGGAGAGGCGCGCCCGACCTCGGCGGTACACCCAGATCGCAGCGACGGTGAGGAAGAAACCGAGGATCAGACGGACGAGGGGGACCCAGAGCGGCGGTTCGAACTGAGTGTGGACGGAGGCCGCCCGGAACAGCCAGAGGAAGAGGAACAGAAGCCCGCCGAGCCCGGTGAGCCATCCGAGCAGATAGGCGATGCCGTTCCGGCGTGCGCGTCGGGAGACCAGCACGGCCACGAGCGCCATGATGGCGAGCGGACTCAGCACGACCCCGAGGACCACGGGGATGAGCGAGACGATGAGGTCTCCCATCCGTCCCTCCTTCGATCCGACTGTGCGGCGGTACTCGAGCAGTCAGAAGCTGCCGAGGCCCTTGCCGACCAGGGAGACCCCGATGACGAGCAGCAGGACGGCCATGATGACCGTGTTCTCGGCGGCGAGCCATCGGCGCAGCGAGTCCAGCGGTGCGCGGAGTCGGGACGCGGCGAACAGGTAGCCGACGACGGGCAGAGCGACCGTCGATGCTCCGATCAGCGTGAAGACGCCGATGGCGAGGACGGTGGTGCTTCCGCTCAGTTCGGCACCGCCGATGTCGATGCCGGCGGCGGCGGTCAGCAGGAGGTTCTTCGGATTCACGGCGGAGAGGAGGAGGCCGAGGCCGAGGGCCGTGCCGAAGGACATCGTGTCGATCGCCTTCATCCATGCCGGCAGCACGGGCGGCTCTCCGCCCTTCGGGCGCTTCCGCCACTGGCCGATCGCCAGCGCGATCAGGAGTGCGCCGAGGATGAGTTGGATGACCCCGCGGACGGGGCGCGACGCGTCCGGATCCTCCGCGGGGAGCACCCCCGACAGCAGCGTGAAGACCGTCACCGCCACGACGATGCCCCCGACCCAGCCGAGGAGGAAGCCGACACTCGTGGCGCGGGCCTTGGGCGACAGCAGCATGAGGATCGCGGCGATGATCGGCACAGGGCTGATCGCGACGCCCACGGCGAGGGGGAGGGTCTCTCCGATGACAGCACCCATTCAGGTGGCCTTCCTGCTCGGCGCCGGCGGTGCGGCGGCGGTCGGTGCGAGGTCGTTGAGGGCCGCGCGATTGGTCGCGTACACGGGCTCGTGATCGAGGAGGCCCAAGGACCGGAGGCGTCGTAGCGTGGGGGGACGGACACGGCTGAACGCCAGGGAGATCGTCTGGGAGCCGAGCCATTCCCGCAGCGCCCGGAAGCTCTCCGCGCCGGTGACATCGATGTCGGTGACCGCTTCCATGTCGATGACCACGTGGTGCACGGGACACGGACGCGCGGCCGAGACCGCGGACTTCACCGCAGCGGAGAACACGGCGCCGTTCGCGAAGAACAGGGGAGCGGCCAAGCGGACGACGATCACTCCCGGCGCGGTCGTCGTGCCGGCGGGGGCATCCTCCAGGAGAGACTCGCCGGGGTCCCCGGACGACTCGAGCACGTCGATCGCGGGGTGGGAGGCGCGCTGCGCGAGGTTGATCAGCGCGAGCACGAAGGCCACGACGATGCCGGCGATGGAGCCGACGAACAGCGTGACGAGGAAGCAGACCGCGCCGATGACGAACTCGAAACGGTCCAGGCGCCACAGGCTGATGAACTCCCGGATGCCGAGGAGCGGGACGATGGCCACGCCGACGATCGCGCCGATCGCCGGCGATGGGATGTCGGCGAGGAGCGCGGTGCCGAACAGCAGGAGGAGCAGGGTCCCGACCGCGAGCACGAGCGAGGGCAGTTGCGTGCGAGAACCGGCCTGGTCCATCGCCGCTGTGCGGGAGGTGGAGGAGCCGACGGCGAAACTGCCCTGAGCGCCGGCCGCCGCGTTCGCGAGGCCGAGGGCGAGGAGGTCACGATTCGCGCGGAACGGATATCGGTGCTTCTCCGCGTATGACCGGGACACGAGGAGGCCCTCCGCTGTCGTCACCAGCGTGAGGGCGATCGCGGAGGGGACGAGAGCGATCCACAGGGACCAGTCGATGATCGGCCAGGTGAGCGCAGGAGGCCCGGCCGGCACCGCGCCGAGCACGGCGACGCCGCGATCGTCGAGCCCGGTCAGGACGACGACGACGGTCGTCGCGATCAGGACGATCAGCGCCCAGGGGACGGATCGAAGGTACCGCTGCCCGAGGGGGAGCACGGCGACGGAGACGAGGGCGAGGAGAGCGGACCAGCCGTTGAAGGTCGAGAGACCGGTGACCAACCCGATCACCTTGTCGATGAACTCCCCGCCGGAGTCGATCTTCACTCCGAGCATCTTCGCGATCTGGCTCACCATGATGTCGAGAGCCAGTCCGCCCACGAATCCGACGAGGATCGGTTGGGACAGGAAGTTCGCCAGGAATCCCAGGCGGAAGACGGCGAGCAGGACGAACATGCCGCCGCAGAGGATCGCCTGGGCGAGGGCGAGTGTCGCGTAGTCGGCGCTCCCGGCGACGGCCAGACCGCCGAGCGACGACGCCACGAGCGCCGCAGCCGCCGCATCCGGCGAGGCGACGAGCTGGCGCGACGAGACGACCAGGGCGTAGACGATCGTCGGGACGATCAGGGCGTACAGGCCGGCGGTCGCGGGAAGGCCGGCGATCTGCGCGTACCCGATGTTGAGAGGGATCGCGATCGCCAGGAGGGTGACACCCGCGGTGAGTTCGGTGGCGATGGTGCGCCGGGTGAGGCCCGCGAGCGGACGCGACATGCCGTCTCCCTTCGTGAACCCGGATCGTGCTCCCGGTTCACGATGGCATCGCCGCGCGCTCGCGAACAGAGCCGGAGAGAACCTCGCCCTGGTGATATCGGCCGGCAGAAACGCCGTGGCGATGCCCGGGTCAGCGTCGGAGGGGACGCCGTCGGGAGTGCGCCGTCGGGTGGTCGGCGACCGGAGGGGCGGGACGAGCCGTCCGATCACCGCTCACCCAGCGCACCCAGGCGGATCCCGGATCGCCCTCGAGGACCACGGCGCGGACGAGCAGGGTCAGGGGGATGGAGAGGATCGCCCCCAGCGGGCCGATCACGAACGTCCAGAAGATGACCGAGAAGAAGCTCAGGGTCAGGCTCAGATCGACCGCGTCGCTGACGAACTTGGGCTGGACGAGCACCTGGAGCACGACGTTGACCACGCAGTACACCGCGATCACCCCCAGCAGCAGCGGCCAGCCTCCGATCACGAAGGCGAGGATCGCCGGCGGGACGAGGCCGAGGATGAAGCCGATGTTCGGGATGAAGTTCGTCACGAACGCGAGAATCGCCCACACCAGCGGCGCCGGCACGCCCATCCACCACAGCGCGAGCCCATCGATGATCGCGACGACCGCCCCGAAGACGGCGTTCACGACGTAATACCGTCGGACCCCCGTCTGCAGACGTGTGACGCGCTCGATGACCGACCCGTGGGTCGCGCCGAAGAGCGTGCGCGCCTGCCCGTATCGAGCGGCGTCCGCCGCGAGGAAGATGATGTACGCGCAGACGAAGAACAGGGCGGTGGCCACCGCCAGAACCGTGCTGCCCAGGCTGCCGACGATTCCGAGAAGAGTCTCCGGATCGAGGATCGAGCCGGCCGCGTCCGCGGCTTCCTGATCCAGTCCCAGCGACTGGAGCCAGGCGACCACCTGATCGGCGGTCCGCAGCAACTCGTCCTGGGAGGCGAGGTCTCCGACGAGCCGGGCGAACTGCGCGCCGGCCAGCCAGAGGAGTCCTGCCATCGCCAGGAGGATCACGTAGGCGAGCACGATCACCGCCGTCGTCCCGATCCACGGGTGCCAGCCCGGACGCTGGAACGGTCGGCGAAGCGGCTCGCAGATCACGACGGTCACGATCGCCAGCACGAGCGGGCCGACCACGTCGCGGGCGAGGTAGACACCGCCGAGCGTGATCGTCGCGGCGGCGAGCATCAACAGCACGCGCAGGGAAGGCGGCAGGAGAGGAGCGCCGGGGACGGAGGGAGACGATGTCTGCGCGGTCACGCGCTCAGCGTAGTCAGTCGACTCATTCATCCGGGTGATTGGTGCTCGGGCCCTCCCGAGGACGGGAACCGCCTGGCTACCGTTGTCGCATGTCGAGATCTGAGCGGTCGCCGGCGCTCAGCGTCGGACCGCGCTTCCGAGCGCCGCGGCCGTCCTTCCGCCCCGTCCGGCGGGAGCGCGTCACGGCGGCGATCACGGCGGCCGTCGAGACCGATGGAGTGACGGTCGTCAGCGCACCGAGCGGGTTCGGGAAGACCACCGCGGTCGCGGCATGGGCGGCGAAGCGCGACGACGTCGTCTGGCTGACACTCAGGGACGCGGATGCCGATGCCGTCCGCCTCGCCGAGGATGTGCTGCAGGCCCTGGGCCTCGCCGATGACGAGCACGCGGACGCGTCGCCTAATCCGCTGGCACCCGCAGCGGCATATTCGAGGATCTGCGCGACGTTGCGGTCCGCAGGTGCTCCCGTGCACCTGGTCGTCGACGATGCGCATCGTGCGGGACCGGCCTGGCGCGACGGCGTGCTGGGCATGCTCGCGGAGTGGCCTCCGGACGGCCTGCGCCTCCTCCTCGTCGGTGCGCCCCCTCTCCACGCCTCGCTGCCGAGGCTGCGGCTGACCAACCCCGGGGCCTTCGTCGGCGCTGATGTGCTCGCCTTCGACCGGACGGAGGCGACGCGTCTCAGCGCCCGGGCGGGCCTCGATGGTGACGCGCTCCTCGCCGAGACGGGCCGGTGGCCCATCGCCATCGGCGCCGTGGTGAGGGCCACGGGAACGGTCGACAGCACGGCGGCGCTGCGAGGCTACATCAGCGAGCACGTCCTGGCCTCGCTGCCCCGGCACCTGTCCGAGTTCGTGCTGGACGCCACCGTCTGCACCGAGATCACCCCGCAGACAGCGGCGGTCGTCGCCGAACGCGACGATGCCCCGGAACTGCTGGAGAGCTGCGTGCGGCTCGGGATCTTCCTGGACCGCTTCGAGGGCGCCGAGGGTCCCCTCTACCGCTGGCACCCGGTCTTCGCGCGGCAGTGCTCCGAACTCGTCCGCGCCGATGCGCCGAGGTTCACGGCGCTCAGGACCTCGCGGCGAGCGGCGGCTCCGTCCTCCGCAGCGAACGCGTCCCTGCGCCGGTCGTGAACGCGATGGTCGACATCCTCGAACAGGAAGGTGCATGACATGCCCATGGGAAGATTCGGACGACCGGGCCTGATCGGGCTCGCCGTCCGCACGGCGGTCGTCGCCGGTACCGCTTCGGCCGTGCAGGGAGCGTCGATGCGCCATCAGCAGCGGCGTGCGCAGAACGAGTACGAGCAGCAGCAGTACGAGGCAGCCCAACAGCAGGCGCAGATGGCCATGGCCGCCCCGCAGACTCCGGTCACGGCGAGCGCACCGGAGGACGACATGGTCGCCCAGCTGCAGCAACTGGCGGCGCTGCGGTCCAGCGGCGTGCTCACGGAGGAGGAGTTCGCCGCCGCCAAGCAGAAGCTGCTGGGCTGACGCGATGGCGCACGCGGAGATCCCCGGAAGCGAACTGGAGGAGCTGCGCGCCCGTGTGCTTCTCCTCGAGCGGGAGAACGCGGCACTGCAGCAGCCGCGCCGGCGGTCGCGGACTCGCAGCATCGCCGCAGGAGCGGTGCTCGTCCTGGCCGTCCTGATGGCGCCGATCGCCGCGGTGGGTACATGGGCCCGGCTGGAACTCGTCGACACCGAGCGGTTCGTCGCCACCTTCGCCCCGTTGGCGCAGGATCCGGACGTCCAGGACCTCGTCGCGGACGAGGTGACGGCCGCCATCGACGAGAAGGTGGACGTCGACGCCGTGGTGGGGGATCTGTTCGACGGCATCCGCACCCTCGACCTCCCTCCGAGGGCGGAATCCGCTCTGACGCTGTTGCAGGGACCGGCCGCGAGCGGCCTGTCGTCGCTGATCGACCGGGTCGTGCGACAGGTCGTCGCCTCCCCGCAGTTCGCCGACATCTGGGAGCAGTCGCTCCGTGTCGCGCATGAGCGGGCGACCGCGATCCTGGAGGGGGAGCCGGGCACGGCGTTGCAACTCGGAGAGGACGGCGTCCTCTCCCTCGACGTCGGTATCGTGATCGACAGGGTCCAGGCCGTGCTCGTCGAGAACGGGGTGGGCATCGCCGATCTGATCCCCGACGTCGACCGCACCATCCCGATCGTCCAGTCCGACTCCCTGGCCTCCGTGCGGGTGCTGTATCAGGTCGCCGCCGTCGCCGGGTTCTGGCTGCCCTGGGTCGTGCTCGGTCTGGTCGCGGCCGGCGTGCTGCTCGCCCGTGATCGGCCGCGAGCGATGCGGCGGACGGCGGCGGGGCTGACAGTCGTGTTCCTCGTCGTCGCCGGGGCGATCAGCGTCGGGCGCTTCTTCTTCGTCGGTGCGGTCAGCCCTTCCGTCATGTCGGCCGCCGCCGCCCAATCCGTGTTCGACCAGGTGACGGCCGTCCTGAGCTCGACGATGATCGCTCTCGCGTTCGCCGCGGTGCTCATCGGAATCTGGGCGTGGCTCGCCGGAAGCGGCCGCAGCGCATCCGCTGTGCGCCGAGCAGCCGATGACGCGTTCGGCTGGGTGCGGACGGCGGGGGAGCGGCACGGTCTTTCGACCGGCCGCTTCGGTCGGAGCGTCCACCGCTATCGGGGGGCGATCCTCATCGTCGGCATGACCGTCGCGTTGCTCGCGCTCGTCGCGACCAGGCCGGTGACCGCGGGAGCGGTACTCGCCGCCGCGGTGGGGCTGGCGGTGCTGGCGCTCCTGGTCGGGCTCCTCGAGCGTCCCGAGGAGGACGAGGAGGAAATCGCGCACGGCTCGACGTCGGAGACGGCGACGACGTCGGAGCGCGCGGCGGTCACCCCGCCCGGGTGACGCGGTGCGGAGTTCCCGCGCGGGATCTCGCAGACTCAGCGAGCGGGGCGGAGCTCCGCTGTGAACGAAGGAGACAAGATGTCGGAACTGAACGCGAACTTCCGCGGAGAGATCTCGCTCGATGTCCGTGACTCGCGCCCCGATTGGTCGGAGTACGAGTTGCCGAAGGCGCCGGACGGCGCCCCGAACATCCTGGTGGTGCTCTACGACGACACGGGGTTGGCATCGTGGTCACCGTACGGGGGGCGCATCAACATGCCGACGTTGGATCGACTCGCGCGTGACGGTCTGACCTACACCCAGTGGCACACCACAGCGCTGTGCTCGCCCACTCGGTCGACCATGCTCACCGGCCGGAACCACCACGTGAATCGCGCGGGCGTGATCATGGAAGGGACGAACGGCTTCCCCGGATTCGCCGGATGTCTGCCGGCGGAGTGCGCCACGATCGGTCAGGTCCTCCAGCAGAACGGCTACTCCACGTTCTGGCTCGGCAAGAACCACAACGTCCCGGAAGAGGACGTCGCGCCGGGTGGCGATCGCTCCATGTGGCCGCTTCAGCTGGGATTCGACCGGTTCTACGGCTTCCTCGGAGGCGAGACCAACAACTGGTACCCCGATCTCGTCGAGGACAACCACTTCATCGAGCCGCCGGCGACCCCCGAGGAGGGGTACCACCTCTCCCAGGACCTCGCCGATCAGGCGCTCGGCATGATCCGCGACCAGCAGGCCTCCAACCCCTCCAAGCCCTGGTACATGTGGTTCTGCCCGGGGGCGAACCACGCTCCGCACCACGCTCCGCAGGAGTACATCGACAAGTACAAGGGCATGTTCGACGACGGGTACGACGCGTATCGGGAGTGGGTGCTCGCGCGCATGATCGAGAGGGGCGTCCTCCCGGCCGACACGCAGATGACGCCGCTCAACCCCCTTCCGGAGGATGTCGCGAACCCCGCCGACTACGTGCGCCCGTGGGCCGAGCTGAACGAGGACGAGAGGCGACTGTTCTCGCGGATGGCCGAGGTGTTCGCCGGATTCTCGGAGTACACCGACGCGCAGATCGGACGGGTCATCGACTACCTCGAGGAGTCCGGACAGCTCGAGAACACGATCGTGTTCTACTGCGCGGACAACGGCGCCTCCGGCGAGGGCACTCCCGACGGCTCCGTCAACGAGAACAAGTTCTTCAACGGCTACCCGGATGACCTCTCCGAGAATCTGGCGATGATCGACCGCCTCGGTTCGGTCGACACCTACAACCACTATCCGACGGGATGGGCCGCGGCCTTCTCCACGCCGTTCCAGATGTTCAAGCGCTACTCCCAGTTCGCCGGGGGCACCTGCGACCCCCTGGTGGTCCACTGGCCGAAGGGGATCGCCGCGAAGGGCGAACTGCGCCACCAGTACCACCACTCGGTCGACATCGTCGCGACGGTGCTCGACGTGATCGGGGTCGAGATGCCCGAGACGTTCCGCGGGGTGCCGCAGCGCCCGCTCGACGGTGTGTCCATGAAGTACAGCTTCGATGCGCCCGCGGACGGACCGACCGAGAAGAGGATCCAGTACTACTCGATGCTCGGGACGCGGGGCATCTGGAAGGACGGCTGGAAGGCTGCCGCCGTCCACGCACCGCTCAGCGGCAAGGGCCACTTCGAGGATGACGTCTGGGAGCTGTACCACGTCGCGGAGGATCGGTCGGAGTCGAACAACCTGGCGGAGAGCCACCCCGAGAAGCTGCAGGAGCTGATCGCGGACTGGTTCGCCGAGGCGGAGAAGAACTTCGTCCTGCCGCTGGACGACCGCTCCGCGCGCGAGATCCTCACAGTGGAACGGCCGCAGGCCGAGCCTGTCCGCGATCGGTACGTCTACTATCCGGGCACCGTCGCGGTGCCGGAGAGCGTCGCGGCGAACGTGCGCGGGCGGTCGTACAAGATCATCGCGGACGTCGTGCTGGAGGAGGGGACGGAGGGCGTCATCTTCGCTCACGGCTCGCGCTTCGGCGGTCACTCGCTGTTCATCAAGGACAATCGCCTCACGTACGTCTACAACTTCCTGGGCGTGCAGCCGGAGCAGACCTTCGTCTCGGACGAGCTCACGCCGGGACCGCACACCCTCGGCGTGGAGTTCGCCCGGGAGGGGGCCGGCGAGCACGGCGAGTCTCTCGGAACAGCGACCCTGTATGTCGACGACCAGCCGGTGAGCAGCGGTCCGATGCGTGCGCAGGTCGGGAAGTTCTCGCTCGGAGGGGACGGGCTGTGCGTGGGATGGGACAGCGCTGATCCGGTGAGTCGTCAGTACAGCAACCCGTTCCCGTTCCGAGGTGGCAAGCTTCTCGGTGTGGCCGTCGATGTCAGCGCGGAGCGGTACATCGATCTCGAACTCGAGGCTGCGGCGATGCTTGCTCGCGAGTGAGGAATGCGCAGCGGCGCCGGGATGAGGCTTCTCGTCCCGGCGCCGCTGCGCGGACGAGGTAGTGGGCGACGGAAACGCGGCAGGAAGGTGGACGACGATGATCGAGATCCCCGGGGGCACCCTTCTCATGGGTTCGGACGAGTTCTATCCCGAGGAGGGTCCCGTCCACGAACGCACCGTCGACGGATTCTCCCTGGATGAGCATCCCGTGACGAACCGGGAGTTCGCCGCCTTCGTCGCGGACACGGGATACGTCACCGTCGCCGAGCGGCCGATGGACCCCGCCGACTACCCGGGTGTGCACCCCGACGACCTCGTCCCGGGGGCGATGGTGTTCACACCCACCCGCGGACCCGTCGATCTGCGTGATTGGCGGCAGTGGTGGCGCTGGGAGCCGGGGGCATTCTGGCGCCGCCCCTTCGGGCCGGCGTCGTCGATCGACGACCGCCTCGACCATCCGGTGGTCCAGATCGCCTACCCGGATGCCGCCGCCTACGCGGCGTGGGCAGGCAAGCGGCTGCCGACCGAGGCGGAATGGGAATGGGCGGCGCGCGGTGGGCTGATCGGCGCGCGGTTCGCCTGGGGAGACGAGACGAGGCCGGGCGGTGCCGTCATGGCGGACACCTGGCAGGGAGCCTTCCCCTACCGGAACGACGGCGCCGGCGGATGGGTCGGCACCGCACCGGTGGGGTCCTTCCCCGCGAACGGTTACGGTCTGCGGGACATGATCGGCAACGTCTGGGAATGGACGGCGGACTACTGGACGCACCGGCACGTGCTGCCGGGTGCCGTGGGCGTGGAGGCGGGACACCGCGCGAGCCTGCTGTCGTCCGAGCCTGGATCGCCCATTCCGCGCCGGGTGCTCAAGGGCGGGTCGCACCTCTGCGCGCCCGAATACTGCCTGCGGTATCGCCCGGCCGCACGCTCCGCGCAGGCGGAGGACACGGCGATGACGCACATCGGCTTCCGCTGCGCCCTCTGATCGCCCGCGGCTCCCGGCTCAGGCGGGGTCGGCGAACACACTGGCCCAGTCGTCCCGGACGCTCACCACGGTGTACCCGCGGTCGCCGGCCGTGTCCAGAGCCCGCTCGGCCCCGGTGTCGTAGGGCGTGTCGTCGCGGGCCGCGTCGTCGTGATGGACCAGCAGCGCCAGCCCGCGACGAGAGCCGCCACGAGCGAAGTCGAGCATCGGGATGTCGCCGTCGGAGTTGCCGGCCGCCAGTAGCGGGCGCTGACCGATCCGGCTCCAGATCCGCACCGGCTTCTCCGGTCCGTCGTCGAAGAACGCCAGGGCAGACGAGTAGCGGACACTGGCATCCTTCTCGTCGTAGGTGAGCCCCAGCGCCGAGCCGATCACCCGCTCCGGAGGAATTCCGTAGTTCGCCTGGGTCATCGGCCGCATGAAGTCGCGCTCGCCGCCCGACACGATGTAGCAGGTGAAGCCATGGCTCTCGAGGTACCGCAGCAGCTCGACCATCGGCTGATACACGGACTGCGCGTAGGGGCGGCCGAGGAGCGGGTGCCGCGCGGAGCGATAGAACTCCGTGACCGAACGGGCGTAGTCCTCCACACTGACACCGTCGGTCAACCCCACGAGCGCCTGGATGATGACGCCGAGGTCGGAGTCGTCGCCGGCGTAGTGTCTGTCGATCGCGGTTCCGAGCCAGGCGAGGTCGCCGGTGACCGCGGCGCGGTACGGCTGCCGGGCGGCGAGCGACGGGTCGCGGGTGGCCGCCTCGCGCCAGCGCTCCACCACGTAATGCAGTTGGGTGGGCATGGGCTTCTCCGACCACAGGGTCCCGTCGTTGTCGAAGACGGCGATGCGTTCGTCCACGGGGACGGCGTCCGGCCCCTCGGTCGCGGCGACGACGAAAGCCTCGACGGTGCGGCGTGTGGCGGTGTCCCGCCAGGAAGACAGCGGTGAAGACTGCATGACTGTGATCTTCGCAGGTGCGACCGACGATCTTCAGCCCTCTTCACCCGCCGCAGAGGAGCCCGCCGGCGACGGGAGATGCGGGAATACCCGCGGAGGGTATAGGGTTGAGCCGAAGGTATACCCCAGGGGGGTATCCCGAGAAAGGAATCACGATGAGCACCACCGAGTACCAGGTCACCGGAATGAGCTGCAGCCACTGCGAGATGGCGATCCGCGACGAGGTGTCGCGCATTCCCGGTGTCGAGGGTATCGACGTCAGTGCGCAGAGCGGGAAGCTCGTGGTGCAGAGCTCCGCACCCGTCGATGAGGGCGCCGTGCTGGCCGCCGTCGATGAGGCGGGATACCAGGCGGTCAGGGCCTGATGGACACCCCATCCGCGACCAGCGTGGAGCTGGAGATCGGCGGCATGACCTGCGCGTCGTGCGCGATGCGGATCGAGAAGAAGCTCAATCGTCTCGACGGCGTCACCGCCACCGTGAACTACGCGACAGAGAAGGCGAGCGTCACGGCGCCGGCGGGCGTCGACACCGCCTTGCTCATTGCCGAGGTCGAGAAGACCGGATACACCGCGGTCGTCCCCGCGCCTCCCGGGCCCGAGGGGAAGGAACCCGACGGGGAAGAGCCGGATCCCGAGCTCACGGCGCTCCGGCAGCGACTGATCGCCTCCGTCGTGCTCACCGTCCCGGTCATCGCGATGGCCATGATCCCGGCGCTCCAGTTCACGTACTGGCAGTGGCTGTCGCTCGCGCTCGCGGGTCCCGTGATCGTGTGGGCGGCCTGGCCGTTCCACAAGGCGGCGTGGATCAACCTCCGGCACGGTGCGGCCACGATGGACACGCTCATCTCGATGGGCACGATCGCCGCCCTGCTGTGGTCGCTGTACGCGCTCTTCTTCGGCACTGCTGGGATGCCCGGCATGACGCACCCCTTCGAACTCACCGTCGCGCCCAGTGACGGTGCCGGGAACATCTACCTCGAGGTCGGGGCGGGGGTGACCACGTTCATCCTCGCCGGGCGCTACTTCGAGAAGCGCTCTAAGCGTCAGGCCGGTGCGGCGCTCCGCGCGCTGCTGGAGCTCGGCGCGAAGGAGGTCGCCGTGCTCCGGCAGGGCGTCGAGACCCGGATCCCGACGAGCGAGCTGCGGGTCGGGGACGAGTTCGTCGTGCGTCCAGGGGAGAAGATCGCCACGGACGGCGTCGTTGCCGGTGGCTCCTCCGCGGTCGACGCCTCGATGCTGACCGGCGAGTCGGTACCTGTGGAAGTGAGGGAGGGCGACGTCGTCACCGGGGCCACGGTGAATGCCGGCGGACGCCTCGTCGTCCGCGCGACCCGCGTCGGCGCCGACACTCAGCTCGCGCAGATGGCGCGCCTCGTGGAGGAGGCGCAGACGGGGAAGGCGGAGGTCCAGCGACTCGCGGATCGTGTCTCCGGGATCTTCGTGCCGATCGTGATCGTGATCGCCCTCGGCACGCTGGTGGCATGGCTGGCCGCCGGGTTCCCGGCTGCCGCCGCCTTCACGGCCGCAGTCGCGGTGCTCATCATCGCCTGCCCCTGCGCGCTGGGCCTGGCCACGCCGACCGCTCTGCTCGTCGGCACCGGTCGCGGCGCCCAGATGGGCATCCTCATCAAGGGGCCCGAGGTGCTGGAGTCGACCCGGAAGGTCGACACGGTCGTGCTCGACAAGACGGGGACCGTCACCTCCGGTCGCATGACGCTGACCGCGGTGCACACTGACGCCAGCGTCCAGCGGGAGGAGCTGCTGCGGCTCGCCGGTGCCCTCGAGGACGCCTCCGAGCACCCCATCGCGCAGGCCGTGGCGGCCGCGGCCACCCGGGAGCTCGGCGCCCTGCCGCGCGTCGAGGAGTTCGTGAACATCGAGGGCAAGGGCGTCCAGGGGATCGTGGACGGCCACGCCGTCGTCGTGGGACGCGCCACGCTGCTCGCCGACTGGTCGCAGCACCTGTCCGCGGCGCTGAGTGCGGCCAAGGCAGAGGCGGAGGCCCAGGGCAAGACCGCGATCGCGGTGGGCTGGGACGGCCGTGCCCGCGGGGTGCTGGTGGTCGCCGACTCGGTCAAGGCCACGAGCGCGGAGGCGGTGGCGCAGCTCCGGGCGCTGGGGCTGACGCCCGTCCTGCTCACGGGAGACAGCCGCGCGGTGGCAGAGCAGATCGCGCGCGAGGTCGGGATCACCGAGGTGATCGCCGAGGTCCTGCCCCAGGAGAAGGTGGACGTGGTGCGCCGTCTCCAGGACGAGGGCAAGGTCGTCGCGATGGTCGGGGACGGCGTGAACGACGCTGCGGCTCTCGCGCAGGCCGACCTCGGGATGGCGATGGGGACCGGGACCGACGCGGCGATCGAGGCGAGCGACATCACCCTCGTCCGCGGCGACCTCCGCAGTGCGGCCGACGCGATCCGGCTGTCCCGCCGCACGCTCGGCACGATCAAGGGCAACCTGTTCTGGGCCTTCGCCTACAACGTCGCAGCGATCCCGCTCGCGGCGCTCGGTCTGCTCAACCCCATGCTCGCCGGTGCGGCGATGGCGTTCTCCAGCGTCTTCGTCGTCGGCAACAGCCTCCGCCTGCGGTCCTTCCGCAGCACGGCGGTGGACACCCCGTGAACGAACGACAGAGGAGCACCGACATGTCCGATTCCCCCGCAGGATCCTGCTGCGCGGGCTGCGGGCCGGCGTTCGACGCCGATCCCGCGAAGTACACCAGGGTGGCCTGAGCGCCCACCCGTGCGGGGACGCGGCCGGACCGGCCCCGCACGGCAGCATCGAC
Source organism: Microbacterium sp. BLY (assembly GCF_017939615.1). NCBI lineage: Bacteria > Bacillati > Actinomycetota > Actinomycetes > Micrococcales > Microbacteriaceae > Microbacterium > Microbacterium sp. BLY. The sequence continues at coordinate 2,128,973 of NZ_JAGKSR010000001.1, forward strand.
GTTGGAGGGAAGACATGAGCACCTCGCATCACGACCATTCCGACCACGGACACCCCGCCGGGGCGGGGACCGGGACGCACGCGGACCACAGCGGGCACTCCGGGCACGCTGATCAGGCGGGGCACGGCGATCACGCGGGACACGGCGATCACGTGGGACACGGCGGTCACGGCGGCCATGGCGGTCATGGCGACCACGTCGCCCAATTCCGGCGGCTGTTCTGGATCATGCTCGTGCTCGCGGTACCGACCGTGCTGCTCTCGGGCATGTTCGCGATGATCGTCGGCTACCCGCTTCCCGACATCCCCGGGCTCTCCTGGGTGTCGCCGGTCCTCGGCACGGTCATGTACGTGTGGGGCGGCAAGCCGTTCCTCACCGGCGCCGTCAGCGAGATCCGTGCGCGGCAGCCCGGCATGATGCTGCTCATCGGGCTCGCGATCACGGTGGCGTTCGTCGCCTCCTGGGGAGCGAGCCTCGGCCTGCTGCATCACGAGCTCGACTTCTGGTGGGAGCTCGCGCTCCTCATCGTCATCATGCTGCTCGGACACTGGATCGAGATGCGCTCGCTGGCGCAGACCACCTCCGCCCTCGACTCGCTGGCCGCGCTGCTGCCGGACGAGGCCGAGCGCGTCGAGGGCGATCAGGTCGTGCGGGTCTCGCCGTCGGACCTCCGCGTGGGCGATGTCGTGCTGGTGCGTCCCGGCGGCAGCATCCCCGCGGACGGGCGGATCGTCGACGGCCGCGCCTCGATGGACGAATCGATGGTGACGGGGGAGTCCCGCACCGTCACCCGGGCGGCTGGCGATCCGGTGACCGCGGGCACCGTCGCCACGGACTCCGGGCTGCGCGTCGAGATCACCGCGACCGGAGACGACACGACGCTCGCCGGGATCCAGCGGCTGGTCACGGAGGCACAGAACTCCTCGTCCCGTGCGCAGCGCCTGGCCGATACGGCCGCCGGCTGGCTGTTCTGGTTCGCGCTGGGCGCCGCCGTGATCACCGCGGTGGTGTGGAGCGCCGTCGGCCTGCCGGACGATGCCGTCATCCGGACGATCACCGTGCTCGTGATCGCCTGCCCGCACGCGCTGGGCCTGGCGATCCCGCTCGTCGTGTCCATCGCGACGGAGCGCGCGGCCCGCGGTGGCGTGCTCGTCAAGGACCGGCTGGCCCTGGAGAGCATGCGCACCGTCGACACGGTGCTGTTCGACAAGACCGGCACGCTGACGAAGGGCGAGCCCGTCGTCTCCGAGGTGTCGGTGGCCGGTGCCGCGACGGCGGACGAGGTGCTCGCGCTCGCCGCGGCCGCCGAGGCCGACAGCGAGCATCCGCTCGCGAAGGCCATCGTCCGGGCCGCTCGCGGCAGGGAGCTCCGGGTGTCGGCCAGTCGCGATTTCTCATCCTCGCCGGCGGTGGGCGTCACCGCGACGGTGGATGGAGCTGTGATCCGGGTCGGCGGCCCGCACCTGCTCACGGAGGAGGGGGCGCAGGAGCTCCCCGTCGCGGAGGGCTGGCGTGCGGACGGCGCGATCATCCTGCATGTGCTGCGGGATGGACACGTCATCGGGGCGCTCAAGCTCGCGGACGAGGTGCGCCCGGAGTCGCGGGACGCGGTCGACGCGCTGCACGCGCTCGGTGTCCAGGTCGTGATGATCACCGGCGACGCGGAAGCCGTCGCCCACACCGTCGCGGAGGACCTCGGCATCGACCGCGTGTTCGCCGGCGTCCGGCCGGAGGACAAGGCCGCGAAGGTGCAGGAGCTGCAGCGCGAGGGGCGCAGGGTCGCGATGGTGGGGGACGGCGTGAACGACGCCCCCGCGCTCGCTCAGGCCGACGTCGGTCTCGCCATCGGGGCCGGCACCGAGGTGGCGATCGCCTCCGCCGGCGTCATCCTCGCTGGCGACGACCCGCGTGCGGTGCTGTCGGTGATCGAGCTGTCCCGCGCCTCGTACCGGAAGATGACGCAGAACCTCTGGTGGGCGGCCGGCTACAACCTGCTCTCCGTCCCGCTCGCGGCGGGTGTCCTCGCCCCGATCGGCTTCGTGCTGCCGATGTCGGTGGGCGCGGTGCTGATGTCGCTGTCGACGATCGTGGTGGCGCTCAACGCGCAACTGCTGCGGCGGCTCGATCTCCGTCCGGAGGTCGTCACCGCGGGCATCCTGCAGCGCTGAACGCCACCACGCCGCCGTCTCGGTCCCGGCTCAGCGCCGACGGCCGAGGCGGCGGAGAGCGCGGACGCTCAGGACCGCCGTCAGCACCCAGGGCCCCACGACGATGATCGGGTCGAGCCACGTGTGCCGGAGATCGACGCGGCCCCGTCCGAACCGCGACGAGAGCGGACGATGCTGCGGTTCCGCGAGGACGCCGGTCTGTGTGATGGGGTCGTCCGGTCGCCGGGTGAGCAGGGAGCGGGCGTGCGCCGTGACGGCGTCCACACGGTCTCCCAGCACGAGCAGCAACCAGCGCGTGTTCTTCGTCTCACTGAACCGGTCGTAGGCGACGCGCCGGATGGCACCGGACAGGCCGTGCAGCGGCTGCGCGGTGCCCCAGACGGGAGGCAGCATCGCGTGCTCGATCGAGCGCTCGCGACCGCGGTCGGGGCCCTGACGCTCGGGGAGGTCCCAGTGCGCGCCGGTGTCACCCACATCCTCCAGCTGCTGCCAGGTGCGCCGATGCTCGGGGGCGAGATCGGCACCCCAGCCCGGAATGCGGGCGCGCAGTTCCTCGGGGGTCGGTGCGGGGATGGGGCGAGATCCTTCGTACGGCATGGTCATTCCTCTCCGACGACGATGAGCGGCTTGATGCAGTCGTCGAGCTTGGAAGAGAACACGTGGTAGGCCTCCGCGATGTGCTCCAGCGGGAACCGATGCGTCAGCAGCTCGGACGGACGGATGTGGCCCGCCTGGATGTGTTCGAGCAATCGCGGCCACTGCCTCTTCACGGGAGCCTGGTTGCCGCGTACCGTGAGCCCTTTGTTCATGATGTCGCCGAGGCGCACCGAGGTCACCAGCGGGCCGTAGGCGCCGAGGATCGACACGGTGCCGCCCTTGCGTGCGCTGTCGATGGCCCAGTTGACCGCGACGGGGGAGCCGCCCTGCAGCTTGAGCTTCGCGGCGGTCACGTGCTGGATGACGCTGCCGTCGGCCTCCGCGCCGACCGCGTCGATCACCACGTCCGCGCCGAGGTAGCCGGTCGCCTTCTTCAGCGCGAGCACGATGTCGCCGGCTTCGTGGAGGTGCATCGTCTCGGCGAAGGCGAAGTCCCGTGCCTTCTCGAGCCGGTAGTCGAGGTGGTCGACGACGATGACCCGTCCGGCGCCGAGGAACCAGGCCGAGCGGGCGGCGGCGAGGCCGACGGGCCCGGCGCCGAAGACCACCACCGTGTCGCCTTCGGCGATGTCGGCCTGCTGGGCGCCGAAGTATCCGGTGGAGAACGCGTCGGTGAGCAGCAGCGCGTCCTCGGAGGCCAGCCACTCCGGGATCACCGACGGGCCGACATCCGCGAACGGCACACGGACACGCTCCGCCTGCCCGCCGTCGTACCCGCCTGTCGTGTGCGAGTAGCCGTAGATCCCCCCGACCGCGGTCGCGTTGGGGTTCACGTTGTGACAGTTCGAGAAGAGGCCGCGCCGGCAGAAGTAGCAGGAGCCGCAGTAGATGTTGAACGGCACCATTACCCGGTCTCCCGGCCGCAGGCTCTCCACGGAGGGACCGACTTCTTCCACCACCCCGACGATCTCGTGACCGAAGGTGTGCCCGATGCGGGTGTCGGGCATCATGCCGTGGAAGAGGTGGAGATCCGACCCGCAGACAGCAGCTCTCGTGACCCGTACGATCGCGTCGTTCGGATGCTGGATCGTCGGATCGGGTTTCTCCTCGACGCGGATCTTGTACGGTCCGCGGTAGGTCATCGCCTTCATCGGGTGCTCCTTGTCTGCGTGGGGAGACCGACGCTAACCAGCGTCCCCAGCGGTCCCTGAGGGCGTTGACGGATGGAGCGGGAAAGCGTAGAGGGTGCGATCACCCCGCGGCCACGGTTCTTTCCTCCGCGCGGGCCTTCCGGCTGCGGGCCGCGAGGACGAGTCCGCCGAGGACCGCGGCGAGGAGCGAGCCGACGAGCACCCCGATCTTCACGTGATCGTCCGCGACGCTGCTGCTGCCGTACGCGAGCTCGCCCACCAGCAGCGAGACGGTGAACCCGATGCCCGCGAGCAGGGACATGCCCGCGAGATCCGGCCAGCGCAGCGTCTCGTCGAGGCGCAGGGCCGGCACTCGGCTCAACAGGAAGGTCGTGAGCAGGATGCCGACGGGCTTCCCGAGCACGAGGCCCACGATGATCCCGATGGTGATCGGATCGGTCAGCGCCGAGACGAGGCCGTCCATGCCGCCGATCTCGACGCCGGCCGCGAAGAAGGCGAACACCGGGACGGCGACGAGGGTCGCGACGATGCCCCAGCGGTCCGCGAAGTGCGCGGCGAGGCCGTCGTAGACCGCGGCGCCGTCCGCGTCCGTCCCGGTCCGCACCCGCGCGCGCTCGGTCGGGCGCACCGGGACCATGAAGCCGAGCAGCACGCCGGCGACCGTCGCGTGCACCCCCGACGCATGCACGAGGCCCCAGACGGCGAGCGCGAGGGGCAGCAGGATCCACCAGGACCGGATGCCGTTCTGCACGGCGAGTGCGAAGCCCGCGAGGGGGAGGAGCGCGAGGATCAGCCACGGGAAGCTGATGGTCTCGGTGTAGAAGGTGGCGATGATCGTGATGGCGATGAGGTCGTCGATGATCGCGAGGGTCAACAGGAAGACCCGCAGGGCCGGCGGCAGGAAGCGGCCGACGACGGCGAGCACGGCGATCGCGAACGCGATGTCGGTGGCCGTGGGGATCGCCCATCCGCGCAGCACGTCGGCGCCCGAGGTCGCGTTGATCGCGACGAAGAACAGGGCGGGCACGATGACGCCGCCGACCGCGGCGGCGATCGGAAGCGCCGCACGGCGCGGGTCGCGCAGGCGCCCGGCGACGAACTCCTCCTTCAGCTCCAGTCCGACGACGAAGAAGAACACCGCGAGCAGGCCGTCGGCGGCCCAGGCGCCCACGCTGAGCTCGAGGTGCCACTCCGTGACCCCGAAACGGAAGTCCCTGAGCGCCTCGTACCAGGGGGCGGCGGGGGAGTTGGCGAGGATCAGCGCGGCGAGCGTGGCGGTCAGCAGCAGACCGCCGCCGAGCACGTCGCTGCGAGCGGTGGAACGGATGCCGCGCCAGAGCTCATGCGGCGCGAGACGGAAACGGGCAGGGGACGACGAAGAAGACACAGGGAGACCTCACGGCAGATGGGTGGGTGACGCGATGGCGCCGCACCCGTCCGGGTGCGGCTTATCCCTGTGGCGGCGGGCAGCCCGCGATCTCGCCGTGCGAGAGGGTGCCCCAGACGCTCGTCCACCCGTTGGTGCCGGGGTGCAGGACCACGCGCATCCACTCCGTCATCGGCGTCGCGGACGACAGACGGCGCGGAGCGCGCGTCGAACCGGCGACGTGGAGGGAGGGCACGGATCCAGGCTACCGGTCCGGGCGTCGGGCCCGCTGAGCGACCTCCGGGTGAACGAGAAGAGGGACCGTCCGTGCGGACGATCCCTCTTGCTGTACGTGCCCCCGACAGGAGTCGAACCTGCGACCTACGGTACCGGAAACCGGCGCTCTATCCACTGAGCTACGGAGGCGTACCGATCGACAATATCACTCGTCGGGGGTGGTCTCCGACCCACCGGCCTCCGTGACCGGCGCGGCGCGCAGTTCCTCGAGCGCTGCCGCCAGCTTTTCCGCGAGATAGCGGTGACCGTCGGTGGACGGATGCTTGCGCCCGACCTCCACGTCGATCACGGAGAGATAGTTGTCGTCGGTGATCCAGTCTCGCTCGATCGGGGAGATGTACCACCAGCCGCGGGCCGAGGCGAGAGCCGCGAGGTCCCGGTCGATGCGGGCGGTCTGGTCGCCGAGCGGAAGCTCGTGCGGCGCGGGGCCGAGCACGACGATCGCGGCCTTCGGGTAGAGCGCCGTTAGTGCGTCCCACGCGGCGGTGACGGCGTCACGGTAGCCGGCCTCGCCCTGCGCACGGTCGTTGATGGAGCCCTGGATGATGACGAGGTCCGGATCGAGGGCCGGGTCCAGTGCCGCGATGCGCTCGCCGAAGGTGGGGCCGTCGATACCGGGCTTGAGGTAGCCGCTGCCCCGGACGCCGTCCACGATGGTCGTGCCGTGGAGGAGGTCGGCCAGGACGTACGCATAGCCGAGCGTGGGCTCGGATGCGGCTGAGCCGTAAGTCCAGGAATCGCCGAAGACGAGGACGGTCGGCTCGTCGGGGAGTGCGAGGGGTGCGGGGGCGATCACCGCGACGGAGTCGTCACCGGCGGCGGCGCCGACCGGGAGGGACGACGGCGCCGGAACCCAGGGCCGCCAGACTCCCAGAACGCCCGCGGCGACGGCGACGAGGAGGGCGGCGGCGACGCCCGCGATGCGCAGTCGACGAGAGGCGGCGGGGGCGTTCATGGTGTGAGAGTAGATCACGGACGACGGATCGCAAACTCCGCGGCACGCGGGGCGACGGGGTGGGCCCGCGCGCCCCCGTAAACTGGGGGATCTATGAATCCTGAAACGCTCGCCCACGCCCTCCTCGCCGTCCTCGCTCCCATCGCCGAGGAACGACGTCCGGGCGAGCCGTTCGACCTCTCCGCCGCCGACATCGTGCTCGAGCGTCCGCGCAACCGCGACCACGGCGACTGGGCCTCGAACATCGCCATGCGCCTGGCCAAGCCCTTCGGCACGAACCCGCGCGAGCTCGCCCAGCAGATCGCCGACGGACTGGCTGATGTGGACGGCATCGCGAGCGTGGAGGTCGCGGGCCCCGGGTTCCTCAACATCCGTCTCGACGCGGCGGCCGCCGGTGCGCTCGCGAAGGTCATCGTCGACGCCGGTCCCGCGTACGGGACGAACTCCTCGCAGGAGGGCGTCAGCGTGAACGTCGAGTTCGTCTCGGCCAACCCCACCGGCCCGCTGCACATCGCGCACACGCGCTGGGCGGCCCTCGGTGACGCGATCGTCCGCCTGCTCCTCGCGAGCGGTGCCCACGCGGTGCGCGAGTACTACATCAACGACGCGGGTGTGCAGATGGACCGCTTCGCCGCCTCCGTCCTGGCGGCGGCCAAGGGGGAGCCCACGCCGGAGGGCGGCTACCCGGGGCAGTACATCGCGACGCTCGCCGGACGCGTGCTCGAGGCCCGCCCCGACCTGCTCGACCTCCCGGAGGAGGAGCAGCTCACGGTGGCCCGCGAGCTCGGCTACGAGTACCAGCTCGCCGAGATCAAGAACTCCCTCGAGCGCTTCAACGTGCCGTTCGACGTGTGGTTCTCCGAGCGCACCCTCCACGCGAAGGACGCCTCGGGTACCAGCCTCATCGACCACGCCGTCGATCGTCTGCGCGAACAGGGCCACGTGTTCGACGAGGACGGCGCCGTCTGGGTGCGCACGACCGACTTCGGCGACGACAAGGACCGCGTGATCCGTCGCTCCAACGGCGAGTACACGTACTTCGCCGCCGACGCCGCCTACTACCTGAACAAGGGCGACCGCGGCTTCCGCGACAAGATCTACCTGCTCGGCGCCGACCACCACGGCTACGTGCACCGTCTCAAGGCGGTCGCGGGGGCGGCAGGCGACGACCCCGCGACGAACATCCAGGTGCTGATCGGACAGATGGTGTCGATCAACGGCGCCCGCCTCAGCAAGCGCGCCGGCAACATCATCGAGATGGACGACCTGCTGGACTGGCTCGGCACGGACGCGCTGCGCTACTCGCTGGAGCGCTCACCCGCCGATTCTCCGCTCGACCTCGATCCCGAGCTGCTGCAGAAGCGCACCAACGACAACCCCGTGTTCTATGTGCAGTACGCGCATGCCCGCACGCACAACGTCGCTCGCAACGCCGCCGACTCCGGCATCGACCGGTCGGTCTTCGCTCCGGAGACGCTCACGCATGAGACCGAGGCGGCGCTGCTGGGGGCGCTCCAGGAGTTCCCCCGCATCGTGGCCTTCGCCGCCGAGGTGCGCGAGCCGCATCGCGTCGCCCGCTACCTCGAGGAGCTCGCCGGGCTCTACCACCGCTGGTACGACAACTGCCGGGTGATCCCGCTGAGCGACGCGCCGGTCGAGGACGTGCATCGCACGCGCCTGTGGCTCAACGACGCCGCCGGTCAGGTCTTCCGCAACGGGCTCGACCTGCTCGGCGTCTCCGCGCCCGAGCGCATGTAGGGAGCGCCATGAGCGACGACAACCGCACGCTGCCGTACCCGGAGCCCTCGGACGAGCATCCGACGCTCGTCATCCCCGGCTCCAGGGACGACCGGGGTGATACCGGTGCGACGCGTCGTCGTCGGTGGCCCTGGGTGGTGCTCATCGTCGTGGTCGTGCTCGCGGCGCTCGTGGTGGCGGCGGAGTTCGTCGCCCGCGCGGTGCTCCCCGGCGCCGTCCGATCGATCGTGATCGAGCAGCTCGACCTCCCCGCCGATCAGCAGCTCGACGTCGAGACCGAGGGGCTTCTGGTCCCGCAGCTCGTCGCCGGACGCCTGGACACCCTGCGACTGTCGACCGATGCCATCACCTTGGAGGGCATCACGGGAGCGGCGGACGTCACGGCGACGGGCGTGCCGCTGCGGGGCGGAGACCTCGACGGCGCGGACGGCACCATCCGCATCGATCAGGAACAGTTCACCGCTCTGCTCTCCGATACCGACCTCCCGGTGGAGACGGTCGAGTTCGCGGCGCCGAACGCGACGCTCGCCGGCTCGTTCGACGTGCTCGGCACTGCGGTGCCGGTGTCGGTGACCCTCACTCCCGGGGCCGTCGACGGTGATCTCGAACTCACGCCGGTAGCGGCGAGCATCGGCGGCGTGGACATCGATCTGGACCGGGTCGGGTCGTCCCTCGGCTCCCTCGGTGCCGGGATCACGGAGCCGCGGCGCGTGTGCATCGCGGACCAGCTCCCTGCCGGTCTCACGCTGACAGGCGTGGAGATCGTCGACGGTGAGGCCGTGATCGACATCGACGTGAACGGCGCGATCGTCACCGACGAGTCGCTCCAGGAGAAGGGCACCTGCGACCGCTGACCGCTCCGCCCCGGGTCAGGCGGACAGGCTCTCTTCCAGACGGGCGGCGAGCGCGGCGGGCTGCTGCAGCGGAATGCCGTGTCCGCACTCCGCGACCACGTCGAGGGTCGCCCGCGGATGCACGCGACTGAGCAGTTCGGCGGAACGGTGCATGAGCGGCTTCTCGTTCGCGCCGACGAGCACCAGAGCGGAGCCGGGGTGCGCGCGCCACGCCGGCGGGGTCGTGAACCGTAGATTCTCCCCGACCGCGCGCAGCAGCGTCGTGCGGGAGAGGGCGGCGGAGGTCTCCAGATACCGAGGGAGCAGCTCGTCGGGGATGAACAGCTCGCGCGCCTGGAGACGGGCGAAGCGCGGGTTCCTCGCGAGTCCGGCGGTCAGGCGGAGCAGGGCGAGGGTGGGACCGGCGGCGCGCATCGGCTCCGCCTGGGCGCTGATGACGACGGCGTCGCCGACGAGATCCGGGCGCCGGGCGGCGAGCAGCACGGCGAGTTGCGCGCCCAGGGAGAACCCGACGACGGTGGCTGCTTCCCCTTCCTGCTCCAGGAGGGCGACGAGCCCCGCCACCGTCTCCTCGTGGGACACGTAGTCCGCCGTCGCGCTGCGACCGTGGCCGGGAAGGTCGGGGATGATGATGCGCCGTGCCGGGTCGAGGTGACGACGCATCGGGTCCCACATCCACCCGGCGACGCCGCCGCCGTGCAGAAGCAGCAGAGGACGGGTCCCCGGGGAGCCGAAAGTCTCGTGATGCATGTCACTCCGTCTCGAAGGTCGCGGCCATGCGGCCGATGGTGTCGATGGCGCTCTCCAAGCGAGCGGCATCCAGGGGGCCCAGGACGGAGGCGGCGGAGAGCAGCCCGATTGTCGCGCTGGACAGCGCCAGAGCCAGGCCTTCGGGGTCGACGTCGCGCCGGATGCGTCCGCGTTCCTGCAGATCGCGGATCGTGGCGACGACGCGCGCATGCCGCGCTCGGTACCGGGCGGGCGGCTGTGCGGACACCCGCGCGCCCAGCACGCCCGCGTCGTCGAGGAACGCCGCGGTCATGAGGTCGTCGTCGAGCAGCGCCACCGCCGTCGCGCGGTAGAGGGTGCTGAGCGAGGGATCCACGCCCGCGAGCCGCGCGACGTCGTCCGCGAGCCGCGCGGCGCCGCGTTCGAGCAGGGCGTCGAGGATGTCCTGCTTCGCCGCGAACTCCCGGTACACCGCGCCTTTGCCGATGCCGGCACCGTGCGCGATCGCCGCAACGCTCATCGCGTCGAACCCGGCCGTCAGGACGAGGTGCTCCGCCGCGTCCAGGATGCGGCGTCGGCGGTCCGGCACGAGCGGCCTAGGCATCGGACCCCCCGGCGAAGGCGTCGCGCAGCGCCGGGATGACGACGTCGGGGCGGTCGCGCTGCACCCAGTGGCCGGCACCGGGGACGACCACGAGCGTTCCGCAGGGCAGGGCCGCGGCCGCGTCCTGCGCTCGTCGCAGCGGGACCCCGGAGTCCCGGTCGCCGTGCACGAGGAGCACGGGGGTGCGGATCTCGGCGAGCCGATCGCGGTAGTCCGTCCGGAGCCGCATCGGCCGTACCTGGTCGCGCTGCCACTCTCCGAACGTGCGGAGTCCCTGACCGGTCGTCGCTTCGTCGAGCACCGCGTCCACGAGAGCGGGCGTGCGTGCCGCGGGGGAGCGCACCAGATCCCGGAGCCCGCGCTCCATCGCCCTCCGGTCACGGCCGTATGCGCGCGTCATCGCCCCGAGCAGGCCGGACCGTAGGAGCAGGAAGGTGGACAGATGGGCGACGGCGCTGAACGGACCGTCGGTCAGACGCGGCATCAGACCGTAGCTTCCGAGGAGGGCGGCGGACCGCACCCCTTCCGGACGATCCAGGAGGTGGCCGAGCGTCATCCCCGCGCCGAGCGACAACCCGGCGATCGCATACTCGCGGAGACCGAGGGCCTCGACGACGTCGCCCACCCCCGCGACGAGGCACTCCTGCGTCAGAGGGTGCGTCGCGCGGGGACTGCGACCGAATCCGGGATGATCGGGGGCGAACACGCGGTGGCCCGCCGCGGCGAGCGCAGGCCCGACTTCTCCCCAGGAGAGGGCGGCGCTGTCGGCGCCTCCGCCGTGCAGGAGGAGCACCGGGACCCGGGTCTCCGCGGCGGGTCGCCACTCCAGCACCGACGCCTCCCCTCCGGGAAGGATCACGGTGCGACGATGCGCGGACATGCATCCCCTCTCGTTGTGACCACCGTAGCGGATTCGGTCACTACGAGGGCGTCACGACTTCTCGGGGGTGCCGTTCTCCTCGGCCGCCGCGCGCTGCGCCTCGCGCAGCTCGGCGGTCGCGACCTTCACGTCGACCTCGGCGCGTTGCAGACGCCGCTGGACGAACGTCCGCGCCCCGAACCGTTCGTGCAGACGGTCGCCGCGCTCCTCCTCGGCCGTGACGATGTAGGCGCACGCGACGAGGATCACCTGGGTGGACAGCTGCAGCCAGATCAGCAGGGCGAGCAGCGAGGCGAACGAGGCCAGGAGCGGGTTGCTCGTGGCGCCCCCGACGAAGAGGCCCGAGAGCTGCTGCAGCACGATCAGGCCGAACGCGCCGAGGAGCGCTCCGGTCCACAGCGAGCGGGCGGAGGGGCGCACCCCGGAGAGCAGCAGGAAGGCGCCGACGATGAGGGCGGCGTCGAGGGCGAAGACCACCAGCAGGGAGAGCACCCGCACGCTCCATGCGAGCAGCGGGGAGTCCGACGGCACACCGAGCAGGTCGCCGATCCAGGTCACACCGAGCTGTCCGATGAACGTGACCCCGGCGGCGAGCACGAAGGCGAGCCCGATGCCCAGACCCAGGAGGAGGTTGCGGATGATGACCCAGATCCACAGGATGTCGGCCTGGATCGTCCCGGCGATCGTGCGGATGGCAGTACGGAGCGAGCCGATGGCACCGAGAGCTGACCCCAGCAGCGCGACGAGGGAGATGATGCCGGCGATCGAGAACGAGGCCGGCGACCGAAGGTCTTCGGTATTGATGACACCGCCGTCCCCGATGAGGCCGGGGACGGCCGACTGCACCGCGTCGACGATCGCCCGCCAGGCGTCGGGATTGCCCGAGAGCCAGAGGGCGGCGAGCGAGAACCCGAGGAGGACGCCGGCGAACACGCTGAACAGCGCGCGGTAGGTGACGCTGTCGGCGAGCATCGGACCGCGGCGTTCGGAATAGAGCAGCACGGCGCGGACAGGCCGCCGGGCCAGCGCCCAGGCGATCGCCGGTCCCGTGATGCGGGCGACGAGTCCGGGGCGCGACGGGGCCTCGGGACGGTTGTCGGTGTCTCGGGTGTCGGTGTCTGCCACGCCCCCACCCTATGAGCCCCGGGGAGGGCGTCCACAGGGGGTTGACGCGGCGTGTCACCATGACCAGGGCGATGCAGGGGGTGCCCTAGAATCGGGGCAACTCGATGTGCGCCTCCCGCCCGAGATCCGTCCCACGATTGGTGTTCCGTGCTCGACTCTGCCGCCACGCTCGCTCCGGACTGGCTCGTCGTCCCCGACGACCCGAACGATCTCGCGGCCGGCGTCTGGCCGGCGTCGGCGGCACGGGATGAGGACGGCGCTCTGGTGCTCGCCGGCGTGCCCGCACCGGAGCTGGTGCGCACCTACGGCACGCCGCTCCTCGTGCTCGACGAAGACGAGGTGCGCGGGCGCGCGAGGGCCTTCCGCGACGCGTTCGACCGTGCCGCCTCCGCGCATGGCACGACCGCGCAGGTGTACTACGCGGGGAAGGCGTTCCTGTGCACGACGGTCGCACGCTGGGTCGTCGACGAGGGACTGCGCGTCGACGTATGCACAGGCGGCGAGCTCGAGGTGGCCCTCGCCGCGGGCGTGGCGCCCTCCTCGCTCGGCTTCCACGGCAACAACAAGTCGGTCGCCGAACTGGAACGAGCGGTCGCCGTCGGGGTCGGCACCATCGTCGTCGACAGTGCGATCGAGATCGAGCGGTTGGCGGCCATCACGGCGCGGACCGACACCGTGCAGCGCGTGATGGTCCGCGTGATCAGCGGTGTGCACGCGGAGACCCATGACTTCCTCGCCACGGCCCACGAGGACCAGAAGTTCGGTTTCCCGCTCGCCGAGGCGGAGGTCGCGGTCGCCCGGATCCGCGAGATCCCCGGTCTGGAGTTCGCCGGCCTGCACTGCCACATCGGTTCCCAGATCTTCGGCGTCGCCGGATTCCGGGAATCCGCATCGCGCGTGCTCGAGCTGCACGCCGCGCTCCTCGCGCACGGCCCTGTGCCGCAGCTGAACCTCGGCGGCGGGTTCGGCATCGCCTACACCCGGGTCGACGACCCCACCCCGATCGACGACCTGGCCGGCGGGATCGTCGCCGCAGTCGCCGAGGGCTGCGAGGCGCGGGGGATCCCGGTGCCCGCGCTCTCGTTCGAGCCCGGCCGCGCGATCGTCGGCACGGCCGGCGTCACACTGTACGAGGTCGGCACGACGAAGGACGTCACCGTCGCTTCGGGGGCGACCCGGCGCTACGTCAGCGTGGACGGCGGCATGAGCGACAACGCCCGCACCGCCCTCTACGGGGCCAGTTACTCGGCCCGCCTCGCGTCGCGGACGGGCACGGGGGTGCCGCAGCTGAGCCGGGTGGTCGGCAAGCACTGCGAATCGGGTGACATCGTCGTCGATCACGAGTACCTTCCGGGCGATGTCACACCCGGCGACCTCCTCGCCGTCCCCGCCACGGGGGCGTACTGCGCGTCGCTCGCGAGCAACTACAACCACGTCCCGCGTCCGCCGATCGTGGCGGTCCGCGAGGGCCGCTCGCGGGTGATCGTCCGCGGCGAGACCGTCCACGACCTGCTGGCCCGCGACGCGGGCATCGACGGGGCGCACGCCCCCGAGGGAGCACGATGACCCACCTCCGAAGGAGCACCCATGACTGACTACAGACGACTTCGCGTGGCGCTGCTGGGCGCCGGAGCCGTCGGCTCCCAGGTGGCGGCCCTGCTGCTCCGCCACGGCGACGAGCTGGCCGACCGCGCCGGAGCCGCGCTGGAACTGGCGGGCATCGCCGTGCGCGACCTCGATGCGCCCCGTGACGTCGAGCTGCCGAAGGAGCTCTTCACGACGGATGCGGAGTCGCTCATCGTCGGCGCCGACATCGTGATCGAGCTGATCGGCGGCATCGAGCCCGCCCGCACCAACATCCTCCAGGCCATCGGCTCGGGGGCCGATGTCGTCACCGCCAACAAGGCGCTGCTCGCGACGCACGGACCCGAGCTCTTCGAAGCCGCGGACAGGGTCGGCGCCTCGGTCTACTACGAGGCCGCGGCCGCGGGCGCGATCCCCATCATCCGCCCCCTGCGCGACTCGCTCGCGGGCGACCGCGTGGTGCGGATCATGGGAATCGTCAACGGCACCACGAACTACATCCTCGACCGGATGGACACCGAGGGCGCCGACTTCGCCGACGTGCTCGCGGACGCGCAGCGCCTGGGCTACGCGGAGGCGGACCCCACCGCCGACGTGGAGGGCTACGACGCCGCGCAGAAGGCGGCGATCCTCGCGAGCCTCGCCTTCCACACCGCGGTCCCGCTCGAGGCGGTGCACCGCGAGGGCATCACCACCATCACGGCGTCCATGATCGAGGAGGCGCGCGCGGCGGGTTTCGTCATCAAGCTGCTTGCGGTGTGCGAGCGGATCGAGGCCGACGGCGCCGAGTCCATCTCGGTGCGGGTCTACCCGGCGCTGGTGCCGGTCACCCACCCGCTCGCCTCCGTGCACGGCGCCAACAACGCCGTGTTCGTCGAGGCCGAGGCCGCCGGTTCCCTCATGTTCTACGGCGCCGGGGCGGGTGGCGTCCAGACCGCCTCCGCCGTCCTGGGCGACGTCGTCTCGGCGGCGCGTCGGCACATCGCCGGGGGCGTGGGCGTCGGTGAGTCCACCCGCGCCAACCTCCCGGTGGTGCCGATCGGTCACGTGACGACGCGGTACCAGATCACGCTCGAGGTCTCCGACGCCCCCGGCGTGCTGGCCACCGTTGCCGGCATCCTCAGCGACGGCGGCGTGTCGGTCGCGACGGTCGTGCAGACCGTCGAAGGCGAGGACGAGCCCACCGCGCGGCTCATCATCGGTACGCACCGCGCCACCGAGCAGGCGTTGAGCGACACGGTGCGCGTGCTCGCCGAGAGCGATGTCGTCGCCCGTGTGGTCTCCGTGCTCCGGGTGGAAGGCGAGTGACGACGGTGACGGCTCCCGCTCCCGAGGAGCACGGTGCGCGCATCGGCCGCACGGTCGAGGTGACGGTCCCGGCGACGAGCGCCAACCTCGGCCCCGGGTTCGACACGCTCGGCCTCGCGCTCAGCATCTACGACCGTCTCGAGGTGACCGCACTGCCCGCGGGGCAGCTCGAGATCGAGGTGTCCGGCTCCGGGGCCGAGGACATCCCGCGGGACGCGTCGAACCTCATCGTGCGGACGATCGCCCATGTGTTCGCGGACGCGGGCAGGCCGATGCCGGGTCTGCGCATCGTGGCCGAGAACGCCGTCCCGCACGGGCGTGGCCTCGGCTCCTCCGGAGCGGCGGTCGCCGCGGGCGTGCTCGCCGCGAAGGGGCTGCTCGCGGGGGACGTCGATATCTCGGACACGGACCTCCTTCGCCTCGCGACCGAGCTGGAAGGGCACCCGGACAACGTGGCGCCCGCCCTGTTCGGCGGGCTCACGATCGCCTGGATGGGGGAGAGGGGCCCGCAGCACAAGAAGCTCCTGGTGCACCGCGGCGTCTCCCCGCTCGTGCTCGTCCCGGCCTACACGATGTCGACCTCGCAGGCGCGTTCGCTGCAGCCTCCGCACGTCTCGACGGCGGATGCGGTGTTCAACGTGTCGCGCTCGGCGCTGCTGATCGCGGCGCTGATGCAGAGCCCGGAACTGCTCCTGGACGCCACCGCCGATCGCCTGCACCAGGACTACCGGGCCGGTGCCATGCCGGAGACGCAGCGGCTGGTCCAGGCCCTCCGTGCCGCGGGCTTCGCCGCCGTCGTCTCCGGTGCGGGGCCGAGCGTGCTCGTGCTGGCGGACGGTCCGGGCAGTCGTCTCGATGCGGTGGAGGTGGCCAATCAGGTGACCGACACCCCGTGGGAGGCGCTCCTGCTCGCCGTCGACGTCCGTGGTGGTACAGTGGGGGATCGAGCGGAGGGCTCCACGTAGCATTCGTGAATCTGGCCCCATTGCATCTCTTGCAAGACCCGCACGCAAACCCCTGAGGCACAAGTGCCGAGGCTGGCTGACGCCGAGCGTCAGCCCGTGCGATCGTGCGCAGCACCCGTTGTGCGCGTTCACGCTCATTTCCCATGACCTATAAGGGAGTACTCGTGGAGAACCTCTCCGAGACCCAGAACGATCAGGCGGCTCCGGCCGCTGACGCCCCCGTCGCCGAGGCGGCGACCGAGTCCGCTCCGGCGAAGAAGCGCGCGCCGCGTCGGGCCACCACCGCGACCGCCGCCACCAAGGCCGCCAAGGCCACGGAGGAGTCCGGAACCGCCGAGGCTCCCGCCGCGGCCGGCGACGCCGCCGACGCGGCGGAGGCTGCGCCGAAGGCGAAGGCCCCGCGCCGCACCCGGGCGAAGAAGGCCGATGCCGAGGCTCCCGCCGAGGCCGGCGCTGCCGAGTCGACGCCGGCGGCCGAGGCCGCCGATGCGCCGGCGGAGGCCCCCAAGTCCGGGCGCGGCCGTCGCACGAAGAAGGCGGACGCCGAGGCCCCGGAGGCGAAGACCGAGAAGGCCGAGGCCGCACCGGCCGACAACGCGACGGAGTCCGCCGAGGCGGGCACCGCGCAGGGCGGTCGCACCAAGAACGACGCGGCGAAGAACGAGTCGAAGAACGACGGCGCTGCCGCGAAGAACGACGCCGAGGCGGACGCTCCCGCGAAGGACGCGTCCGGCGAGGCTGAGAACGGCGAGGAGCAGGGCGGTCGAGGCCGCAGCCGTAACCGCAACCGCAACCGCGGCCGCGGGCAGGGCGGCGGTCAGGAGCAGGCGCAGAACGCACCGGCCGATGACGAGCAGTCCGGCAACGGCCGCAACCGTCAGCGCAACAAGCGTCGCGGCGGCGGCCAGGTCGACGAGTTCGAGACGGAGATCACCGAGGACGACGTCCTCATCCCGATCGCCGGCATCCTCGACGTGCTCGACAACTACGCGTTCGTGCGCACCACCGGCTACCTCGCGGGTCCCAGCGACGTCTACGTGTCGCTCGGCCAGGTGAAGAAGTACAACCTGCGCAAGGGCGACGCGGTCGTCGGCTCCATCAAGCAGCCGCGCGAAGGCGAGCAGCAGGGCCGTCAGAAGTACAACGCCCTCGTCAAGGTGGACTCGATCAACGGCCTCTCCGTCGACGACGCGGCCACCCGCGTGGAGTTCGGCAAGCTCACCCCGCTCTACCCGCAGGAGCGCCTGCGCCTGGAGACGGCGCCGGAGAAGCTGACGCAGCGCATCATCGACCTGGTGGCGCCGATCGGCAAGGGTCAGCGTGGTCTCATCGTCGCGCCGCCCAAGGCCGGCAAGACGATCGTGCTGCAGCAGATCGCCAATGCGATCGCGCAGAACAACCCCGAGGTGCACCTCATGGTCGTTCTCGTCGACGAGCGCCCCGAAGAGGTCACCGACATGGAGCGCACCGTGAAGGGCGAGGTCATCGCCTCGACCTTCGACCGCCCCGCCGAGGACCACACCACGGTCGCCGAACTCGCGATCGAGCGCGCCAAGCGTCTCGTCGAGCTCGGCCGCGACGTGGTCGTGCTCCTCGACTCGATCACCCGCCTGGGCCGCGCATACAACCTGGCGGCTCCGGCCTCCGGGCGCGTCCTCACCGGCGGCGTCGACGCGTCGGCGCTCTACCCGCCGAAGCGCTTCTTCGGTGCTGCACGCAACATCGAGAACGGCGGCTCCCTCACCATCCTCGCCACCGCGCTGGTGGAGACCGGTTCCAAGATGGACGAGGTCATCTTCGAGGAGTTCAAGGGCACCGGCAACAGCGAGCTGCGTCTGTCCCGTCAGCTGGCCGACAAGCGGATCTTCCCGGCGGTGGACGTCAACGCGTCCAGTACCCGTCGCGAGGAGATGCTGCTCTCCGCCGACGAGGTCAAGATCACCTGGAAGCTCCGCCGCGCCCTCGCCGGCCTCGACCCGCAGCAGGCACTCGAGGTCGTGCTCGGCAAGCTCAAGGAGACCCACTCGAACGTGGAGTTCCTCGTGCAGATGCAGAAGTCGATCCCGACGCTGCCCTCGGGCGCCCACGGGCACGACAACAACATCCGCTGAGGCCCGACGTGTTCGAGTCCGTCCAGACTCTCATCGACGAGCATCGCCGGGTGCAGGAGGAGCTCTCCGACCCGGCGGTGCACGCCGACGCGGCACGCGCGAAGCGCGTCAACCGTCGGTACGCCGAGTTGTCGCGCATCGTCGCGGCGCACGAGG
This sequence comes from Microbacterium sp. BLY, assembly GCF_017939615.1. Taxonomy (NCBI): domain Bacteria; kingdom Bacillati; phylum Actinomycetota; class Actinomycetes; order Micrococcales; family Microbacteriaceae; genus Microbacterium; species Microbacterium sp. BLY. The sequence continues at coordinate 2,147,581 of NZ_JAGKSR010000001.1, forward strand.
CCTGGACGGCGGCCGTCGACGACCTGGAGGCGGCCCGCGAGCTCGCGCGCGAGGACGAGGCGTTCGCCGCCGAGATCCCTGCCCTGGAGGAGGGCGTGCAGACGACGCAGGAGCGCTTGCGGCGTCTGCTGATCCCGCGGGATCCGGACGACGCCCGCGACGTCATCATGGAGATCAAGGCGGGGGAGGGCGGCGCCGAGTCGGCCCTGTTCGCCGCCGACCTGCTGCGCATGTACGTGCAGTACGCCGCATCGAAGGGGTGGAAGACCGAGCTCCTGGAGCGCAACGAGTCCGACCTCGGCGGCTACAAGGACGTCCAGGTCGCCATCAAGGGGTCCTCGTCCGATCCGGCGCAGGGCGTCTGGGCGCATCTGAAGTACGAGGGCGGCGTGCACCGCGTGCAGCGGGTTCCCGCGACGGAGTCGCAGGGGCGCATCCACACGTCGACCACCGGGGTGCTCGTGTTCCCCGAGGTGGACGAGCCCGAGGAGATCCAGATCGACCAGAACGATCTGAAGATCGACGTTTTCCGCTCGTCGGGGCCCGGTGGGCAGTCCGTGAACACTACGGACTCGGCGGTGCGCATCACCCACGTGCCGACCGGCATCGTCGTGTCGATGCAGAACGAGAAGTCGCAGCTGCAGAACCGTGAGGCCGCCATGCGCGTCCTGCGTGCCCGCTTGCTCGCCAAGCAGCAGGAGGAGCTCGACGCGGCGGCCTCCGATGCCCGCAAGTCGCAGATCCGCGGGATGGATCGCTCGGAGCGGATCCGCACCTACAACTTCCCGGAGAACCGGATCGCGGATCACCGGACCGGGTTCAAGGCCTACAACCTCGATCAGGTCATGGACGGCGCGCTGGATCCGATTATCGAGAGCGCCATCGCCGCCGACGAGGAGGCGCGTCTCGCCGCCGTCGGCTCCGAGAGCTGACCGGCGGCTTCCCTCTCAGGATCGGGCGGCGTACCGGTGCTCGGGGCGGCCGGTCGACCCGTAGCGGAGACGCACCTCGACGACCGCCCGCGCCGCGAGGGCCGCGAGGTGCCGCTGCGCTGTCGCCCGGGAGATGCCGACCTGTTCGGCGACCTCCGTGGCCGAGGCCTCGCCGTCGCCCAGCGCCTCCAGGACCCGCTGCTCGGTGGCCGAACGGGAGAGTGACACCGGCTCGCCCGCGCCGTGCAGGATGGCGAGGGCCCTGTCCACGTCCTCCTGGCGCAGGGCGCGGTCGCCCGCGAGGAGGTTGCGGTAGCGCAGATAGCGGTCGAGGAGACCATTCAGGGCGCGACGGTCGAACGGCTTGACGAGATAGCCCACGGCGCCCGATCGGAGGGCGCGTCGCACGGTCACCGCATCGTCCGCGGCGGAGATGAGGATCGTGTCGACATCGGTCTCCCTGGCGAGCGCGACGCCGTCCCCGTCAGGGAGGTACACGTCGGCGAGCAGCAGATCGGGGCGGGAGGAGCGCAGCAGATCTCGTGCCTCGGCGCAGGACCGCGCGGTCGCGGTCGCCGTGAAGCCCGGATGGCCGTCGACGATGCTCTCGTGCAGCTGGGCGACCCGGAAGTCGTCGTCGAGGATGAGCACGCGAAGCGGTTCGGTCATGGATTCTCCTGACGGTCCGGCGGTGTGGGGTCGAGGGCGTCGCCGAGGCGGGCGGCGAACACGGCGCCGTGGTCCGCGCCACCGGGGTCGATGACCCAGAGGTCTCCGCCGTGGCGGCGTGCGATCTCCGTGGCGAGCGGCAGACCGATCCCGTGTCCGTGTATGCGGTCCTCGTCGACGGGCTCCGGCCGCGGTGGGGGAGTCGACAGACCCGGTCCGGAGTCCGCGACCGTGACCACGAGGTCCTCGTGGTCGCTCAGGACGGAGACCTCGACCCAGCGCGGGGTGCGGGGCCCGGCCACGGCGGCGGTGACCGCGTTGTCGATGAGGTTGCCGAGGACACTCGCGACGTCCTCCGCGCGCCGGACGGTGCCCAGGAGCTGAGAGTCCTCGGCGACGCGCAGCGCGACGCCGCGCTCGGCCGCCTCCACGCCCTTGGCGCCGAGGAATGCATGCAGGAACGGATCGCCCACGAGATCGAGGCCCGCGACCGGGAAGGCGACCGGCCCGCGGGTCACGAGTTCGTCCAGGAATGCGCGCGCGTCGACGATGCGTCCGGCGTCGATCAGACCGGCGGCCACGTGCAGGCGGTTCGCGAACTCGTGCCGCTGCACGCGCAGCGCGGCGGTCATGGTGCGCACCGTCTCCAGCCGTTCGGTCAGCGCGATCAGGTCGGTGCGGTCGCGCACGATGAGCACGTCGCCGAGGGCGCGTCCGTCCCGGCGCACCGGCCGGGCCTCGAGGTACAGCATCCGATCCCCGACGACCGCCTGCGCGCGATCGCGCTGGCCCCTGGCGGCGTCGACGACGGCCGGCGGCAGTCCGAGGGCGTCGATCGCGCGCCCCGTCGGCGCGTCGATGCCCAGCATCCGATCGGCTGCGGCGTTGCTCACCCGCACGATGCCGTCTTGATCGAGCGCGATCACCCCGTCGCCCACGCCGTCGAGCACCGCCGTCTGGTTCTGGACGAGAGCGACGAGTTCCTCCGGCTGGACGCCGAGCGTCAGGCGCTCCCATCGTCGGCGCAGGAGCAGGAACGCGAGGAGGGCGAGGGCCAGGGCGCCCGCCGCGGTCAGGCCGAGCGCCAGGAGGAGCGGCGGAAGGTCGTCGAAGACACCGCTGCGCTCGAACCCGACGCTGATCTCGCCGACGGGCGTGCCGGCGGCGTCGCGCACGGGTACCTTCGCGCGGGCCGACTCGCCGAGGGTCCCGGTCTGCCAGTCGACGACCTCGTTGCCCGTGAGCACCTCGGCGAACGGGGTGCTCACCTCCTCACCGAGCCGCGAGGGCAGGGGATGGGCGAGCCGGATGCCGTGGTCGTCCGTGATGACCACGAAGAGGGCGCCCGTGCGCGCGGTGACGTCCGCGGCGATCCGCTGCAGTTCGCCGTCGCGGAGCGCGACGGGATCCGGCTCCTCGTCCGCCGCCGACGCGCTGGTGACGGCGGCGCGTACCTGGGGATCCTCGGCGAGGGTGCGGGCGATGCCGAGGGCCGTCGACTCCGCTTCGGCGCGCAGCTGCTGGACCGCGAGGGCCAGGTACACCCCGGTGCAGAGCGCCACGACGAGGGCGACCGCCGCGAGGTGCAGCAAGAGCACGCGCGTCGCGAACCGGGCCCGAGTGCGTCTCGTCATCGACGGCGCCCTCCTTCTGCGCAATATGCGCAGAACCAACGGTACGCGCAGAAGGCGCGAGAATGCGGCATACCGCGCTCTCCGGCCGCGGATTTCCTACGCTCGTCGGGATCCGTCAGTGATGACGGAGCGACGACGAAGGAGTCACGCATGCCAGACGCATCGATCGGTCTGATCGCCGCCGCCTCGGACGAGGCGCCCACGTACGACGTGGCCTTCGTGCCGCCCGAGGGTGTGCTGGTCATCCTCGGCTTCACGATGGTCCTCGTGTTCATGACGCTCATCATGACCAAGCGTCTCACCCCGATGGTGGCCCTGATCCTCGTGCCGACCGTCTTCGGTCTCTTCGCGGGTGCCGGTCTCGGGCTCGGCGACATGATCCTCGACTCCATCGCGACCATGGCGCCGACGGCGGCGCTGCTCATGTTCGCGATCATGTTCTTCGGCATCATGATCGACGTCGGTCTCTTCGATCCGCTGATCCGCCTGATCACGCGGCTGCTGGGCGATGACCCGGCGAAGGTGGTGCTCGGGACGGCGATCCTCGCGGGCGCCGTGTCCCTCGACGGCGACGGGTCGACGACCTTCATCATCACGACCTCCGCGATGCTGCCGATCTACCTCCGTCTGGGGATGAGCCCCGTGGTGCTCACATGCGTCGCCGGACTCATGAACGGCACGCTCAACATCGTGCCGTGGGGTGGGCCGACCGTGCGCGCCGCGACCGCCCTGGGCGTGCAGCCCACCGAGATCTTCGTGCCGATGCTGCCCGCCCTCGGCGCCGGCATCGTCGTGACGCTCGGCTTCGCCTGGCTGCTGGGTCTGGGGGAGCGGCGCCGACTGGGACGGATCGACGCGGACGGGCGCCTGACCGGTGCCGACGGGGGCGTGCTCGCCGCCGTGCCACGGATCTTCCGTGGCGCCGAGCTGAAGCCCGGGGCCCGCGCCTCCCTGCGCACCGGCAACCTGGTGGTCGTCGCCGGCGGCCGCGGGCCCGTCGCGGCGGCCAGCGTCGACCCGGCGGACACGGCGATGGCCGACACCATGCTCGACCCGTCCCGGCCGACCCTGCGACCCCGGCTGATCTGGTTCAACCTCGGGCTGACCGTCGCCGTGATGGTCCTGCTCGTCATCGACATCTTGCCGCTGCCCTATGTGTTCATGGTCGGGGCCGGCATCGCGCTCCTCGTGAACTTCCGCGGGATCAAGGATCAGGCGGCGGAGATCGTGGCGCACGCCCCGAGCATCGTCGGCGTCGTGTCGATGGTGATCGCCGCGGGCGTCCTCGTCGGCGTCCTCTCCGGCACGGGCATGGTCGACGCGATGGCGACCTGGATCACGAACGTGCTGCCTCCCGCGCTCGGGCCGTTCCTCGCGCCGATCACCGGCGTGCTGTCCATCCCGTTCACGTTCTTCATGTCGAACGACGCGTTCTACTTCGGCATCCTGCCCGTGCTCGCGCAGAGTGCGGCCAACTTCGGCATCGATCCCGTCGAGATGGCGCGGGCCTCCATCACCGGTCAGCCGGTGCACCTGCAGAGCCCGCTCGTCCCGGCGATCCTGCTGCTGGTCTCCCTCGCCGGCGTGAACCTCGGAGACCACCACCGCAAGGTGCTGTGGCGGGCGACGATCGTCTCCCTGGTGATGCTCGGCGTCGGGATCCTGGTGGGGGCGGTCCCGTTCTTCGTGGCCTCGTGACCCTCAGATCGAGTAGTCGGGGGCGGTCAGCAGCGCCCGGGTGTCCTCGCCGGCCGTCCGCTGGCGCGGCTTGGCGGGGACGCCGACGAGCACACTGTCCGCCGGTGCGTCCTTCGTCACCACGGCGTTCGCTCCGATGACGGAACGCGCTCCGACGGTGATGGGACCGAGGATCTTCGCGCCGGCGCCCACGGCCACGCCGTCGCGCAGAGTCGGATGCCGCTTGCCGACGTCGCGCGTGCGGCCGCCGAGGGTCACACCGTGGTACATGAGCACGTCGTCGCCGATCTCGGCGGTCTCGCCGATCACGACTCCCATGCCGTGATCGATGAAGAAGCGGCGGCCGATCCGGGCACCGGGATGGATCTCGACCCCGGTCAGCCAGCGGGCCACCTGCGATCCGGCGCGGGCGAGGAGACGCAGGCGGCGCCGCCACAGCGCGTGCGACACCCGGTGCGCCCAGATGGCGTGCAGTCCGGGGTACAGCAGCGCGACCTCGATCGCCGTCCGCGCCGCCGGATCGCGAAGGCGCGCGGCGGCGATGTCCTCGCGCATTCGCCCGATCATGCCCATCGAGGACCTCAGTCTTCGCGGAGGTCCTCGAACAGGGCGGTGGAGAGGTACCGCTCGCCGGTGTCCGGGATGATGACGACGATGGTCTTGCCGGCGTTCTCCGGACGTGCTGCCACGGTCAGCGCGGCCGAGACGGCCGCGCCGGACGACATGCCGACGAGGAGTCCCTCCTTCGCCGCCAGCGCGCGGGCCGTGCGCAGCGAGTCCTCGAACTCGGCGGTGATGACCTCGTCGAGGACGTCGCGGTCGAGCACATCGGGCACGAAGTTCGGACCGATGCCCTGGATCTTGTGCGGTCCGGGGTGTCCTTCCGTGAGGACGGGGGAGTCCTTCGGCTCGACGGCGATGACCTGCACCCCGGGCTTGGCGGCCTTCAGGGCCTGGCCGGTGCCGGTGACGGTGCCCCCGGTGCCGACGCCGGCGATGAAGATGTCGACGGCGCCATCGGTGTCGCGGAGGATCTCCTGCGCGGTCGTCTCGCGGTGGATCTGCGGGTTGGCGGGGTTTTCGAACTGACGGATCCATACGGCTCCGGGCGTCTCGTCGACGATGCGCTTGACCTCTTCGATCGCGCCCTTCATGCCCTTGGTGGGATCGGTGAGGACGATCTCCGCGCCGAAGGCCTTGAGCAGCACCCGACGTTCCTTCGACATCGACGCCGGCATGGTGAGGATGACGCGGTATCCGCGGGCGGCGCCGACCATCGCCAGTGCGATGCCGGTGTTGCCGCTCGTGGACTCGACGATGGTGCCGCCGGGGGCGAGCGCACCGGCGGCCTCGGCCGCGTCGATCATGGCGATGCCGATGCGATCCTTCACGCTGGAAGCGGGGTTGTAGTACTCGAGCTTGGCGAGCACGGTGGCGCCGAGCCCCTCGGTCACGCGGTTGAGGCGGACGAGCGGGGTGTTCCCGAAAGCGGTGGTGATGTCGGGGTGGATGCCGGACATGGGGGAGCCTTCCTGTGCGGGTTCGCTGCCGTTCCAGCCTAGGCGAGGGCGGGGGGAGCGGGAGCATTGTGACGGCGGCGCACTCTACGCTGGAGCAATGCCCGACCTCTCTCTCGCTGCGGCCGTGCGCGCTGCCGCTCAGCGTCTCGCCGACGCAGGCGTCCCCGATCCCCTCGTCGACGCCGAGCTGCTCGTCGGGCACGTGCGCGGGCAGCGGCGGGGAGAGGTCCAGGCGGCCCTCATCCGCGGTGAGCTCCTGTCCGCTGACGATGCCGCCGTGCTGGACGGCCTCGTCGCGCGGCGGGCGGGCCGGGAGCCGCTGCAGCACCTGACCGGCACCGCACCGTTCCGTCATCGGGAGCTGCTGGTCGGGCCCGGGGTGTTCGTGCCCCGCCCCGAGACGGAGACGGTGGTGCAGTACGCGATCGATGCGCTGCTGGGCTCGGGGGAGCCCGCCCCCGTCGGGGTTGACCTCGGGACGGGCAGCGGAGCGATCGCGGTCGCGATGGCCACTGAGGTGCCGCACGCCCGCGTTTATGCGGCGGAGATCTCTCCGGAGGCGCACACCTGGGCGCGCCGCAACGTCGCGGGCATCGACAACCTCACACTGGTTCTGTCGGATCTCGCGGACGCGTTCCCCGAACTCGACGGCACGGCCACCGTCGTGATCTCGAACCCGCCCTACGTCCCCGATCAGGCCGTCCCACGCGACCCGGAGGTGCGGCTGTTCGATCCGGCACTCGCCCTCTACGGCGGCGAGGACGGCCTCGACGTCGTCCGCGTGCTCAGCACCCGTGCGCTGCGCCTGCTGCGCCCAGGAGGAACGCTCGTGATCGAGCACGGCGAGCTGCAGGGCGCTCCGATCCGGGAGCTCCTCGCGGCGGACGGGTGGAGAGCCGCAGCCACCCATCGTGATCTGACGTTGCGCGACCGTGCCACCACGGCCGTCCGCCCCTGATCAGCGGACGTCGAGCTCCTCCCGAACCCGCCCTGCGTAGAATCGAACCGTCATGTCCCCCATCTTCGACTGCAGCGACGAGGCGCAGCTGCTCGCCGGGATGCGCAACGCGCGCCAGGCGATCGGCCGCGGCGACCTCATCGTCATCCCCACCGACACCGTCTACGGCGTCGCCGCCGACGCATTCTCCCCGGCGGCCGTGCAGCGCCTGCTCGACGCGAAGGGTCGCGGCCGCGACCAGCCGCCGCCCGTCCTCATCGGCACGAAGGAGACCCTCACGGCTCTCGCGGAGTCCGTGCCCGAGCCGGTCCAGCGACTCGTCGACGCCTTCTGGCCCGGCGGGCTCACGATCGTGCTGCCCGCGCAGCCCTCGCTCGTCTGGGACCTGGGGGAGACCCAGGGCACCCTCGCGGTCCGGATGCCGGAGGGGCGCGTGGTGCTCGAGCTGCTGGCTGAGACGGGACCGCTCGCGGTGTCCAGCGCCAACCTCACCGGCAAGGCGGCGGCGATCTCGGCCCTGGATGCCGAGAAGATGCTCGGCGACAGCGTCGCGGTGTATCTCGACGACGGCATGAGCCGGAACGGCGTCGCGTCGACGATCATCGACGCCACGTCGCTCGTGCGCCGGGGCCCCGACGGCGACGCCGGCGTCGTCCGCATCCTCCGGCACGGCGTCGTGACCAGGGAGCAGCTGCACGACGTGCTCGGCGACCTGCTCGAACCGGAGCAGCAGGACGGGGATTCGTGAAGCAGTATCTCTTCACGATCATCGTCACCGCCGCGATCACCTTCGTGCTGACGTGGGCGGTGTGGCGGCTGAGTCTCCGCTACAAGCTGTACCCCGGCATCCGGGAGCGCGACGTGCACACGACGCCCACGCCCCGCCTCGGTGGCGTCGCGATCTTCCTCGGTATCGTCGCCGCCTTCGCCGTGTCCGCCACGAACCCGTTCTTCCAGAGCATCTGGACGCCACCGCAGACCATGTGGTCGATCCTGGCGGCGGCGCTGCTGATCGCCGTCATCGGCGTTCTCGACGATCTCTGGGACATCGACTGGATGATCAAGCTCGGAGCGCAGTTCCTCGCCGCGGGCATCATCACCGTGGGCGGGGGCCTGCAGATCCTCTCGCTGCCGTTCGGTGACCTGATCGTCGTGTCGAGCTGGCTCAGCATCACGATCACGATGTTCGCGATCGTCATCGTCATGAACGCCGTGAACTTCATCGACGGGCTGGACGGACTCGTCGCCGGCGTCTGCCTGATCTCCAACGGCGTCTTCTTCGCCTACTCCTACATCTTCACGCGCGACTCCGGCGCGTCCAGCTACTTCAACCTCTCGACATTCCTGGCCGCTGTCCTCATCGGCGCCTGCCTCGGCTTCCTCCCGTTGAACTGGAGCCCGGCGAAACTGTTCATGGGCGACTCCGGCGCGCTGGTGATCGGTCTGCTCATGGCGACGTCCGCGATCGCGATCACCGGCCAGATGGATCCCTCCGCCCTCGACCCCGAGCGCCTGGGGCGGTCACAGTTGGTCGGTGCGTTCCTGCCGATCCTGCTGCCGCTGCTCGTCGTGCTCCTGCCGCTGCTCGACTTCGGGCTCGCGGTGCTGCGTCGGATGAGCGCGGGACGCTCGCCCTTCTCGCCCGACCGCAAGCACCTGCACCACCGCATGCTCGACCTCGGGCACCGCGACCGGGACGCCGTCCTCATCTTCTACGCCTGGACCGCCGTCATCTCGCTCGCGGTCCTCCTGATGTACGTCGGAGCCCGCGAGGACTGGCCCGGCCAGTACCTTCCCGGCGTCGCCTTCGGCGTCGTCGGCATCGCCGCCTGCCTCGTCATCACCCTGAGCCCCACCCGCCGACGCAAGACCGCCGCGGGCGCCCCGCCCGACCCGATCCCGATGGAGCCCCGATGAGCCCGAGCCCCGTTTCCAGCACCCCGATCCTGCGCCGCACTCTCGTCTGGTCGGCCGTGGCCACCGTCGTGCTGGCCCTCCTGGCGGGAGGGATCGGCTTCGCCGTCGCGCAGGGGGAGGGTCTGATCAGCGGTCTCCTCGGCGTGCTGCTGGCCGCCCTCTTCCTCGGGATCACCGGCCTCAGCATCCTGATCGCGAACCGCTGGTACGGCGACCCGCTCTACGTGCAGCTGTTCTTCGCGATCGTGCTCGGCGGCTGGCTGCTCAAGCTCGGCGTGTTCGTCGTCGTGATGATCCTCCTCTCCGGTCAGCCGTGGATCGAGCCGATGGTGTTCTTCCTCTCCATCGTCGCCGGCGTCCTCATGTCGCTCGTCATCGATGTCGTCGTGCTGACGCAGATGCGCCTGCCGGCAGTCAGCGACACCACGCTGCCCACCGAGGTGCCGGAGGACCGCGCTCCCGGGGCCGCGAACGGCACCGCGGACGGCCCGGCGGATGCCGCCCCGCGGTCTTAGGGCACCCTTGGATTCTGATAGTGTTGAGGAGTGCCCGCCGCTCGCCCGCGAGCGCTTGCGCTGTGTAGCACACCGACCATCGTCGCCCCGGTTCTGACCGGTGCCCCGAAGCTGGAGCCCGCGCTGTTTAATCTTGCTGCGACCCTGACCCCCCGACTCGCGTCCTCCGATGGCGAGTTCCACGGCCCTTCGATCGATGAGTTCTTCCCGGAGATCCTCTTCCACGTCGGACCCATCCCGGTCAACCGGATCCACCTGATCCAGTTGCTCTCGGTGATCGCCGTCGTCCTCATCCTCTGGCTCGGCACCCGCCGCATGAAGGTCGTGCCCGGCCGGTTCCAGAGCCTCGTCGAGATGGGCCTCGGCTTCGTCCGCGGCGGCATCGCCCACGACCTGCTCGGACGCAAGGACGGCGACCGGTTCCTGCCGATCCTCACCACCATCTTCTTCATGGTGCTGTTCATGAACATCACGGGCATCATCCCGTTCCTGAACATGCCGGGCACCGCGATCATCGCCGTGCCGCTCACGCTCGCGGTCGTCAGCTACGTGACCTTCATCTACGCCGGCATCAAGAAGAGCCCGAAGAACTTCTTCAAGAACGCCCTCTTCCCGTCGGGCGTGCCGTGGCCGGTCTACTTCATCGTCACGCCGATCGAGCTCATCTCGACGTTCATCATCCGCCCGGTGACCCTCACCCTGCGACTGCTGATGAACCTGGTCGTCGGCCACATGATCCTGGTCCTCTGCTTCGCAGCGACCCAGTTCTTCTTCTTCACCGCGGGTGGCGGCTGGGCCGCCCTCGGTATCGGAACCCTCGCCTTCGGTGGCGCCTTCACTCTCTTCGAGATCCTGGTGGCCGTCCTGCAGGCATACGTCTTCACCGTCCTCACCGCGGTCTACATCCAGCTCGCGGTCGCAGAAGAGCACTGAGCGGGCGGGCAACAGCCCTCCCACCCAACGAAAGGAAAAACCCGTGGACGCAACTACGGTTCTCGCTGAAATCAACGGCCACCTCGCGGCGGTCGGCTACGGCCTCGCGGCCATCGGCCCGGCCATCGGTGTGGGCATCGTGGTCGGCAAGACCATCGAGGGCGTCGCCCGTCAGCCCGAGCTGGCCGGTCGCCTGCAGGTCCTCATGTGGATCGGTATCGCCTTCACCGAGGCGCTTGCGTTCGTCGGCATCGCCGTCGGATTCATCCCCTTCCCGTAATCCCCACCGACTTCTGAAGGAGACAGGATGCTGAACGCTCTTGTCACGAACCTCGCGGCTGAGGGTGAGGCGGCGAACAACCCGCTGATCCCCGCGTGGTACGACATCATCTGGTCGGGCTTCTGGTTCCTCATCATCCTCATCGTCGTGTGGAAGGTCGCCCTTCCCCGTCTGACGAAGATGCTCGACGAGCGGTCCGCCGCCATCGAGGGCAACATCGCCAAGGCCGATGAGGCGCAGAAGCAGGCGGAAGCGGCTCTCGAGGAGTACACCCGCCAGCTCGCCGAGGCGCGCACCGAGGCCGGGGAGATCCGTGAGGCCGCCCGTGAGGACGGCAAGAAGATCATCGCCGAGGCGAAGGAGACCGCGGCCAGCGAGGCCGCGCGTCTGACCGCCACCGCGCACACGCAGATCGAGGCCGAGCGCCAGACGGCTCTCGTCTCCCTGCGCAGCGAGGTCGGCTCGCTCGCTCTCGACCTCGCCGGCGGCGTGGTCGGCGAGACGCTCTCCGACGACGCTCGCGCGGCCGCCGTGGTCGACCGCTTCCTCGCCGATCTCGAAGCATCCGACCTTCGACAGGCTCAGGTACCGGGCGGGCAGTCGTAATGGGCAGCGCGACCGCTCAGGCACTCGCGGCATCCACTCAGACGCTTGCCGCAGCGAAGGACGTCACCCTCGAGACCGCGCGCGAGCTGTTCGCGGCCGCGCGGGCCGTGGGCGAATCGTCTCAGCTGAGCGGCGCGCTGGCTGACCCCTCGGCTCCGACCTCGGCCCGGCAGAACGTCGTGTCCGCCGTGTTCGGCCAGTATGGCTCCGCAGCGCAGGACGTCCTGCGCACCGCGGTCGCAGAACGCTGGTCGAACGCGTCCGAGCTGATCGACGGTCTCGAGGAGCTCGCGATCCGGGCGGCGACCATCGCCGAGCCGGGCGCGGACATCGAGGGAGAGCTCTTCGGCTTCTCGCGGGTGATCGCGGCGAACCCGGAGCTCGAGCTCGCTCTCGGCAGCCGGCTCGGGGGAGAGGACGCGAAGGCCGCCCTGGTCGAGCGCCTCCTCGTCGATGCCTCTGCCAGCGCTCCGACCGCCCTCATCGTCACGTCCCTCGTGCGTCAGCCGCGCGAGCGCCGGGTGCGGCAGCTGCTGAGCCGGGCGATGCGTATCGTCTCGAGCCAGCGCGGCCGCCTCGTTGCCACGGTGCACACGGCGACCGAGCTCAGCGACGCGCAGCGCACGCGACTCGGCCAGACGCTCTCGCAGCGATACGGCGGCCAGGTGTCCCTCAACGTCGTCATCGACCCCAGCGTCGTCGGAGGCCTGCGTGTGCAGATCGCCGATGACGTGATCGACGGCAGCATCTCCGCACGACTCGCCGACCTTCGCCAGAAGCTCGCGGGCTAACACGACTTCGCGCGGGGAACCGCGCACCCAGATACAAAGGGAAGACAATGGCAGAACTATCGATCAGCCCCGACGTCATCCGTGACGCGCTGAAGGATTTCGCCGCCGCGTACGAGCCCACCGGGGCCGCGGCGACCGAGGTCGGCACCGTCATCGACGCCGCCGACGGCATCGCTCACGTCGAGGGACTTCCCGGCGTCATGGCGAACGAGCTCGTGACCTTCGCCGACGGCACCAAGGGTCTCGCGCTGAACCTCGACGAGCACGAGATCGGCGTCGTCGTCCTCGGCGACTTCACCGGCATCGAGGCCGGTCAGGAAGTCACCCGCACGGGTGAGGTCCTCTCCGTCCCGGTCGGTGACGGCTACCTCGGCCGCGTCGTCGACCCGCTCGGCAACCCGATCGACGGCCTCGGCGCGATCGCGACCGAGGGCGTCCGCGAGCTCGAGCTCCAGGCCCCCGGCGTCATGCAGCGCAAGTCGGTCCACGAGCCGATGCAGACCGGTATCAAGGCCATCGACGCGATGATCCCGGTCGGTCGCGGCCAGCGCCAGCTCATCATCGGCGACCGCCAGACCGGTAAGACGGCCATCGCGATCGACACGATCATCAACCAGAAGGCCAACTGGGAGTCCGGCGACGTCAACAAGCAGGTCCGCTGCATCTACGTCGCCATCGGTCAGAAGGGCTCGACCATCGCTTCGGTGAAGGGCGCGCTCGAGGAGGCCGGCGCTCTGGAGTACACCACCATCGTGGCGGCTCCGGCGTCCGACCCCGCCGGCTTCAAGTACCTCGCTCCGTACACCGGTTCGGCCATCGGTCAGCACTGGATGTACGGCGGCAAGCACGTCCTCATCATCTTCGACGACCTGTCGAAGCAGGCTGAGGCCTATCGCGCCGTCTCCCTGCTGCTCCGCCGCCCGCCGGGCCGCGAGGCCTACCCGGGCGACGTCTTCTACCTGCACTCGCGTCTGCTCGAGCGGTGCGCGAAGCTGTCCGACGAGCTCGGCGCCGGGTCGATGACGGGTCTCCCGATCATCGAGACCAAGGCGAACGACGTCTCGGCGTACATCCCGACCAACGTGATCTCGATCACCGACGGCCAGATCTTCCTGCAGTCCGACCTCTTCAACGCCAACCAGCGTCCCGCGGTCGACGTGGGTATCTCGGTGTCGCGTGTCGGTGGTGACGCCCAGGTGAAGTCGATCAAGAAGGTCTCCGGAACGCTGAAGCTGGAGCTGGCGCAGTACCGCTCGCTCGAGGCGTTCGCGATGTTCGCGTCGGACCTCGACGCCGCGTCGCGTCGTCAGCTGTCCCGCGGTGCCCGTCTGACCGAGCTGCTCAAGCAGCCGCAGTACTCGCCGTACCCGGTGGAGGAGCAGGTCGTCTCGATCTGGGCCGGCACCAACGGTAAGCTCGACTCGATCGAGGTCGAGGACGTGCTGCGCTTCGAGCGCGAGCTGCTCGACTACCTGCGTCGCAACACGAAGGTCCTCGACACCCTGCGTGAGACGAACGTCCTGGACGACGCCACCGTCGCCGAGCTCGACAAGCAGACCGACAACTTCCTCCTGGAGTTCCAGGGCGGCAAGGGCCACGCCATCGGCGCCCCTGGTCACGAGGAGCACGCTGCGGCCGAGGCCGAGGACGTCAACCAGGAGAAGATCGTCAAGGGTCGTCGCGCGTAATCGCGTGAGGTACTGATTCATGGGCGCTCAACTCAGGGTCTACAAGCAGAAGATCTCTTCTGCTCAGACGACCAAGAAGATCACGAAGGCGATGGAACTCATCGCGGCTTCGCGCATCCAGAAGGCGATGGCACGCGTCAAGGCGTCCACCCCCTTCGCGCGGGCCGTGACGAGGGCCGTGTCCGCCGTCGCGACGCACTCGAACGTCGACCACCCGCTCACCCGTGAGCCCGAGACGATCCGCCGCTCCGCGGTCGTGATCTTCTCGTCCGACCGCGGTCTGGCCGGAGCCTTCAACTCGCAGATCCTCCGTGAGGGTCTCGAGGTGGCAGAGCTCCTGCGCGAGCAGGGCAAGGAGCCGGTGTTCTACCTCGTGGGCCGCAAGGCCGTCGGGTACTTCCAGTTCCGTCGTATCGAGGCCGCTGCAGAGTGGACCGGCGACACCGACACCCCCTCGTTCCACACGGCGGAGGAGATCTCGCAGACGCTTCTCGAGGCCTTCAACCGTGGGGGAGAGGACGGCGGCGTCGACGAGATCCACCTCGTGTACAACCGCTTCGTCAGCATGATGACGCAGTCGCCGGAGTCCGTGCGCCTGCTGCCGCTGGAGATCGCGGAGGCCGACGACTCGGAGGCGGGCAGCACCGTCTACCCGCTGTACGAGTTCGAGCCCGACGCCGAGACGGTGCTCGACGCGATCCTGCCGGTGTACATCCAGAGCCGCGTCTTCAACGCCCTCCTGCAGTCGTCCGCCGCCAAGCAGGCCGCGACGCAGAAGGCGATGAAGTCGGCCAGCGACAACGCCGACAAGCTCATCACCGACTACACCCGCCTGCGCAACAACGCGCGTCAGGCCGAGATCACCCAGCAGATCGCCGAGATCGTCGGTGGCGCCGACGCTCTCGCATCGAGCTGACAGACCCTCAGGAAAGAGACGAAGAAATGACCACCACCGCCACGGCTGAGCAGCCGGCGACCGCGGTCGTCGGGCGCGTCGCCCGCGTCAACGGTCCGGTTGTCGACATCGAGTTCCCGCACGACTCGATCCCCGACATCTACAACGCGCTGAAGACGACGATCACGATCGGCGAGGAGTCCACCGAGATCACGCTCGAGGTCGCGCAGCACCTCGGCGACGACCTGGTCCGCGCCATCGCCCTGAAGCCGACCGACGGCATCGTCCGCGGTCAGGAGGTGCGTGACACCGGTGAGGCCATCTCGGTCCCCGTCGGTGACATCACCAAGGGCAAGGTCTTCAACGTGATCGGCGAGGTCCTCAACGGCGAGCCCGGTGAGACCATCGAGGTCACGGAGCGCTGGCCCATCCACCGCAAGGCCCCGAACTTCGACCAGCTCGAGTCGAAGACGACGATGTTCGAGACGGGCATCAAGTCGATCGACCTCCTCACCCCGTACGTGCAGGGTGGAAAGATCGGTCTGTTCGGTGGTGCCGGTGTCGGCAAGACCGTCCTCATCCAGGAGATGATCCAGCGCGTCGCGCAGGACCACGGTGGTGTGTCGGTGTTCGCCGGTGTCGGTGAGCGCACCCGTGAGGGCAACGACCTCATCCACGAGATGGAGGAGGCGGGCGTCTTCGACAAGACCGCCCTCGTCTTCGGCCAGATGGACGAGCCGCCGGGGACGCGTCTGCGCGTCGCCCTCTCGGCTCTGACGATGGCGGAGTACTTCCGTGACGTGCAGAAGCAGGACGTGCTGCTCTTCATCGACAACATCTTCCGCTTCACGCAGGCCGGTTCCGAGGTCTCCACGCTGCTGGGCCGCATGCCCTCCGCCGTGGGGTACCAGCCGAACCTCGCCGACGAGATGGGCCTCCTCCAGGAGCGCATCACCTCGACGCGTGGTCACTCGATCACCTCGCTGCAGGCGATCTACGTGCCGGCCGATGACTACACCGACCCGGCCCCGGCCACGACCTTCGCGCACCTCGACGCGACGACCGAGCTCTCCCGAGAGATCGCGTCGAAGGGTCTGTACCCGGCCATCGACCCGCTGACCTCGACGTCGCGCATCATGGACCCTCGCTACTTGGGCGAGGACCACTACCGCGTGGCCACGACGGTCAAGCAGATCCTCCAGAAGAACAAGGAGCTGCAGGAGATCATCGCCATCCTCGGTGTCGACGAGCTCTCCGAGGAAGACAAGATCGTCGTGTCGCGTGCACGTCGCATCCAGCAGTTCCTCTCGCAGAACACCTACATGGCGAAGAAGTTCACGGGCGTCGAGGGCTCGACCGTGCCGCTGAAGGAGACCATCGAGTCGTTCGATGCGATCACCCGCGGTGACTTCGACCACGTCGCCGAGCAGGCCTTCTTCAACGTCGGTGGCATCTCCGACGTGGAGGAGCGCTGGGCGCAGATCCAGAAGGAGAACGCCTGACCATGGCGCTGCACGTCAGCCTCGTCTCCGCCGACGCGGAGGTCTGGACGGGAGAGGCGAGCCTCGTGGTCGCCAAGACCGTCGAGGGCGAGATCGGCTTCATGTCCGGTCACGAGCCGGTGCTGGCCATCCTCGCCGAGGGCCAGGTCCGGATCACCCAGACGGATGGCGCCAAGGTGCTGGCGAACGCGCAGGACGGATTCCTCTCCATGGAGGGCGACGTCCTGACGATCGTGGCCGGCAACGCGGCACTCATCTCCTGACAGTCCTGTACATCGCGTCCGCCTCGACACCTTTCCCGGGTGTCGAGGCGGACGCGTCTCTTTTCCCCGAGGTGTCATGAAGATCCTGCTCCCGCCCTCCGAGACGAAACGTGAAGGGGGAGGCGGCGCACCGTTGGACGTGTCCGTGCTGGCGCTCCCGGAGCTGGCCCCGCAGCGGAACGCGGTCGTCGACGCGCTCGTCGCTCTCGCCGAGGACGAGCAGACCGCGCGTCGCGTGCTGAAGCTGAGCGCGCGCCAGCTCGGTGACATCGCCCACAACCGCGCGCTGCGCATCGCCCCCACGCTGCCGGCGGTCGACCGCTACACGGGCGTGCTGTTCGACGCCCTCGACGCGGGGTCGCTGTCGGCGGCCTCCCGGCGTTGGCTGCATGCGCACGTGTGGATCCACAGTGCGCCCTTCGGTCCCGTCGCGGCGCTCGACCCTCTGCCGACCTACCGGCTCGCCGCCGGCACGGCGGTCCCGGGACTGCCCCCGCTCCGTCGGCACTGGGCCGCGCCGACGGCGGCGGCCCTCACAGCCGCGGCGCCGCCCTTCGTGCTCGACTTGCGCAGCGAGGCGTACGCGGCTCTCGGCCCCGTGCCGGCGGACCTGCCGTCGGCGTATGTGCGGGTCGTGACGACGCAGGGCCGGGCTCTCAATCACTTCAACAAGAAGTCCAAGGGACTGCTCGTGCGCGCGCTGGCGGAGGACCGTCCGCGCATCGGTTCTCTCGCCGCCCTGCGCCGGTGGGGGCAGGCCCGCGGCCTCGTGCTGCGAGACGCCGCGGTGAGCGGCGAGGTCGAGCTCGTCGTCGCCGACTGACCACGTCCCGGTGGCGAATCGCCCGGGGCGGTCGTTGCCCGCTTCTGGGCGCACCGCTACCATGTGCAATGCGAGGCGGGGAGTCTCGTGGTGGGGGACGAGAGTCGTCTCCCCTGACCAGAGAATGTGAGCCTCATGGGTTACGACGACTATTCCGGGGCAGGCTATCTCGGCCTGCTCTTCGCCTACTTCTTCGTCATCCTTCTGATCGCGGTCGCCGGGTACGTCCTGTCGTCGCTCTTCTACATGAAGATCTTCCAGAAGGCCGGAGTCCAGGGCAACTGGCGTGCCTGGGTGCCTGTGTACAACTCCATGATCTTCTTCAAGCTCGGCGACCTCAGCCCGTGGCTGGTGCTCTACGGCATCGCCGGAGCGGCGCTGCTCAGCTGGATCGGGATCGGCTTCGTGTTCTCGATCGCTCTCGCGGTGTTCTCCGTGATCGCCGCGTGGCGCGTGGGACTCAAGCTCCAGAAGGACGCCGTGTGGGTCGTCCTCTACGTGTTCCTGTCCATCGTGTGGCTCGGTATCAACGCGTTCGACAAGTCGCGCTGGAACCCGAACATCCAGCCGGCCTCCTGGGCGGGCAACGGGTTCCTCGGTGACCGCACGGTGTGGGACGGCATCCCCGTCCAGCCGTCGGCCGTCGCTCCGCAGCAGGGCTACGGTGCGCCGCAGGGCTATGGCGCCCCGCAGCAGGGCTACGCGCCCCCCACGCAGGCCTACACGCCGCCGACCGCTCCGGGCTACGCACCGCCCGCCGCTCCCGCGGCCCCGGCGACGGGTGCCCCGATTCCTCCGGTGCCCCCGACCACGCCGCCGGCACCGCCGGCTGCTCCGCCGACGACGCCTCCGGCACCGCCGGCAGCGCCCCCGGCCGCCCCGCCCGCACCGCCGACCACCCCGAACGATCCCACGCAGCCGCCTGCGTGACGAGGGGAGGAGAACCCCCGGTCCTCGGACCGGGGGTTCTTCGCGTCGATGGCACCGACGGGTCCCGCTGTGCCGCTAACGTGGAGGACATGGACTTGTCGCAGCGTGGAGCCGCCGTCCCTGTTCCCCTCGTCCTGCGCTCGCCTGAGGTTGCTCCCGGCGCGACCCGGGAGAGCGAGTTCCACTACGATGTGTGAGTATCCTGCGCCCGCCCCATCTGCTGCAGGTCCATCGGAGGCAGTTCGTGGCTGAGACCAAGACGCACACCATCACGGTTGCGGATCGTCCGTTGCTGCTGTCCTGGGCCGGGGTCACCGACCAGGGCCGACGTCGCGAGACCAACCAGGACGCTCTTCTCGCCGAGTTCCCGCTGTTCATCGTCGCGGACGGCATGGGCGGGCACGCCGGAGGCGAGATCGCGAGCCAGAGCACGGTCGCCCGCCTCCGGGCCGTCGTGGCCGCCGACGATGTGAGCCCGTCCGCCATCGAGAAGGCCCTTGCTCTCGCCGTCGACGACATCGCGGAGCATCCGGACACCACCGATGAAGGCACCGGCACGACGCTCACCGGGGTGTACCTCGACGAGCACGGGGACGAGCCGCACTGGGTCGCGCTGAACATCGGTGATTCGCGGGTGTATCTGCTCCGTGACGATCGGCTCCTCCAGGTGACGACCGATCACTCGGTGGTGCAAGAGCTCATCGCCGCCGGCAAGCTGAGCCCGGAAGAGGCCGAAGGACACCCGTACAGCAACGTGATCACCCGGGCGGTCGGTGCGAGCGAGCTGACGGCGCCGGATTATGTGACCATCGACGTCCGACCGGGCGACCGTTTCGTGATCTGTTCCGACGGCCTCACCAAGGAGCTCACGGACTACGGCATCCAGCACTTCCTCCGCGAGCACGCGGAGCCCGGAGCGAGCGTCGATGCGATGCTCGCTGCGGCCCTCGACAACGGCGGACGTGACAACGTCACCGTGATCGTCGTGCAGGTCGGCGAGCCGGAGGACGCTTCCTCCACACTCGGCGACACCGCCGAATAGGCGCCCGAGCCTGGGGAGAGGCCGGTTCCGACCCGGCGAGTGCGCTGCACTGGGGGGCATGGATTCCTCGCCCATCCCGCTCCCGTCCGCGTCCGTCCCGCCTCGCCGCAGCTCGCTTCCGCTCGTGGCTGCCGTGGTCCCCGTGGGCGTCGGCGTGGCGATGTGGCTGACGACGGGGGCGGTGCAGGCGCTGTGGTTCGCGGCGGTCGGACCCCTGATGATCGGGGCCTCACTCCTCGACACCGTGCGTATCCGCCGTCGCGAGCGATGTGCGGACGACGCGCGACTCCGGCGTGCGTGGAGCGAAGCGGAGTCGGAGCTGCGGCGACGACACGACGAAGAGCGGCGACGGGAGGAGCGTCGCCACCCCGATACCGCGGCGTGCGTACGTGAACGTCCTCTGCGCGACGCGCGACCGCCGGGGCCGGAGACCGCGCTCGTCGTGGGGCGCGGACACCGCGCGAGTGCGGTCCGGTGCGTCGGCGCGGATGACGACACGGGGCGGGAGTTCCGTCGGCGCTGCACGGTGCTGGATGATGCTCCCGTCGTCGTCCCGCTCGGGGCGGGGCTGTGTCTGCGTGGCCCCGGTCCGCTGGTCGAGGCGACGGCGCGAGCGCTCGTGCTGCAGCTCTGCCTGCGGCACGCACCGGCGGCCCTCGCCGTTACCATCGCGGAAGAGAGCGTGGGCGGACTGGCGGCCCTTCCTCACGCCCGGTACTCCCGACGCGCCGCATTCCGCCTCGCTGTCGCGACCCCGGAGGGCCGGGCGCCCGATGCGACGGCCGTGGTCTGGGTGGGGCCGCCCGATGCCGAGGTCCCGGAGGGCGTCACCACGGTGATCGACATCGCGCAGCCCGACGTGGCGACGCTGCGGACACCGGAGGGCGTCACGACACTCGCCGTGGAGTGTCTGTCGGTCGCTCAAGCTGCCGGGGTGGCGGAGCTGTGTGGCGGGCTCGTCGACGACGAGACCCCGACCACCGGGCCGCTGAGTCTCCAGAGCGTCACGCAGCCGTCCGCCGGCTCCGGGCTCCCCGTCGCTCTCGGCCGGGCGGCGCAGGACGAGCCGATGACGGTCGACATCGTCGACGACGGCCCGCATGCGATCGTGACCGGGATGACCGGCACGGGAAAGAGCGAGCTCCTCGTCACGTGGGTCGCCGCCGTCTGTGCGTCGCAGGGCCCGGAGCGGGTGACCTTCCTCCTCGCGGACTTCAAAGGTGGGACGGCGTTCGACCGGCTCCGAGACCTGCCGCACGTCGTCGGCGTCCTCACCGACCTCGACGAGACGGAGGCGGGTCGGGGCGTCGCCAGCCTCACGGCGGAGATGCGGCGACGCGAATCCCTGCTCGCCGCGGCGGGCGCCCGGGACATCTCCGAGATCGACCTCGCCCGCCTGGTGATCGTGGTCGACGAATTCGCCGCGCTGCTGCACGAGCACGCGGAGCTCGCGGCCGTGTTCACGGACGTCGCCGCGCGGGGCCGGGCTCTGGGCATGCACCTGATCCTCGGGACGCAGCGTGCGGCGGGGGTGATCCGGGACGCGTTGGCGACCAACTGTCCTCTCCGGATCAGCCTGCGCGTGGCCGAGGCGGCCGACAGCAGGGCTGTGGTGGGCACGGCGGGAGCGGCCGAGCTCCCCGGAGGTGTCGACGGGCGGGGGAGGGCCCTCGTCCGGCGTCCTCAGGACGAGGGCCCGCGTCCGGTGCGGATCGCGCTCACGGACGACGCCTTCCTCGAACGCATCGTGGCGCGCTGGACGTCGGCACCGACCGTCGCGCCACCGTGGTACCCGGCGCTGCCGACCCGTCTGCCCCTGACAGCCCTCACCGCCGAACGGGACGCCCTGCGCGGATCGATGCCGGGACCACTCCTGGTGCTCGGACGCGCTGATGACCCCGCAGTCCAGGCGCAGCCTCCGGTGACGCTGCGGCCCGGCCTCGAGCGCGGTCTCGTCGTCCTCGGAGCCGCCGGCACGGGACGGACGACGGTGTTGCGGGGGATCGCGGCGCAGGATCCGACGAGCGCCTGGTTCCCGACGGATCTCGAGGTGGCTGTCGATCAGATGGCGGCGTGGGAGCAGGGCGAAGCCGCGATACCCGGCACCGTGCTCGTCGACGATATCGATCGTCTCCAGGCCGACCTTCCCCTCGAGTACGGGCAGGACTTCGCGCTCCGCTGGGAGCGGCTGGTGCGGTCGGCGGCGACGGTCACTTGGGTGCTGACGGCGACCCGTGCCACCGGCCCGCTGGCGCGGGTGCTGGATGCGCTGCCGCGCCGGGCGCTGCTCCGGATGCCGAGTCGGGTGGAGCATCTCGCGGCGGGCGGGGAGATCGCGGATTTCCGTCGTGACCGTCCCCCGGGGCGGGCCCTGCTCGACGGTCGGGAGATGCAGTTCGCGTGGGTCGACGAGGAGGGGGAGCCACACTCGTCCACGGTCGTCGCCGGGGGTGCGGAGAGTAGGTGGGTGCCGGCGACGGCGTCGACGGCGCTCGTGACGCCGGGGGCGCGCGGTGTCGCCGCTGCGCTGGCGGCCGCGCACCCCGAGTGGGAGGTGGCACTGCTCGGGGCGGAGGTGGGCGGGACGGCCCGGCCGTGTGTCGTGGTCGGCGACGCCGAGACCTGGCAGCGCCATTGGACCGACTGGCAGCGTGCGCGCTCCGAGGGTGAGGTGCTGATCCGGGCCGAGCGGCCGGCGGAGCTCCGTCAGCTCGTCGGGGTGCGCACGCTGCCTCCCTACGCGCGACAGGACGCGGGACGAGCGTGGGCCGTCGTCGGCGATCGGGCACCGCGTCGCGTGGTGCTTCCCGCGCTTGCTCCCCGGTGACCGAGTCGCCGGGGACGCGGCGGTCGAACGGGTCGGATCAGATCCCGGCGCCGGGGCGGATCGCGCCGACCGCGGCCCCGCCCCCGAGCACCGTGAGGGGGAGGGCATCGGCCAGGGCGGCCACGTCGGCATCGGCCAGGCCGCCCGCCCGTGCCAGGAGCAGTGCGGCCACGATGGCCGACGCCCGCCCGCTTCCGTCGAGCATCTTGAGGGCGACCGTGGTGCCGTTCGGCGCGACCATCACCATGACGCCCTCGGCCCCGCCCTTGGCGAACACTCCGAGCCGCTCGATCGCGATGGTGTCGGGGCGGCCAGGCCCGTCGATGGTCCAGGGGTTCTCACGCACAGCCTTCACCAGCGATCCGGCCACACGGTGCAGGGCGAACGGAGAGCGCTCCGATGCGGTGCCGATCCGATGGATGGCGCGGGCCAGCCCGGTGAGAGTGAGGGCGTACACGGGGGCGCCACAGCCGTCGATCGCGGTGTGCGCCATCTTCTCGCCCGTGAGCCGTTCGATGACGTCGCGGATGTGCGCCTGGAGCGGGTGCGCCGGGTCGAGGTAGCCCTCGGTCGGCCAGCCCGTCGCGATGCAGGCGCGGAGCATCGCCGCGTGCTTGCCTGAGCAGTTCATCCGCACCCGTGCCTCTTGGCCGTGCTCGCGCACCATCTCGTCGCGCGTCGCGGAATCCGAGGGCCAGGCGGGGGGACAACCCAGATCATCCTCATTGAGCCCGCCGGCCGTGAGGATCTCACGGACGACCTCCGCGTGCCGATCCGTCCCGGAATGGCTGGCGGTCGACAGAGCCAGCTGCTCGCCTTCGAGAACGGCCCCGGCGGTGAGACAGGCGACCGCCTGCAGGGGCTTCAGGCTGGATCGGGGGAGGATCAGTGCGTCCGCGTTCCCGTGCCGTGCGATCACCTCGCCCTCGGGGGAGAGCACGACGGCGACCCCGGCGTGACGCGACTCGATGAACCCGCTGCGCTCCACGACGGCGAGTTCGACGGCATCCTGAACGGTGAGAGTCTCCAGCACCCGACAACTCTACCGGCGGGGGCGGAGCGCCACCGTCGTCGGACGCGCGCACGAACGTCGGCGGCCGCTGGCAGACTGGGCGGATGACACAGCAGACGAGCCCGCGGCCCCTGGGCGAGCATCGCTACGCCCTCACCTCCACCTGGACGGGGAACACCGGGTCCGGTACGAGCGGGTATCGGGACTACCGTCGCAATGTCACGATCGAGATCACAGGCAAGCCCGAACTTCTCGCGTCTTCCGACAAGCCGTTCCGGGGAGACCCGTCGCGGTGGAACCCCGAGGACCTCCTGCTGGCGTCGCTGTCGGAGTGCCACCTGCTGTCGTATCTGCACGCGTGCGTCACCGCTGGAGTCGTCGTGGTCTCCTACCGTGACGACGCGAGCGGCGTCATGCGCGAGAACGGCGCCGGTGGCGGCTCCTTCGTCGAGGTGCTGCTCCGCCCGGAGGTCGTCGTCGCGGAGGCGTCCATGATCGAGGCGGCCGAGCGTGCCCATGCCCAGGCGAACGAGTGGTGCTTCATCGCCAGTTCGGTCAACTTCCCCGTCCGGCACCAGGCGACGGTGACAGCCGCCGGCTGAGCCGCTCAGCGACGCTCGTGCGGAAGCGCCTGCTTGATCTTCTCGATCGTGTTCTGGGCGGGTGCTTCGTTGTAGACCCCCGCGAGTTCCTGTTCCGACAGGCCGTGGATGGCGGCCATGATCTCGTCGGTCGCCAGACGGCGGGCGCGACCGCTCGTCGCCGGACCGTGGGGCGACAGATCCAACGGTGCACCGAATCGGACGGTGATCCGCTCGGACAGCGTCGGCATCGTCGCGCCGACCGGCATCACCTTGTCCGTCCCGATGAGTCCCACCGGGACCACGGGTGCCCCGGTCTGCAGGGCGAGGAAGGCGACTCCGGTGCGGCCCTTGTACAGTCGTCCGTCGGTGGAGCGCGTCCCCTCCGGATACAGGGCCACGGCGAGCCCCTCATCCAGCAGCTGACGCTGCAGGTCGAGGGCGTCGAGCGCCGCCTGACCGGCACCGCGGCGGACGGGGATCGCGCCGATCGCCTGGAAGAACGTCTTGGAGGCCCAGCCCTTCAGGCCGGTGCCCTCGAAGTAGCTCGACTTGGCGAGGAAGTGCACAGGGCGAGGTGCGGCGACCGGGATCGCGATGGAGTCGATGAACGACAGATGGTTGCTCGCAAAGATCACCGGTCCCGTGGTCGGGACGTGCTCGCGACCCTCGATGCGCGGGCGGTAGACCAGACGGGCCAGCGGCGCGATGAGGCTGCGACCCAGCCTGTACGTGAAGCCGGCGTGACGGGGCTTCGGGGAGTCCTCTGAGGGCGTTTCGGGGTCCACGGACTGCTCAGAGCTCATCAGATCAGGCTACTCCCGGATCCATGCCGAGGGAGGAATGGAGACTCGCGCCGCACGTTCCCAGCGCGGGCAAAGCGCGATGAGGCAGGATGGAGTCTTCCGCCCGTGATCGTGAGGTCTTCCTGTGCGCACTCGTCCGCTGCTCGTCCTGTCCACCGTCGCTGCGGCGACCCTGCTGCTGGCGGGCTGCTCCGGAAACGGGAATCCCGAGAGTTCCTCGTCCCCGAACCCGTCCGCGTCGAACCAGTGCCTGGTGAACGCCAAGGCGGGCGAGACGTCCGATGCGGTCGAGGTCAACGGCGAAGGGGCCGACGCGAAGGTCACCGTTCCCGCCGACGCGGAGTTCGCCAACGTCGAGCGGACCGTCATCTCCGAGGGTGAAGGCGACGACCTCGCGGCGAACGATCTCGTCTCCGTGCAGTACCAGATCGTCGATGCCGCCAGTGGTGATGTCGTCGACTCCTCGGCGCGCGGCGAGGACGGCACGCTGCCCGTACTCCTCGACCCGAACCAGTCCTCCCTGTTCGTCGCCGCGCTGGAGTGCGAGCCCGTCGGCTCGCGCGTCGTCCTCGCCATCCCGGGCAGCGCTCTCGGCGAGGGCGGAAGCAACATCGTCGTCTACGCCGAGGCCGTCGACCGCCTCCCCGAGGTGGCGACGGGTACGGACGTCGAGCCGACCGCCGGCATGCCCGAGGTCGAGCTCGACGACGACGGCAAGCCGTCCGTCACGATCCCGGACGGCGACGCGCCGACGGAGACGAAGATCTCCGTCCTCAAGCAGGGCGACGGGCCCACGGTGGCGTCGGGCGACCTCGTCGTCGTCCAGTACCTCGGGGTGAAGTGGTCCGACGGCGAGGAGTTCGATTCGAGCTGGAGTCGCGACGCGGCCCCGGCCCAGTTCCAGACCACGGGCGTGGTCGCCGGCTTCCAGAAGGCGCTCGAGGGCCAGAAGGTCGGCTCCCAGGTCCTCGTCGTGATCCCGCCGTCCGACGGCTACGGGGCGAGCGAAGGCCACGAGCTCCAGGACGAGACCCTCGTCTTCGTCGTCGACATCCTCGCGACCACTCCCGCACAGCCGCAGCAGTAGAGCGGTGTCGGGCCGTTCCGGGGACGTGACCTAGGCTGGCGTCATGCGTCGCGTCATCGTCCTCGGCTCCACCGGTTCCATCGGCACTCAGGCGCTGGACGTGATCCGCGCCAACCCGCGGCGATTCGAGCTGGTCGGCCTCGCCGCGGGGTCGAATGCCGCGATGGTGCAGGAGCAGGCCGCACAGTTCCAGGTCGAGCACACCGCTCTCGGCGCGACGGAGGCCGAGCAGCTGGTCCGCGACGTCGAGGCCGACGTGGTGCTGAACGCCATCACGGGTTCCATCGGTCTGGGCTCGACCCTGGCCGCGCTCCAGGAGGGACGAACGCTCGCTCTCGCGAACAAGGAGTCCCTGATCGTCGGCGGCGACCTCGTGCTCGCCGCGGCCGCGCCGGGTCAGATCGTCCCGGTGGACTCCGAGCATTCCGCGCTCGCGCAGGCGCTGCGCTCCGGGACGCACGACGAGGTGCGCCGCCTCGTCGTCACCGCCTCCGGAGGGCCTTTCCGCGGTCGCAGCCGGAACGAGTTGACCGCGGTGACGCCGGAGGAGGCGCTTGCGCACCCGACCTGGAACATGGGCCGCACGGTGACCACGAACTCCGCGACCCTCGTCAACAAGGGGCTCGAGGTGATCGAGGCGCACCTGCTGTTCGATGTGCCCTACGACGACATCGAGGTCGTGGTGCATCCGCAGTCGATCGTGCACTCGATGGTGGAATTCGTCGACGGCTCCACGATCGCGCAGGCGTCACCGCCCGACATGCGGCTGCCGATCTCGCTCGGTCTCGATTGGCCTCACCGCATCGGCGGCGTGGGTCGCCCGCTCGACTGGACGACGGCCACCTCCTGGACGTTCGAGCCGCTCGATGACCAGGCCTTCCCGGCGGTCGCGCTGGCGAAGGCAGTGGGCCGCGCAGGCGGCACGTTCCCCGCCGTCTACAACGCTGCCAACGAGCAGGCGGTCGACGCCTTCCACGAGGGACGCCTGCCCTTCCTCGGTATCGTCGACACGGTCTCCCGGGTCGTGGACGCGCACGACGCACCGGACGCCCTGACGGTGGACACGCTGGCCGAGGCGGAGGCCTGGGCGCGGCGGAAGGCCGACGAACTCATCGCCGCCGCCTGACCGGACGGCCCGGAGTCAGTCCTCGTCCGGGTACGGCACAGGCCAGCGCGGCTCCGGGACCGGCCAACCCGCCGCCTTCAGCGCACGACGGGAGAGCTCCCGAGCCGAGTAGGGCGTGCGCACTCCGCGGATGTCGCGGTAGTCCTGGTGACCCGGACCCGCCCAGAGGATCGCGTCGCCGTCACCGACGAGGCCGACGGCAGCGACGATCGCGGCCTCCGGAGGAGAGAACTCGTGGATCTCCGCGTCCGGTCGGGCGCGTCGCGCGCCCTCGACGAGCGTCGCGCGGATCGAGGCGGGGTCCTCGAAGCGCGGGTGATGGTCGGTCACGACGAGGATGTCGCTGCCCTCCACGGCCGTGCGTGCCATGTCGAAGCGCTTGCTGGCATCGCGGTCGCCGTCGGCGCCGAACAGCATGAGCACCTTGCCCGAGGTCACGCGGCGGACCGCGGCCAGCGTCTTCTCGAACGCGTCGGGGGAGTGGCCGAAGTCGACGAAGACGGCGGGGCCGCTCTCGCCCGACACCAGCTGGGTACGACCGGGAAGGTAGGCGCGGATGCCGCCGTCGCGTTCCAGAGCCGCGACGATGCGCTCCCAGGCGTAGCCGCCCTCGGACAGCATGACGATCGCGAGGGCCGCGTTCGCCGCCATGTGCGGGCCGATGACAGGGACGGTGGTGGTGAGGGTCCCCGCCGGTCCGGTCATCGTGAAGGTCGTGCCGGTCGTGCGCTCGTCGTCGATCACGACGACCCAGTCAGCCGCGGCGGCCGAGTCGGCATCGGCGGCGATGGACGGCGTGCCGACGGTCACGACGGGGATCTCGGCGCGCTCGACGACCGTGGCGCCGGACGGCGAGTCGAGGCAGACGACGCCGCGCAGGGCGCGATCGGGACGGAAGAGCGGCAGCTTCGCCTCGAAGTACTCCTCCATGTCGGCGTAGTCGTCGAGGTG
The DNA here is from genome assembly GCF_017939615.1 of Microbacterium sp. BLY. Taxonomy (NCBI): domain Bacteria; kingdom Bacillati; phylum Actinomycetota; class Actinomycetes; order Micrococcales; family Microbacteriaceae; genus Microbacterium; species Microbacterium sp. BLY. The sequence continues at coordinate 2,175,567 of NZ_JAGKSR010000001.1, forward strand.
ATCGTGGCTGAGGTTCGTGAAGCCGGCGACGTCGAAGCGGATGCCGTCGACGCGGTGCCGGGACAGGGCTTGTGCGCTCACCTCGACCGCGACGGCCTCGACCTCGCGCTCGCGCATCAGCGCGAGGAGGGCGTGCATCTCGGAGGCTTCGGGGGTGGTGAGCCGCGAGACGATCACCTCACCGGCGATGTGGCGCTCGGCCGTGGAGGAGAGCCCGGTGACGACGCCCATCTGCTCGAGGATCCCCTCCAGCAGGTGGGAGACGCTCGTCTTCCCGTTGGTGCCGGTGGTCGCGAAGAGGAGAGGCAGTGGGTCCTCCGCTCCCGTTCCGTACACCCAGGCGCTCAACGCGCCGAGCACTCCGCGCGGGTCGTCCACGATGAGGATCGGGAGGTCGACGTCCGCGGCGATGTCAGCTCCGGCCTCGTCCGTGATGACGGCGACCGCGCCCTTCTCGGCGGCGGTCTTCGCGAAGTCCGCACCGTGGCGGTTCACGCCCCGGATGGCCACGAAGGCCTCGCCGGGACGGAGGTCCGCCGTGGCGAGAGTGATGCCGCTGAGGGTGACGCCCTCCACGTCGCCGCGCACGGAGCGGGCGAACCGGGAGGCGAGTTCGGACAGCTCACGCCGGGGCGGGTTCGCGGGGCGGAGCACGGGGGGCAGGGTCGGCTGTTGTTCCATCGACATGTCGTCTCCATGTTCTCACGGCCGGGGGAGTGGACCCGGGCGCGTCGGTCCGCCGCGCCGGGGAGCGGCGCGGCGGACCGGGGTCTCAGGCCCGCCGACGGAAGGCCAGCACCGCGACCACGAGGGCCGCGACCCCGGCGAGGAGGCCCCCGGCGCCGAGCCCGATGCCCAGGGCGTCATCGTCCGCGGCGGTGGCCGTCGCAGGATGCGCGGGGGTGGTGCCGTGGGCTCCCTCGCCGCCGTCAGTGACCGTCACGACGGGGGCGGGGGCATCGAGGTCGTGCGGGTCCTCGCCCTTCTCGGCGAGCTGGGTCCACTCGGTGGCCCCGTCGACGCACTGCTGCACCACGGGGAAGGCCAGCGTCTCCGGCGTGTCCTCGTCCAGCCCGACCGACATGCTGACGGCACCGCGGAGGTCGGTCGGCACCGGGGTGAGAGCGGTGTAGGTGACGGCGCTCACCAGGCCGTCGTCTCCGCGCTCCACCTGGATCGTCCAGTCGCCGTCGAGGGTGGGGGCGACCGAGGCGAGGCCGTCGGGCATGGTGACGCGCAGTGCCGTGGTGGGCGATGTGCCGCACCCGTGCGCGAACGAGAACGTCAGGACGCCGTGATCGCCGGCGGCGAGCTGGTCGGGGCTCACGGAGACGTGGGCGCCGGCCATCGCGGGAACGGCGAGGGTGAGGGCGAGTCCGCCGACGAGGCCGGAGGCTCCGAGGAGAGCGCGGCGAGGACGGCGTGAGCGGATGGGGGTGTGCGACATGGTGTCTCCAGATGATCGTGTGCGGGCGCGCCGACAGAGCGCCGCCCGGAAAGGGAGGGCCGTCACCGAGGACGGCGGGTGCCGGAGAGGCGGCTCAGCCGCCGATGACCGCCGGAGGGCCGCGTCGGGACAGGACGGTATCGACGGCCCCGTCCCGCAGGGTGAGCGGGAGCGAGCGGAGCGGCTGCGGCGGGGCGGTGGTGACCGTGGGCAGCACGTCGCCGCGTCGGACCGCGGCCTGGAACCACCGGGCGATCGTCGCCACGACGCTCTCCCCGTGCCAGAGCAGCAGGGTGGTCAGCACGGCGGCGGCGAGGTGCGCCGACAGCATGGCGGCGTCGAGCGCGGGGGCTGTCGACAGCGGGCCGAGCGCGCTCAGGTCGACGTGGTGAGCGTGCCCGACGGTGCCCGCGACTCCGCCCGCCGTCGGAGCGCCGAGGGCCTGGAAGAGCACGTGGAACGCGGCCTGCGCCGCGAACACGGCTCCCGCGACCCGTATCCGGGAAACCCGGCTGCCGACGAGGGCCGCCGAGACCGGGAGGAAGAGCACGGAGACCGCCGCGATGAGCAGCGGGTGCGGGGCGGCGCCGCCGCCGATCGTGTGCGAGACGGCCGCGAGAAGCGTGGCGATCGTCGAGACGGCGGCGGCACGGACGAAGCGCAGCTGCCGGGAGGTCACCCCGTCAGCCTAGCCACCCTGCGCGAGTCAGGCGGATTCCTAGGCGACGGGCAGTACCGTTGGCACGTGGAATTCCTGCTCTATCTGGGCGGCATCGTGTTCATGCTGATCGGCCTCGGCCTCTCGATCGGCCTGCACGAGGTCGGTCATCTCGTCCCCGCGAAGCTCTTCGGCGTCCGTGTCGGCCAGTACATGATCGGTTTCGGGCCGCGTCTGTGGTCGAAGCGGATCGGGGAGACGGAGTACGGCTTCAAGCTCCTGCCCCTCGGCGGGTTCATCTCGATGTCGGGGATGTACCCGTCGTCGAAGGACAGCGGGCCCGCGTCGGGGGTGTTCCGCACGCTGATCCAGGACGCACGCTCCGCGAACGACGAGACGATCGCGGAGGGCGCGGAGGATCGCGTCTTCTACCGGCTTCCGGTGTGGAAGCGGGTGATCGTCATGCTCGGCGGCCCGCTCATGAACCTCCTGCTCGCCGTCGTCATCTTCACCGTGCTGGTGAGCGGCATCGGTGTGCAGCAGGGCACGACGACGGTGGCGGCGGTGAACGAATGCGTGGTCCCCGCGTCCTCGTCGGCCACCGAGTGCAGCCCCGAGGACCCGGAGTCCCCGGCGGCCGTCGCCGACGTGCAGGCCGGGGACGTGCTCGTGTCGATCGACGGCACCCCGGTGTCCACCTTCGCGGAGGCGACCGCGATCGTGCAGGCATCGCCGGGGAAGGATCTCGCGCTCGTCGTCCGGCGGGACGGTGAGGAGAAGACGCTGACGCTCACACCGATCGCGGCGGAACGCACGATCACGGATGCGAGCGGGCAGCCGGTGCGGGACGATGACGGCGAGCCCGTGGTGAAGGAGGTCGGCTACGCCGGCATGATCGCCCAGATGGGCTACGTGCAGCAGCCGCTGACGGCCGGGCCGCAGATGGCGGCGGACACGGTGGCCCGGGTCGGTTCGCTGATCGTCACGCTGCCGGTCCGGCTGTGGGATGTGGGGGTGTCCCTCGTGACGGGTGGGGAACGCGACCCGAACGGTCCGCTCAGCGTCGTCGGAGTGGGACGACTGGCCGGCGAGGTGGCCGCGACGGATGCGCCCGTCCTCAATCGCTTCGCTGTGCTGCTCGGCCTTCTCGGCTCGCTCAACGTGGCGCTCTTCGTGTTCAACCTCATCCCGCTGCTGCCCCTCGACGGCGGTCACATCGTCGTCGCGCTGTGGGAGGGGATCAAGCGGGCGTGGGCGAAGCTCTTCCGCCGCCCGCCCCCTGCTCCGGTCGACGCCACCAAGCTCGTGCCGCTGACCGTCGTCGTCGCCACGCTGCTGATCGCGATGGGCGCACTGCTGCTCGTGGCCGATCTGTTCAACCCGGTGAAGCTCCTGGGCTGAACCGTCGCGGCCGGGACTCAGCCCAGCGCGTGCCCGACCAGGCGCTCCAGCGTGCGGATGCCGTCGCGGGACAGGATGGACTCGAGGTGGCCCTGCACCGACGCGAAACCGTCCCCGCGGAGCGCGGAGACGTCGCCGGTGGCCGGGTCCGCGGAGACCTCGGCTGCGCCGACGTTCATCGTCCCCGGGGCCACGCGTGCCGTGAACGTGTTGTAGAACCCGATCGACGCGTCCTCCCCGAAGACCGGCACGGTCTTCTGCAGGCCCTGATGCGGCGCGTCCAGAGGCGTGAGGGGGACGCCCAGCCGATCCGCCAGGATCTGGTGGCTCAAACAGACGGCGAGCAGCGGTGTGCGCGCACGCAGCCGGGCGGCGACGACCTCCCGCATCCGGGCGATGCGCGGGCTCTCGCGGTCGCGCGGGTCGCCGGGGCCGGGCCCGGCGACGACGAGGTCCGCCGTCTCCACGGCCTCGTCGTCCACCTGGTCCCATGACGCGATGGTCACGTCCAGCCCGAGATGACGCAGCTGGTGCGCGAGCATCGTGGTGAAGCGGTCCTCCGCGTCGACGACCAGTGCGGAACGGCCGGAGAACGGGCCCGTGAAGTCCTCGCCCTGCGGGTTCAACCAGAACTCGGCCAGACGGGCGTTGCGCGAGGCGAGCAGCGCGGCGACGTCGGGGTCGTCCGCGAGGCTCCGGGGGGTACCGGGAGCGTCGGCATCGCTGCGGGCCTCGGCGACGCGGTCCCGGTCGATCGCGCCGATCGCGCCGAGCACGCCCGCAGCCTTGCCGTGCGTCTCCGAGACCTCGCCGTGGGGGTCGGAGTGCCGCACGAGGGTGGCGCCGACGGGGACGCTGAGCTCCCCGCCCTGCAGGTACACGGTGCGGATGAGGATCGGGGCGTCGAGATCGTGGCCGCCGTCCGCATTCGGGGTGAACAGTGCGGCCACCCCGGAGTAGTAGCCCCGCGGTTTGCGCTCGTGCCGCCGGATCACCGCACAGGCGTTCTGCATGGGGGAGCCGGTGACGGTGGGGGCGAACATCGTCTCGCGGAGGATGTCGCGCGGGTCGAGACCGCTGCGCCCGCGCAGCATGTACTCCGTGTGGGTCAGGCGGGACATCTCCTTGAGGTGCGGACCCGTGATGCGTCCGCCGTCCGCGCAGACGGCGCTCATCATCTTGAGCTCCTCGTCGACGACCATGAACAGCTCCTCGGTCTCCTTGGTGGAGGCGAGGAAGTCGGTCAGCGTCTCCTTCGTCGCTCCTCCCGCCGGATGCCGGAAGGTGCCGGAGATCGGGTTCATCGTCACGATGCCGCCGCGCGCCACGACGTGCGCCTCCGGGCTGGCCCCGACGGCGATGTGCCCGGGGGTGAACACGGCGAACGTCCAGTACGCGCCGCGCTCGTGGGCGAGGAGTGCCCGGAACCACGTCAGCGCCGCCTGACGCTCGTCGGCGTCGACGGTGGCGGTGAAGTCGCGACGGATGACGAAGTTCGCTCCCTCGCCCCGTCCGATCTCGTCCGCGATGACGGTCTCGACGATCGCCGCATACTCTTCGTCGGCGATGTCGAAGCCCTCGTCGCGTAGCGGGACGGGGGCCGCGGGGAGGGCGTCGAGCACGGCCGGGGTCGGCAGGTGCAGGTGCTCGTCGACGAGGAGGCAGCGCAGCGGCGCGCCGTCGTCCTGTGCCACGAACCCGCGCTCACGCACCTGGCGATAGGGGACGAGCGCGAAGACCTCGCGGCGGCGCCCGTCGGTCGTCAGCGGGATGTCGGCGAGCAGATCCACGTCCGTCACCTCACCCGTGAGCAGCTCCACGGTGTCCGCGCCGTCGCGGGCGATCAGTACGAAGGAGGCGTCGGGGTCGGCGCTGAGCTCGTCGAGGCGAGAGAGGGTCATCGATGTCTCCTGTGCGAGGGCTCCGGCTCGGCGCAACGAAAAGACCGCCCCGGAGGCGGTCTGGATTCGAGGGAACGCGAACACACCGCCTAGGAGGCGGGCCACCAGGTGATGTGCGCGATCATGGGGCGAAACTACCACACCCGGGTCGGGCGACCGGGCGTCGTGACGTCACCAGAGAGAGCCCCCCGGGGCATCGTCGTCATCGTCGAGACAGTGGTCGACGACCAGGCGCACGCTCCGCGCGATGTCCTCGTCGTCCAGGAAGAATGCCCCCGCAGGCGCGGTGCTCCGGGACCAGGGCAGATGAACGAAGCCCGCTGGTACGCCCCTGGGGACGACGGAGAGCGCCGTGTAGAGCACGTGGTTGCACACATACGACCCGGCGGACAACGAGAGGCGGGCGGGGAGTCCGGCATCGGTGAGCCGACGCACCAGGCGCTTGGTGGGAAGAGTGGCGAACCGGGCAGCCGGACCGTCGGGGTCACTGGGCTCGTCCACCGGCTGAGCGCCGTCGTTGTCGGGGATCCGCGCGTCCATGAGGTTCACCCCCACGCGCTCGACGGTGATGCGGTCGCTGCCGCCCGCCAGACCGGTGCACACGACCGCATCGGGGGAGTGCCGCGCGATCGTGTCTCGCAGAAGCGCCGCAGCCCGCGCGAACGACACCGGCAGCGTCGCGATGGCCAGATCGTGCGGGCCGTCGTAGCCTGCGGCGACGGTCCGCACCGCCTCCATCGAGGGATTGCGGGCGGCGCCGTCGAACGGATCGAAGCCGGTGAGGAGGATGACCGCCATGCCCTCAGCGTAGGCGCGCGCATCCAGCCCTTCCGCATCCAGGCGGCGTAGGCTGGAGTCGTGCCAGCAGTGAATCTTGGGATGCCGAAGGTCCCCGAAGTCCTCGCCCCGCGTCGCAAGTCCCGCCAGATCAAGGTGGGCAAGGTGCTCGTGGGCGGTGATGCCCCCGTGAGCGTGCAGTCGATGACGACCACCAAGACCACCGACATCAACGGGACGCTGCAGCAGATCGCGGAGCTCACCGCCTCCGGCTGCGAGATCGTCCGTGTCGCCGTGCCCTCGCAGGACGACGCGGACGTGCTGCACATCATCGCGAAGAAGAGCCAGATCCCGGTCATCGCGGACATCCACTTCCAGCCGAAGTACGTCTTCCAGGCGATCGACGCCGGGTGCGCGGCCGTGCGGGTCAACCCCGGAAACATCCGCAAGTTCGACGACCAGGTCGGCGAGATCGCCAAAGCGGCGAAGGATGCGGGCGTCTCGCTCCGGATCGGTGTGAACGCGGGCTCGCTCGACCGTCGCCTGCTCGAGAAGTACGGCAAGGCCACGCCCGAGGCGCTGGTCGAGAGCGCGGTCTGGGAGGCCTCGCTCTTCGAGGAGCACGACTTCCACGACTTCAAGATCTCGGTCAAGCACAACGACCCCGTCGTCATGGTGAAGGCCTACCGTCAGCTCGCCGAGCGGGGCGACTGGCCGCTGCACCTCGGCGTGACCGAGGCGGGCCCTGCCTTCCAGGGCACGATCAAGAGTGCGACCGCATTCGGCATCCTGCTCGGCGAGGGGATCGGAGACACGATCCGCGTGTCCCTGTCCGCGCCGCCGGCCGAAGAGGTCAAGGTCGGTCACCAGATCCTGCAGTCCCTCAACCTCCGCGAGCGCAAGCTGGAGATCGTCTCGTGCCCGTCGTGCGGTCGCGCGCAGGTGGACGTCTACACGCTCGCCGAGGACGTCACCGAGGGGCTCAAGGAGATGACGGTGCCGCTGCGCGTCGCCGTCATGGGCTGCGTCGTCAACGGCCCCGGAGAGGCGCGCGAGGCCGACCTCGGCGTGGCATCCGGGAATGGCAAGGGTCAGATCTTCGTCAAGGGCGAGGTCATCAAGACCGTGCCCGAGGCCGACATCGTCGCGACCCTCATCGAGGAGGCGAACCGCATCGCCGCCGAGATGGGACCGGACGCTCCGCTCGGCACCGCCCAGGTCGTCACGGCCTGATCCCCATGACCACTCCCACGATCGTCGCCTTCCCGGACGGCAGCCTTCGCGGCGACGCCGTCGTGACCCGCGTGGCGGCCGATGCCGACGGAACCGTGGTCGTCGTCGACGCCACGCCGTTCCACCCGGTGGACCACACCTGGCCTGACCAGCCCGGCGATGTCGGGGTGCTCTCCGGCGAGGACGGATCCGTCCGCGTGACCGAGGCGCTCATGGCGGCGGTCTCGGACGACGGCGAGTTCGCGGTGGGCAGCGCCATTCCCGTCAAGCGCGGGACCGAGGGGTGGACCTGGCTGGTGGGCCACCGGCTCGATGGCGCGGCGCCGGGCTGGCTCGCGGAGGGGGCTCGCGTGTCTCTCGCCGTCGACGAGGCGCACCGTGCCGGCCTCAGCCGCGGTCACACCGCGTGCCACCTCGCCTCCCTCGCTCTGGATCTCGCGGTCGCCGACCTCTGGCGCAAGGACCCGGGGGAGGATGCGCTGGGAAACCCGGACTTCGAGGGACACGCGAACCAGTCCAGCCGCATCCACGAGGACGGTGCGGTCGACGAGTACCGCCTGGGCAAGAGCCTGCGCCGCGCGGGCTTCGACACCGAGACGTTCGCGGCCACGCTGGCGGACCGCGAGCAGCGCATCAACGCGCAGCTCGCCGCCTGGGTCTCTTCCGGGGCCACCAGCCGCATCGCGGTGGAGGGGCCGACGATCGTCGATCGGCGCCGCTGGCACTGCGAGCTGCCCGACGGCGAAGCCGTCATCCTCTGCGGCGGCACGCACGTCCGATCCCTCGCGGAGTTCGCCGCCATCACGGTGACCCTGGATCTGTCCGACCCGCAGCTCCTCGTGATGACGACGAGCGCGACCCCCGCCTCCTGACATCGCGCCGGCATGTCGCGTGCGCGCAGTCGGACGCGGGGGAACAGGCGCTGGTGGCCGGCGTCGCCTGTTGCGGCGCGACTGCCTGTTTTCGCGATGAGGTCAGCGCACCAACCCCGCCTGCACCCGACCACCTGCGAGTTCCAGTTCCTCGCCGACCCGCGCCGCGAACCCCGGGATGTCTCCGGCGAGCAGCGGAGCGCTGAGCTGCTTCGCGCGCTCGGGACTCCACGCGCGCAAACGTCGGGGGAGCCACTTCCCCGAGCCGATCCACTGCCCGTCGGTCAGCAGCATCAGCTCGGCGATGCGCTCGAACAACAGGCCGGCCACCACATGCTGTTCGAGAGGGTCCGCCGCGTCCTGCAGGTCGTCGAGGAGATCGGTGATCACGTACCGCCGGAATCGCGACTCACTCTCTTCCACTGTGGGGCCGGCGGCGAGCACGGCACCCCACCGCGCGCGCAGGTCGTCAAGCCCGGGCCCGGAGCGCACCGGCACGCCCTCCACGAGCATGTGCACGATGACAGGTCGGTGCTGTGCGACGCCGCGATTCGCCCATGTCTCGAACCCTGCCGCCGTGTATGCGAACACCTCGAAGGTCTCGCCCTCGAACTCGAACGTGGCGGCCTCGCTCGCCTGGGCGTCGTCAGCGAACAGGTCGTCGGCGATGAGCAGGAGGTCGATGTCGCTCGTGTGGGTGCGCTCGCCGCGGGCGGTGCTCCCGGCGACGATCGCGATGCGTGCGCGCGGATACTTCTCCACGAGGAAGCGCTCGACGCGCTCGGCCTGATCCATCTCGACAGGGTATCCGGCGGGGACGCAGGTGATCGCGGCTGCACAGGCAGTCGTGCCTGGGGGTGCCTGACTCCGGGCGTCCGCCTGACCCGGCGGTCGCCTGACCCGGCGGAGTCAGACAGCGAGCTCGATCTCACCCGCGGCGATGTCCACGCGCAGAACGCGCAGTCGCACCACGTCCCCGGGTTTCGTGTCGGGGGCCACCGGCGCGGTCGTCGTCACCGCGGGCTCGGCGATCTGGACGGCGGCCCTCTCTCCTCGGAGTTCGATCACGGTCGCCTCGACCGTCTGCCCGACCAGGGGCGTGAGGAGTGCCGCCTCGACGCGGTTCACGGTGTCGGCATCCAACTGCGACGCCCGTCGCCCGGACTCCTGCATGAGTGCGGGAAGGTCACCGAGCGAGGAGCGCACCCACTCCGGAACCGGCTGCCCGGTCGACACGGCGAGGCAGATGGTGAGGACCCAGCGGTCGACGAGCCGGCGGAGGGGCGCAGTCGCGTGCGCGTAGGGGGCGCCGATCGCCGCCTGCACGGCGTCATCGGGCGTCTCGCCGTCGAACACGAGGTACCCCGCGCCGCGGAACAGCGAGGCGGCCGCCTCCAGCACGGGAAGAGTCATCGGGTCCGTGCGGTCCAGGCTGCGCAGGTACTCACCGTAGGGGCCGTCGGTCCACGGACGCCCCAGCGCCTCCGTCTGGTGACGGAAGGCCGCGAACGCGTCGTCGTCCGGCTCCGGCATCGTCCGGAGGATCCCGATACCCGCATCCATCATGAGTGCGGCGGCCGCCATCCCGGTCATGAGGGACAGCTGCGCGTTCCACTCCTCGACGGGGAGGGGACTACGGCGCTCGATCGCGTACGCCCCGTCCTCGGTGCGCACCACCTCTTCGTCCGGCAGGTTCAGACTCGCGCCGCCGCGCTGACGCTCCTGGTCCAGGCGGAGCGCGCCGATCTCCGGCAGCAGAGCGGCGGGGCCGCCCTCGCCCCGGTCCAGGGCCGCCTGGGTGGCGGCGTAGTCGAGCTGGGCGCGCGACCGGACGAGGGCGCGCTCCAACCGGAAGTCGGTCACCGTCCCCGTCGCGTCGAGGGTGAACGTCCACACCAGGGCGGGTCGGTCCTCGTCGGGGAGCAGGGACGCGCGGTCCTCGCTGAGCACCGGCGGATGCAGGGGGATCGTGCCGTCCGCGGCGTACAGGGTCTGTCCGCGCCGGCGCGCCTCCGCATCCACCGCCCCACCCGGAGCGACGAGCCCGGGCACGTCCGCGATGGCGTAGCGCACACGGTAGCCGTCGCCGTCCCGATCGAGGTGGAAAGCCTGGTCGAGGTCGCGGGCGCCCAGCGGGTCGAGTGTCACGAACGGGACGTCCGTCAGGTCGAGGTCCGGTGGGGTGGCCGAGGCGGCCTCGGCCTCCGCGAGCGCCTCGGCCGGGAACGCCGTCGGCGTCTCGAGGGATTCCCGCAGGGCCGAGAGCGCCGCAGCGAGCTCGGTCTGCGCGGCGGACGGGGCGACATGCGAGCGGCGCTGGGGCATGCTGCCAGCCTAGGTCGACCACCCGAGTGATCAGGGAGCATCCGCCCCGCGTGCCCGCATCGGCCGCTAGCGTGGTTGGCATGACCACTGCTGCAAAGGCCCAGACCCTCGTCGGACTCTATGACGCTCCGGAGATCCTCCGCGTGGTGAACGTGTGGGACGTCGTCTCCGCGCGCGCCGTCGCCGCCCTTCCCGAGACGAAGGCGATCGCGACCGCCGGCCACGGCATCGCGGCGTCGTTCGGTTACGACGATGGCGACACCCCGCGCGACGTGATGATCGACATGGTCGGTCGTATCGCCGCCGCCGTGACGGTGCCCGTGACCGCCGACCTCGACGACGGATACGGCGACGCGGGGGAGACCACCCGCCTCGCGATCGGCGCCGGCGTGGTCGGCGCGAACGTCGAGGACCGCCTGAAGCCCCTCGACGAGTCCGTCGCCGTCGTCGAGGCGATCGTCAAGGCCGCCGAGGCCGAAGGCGTGCCTTTCGCCCTGAACGCCCGGACGGACGCCTTCGTGCGCGCCGGGTCGCGCCCGGTGGAGGAGAGCATCGCGGACGCGATCCAGCGTGGACGCGCGTTCCTCGACGCGGGTGCCACCGCGGTCTTCGTCCCTGGCATCCTCGACGCGAACGTCACCCGTCAGCTCGTCGACGGCATCGGTGAGCGCAAGGTCAGCGTGATCGGGATCCCCGGCGCGCTCGCCGCCTCGGAGTACGAGAAGCTCGGCGTGGCCCGCATCTCGTACGGCCCCCTTCCGCAGCGGGTGGCGCTCACGGCGCTGCAGGAGCTCGCGGAGAGCCTGTACAGCGGCGGGGTCGTGCCGCACGGACTCCCGGCTCTCAACTGACCGACGAGGCGGGTGGCCGCGGCTCACTACACTTGAGCCGTGGTCACTCGTCTTTCGAACTTCTTCCTCCGTACGCTCCGCGAAGATCCCGCCGGTGCCGAGATCGCCAGTCACAAGCTGCTGATCCGTGCCGGCTACATCCGACCGCAGGCCGCAGGGATCTTCGCGTGGCTGCCGCTGGGCCTGCGCGTCAAGGCGAAGATCGAGACCGTCATCCGCGAGGAGATGGCCGCCGCCGGCGCCCAGGAGGTGCACTTCCCCGCGCTCATGCCCCGGGAGGCGTACGAAGCCACCGGCCGCTGGGAGGAGTACGGCGACCTGCTGTTCCGGCTGCAGGACCGCAAGGGGGGCGACTACCTCCTCGCGCCGACCCATGAGGAGGCGTTCACGCTCCTCGTGAAGGACCTGTACTCGTCGTACAAGGACCTCCCGCTGACGCTCTTCCAGATCCAGGACAAGTACCGCGACGAGGCTCGGCCCCGCGCCGGACTCCTCCGCGGCCGCGAGTTCACGATGAAGGATGCGTACTCGTTCGATGCGTCCGACGAAGGGCTCGAAGCCAGCTATCAGGCGCAGCGGGATGCGTACGAGCGCATCTTCCAGCGTCTGGGTCTCGAGTACGCGATCGTGCAGGCCGACGCCGGGGCCATGGGCGGTTCGCGGAGCGAAGAGTTCCTGCACCCGACCCCCGTGGGGGAGGACACGTTCGTCCGCAGTGCCGGCGGCTACGCGGCCAACGTCGAGGCCTTCCGCACGCCCGTCTCTGCGCCGATCCCGTTCGACGCCGACGGCGCGCCCGTGATCTTCGACTCTCCGGACACCCCGACCATCGAGACCCTCGTCGCGCACTGCAACCGCGAGCTCGACGGCGAGTACACCGCGGCCGACACGCTCAAGAACGTCGTGCTGGCGCTGAAGCACCTCGACGGTTCCCGCGAGCTCGTGATCGTCGGCATCCCCGGCGATCGTGAGGTCGACGAGAAGCGCGCGGAGGTGGCCTTCGCCCCGGCCGAGGTCGAGACCGCGACGGCGGAGGACTTCGAGAACAACCCGCTCCTGGTCAAGGGGTACATCGGTCCGTGGTCGCCCACGGGCGCCGTGCTCGGCGAGGAGTCCGCCACCGGCATCCGTTATCTCGTCGATCCGCGCGTGAGCGAGGGCACGAGCTGGATCACCGGCGCGAACATCGACCAGAAGCACGCGCACTCGGTCGTCGCCGGTCGCGACTTCGAGGCCGACGGCATCGTCGAGATCGCGAACGTGCGCGCCGGAGACCCCGCGCCGGACGGATCGGGCCCCGTCGAGCTCGCGCGCGGCATGGAGATCGGCCATGTCTTCCAGCTCGGCCGGAAGTACGCGGAGGCGCTCGGCCTGAAGGTCCTCAACGAGAACGGCAAGCTGGTCACGGTCACGATGGGCTCGTACGGCATCGGCGTGACCCGGATCCTGGCGATCATCGCCGAGTTGAACAACGACGACAAGGGGCTGATCTGGCCGGCCTCCGTCGCCCCGTTCGACGTGCAGGTCGTCGCTGCCGGCCGCGACCAGGTCGCGTTCGACGTCGCGGAGGCTCTGTCCGCGCAGTTGGAGGCCGGTGGTCTCGACGTGCTCTACGACGACCGTCCGAAGGTGTCGCCCGGGGTCAAGTTCGGCGACGCCGAGCTGGTGGGCGTCCCGAAGATCGTGATCGTGGGACGTGGGGCCGCCGAGGGACAGGTGGAGTTCTGGGACCGTCGCACGGGGGAGCGCGAAGCGGTCTCGGTGGCGGAGGCCGTGGAGCGGCTCTCCTCCCCGCGCTGACCCTCGGCCGCTCAGCAGGTGACGCGGCCGTGGTTCATGATGTCGTCGTCCGGGGTGTCTCGGGTGACCAGCGCCTTGAGCGCCCCGGCGGCCATCGCGACCTTGCCCTTCGCCGGTTCCCAGAACTCGGCCACGACGGGCGTCACCTTGAGCAGCGCGATGCCCGGCGTCTCGAGACCGTGCTCGAACCAGATGTCGAGCGAGGGAGAGTAGAGCTCCTCCATCTTCGCGCGGTCGTGCACGATCTCGGCGGTGCCGGCGACCGACACGTAGCGCATGCCCTTCGCGTCGCAGTAGGCCAGCCCCACGTCATGGTGTCGGCGAGCCTCCTCGACCTTCTCCGTGTCCTCCGCGGTGAAGAACCAGATGGCGCCGGTGTCATCCATCTGCCGCGTGGACATGGGGCGGCTGACGAGGTTCCCGTCCGGATCGGTGGTGGTGAGCATCGTGAAGTCGATGTCCTCCACGAGCTCGGCGATGCGGGCGAGGGCGTCGGGACCGGTGATCTCTGTCATGGCCTCAGGATGGCGCGCACGTCGTGGTTCCGCACGGGCGTTGACACTGCCGATCGTGCGTGCTTCGCCGTCGCCCCGGACATCGTCGGCGTTGCGCCTCGGCCGGAGGAGGGCGCGTGGGACGCTGGGGGCATGACCGAGGAACAGCTGCCGGCCGCGCTGAGCGACGAGATCAACCGCGCCCTGGACGAGGCCGGCGTGACGACGGACCGCCGACTCGTGATGCGGATGCTGCGCACCGCGTTGCTGCTCGGGGAGGACGGGACGGACCGCCTCGACCTGAAGATCGCCTCGGCCGCGCTGGCCGAGATGCGCGATGCTTTCCGCCTGTTCGCCCCGTTCCGGGGTGTGCCGAAGGTCACCGTCTTCGGCTCGGCACGCACGCGGCACGATGATCCGCTCTACCTGCAGGCGCGCGATGTCGCGGCGGCGCTGGCGAGCGACGGATGGATGGTCGTCACCGGGGCCGGCCCGGGCATCATGCAGGCGGCGGCCGAGGGGGCGGGCCCGGCGCTGTCGCTCGGCGTCTCGATCCGGCTGCCCTTCGAGGAGAAGGCGAACAGCCTGGTGGCCGGCAGCGACCAGGTCGTCGCGATGAAGTACTTCTTCACCCGCAAGCTCATGCTCATCAAGGAGTCGAGCGGGTTCATCTGCCTCCCCGGTGGCTTCGGGACGCTCGATGAGATGTTCGAGCTCCTCACCCTGCAGCAGACGGGGAAGGCGGAGCCAACGCCGATCGTGCTGCTCGACGAGAAGGGAGGATCCTTCTGGCAGGGGATGCGTCGTTTCGTCGACGAGCACCTGGCGCCGATGGGAGTGATCTCCGAAGGTGACTTCGATCGCGTCGTCGTGACCGATTCCGTCGAGGAGGCGCGGGCGGAGATCACCGGCTTCTGGCGCAACTACGACTCGCTGCGGTGGGTCGGCGACACCCTGGTGCTGCGGCTCAAGGCCGAGCCGACGGACGATGAGATCGAGGAGCTGAACGCCGGTTTCGCGGCGCTCCTGTCGACGGGACGTATCGAGCGCACGGCTCCCCGGTCCCCGGAGGTCGCCGACGACGACCGGCTCGACCTCCCGCGCCTCGCCCTGCACCTGGATCAGCGCCAGGTGGGCAACCTCTTCCGCTTGATCGGCGCGCTCAACGCCCTCCCGTCCGCGCCGAAAGCCTGACCCGGTGCGGGACTCCACGACGCGACAGGCCACCGCGCGGACACAGGCTGCTTCCGGCAGGGTGCCTGCTGTCGCGTGAGTGCCTGTGTCCACGGAGGCCGGATGGCCCGGGGGTGCGGCGCACGGTATCGTTGTACGGATGTCGCGCGTGCATTCAGGCGCGACGAGAGCTGAATAGGGAGGCCGTCATGGACATCGAACTGAGTCTGCTGCGAGGGATCGAGAAGGAGAAGGCGATCCCGTTCGACGAGCTCGTCGCGATCATCGAGCAGGCGATCCTGACCGCATACTCCAAGCACGTCTCGCCCGACGGAGCGACGCCCGAGGGCGTCCGCGTGCACCTCGACCGCAAGACGGGGCACGTCGCCGTGCTCCAGGTCGTGCGGGACGAGGAAGGCGCCGTCATCGGCGAGGAGGAGACGACGCCCGACGACTTCGGTCGCATCGCCGCCTTCGCCGCCAAGCAGGTCATCAGTCAGCGGCTTCGCGACATCGCGGACGACGCGGTGCTCGGCGAGTTCAAGGGCAAGGAGGGCGACATCGTCGCCGGCGTGATCCAGCAGGGGCCCAACCCCCGCATGATCCATGTCGACCTCGGCTCGGTCGAGGCGATCCTCCCGCCCGAGGAGCAGGTGCCGGGTGAGGAGTACACGCACGGCTCGCGCCTGCGCGTGTACGTCACGAGCGTCGCCAAGGGGCTCAAGGGCCCGCAGATCACGGTCTCCCGCACGCACCCCGGCCTGGTCAGGAAGCTGTTCGCGCTCGAGGTGCCGGAGATCGCCGGCGGCCTCGTCGAGATCGTCGCGCTGGCTCGCGAGGCGGGCCACCGCACCAAGATCGCGGTGAAGGCGAACGACCCGTCCATCAACGCCAAGGGTGCCTGCATCGGCGAGATGGGGCGCCGCGTCCGCGCTGTCACGGAGGAGCTGGCGGGGGAGAAGATCGACATCGTCGACTACGACGCCGATCTGCCCACGTTCGTGGCGCACGCGCTGTCGCCCGCGAAGGTGACGAGCTCGTTCGTCCTCGACGCGAGCACCAAGGCCGTCCGCGCCCTCGTGCCGGACTACCAGCTGTCGCTCGCCATCGGCAAGGAGGGTCAGAACGCGCGTCTGGCCGCCAAGCTCACGGGGGCGAAGATCGACATCCAGCCGGACAGCGTCCTCGACTGATCCCTGTCCGTCCTCGCCGCCACGCCCGGCGGCGGCGAGGACGGATGGAACGCAGGTGTAAGATGGAACCCGTACGAACGTGCGTCGGTTGCCGCACGCGTGCTCCCCGCTCCACTCTGCTCAGGGTGGTGGCCCAGAACGACACCCTTATCCCCGATGAGCGTGCTGTCCTGCCGGGGCGCGGCGCGTGGGTGCATCCGACACCCGAGTGCATGGAGGCCGCTCTGCGGCGTCGAGCTTTCGGAAGAGCACTGCGTGTGACCACTCAGCTGGACACACGGATCTTCGAACAGCACCCACCAAGAAACAAAGGCTGAACAGCTATGGAAACAAAGTGAACGGCTCGAAATGAGACCCGTCCGCGACTAGTGGTCTGCCCTGTCTGGGCAGACCGACCCAGACAGGAGAATTGTGGCTGGTAAACCACGCGTACATGAGATCGCCGCCGAACTCGGCGTCGACAGCAAGGTCGCTCTTGCAAAGCTCAAGGAGCTCGGCGAGTTCGTGAAGAGCCCGTCGTCGACGGTCGAGCCTCCGGTGGCGCGCAAGCTGCGCGCTGCGATCGAGGCCGACCCGTCCCTCAAGGCGGGATCCGAGCCCGCTGCGGCGAAGCCCGCGGCCAAGCCCGCACCGAAGTCCTCCGGGCCGACCCCCGGCCCGAAGCCCGGTCCCAAGCCGGGCCCCGCGGCTCCGGCCGCCCCGGCACCGGCGCCCGCCCTCGCGGCGGAGAAGGCTCCGGCACCGTCGGCGCCCGCCAAGCCGGCGGCCCCGGCCCCGGCCCCGGCCGCGCCGTCCTCCGGTGACGGCAACGCGCCGAAGCCCGGCGCGCCGCGTCCCGGCAACAACCCGTTCTCGTCCGCACAGGGGATGGGCCAGCGTCCCGCCGGTCCCCGCCCCGGCAACAACCCCTTCGCCTCGGCGCAGGGGATGGGCCAGCGGCCGACCCCCGGCAACATTCCGCGTCCGCAGGCGCCGCGTCCCGGCGCCCCGCGTCCCGGCGCCCCGCGTCCCGGTTCGCCGCGTCCCGGCGCCCCCCGTGGCGGTCAGGGCGGTCGTCCCGGTGCTCCGTTCCAGCAGCGCACGGGCGGCCCCGGTCGTCCCGGCGGCGGTGGCGGTCCCGGTGCGGGTCCCCGTCCCGGCGGCGGTTTCGCCGGTCGTCCTGGTGGCGGCGGTGGCCGCGGCCGTGGTCCCGGCGGTGGCACCGCCGGTGCCTTCGGCAAGGGCGGCGGCAAGAGCAAGCAGCGCAAGTCGCGGCGGGCGAAGCGGCAAGAGTTCGAGATGCGGAGTGCCCCGGTCGTCGGTGGCGTCAACGTCACCCGCGGCAACGGGGAGACCATCCGCATGCGTCGCGGTGCCTCCATCGCGGACTTCGCCGACAAGATCGAGGCCCTGACCGGCTACACCGTGCAGCCGGGCACCCTCGTCACGATCCTCTTCAACCTCGGCGAGATGGCCACGGCCACCGAG
Organism: Microbacterium sp. BLY; assembly: GCF_017939615.1. Classification (NCBI taxonomy): domain Bacteria; kingdom Bacillati; phylum Actinomycetota; class Actinomycetes; order Micrococcales; family Microbacteriaceae; genus Microbacterium; species Microbacterium sp. BLY. Next base: position 2,193,159 of record NZ_JAGKSR010000001.1, read on the forward strand.
TCGCTGGATGAGGCCACGTTCGAGGTCCTCGGTGAGGAGCTGGGCTACAAGGTCCAGATGGTCTCGCCCGAGGACGAGGACAAGGAGCTCCTCGAGGGCTTCGGTCTCGACCTCGAGAAGGAGCTGGAGGAGGAGAGCGAGGACGACCTCGAGATCCGTCCCCCGGTCGTCACCGTCATGGGTCACGTCGACCACGGTAAGACGCGCCTCCTCGACGCGATCCGTCAGACCAACGTCATCGAGGGTGAGGCCGGCGGCATCACCCAGCACATCGGTGCCTACCAGGTCTGGACCGAGCACGAGGGCATCGAGCGGGCCATCACGTTCATCGACACCCCCGGTCACGAGGCGTTCACCGCCATGCGTGCCCGTGGTGCGCAGGTCACCGACCTCGCGATCCTCGTGGTCGCGGCCGACGACGGCATCATGCCGCAGACGGTGGAGGCGCTGAACCACGCCCAGGCGGCGAACGTGCCGATCGTGGTCGCGGTGAACAAGGTCGACAAGCCCGAGGCCAACCCGGCCAAGGTGCGTCAGCAGCTCACCGAGTACGGTCTGGTGGCCGAGGAGTACGGCGGCGACGTGATGTTCGTCGACGTGTCCGCGCGGGCGAACACCGGCATCCAGGAGCTCCTGGACGCCGTGCTGCTCACGGCGGACGCCGGTCTCGACCTCACCGCCAACCCGAACAAGGCCGCGCGCGGTGTCGCCATCGAGGCGAAGCTCGACAAGGGTCGCGGTTCGGTCGCGACGGTGCTGATCCAGTCCGGAACCCTCCGGGTCGGCGACGCGATCGTCGCCGGTACGGCGTACGGCCGCGTCCGGGCGATGATCGACGAGAACGGCGAGATCGTCGAGGCGGCCGCGCCGTCCCGTCCGGTCCAGGTGCAGGGTCTGAACTCCGTGCCGCGCGCCGGCGATGTCTTCATCGTCACCGAGGAAGACCGCATGGCCCGTCAGATCGCGGAGAAGCGCGAAGCCGTCGAGCGCAACGCCCAGCTGGCCAAGGCCCGCAAGCGCATCTCGCTCGAGGACTTCACCCGTGCTCTCGAAGAGGGCAAGGTCGAGTCGCTCAACCTCATCATCAAGGGTGACGTCTCCGGTGCCGTCGAGGCGCTGGAGGAGTCGCTCCTCAAGATCGAGGTCGACGACTCGGTGCAGCTGCGCATCATCCACCGCGGTGTCGGTGCGATCACCGAGTCCGACGTGAACCTGGCGACGATCGACAACGCGATCATCGTGGGCTTCAACGTCCGTCCCGACACGAAGGCGCGCGAGCGCGCGCAGCGTGAGGGCGTGGACATCCGCTTCTACTCCGTCATCTACAACGCGATCGACGAGATCGAGAGCTCGCTCAAGGGCATGCTCAAGCCGGAGTACGAAGAGGTCCAGTCGGGTGTCGCCGAGATCCGCGAGGTGTTCCGCTCCTCGAAGTTCGGCAACATCGCCGGTGTCATCGTGCGGTCGGGAACGATCACGCGCAACGCCAAGGCCCGCGTCATCCGCGACGGCGTCGTCATCGCCGATGGCCTCGCCATCGAGTCGCTGCGCCGCTTCAAGGACGACGTCACCGAGGTGCGGACGGACTACGAAGCCGGTATCGGCCTCGGCAAGTACAACGACATCCAGATCGGTGACGAGATCGAGACGACCGAGATGGTGGAGAAGCCCCGCGGCTGATCCGTCGACTCCGGCGGCTGTCTCCTCCTCCCATCCGGGGGGAGGGGGCAGCCGCCTCCGCGGTTCGCTGGGAGCCGCGATGCACAGAGGTGGGAGAAGGAACAATGGCTGGTGAACGACAGGCCCGACTCGCGGATCGCATCCGTGTGATCCTCGCCGAGCGCCTGGAGAAGGGGCTGCGCGACCCGCGCCTCGGCTTCGTGACCATCACCGACGTCCGCGTGAGCGGCGACCTGCAGCACGCGTCCGTGTTCTACACGGTGCTCGGCACGGAGGAGGAGCGTCTCGCCAGCGGGGCCGCGCTCACCTCGGCGACCGGAATGCTGCGCAGCGAGGTCGGACGCCAGCTCAGCACGCGTCTCGTGCCCACGCTGGAGTTCATCCCTGACGCGCTCCCCGAGAACGCGGACCACATCACCGCGCTGCTGCGGCAGGCGCAGGAGCGGGACGCCGAGGTCGCCAAGCTCGCGTCCTCCGCGACCCACGCGGGTGAGGCTGATCCGTACCGGTCGGACGACGACGAGGACTGAGCTCGTTTGATACCCTCGGATCCGCGGCGGGCCGACTACCGGTGGATCTGGGGGGATCGACATTCAGGCGACGAGCACGCCCGCGGGCCGCTTCGTCGTGCCGGCGACGGCGGGAGTGCTCCTCGCTGAGCTGGTGCGGCTCGACCTCGCCTGCGCGCCGCACGTCCTGGCGCGTCTCGCTGCCGCTCTGGCGGGGGACACCCCGGCCATCATCGCGACAGCCGCGCGGCTGACGCCCGAGGAACGCCGGGGGCTCCGCCCTCTGCCGTCCCCTCTTCCGGCCATCACCCGCCATCCGACGGTGCGGGACGATCTGCGGGCCGCGACGACGGAGGACCGCCGTCTCCTCCTGACGGTCGCGCTGTCCCTCGATGAGGAGCTGGGCCCGGTCCTGGCGGCCGACGGACGCGGTGTCGCGGACGTGATCCGCGGAAGCGCGGCGCGGCACCTCCTGATCCACGCCGGGCGCATCCGCATCACGGACCCGCGTGTGACGAATCACGTGCTCTCCTCCGCGACACCGGCGGAGGCCGAACGTACTCACCGCCGTCTGGCGGCCGTGCATGCCGAGCGGGGAGACCGCGCCGCGGCGGCCTGGCATCGCGCACGGGCCTGCCCGGTCGCGGATCCCACCGTGGCGGTGGCCCTCATCGGCGGCGGCCGGGCTGCGGCGTCCGCGGGCCGTGCAGAGCGGGCCCTGTCCTTCGCCGCCGAGGCCGCGGCCCACGCCACCGGCGGCCTGCGGGAGGAGGCGCGCGTCCTCGCGGGCTCTGCGGCGCTCGCGTGCGGTTTCGCCGCGGAGGCGGCCGACTGGCTGGGCGCGCTCTTCCCCGCGGCGGCCGAGCCTCGGCGGCTTCGTGCTCTCGGTCCGCTCCTCGCCGCGCACGCGGTGGTCCACGGCAGTGTCCCGATCGTGGACCCTCGGCGGTTCGCGCCCACCGCGCCGCCGCTCGCGGGTGACGCCGCCTGGCTGCGGACCGCAGGTATCGCCGCGATCCTCTGCGCCGAACGCGGCGACCGCGACCGCGCGCGACGGTGGCTGGCCACGCTCCGGGAGGCCGCCGTCCGCACCGGTGAGCATGGCGCGCTGCGGGACGCCGTGGTGGGGCTGTGCGGTCTCCTCTCCGGCGAGATCGTGACGGGCGGGGAGCCGGCCCCGTCCACTCCGCTCCTCGGGGGCGCGGGCGAGGCCCTGCACGCCGCGATCGCCGGGGACATCGACGAGGGCCTCCGCGTGCTCGGTTCGGCGGCTGGGTCCGCCCTGCGCGAGCGCGACCCGCTGATGCCTGGATTCGAGGGCAGCCCCGTGGCTCGGGCGTATCGGGCTGTGACGGAGGTGCTCCTGCTCGTCTGGCGCGGCGATATCGGACGCGCGCGGGAAGCCCTGCTCGCGGCAGCTCTGGATGTGCCGATCGGGATCCCGTTCGCGGGACTCGGCGTCGTGCTGGCCCGGCGGCTCGATCTCGCCGTGCTCGGTGCGCTCGGACCGTTCGCGCGGTCGCTGACTGCCGTCCTCCCGTCGAGCCGGGCTCCGGACGTACTCGTCGACCGCGCTGTCGAGGCGTTCCTGGACGGCTCGTTCGAGGCGGCCGCTGGAGCGATGGGCCTGTGGCAGGACCGCGGCGCCCCGCATCCGCCGTTCGCGGTGCCGGGCCTGGATGACGTCCTGCTGCGGCATGGGGATGCCGGTCCGCCGCCGGTCCGGCCACCGGAGGCGGACGTCGCCCTGGCTCTGCGCCGCGTGGTCGCCCGCTCCGCTGACGGCGGCGGGCACACGGATCACGAGGCGCTGAGCACACAGGCACGAGGCCTGCGCTCACCGTTCGCACGGGGCCGCGTCGAGCTTCTCCTCGGCGCTCGGTGCGCCCTGCAGGGCGATGTCGTCCGCGCGCGGGTCCACCTCCAGCAGGCGGAACGGCTCTTCGATGCGGCCGGCGCGTCGGCCTGGGAGCGGACCGCTCGCCGCCGCCTCGACCGGCTGGATGCCGAGGGGCAGCGGTCCACAGCGGTGCCGGAGGAGCTGGGTGCGTGTCGGAGCGCGTGGGCGCAGCTGCTGACCGCGCGGGAGCTGGAGGTCGCGATGCTCGCGGTGGGCGGGACCGGGAACAGGGAGATCGCGGAGCGGCTGTCGGTGTCGGTCCGCACGGTCGAGGTGCACCTGGGGCGGGTCTTCTCGAAGCTGGGGGTGCGCAACCGGGTCGAACTCACGGTGCTGGCGCATCGCAGTGAGCGGCACCTCTGACGTGTGGTCAGCGCGGCAGGGACAGGCCTTCGCCGTCGGCCTCCGCGAGCCCGTCCGCGACCAGCGAGTCGATCGCGCGATCCCGCTGCAGCCGGTCGGGCCAGTCCGGGAGGACGGCGACGAGGGGAACGGTCTTCGGTGCGGACTCGCGGAGCAGCCGCAGCACGGCGCCACGGGCCTGGCGATCCGAACCCTCGTACGTCGCCTGCCGTCGCCGGGTGTCGCCCGTGTCGGGACGGCCCGCCGCGAGCCACGCGCAGGTGTCCGCCAGCGGGCAGCGTTCGCACCGCGGACTCCGGGCGGTGCAGACGGTCGCCCCGAGTTCCATCGTCGCGGCGTTGAGGACGGCGGCCTCGGCCGGGTCGTCGGGAAGCAGCGACGCCATGAGAGCGAGGTCCCGGCGGGACGGGGGCGCCGGCTGCGCACGCCCGTCGATCGCCCGCGCCAGGACGCGGCGGGTGTTGGTGTCGACGACCGGGTGGCGGTCGCCGTACGCGAAGACGGCGACGGCGCGCGCGGTGTAGTCGCCGATCCCGGACAGCGCGAGGAGAGCGTCGACGTCACGGGGCACGACCCCGCCGTGACGGTCGACCACCTCGACGGCCGCGCGGTGCAGCCAGAGCGCCCGCCGCGGATAACCGAGGTTGGCCCACTGCTGCACGACGTCGGCGGGGGCCGCCGCCGCCATCGCCCGCGGTGTCGGCCAGCGGGCGAGCCAAGCGTCGAGATGGGGGATCACCCGGTTCACGGGCGTCTGCTGCAGCATGAACTCGCTGACGAGGACGCCCCAGGCGCCGAACCTCGCATGGAAGTCGGGTCGTCGCCACGGGAGGTCACGTGCGGCCTCCGCGTACCAACCGGGCAGACGCGCCATCGTCGCGGGGGACGGTGCGGGCGCGGCCATCCCTCCAGCCTAGGCGAGCACCGCCCGGCGTTCTCCGCGCTCCGGCGTCGGTAGGCTGGAGGGATGGTCACCCCGGGCATCCTCCTCGTCGACAAGCCCGGCGGGCTGACCAGCCACGACGTGGTCGCCCGCACCCGGAGGGCCTTCGGCACCCGCAAGGTCGGGCATGCGGGCACACTCGATCCGATGGCCACGGGGCTGCTCGTGATCGGCGTCGAGGGCGCGACCCGGCTGCTCACGTACATCGTGGGGGCGGACAAGACATACGAGGGGACGATCCGGCTCGGCGCGGTCACCACGACCGACGACGCCGAGGGGGACATCGTCCACACGGCCGCTCCTGCGGCCCTCGCCGCCGTCGACGACGGCGCGATAGACGTCGGGATCGCGGCTCTCACCGGCGTGCTCTCCCAGGTCCCCAGTGCGGTGTCGGCGATCAAGGTGGACGGCCGCCGCGCCTACGATCGCGTCCGTGCCGGCGAAGAGGTCCAGCTCGCGCCGCGCGAGGTGGTCGTCTCGCGTTTCGACGTCGTCGCGCGGCGCCGCCGGCCGGACGCCATCGACCTGGATGTCATCGTGGACTGCTCCTCCGGCACCTACATCCGCTCGCTCGCCCGCGACCTGGGGGCGGCGCTGGGCGTCGGCGGTCACCTGACGGCGCTGCGCCGAACGAGGGTCGGTCCGTTCGCGGTGGCCGACGCCGTGCCGCTCGACGCGCTCGACGGTGCGCCCCTGCTCACACCCGGACAGGCCGCCGGTCTCGTCCTCCCCGTCTTCCCCGTCACCTCCGAGGAGGCGCGCGACCTGCGACACGGCAAGCGCCTGGTCGGACGCGCGGACCGGCTGGAGGGCCCCCTCGCCGCCGCGCTCGAGGCCGATGGGGAGCTGGTCGGCATCGTCGAGAAGCGCGGCGCCGACGTGAAGAGCGCCATGAACATGCCGGAGGTCTCCCGATGATCCTGTGGTTCACGATCGTGCAGATCGTCGTCTCCGTCGCCGCCGGGCTGTTCTGCCTCGGCGTGGGACTGGCCGGACGACGACCGAGTGACTTCTCGGTGGGAGCCCTCGCGCTGGTCGAGGTGCTCCTGATCGTCCAGGTCGTCGTCGCCATCGTGGCGCCGCTCGCGGGCAACCCTCCGACGGGTGATCTGCTGGAGTTCTGGGTGTATCTCGTCTCGGCAGTCCTGCTGCCGGTCGGCGCCGTCCTCTGGGCGCTGATGGAGCGCAGCCGGTGGAGCACGGTGGTGCTCGGTGTGGCGGCGCTCGCGATCGCGATCATGCTCTGGCGCATGCAGGTGATCTGGACCGTCCAGGTCGCCTGACGGGCCTCAGGGGGCGGACGCCGGGCGGCTCACCCGGCTCTAGGATGGAATGCGCTATGAGCTCCACCGCCCCCACCACTCGGATGACCGGAATCGGTCGCGTCCTCGTGATCGTCTACGCCGTCATGGCGCTGGCGGCCACCGGACGCAGCTTCGTGCAGATCGTGCGCCGGTTCGATGAGGCGCCACTCGCCTACACGCTGTCGGCGCTGGCGGCGGTGGTGTATGTGCTGGCCACGCTCGCGCTGATCTTCGCCCGCCGCCGGGGCTGGTACACGGTCGCCTGGGTGGCGATCGTCTTCGAGCTCACGGGCGTGCTCGTGGTCGGGGTCCTCAGCATCGTGCTCCCGGAGCTGTTCCAGCACGAGACCGTGTGGTCGCTCTTCGGGCGCGGGTACCTGTTCATCCCGCTCGTCCTTCCCGTCTTCGGGATCTGGTGGCTGCGCACGCATCGGCCCGTCGACGCCGAGCGTCCGGTCGAGGTCGCCGCGTGATCGTCTTCCGTAGTCCGGCCGAGGTGCCGGAGGGCTATGGCCCCAGTGCGGTTGCCATCGGCAAGTTCGACGGTGTGCACGAGGGACATCGCGCCGTCATCCGGCGTCTGAACGACGCGGCCGCCGCCTCGGGAAGTCGCGCCGTCGCGGTCACCTTCGACCGGAACCCCCTGGCGGTGATCCGCCCCGACCGGTGCCCCGAGAACGTCGTGACCGTCGATCGCAAGCTGGAGCTGCTCGGCGAGCTCGGGCTCGACGCGACGCTCGTGCTCACGTTCGACGAGGAACTTGCGGCCCGCAGCGCGGAGGAGTTCGTCGTCGACATCCTCGTCGGCGCACTGCACGTGTCGACCGTGCTCGTGGGGGCGGACTTCCGCTTCGGGCACCGCGGGGCCGGCACCCCGGACCTCCTGCGCGAGCTCGGCCCGCGATACGGGTTCACGGTCGAGGTCGTCGACGACGTGTACCTTCCCGGCTCGAGCCGGCGCGTGTCGTCGAGTTGGATCCGCGAGCTGCTCATGGAGGGCGACGTCGCGGGCGCCACCCGCGCGCTCGGGCGGTACCCCGATGTGCGGGGTGTCGTGGTGCACGGTCTCAAGCGCGGGCGTGAGCTCGGGTTCCCGACCGCGAACCTCTCTACGATCGTCGACGCCTTCGTGCCGGCGGACGGCGTGTACGCGGGCTGGCTCGTCGATCACGACACCGGGATCCGTCATCCCTCGGCGATCTCGGTGGGGACGAACCCCACCTTCGACGACGTGCTCGTGCGCCAGGTCGAGGCGCATGTGCTCGGGGAGACCGGCCTCGACCTCTACGGGCATGACGTCACGGTCGAGTTCGTGGAGCGCCTCCGTGGGATGGTGGCGTTCGAGGGGATCGAGAAGCTCATGGTGCAGATGTCGGCCGACGTCGCCCAGGCGGCTGCCATCCTCGGCACTTCCGACTGACAGCCGGAGGCCCCGCCGTGTTTCCGCGGGACGTCGACGGCATGGCATAGAATGGGGACAGGTTCCCACCGGTCCCGTACGTATCGCGTGCATCGGAGGGAACACCGATCCACGGTCCGCACGGTCCTGGCTCACGCCACACGCGGACGACGAGAACGGCCCACGGCTCCCTGGGGGTGCCGGGGCCCTTCAGGCTCAGGAGGAGCATGCCGACCACGGCAACCGCCGCCCCGCGGCGCAAGAAGACGTCCCGTCGCGACGACGAGGCACCCCTCATCCCGATCCTCGCGCGCAAGGTGCGCGAGATCGAGGCGAAGTCTCAGCGCGGCAAGCTGGGCCCCACGAACCGCACGAAGTTCCAGGTCATCGCCTTCCTGGTGCGCGAGGAGCGCGCCCGGGTGAAGGCGGACACCGAGATCACCGACGCCGCCCGCACCGAGCTGCTGAAGCGTCTCGACGGCGTCGCCACGATCCTCGCCAAGACGGCGGCCCGCGACACGTCGCTCATCCAGCTGCTCGAGGCCGACCAGGCCACGTCGCCGGTCGCCAAGCGGATGCGGCGCGACTGGTTGCTCGAGTCGGGGGCTGAGCTGCCGCCCGAGGAGCTCATCATCGCCGACCCCGCCCCCGTGCAGGTCTCCGTGGTGCCGGCCGCGATCGCCGAGCGCCAGGTCACGCCGCCGTCGGTGGAGGCGCGACAGCTCGCCAATCCGTTCCTCGCGCCCGACCTCACTCCGCGTCCGGCCAGTACGCCTCGTCGTCGCCTCGACGGCTGGGAGCTGATGGGACCGCTGTACAAGGCGTTCGAGACCGGCGCGGGCGGCTCCGCCGCGTCGATGGAGCTCCCGCCCGCTCCGGAGTTCGATCACATCTCGCCCAAGGGTCGTGAGGTGATGGTGCACCAGTCGCGCTTCCTCGAGGCGGTGCGGGCGGGGCACCGCAGCTTCCTCCTCGCCGACGAGCCGGGCCTCGGCAAGACCGCGCAGTCGGTGCTCGCGGCCTCCGTCGCCGGCGCCTACCCGCTGCTGGTGGTCGTGCCCAACGTCGTGAAGATGAACTGGGCGCGCGAGGTGGAGCGGTGGACGCCGCAGCGTCGTGCGACGGTGATCCAGGGTGACGGCGACGACATCGACGCGTTCGCCGACGTGTTCATCGTCAACTACGAGATCCTCGACCGGCACATGTCGTGGCTCGCGTCGATCGGCCTGCGCGGCATGGTCGTCGACGAGGCCCACTTCATCAAGAACCTGTCGTCGCAGCGCTCGCAGAACGTGCTGTCGCTCGCCGCCCAGGTGCGTGAGCGCACCCCGGGACACGACCCGCTCATGCTCGCGCTCACGGGCACCCCGCTCATCAACGACGTCGAGGACTTCGACGCCATCTGGCGGTTCCTCGGATGGACCAACGGCGAGAAGCCCGGCCCTGAGCTCATGGAGAAGCTCGACGCGACGGGGCTGACGCCCGCGGACAAGGCTTTCTACCCGGAGGCGCGAGACGCCGTCATCTCGATGGGCATCGTGCGCCGGAAGAAGAAGGACGTCGCGGCCGACCTCCCGGACAAGCTGGTCGCCGACCTCCCGGTGCAGCTCGACGACGAGTTCGGCCGCAGCATCCGTCAGGCCGAACGCGAGCTGGGCGAGCGGCTGGCCGCTCGCTACCATCGCATCATCGAGGCTCGGGGCGAGCGCGGACTCGCTCCCGGGGAGATCGACGACGATATCGTCCGTCTCGTCGCGCAGAACGAGCTCGAGGAGTCGAAGGCCGCCGGCACGGGTGGGGACAACGTCTTCACCATGGTGCGCCGCATCGGTCAGGCGAAGGCCCTCCTCGCTGCGGATTACGCTGCCCAGCTGCAGCGCTCCGTCGGCAAGGTCGTGTTCTTCGCGAAGCACATCGACGTCATGGACCAGGCTGAGGCGCACTTCGCCGCCGCCGGGATCCGCGCGGTGTCGATCCGCGGCGATCAGTCCACGACGGCTCGTCAGCAGGCGATCGACGACTTCAACGGCGATCCCGGGGTCGGCATCGCCGTCTGCTCGCTCACCGCGGCGGGGGTCGGCCTGAACCTCCAGGCGGCCTCGAACGTGGTGCTCGCGGAGCTGTCGTGGACGGCGGCCGAGCAGACGCAGGCCATCGACCGCGTGCACCGCATCGGCCAGGGCGAGCCCGTGACGGCGTGGCGCATCATCGCAGCCCACACCATTGACACGAAGATCGCGGAGCTCATCGACCAGAAGCAGGGCCTCGCGGCCCGTGCCCTGGACGGCGAGGCGACCGAGGAGACGGCGAGCGAGTCGGTGCAGCTCGCGGCACTCATGCACCTGCTGCGGGAGGCTCTCGGCGGCCGCTGAGAGCATGTCAAGAAGCTCAATTCTTAACGCCGCACGGCGACGCGAATCCTGCCTCGACGCGAAAATCGTCGCCTCCGTCCGTCGAGGTCGTCAAGATCACCGGTTTTCGACACCCTCGAATGGCCTTGTGAGGGGCGGGGGCGCTAGTGTCGATCGCAGGCACTGTCGCCTCACCCCCCTTCCCTCGACCTCCGAAGGCAGCAGCATGAAAATCGGCATCCTGACGAGCGGCGGCGACTGCCCCGGACTCAACGCGGTCATCCGCGGCATCGTGCTCAAGGGCACGACGACCTACGACCTGGAGTTCGTCGGCATCCGTGACGGCTGGCGCGGCGTCGTCGAGGGCGACTTCATGCCGCTCACCCGGCACGAGGTGAAGGGCCTGTCCAAGGTGGGCGGCACGATCCTCGGCACCAGCCGCACCAACCCGTACGAGGGGGAGCGCGGGGGAGCGGACAACATCGCGAAGACCCTCTACGGGCACAAGATCGACGGGATCGTGGCGATCGGCGGCGAAGGCACCCTCGCGGCCGCGGACCGCCTCGCGAAGGACGGCATCAAGGTGCTCGGCGTGCCGAAGACGATCGACAACGACCTCCGCGCCACCGACTACTCGTTCGGGTTCGACACGGCGGTGAACATCGCGACCGACGCGATGGATCGCCTGCGCACGACGGGAGACTCCCACCAGCGCTGCATGGTGGCGGAGGTCATGGGGCGGCACGTCGGCTGGATCGCGCTCCACGCGGGCATGGCCGCCGGCGCTCACGTCATCTGCATCCCGGAGGTGCCGATGTCGCTGGACGAGATCACCGCGCTCGTCACCAGCGCCCACGACCGGGGCCGTGCGCCGCTCGTCGTCGTGTCGGAGGGCTTCAAGCTCGCCGGCATGGACGAGGCGTACAGCGACAAGGGCCTGGATGCGTTCAACCGGCCGCGCCTCGGTGGCATCGGCGACCTCCTCGCTCCCGAGATCGAGCGGATCACGGGCATCGAGACCCGTGCCACGATCCTCGGCCACATCCAGCGCGGCGGCTCGCCCTCGGCATTCGACCGCGTCCTCGCGACCCGGCTCGGCCTGCACGCAGCCGACGCGATCGTGGATGGCGCGTGGGGGCAGATGGTGGCCATGCAGGGGACCGACATCGTTCGCGTGCCGTTCGCGGATGCCCTCGGCGAGCTCAACACCGTGCCCCGTTACCGCTACGACGAGGCCGCCGCCCTCTTCGGCTGACCCCGGCCCAGGCATTCGCGCGCCCTCCGGCGTCCCTGCTCTCGAGCGCCTGACCTCGCGCGAGCGCCTGATCCCGTGCGAGCGCCAGACTCAGGCGTTCGCGCGAGATCAGGCGAGCGCGATCGCTTTTCGCCTGTACGCGCGCGGCCGCCTGCTCGTGCGGGGCGTGTCAGACGCTCGCGCGGCTAGAGACGACCTGACATCCGACGACCCGCGTGGTGGAGTCCCTGCGCGAGCGCGGCCAGGACGGTGTCCTCGACGTGAGTGTCGTCGAGCATGACGTGGTGGTAGTCGAATCGCAGGACGGTGTAGCCGCGGAGTGCCAACCGCGCGTCCGCAGCGAGGTCTCGTCGCCGGTCGCCCGCGGCGCTGTGATGGCGGAAGCCGTCGATCTGGATGGCGAGCCGTTCCCCGATGACGCCGTCGAGCGGATGACCGTCCACCCACACCTGCTGCCGCACGTCGATGCCGATCGCACGCATCCGTTCGACGAAGACCGTCTCGGGGCCTGAGTCCGATCGGCCGCGGACGCTTCGAGCCAGACGGTTCGCCGCGTCGCACCGCCACCGCACGCGGGCGAGGGTGTCCATTCCCACCGCACCGTGACGGAGGGCGGCCTCCCACATCACGCGAGCCTCCGTCGGCGGGCGGCATCGCGCGACGTGGAAGAGGACGTTCAGGACGGGATCGACGGCCGCGCGCGGATGCACCGGCACCGGACCTCGGGCGCAGTGGACGTGTATACCGGCACGCTCGAACCGCGAGGCGGTGCGGGGGAGGGCGACGTGCACATCCGCAGCCCCGACATCCCACCATCCGGCGAGGCCCGCGGCGCTCACGCAGGTGACTCTCCCGCCGACTGATGCTGCGGCCCGGCGCATCGGTTCGGCATCGGGGAGAAGCAGCCAGGATCGCCGCACCCGGTCGAGCGTGCCCTCCCGCACCGCTCGACGCATCTGGTAGTCGGTGAAGCCCGCGTCGCGCACGCGCGACGAGTGCGCGGAGCCTCCCTGCTCTCGAATCCAGCTCTCCAGTTGCTTGCGTCTCACCCCTCCACCCTGACGGCTCGCGCGGCACTCTTTCTCGCGGCACCCGGCATGGGGAGGTGTTTCGCGAGATCCGTGCCCTGTGCAGGATCAGTGGTCAGGCGCGCCGCCACAGGCGCCCGCTCGGGATCATGCAGCGAGAGCGACCAACGCCTGACATCGCGCGCTTGCCTGACGCCAGGCCGACGCCTGCGCCGGCGTCAGACGCGAGAGCGCAGGCCTGCGCGCGAGATCAGGCACGGAGAGGCATCAGTGCCTGGTGCCGCGCGCTTGCCTGGTGGCGTGCGCTTGCCTGGTGGCGTGCGCTTGCCTGGTGGCGTGCGCTTGCCTGGTGGCGTGCGCTTGCCTGGTGCGTGCGAGCGCCTGACCCCGGGACGTCCGGTCAGGCGAGGTGGAGCGTGTCCAGCAGCCAGGCCAGCTCGAAGGCCCGCTCCCGCCAGGAGTTGTAGCGCCCGCTGACCCCGCCGTGCCCCGCGACCATCTCGCACTTGAGCAGCACGTCCTTCGCCCCGGCTTCCCGCAGGCGGGCGACCCACTTCGCCGGCTCGACGTAGAGCACGCGGGTATCGTTCAGCGAGGTGACCGCGAGGATCCGCGGGTACTCGACCCCTTCCCTGACGTTCTCGTAGGGCGTGTACGACTTCATGTACGCGTAGACCTCGGCGTCGTGGAGCGGGTCGCCCCATTCGTCCCATTCGATGACCGTGAGGGGGAGCGAGGGGTCGAGGATCGTGGTCAGCGCGTCGACGAACGGCACTCCCGCGAGGATGCCGGCGAAGAGCTCGGGGGCGAGGTTCGCGACCGCCCCCATGAGCAGACCGCCCGCACTGCCGCCCTCGGCGACGAGCTGGGCGGGCGTGGTCGTGCCCTCGTTGACGAGGTGCCGGGCGCAGGCGACGAAATCCGTGAACGTGTTCCGCTTGTGCAGGAGCTTGCCCTCCTCGTACCACTGCCGCCCCATCTCGCCGCCCCCGCGCACGTGCGCCACGGCGAAGACGACCCCGCGGTCGAGCTCCGAGAGCCGGGCGACGGAGAAGCCGGGGTCGATGGAGTGCTCGTAGGAGCCGTACCCGTAGAGGTGGACGGGGCGCGGGGCCGCACCCGGGTCCCCGAAGGACCGCTTCCAGACGAGGGAGATCGGGACCCGCGTGCCGTCCTCCGCCGTGGCCCATTCGCGCCGCTGCCCGTACTCGGCGGGGTCGTAGTCGCCGAGGACCGTCACCTGCTTGCGGAGCACGAGCTCGCGCGTCGCGAGGTCGAGTTCGTACACCGTGCCGGGGGTGACGAACGAGGTGTACCCGAGGCGCAGGAAGGGAGAGTGCCACTCGGGGTTGCCGCTCACCCCCGCGGAGTAGAGCGGCTCGTCGAAGCGGAGCTCCTCCACCGCGTCGGTCGCGTAGTCGAGGAGGCCGACGCGCTCGAGGCCTTCGCTGCGGTACTCCACGGTGGCGAAGTCGCGGAAGGCGTCGACGCCGAGGAGGCGCCGACCCGGCTCATGCGGGACTACGACGCGTCGTTCCCCCTGCGGGTCGTCTGCGGCGACGGAGACGAGCTCGAAGTCCAGCGCGTCGTCGTTGTGCAGGATGAGGAGCCGGTCCTCGCCGTCCACCACCGCGTGCTCGAGCGAGTACTCGACGCCCTCGCGACGGGGCCACACCAGGCGGGGCTCCGCGGTGACGTCGCCCTCCAGATCCACGAGGTACTCCTCGCTGGTGATGCTGGAGCCGACGCCGATCACGAGGTAGCGGCGGCTGCGGGTGATGCCGGCACCGAGCCAGAACTTCTCGTCCGGCTCGTGGAAGAGGCGGACGTCGTCCGACACCGGCGTGCCGAGCCGGTGCAGCCACAGGGTGTCCGGCCGCCAGGCGTCGTCCCGGGTCGTGTAGAGGATGCCGGTACCGTCCGGGGTGAAGAAGGCGCCCCCCGTGTTCGGGATCTCGTCGTCGAGCGTGACGCCGGTCTCGAGGTCTCGCACGTGGACCGTGTAGAGCTCGTCGCCCTCGAAGTCCGTCGACCACAGCAGCTTCGTCGCGTCGTCGGAGGTGTCGAACGCGCCGAGCGCGAAGAACTCGTGTCCCTCGGCTTCGACGTTGCCGTCGAGCAGCACCTCCTCGCCGGGCACCGGGACGCCCGGTTCGAGCCGCGGGGGCGTCCAGTCGCCCTCGGCCGCGGCGGCGCGGCAATGGATGCCGTACTGCGCCCCCTCCTCGGTGCGGCTGTAGTACCACCGGGCCCCTCGCCGTGTCGGCACGGAGAGGTCGGTCTCCTGGACCCGTCCCTTGATCTCCTGGAACAGCGTCTCGCGGAGCGGGGCCAGGTGAGCCGTCTCGGCGTCGGTGTGCGCGTTCTCGGCTTCCAGGTGGGCGATCACCTCGGGGGAATCCTTCGCGCGGAGCCATTCGTACGGGTCGTCGACCGTGTCGCCGTGGTGAGTGCGGAGGGTGGAGCGGCGGGCGGCGATCGGGGCGTCAGTCACCGTCCCACGCTATCCCAGGTCGAGTTGACCGGCACGGGGGACGGTGGCAGGATTTACCGGGGCCGGTAAACGGAAGTCAAACCCACGGTGAACTCTTCGTTCGTCACGTCGATCACGTCGACACCTCCCTCTTCCTCAAGACCGAAAGCGAACGGTGGAAACCGCAGCCCTCATCGTCGTGCTCGTCATCGCGCTGGCACTCTTCTTCGATTTCACGAACGGGTTTCACGACACCGCGAACGCGATGGCCACGCCCATCGCGACCGGAGCGCTCAAGCCCAAGACCGCGGTGCTCCTGGCCGCTCTGCTGAACCTGGTCGGCGCCTTCCTGTCGACGGAGGTCTCCAAGACCATCTCCGGCGGCATCATCCAGGAGGATGCGATCATTGCCGCGGGGGCGGAGCTGTTCCTCGCCTTGATCTTCGCCGGTCTGATCGGCGCCATCACCTGGAACATGCTCACCTGGCTGCTCGGCCTGCCGTCGAGCTCCTCCCACGCCCTCTTCGGCGGCCTGATCGGCGCGACCCTCGTCGGCGCCGGTCTCGGGGGCATCGACTTCGGAGCGGTGCTGTCGAAGATCGTCCTGCCCGCTCTCATCGCCCCGATCACCGCCGGCATCATCGCCTTCGTCGCGACGAAGATCGCCTACTCGGTGACGCGCCGATACGACGGCAAGCCGGACGGTCGTGACGGCTTCCGCTGGGGGCAGATCTTCACTTCGTCCCTCGTCGCTCTCGCGCACGGCACGAACGACGCGCAGAAGACGATGGGCGTCATCACGCTCGCCATGATCACGATCGGCTGGCAGTCCGGTGCTCACCACGAGCCCGAGCTCTGGGTCATCGTCGCCTGTGCGTTCACCATCGCGCTGGGCACCTACCTCGGCGGGTGGCGCATCATCCGCACGCTGGGCAAGGGGCTGACCGACGTCAAGCCGGCGCAGGGCTTCTCCGCCGAGAGCTCGACGGCCGCGACCATCCTCGCCTCCAGCGCCCTGGGCTTCGCGCTCTCGACCACGCAGGTCGCCTCGGGGTCGGTGATCGGTTCGGGCCTCGGCCGCCGCGGCTCGACGGTCCGGTGGCGGACAGCCGGCCGCATCGGCGTCGGCTGGCTGCTGACGCTCCCCGCCGCCGGTGGCGTCGGTGCCCTCGCCGCGCTGCTCGTCGTGTGGCTCGGCACCTGGGGCGTCGCGATCGACGCGGTCCTGGCGGTCGCGATCATCCTCGGCCTGTACATGCGCTCCCGGCGCAACGCCGTGACCCCGGCCAACGCGATGAGCGATGTGGCCGAGTCGCATCTGGCCGTCGAGGTGCCCGACACCCCGCCGCCCACGCGCCGCCAGCAGCGCATCGCTCAGGCGAAGGCGGAAGCGAAGGCCCGGGCAGAGGCGAAGGACAAGGCCAAGGCCGAGGCCAAGGACAAGGCGAAGAAGAACGCCAAGGCCAAGGCCGACGCGAAGGCCGCGAAGACGGGCACCCTCCCGTCCTCCGACGTGCCGCGGAACGAGGACCAGGCATGAACGTCACGATCGACTGGTTCGCCTTCCTGCAGGTGTTCGCCGCCGCGCTCATCGGCGCGGCCGCCATCGTCACCTTCTACGCCGTGGGGCTGCGACTGCTGGTCCGCAGCGGTCGCGCGCCGATCGTGAGCCCGGCCGAGTTCACGGACGCCATCACGGTGATCTCCGAGAAGGAGCTCAAGCGTGCCGCCAAGCAGGCGGCCAAGGCGGCGAAGAAGAGCCCGCTCACCGAGGGGCAGAAGACGGTCGCCCTCGTCGGCGCCTACGCGTGCTTCGTGCTCTGCGGTGTTGCCGTCATCGCCGGAATCCTCATCATCGTCGTCGGTCACTGACCGCTCCGGCGAGCCCGGTGGGCGCGTCGGTGCACGGCCCTAGGCTGTGGGCATGTCCGCAGTGCTCGGAACCCCTCCCGTCTTCGGCCGGTATGCGCCGGCCTCCCACGTCCTGATCCACGTCAGCGACCCGCACTTCCTCGCCGGGGGCGCGGCCCTGGGTGGGCGGTACGACGTCGAGCAGACCTTCGCGCAGACGCTCGCGGCGATCCGCGCCGTGCATCCGTCGCCCGCGGCGATTGTGATCACCGGCGACCTCGCTGATCTGGGCGAGCCGGACGCGTACCGCCGGTTGCGGGCTGCCGTCGAGCCGGTGGCCGCCGCCCTCGATGCGCCCGTCGTCTGGGTCGCCGGGAATCACGACGAGCGTCCGGCGATGCGGGAGGTCCTGCTGGGCGGCGAGCCCGGCGAGGAGCCCGTCACCGGGGTGTGGGACCTCGACGGCCTTCGTCTGGTCGCCCTGGACACGAGCGTCCCCGGCTGGCACCACGGCGACCTCGGTCCCGCTCAGCTCTCCTGGCTGGCGGACGTCCTCTCCGAGCCGGCACCACACGGCACGCTCCTGGCGATGCACCATCCGCCGCTGCCCAGCCATCTGCCGCTGTTCGACATCCTCGAGCTCCGGCATCAGGATGAGCTCGCGGCGGTCATCCGGGGCACGGACGTCCGCGGCATCCTGGCGGGGCATCTGCACTACTCCTCGCACGGGCTGTTCGCCGGTGTCCCGGTGAGCGTGGCGTCCGCCACCTGTTACACGATGAACGTGGCGCGTCCGGCGGCGGACGTGAACGGGATGGACGCTGCCCAGGCCTTCCAGATCGTTCACGTGCGACCGGAGACCATCACACACACGGTCGTCCCGGTGGTCGACGCCCCGACGGGCGACTACTTCTCGGAAGAGTGGATCGCACGGATGGCGGCGCTCAGTCCGGAGGCACGCCTGGAAGCGTTCTCCCGGAAATCGCCGCAGGGACCGGCGTAGACTGGCAGCATCCCCCGACTTTCCGTTCGCCACGACCCACGAGGATGTGACATGGCTTCTGCCGCGCCCGCCAAGACCCGTACCGAGACCGATTCGCTGGGGAGTATGGAGATCCCCGTCGACGCGTACTGGGGGATCCACACCGCCCGCGCCGACGCGAACTTCCCCATCTCCAAGCGCCCCATCTCGGTGTATCCCGACCTGGTGATCGCGCTGGCGATGGTGAAGCAGGCCAGCGCCAGGGCCAACCGGGAGATCGGGGTGCTCGACCCCGAGCGTGCCGACCTCATCGACCGGGCGGCGCAGCGCGTGATCGACGGCGAGTTCCACGACCAGTTCACGGTCGGCGTGATCCAGGGTGGCGCCGGTACCTCGACGAACATGAACGCGAACGAGGTCATCACCAACATCGCGCTCGAGCTCGCGGGACGGGAGAAGGGCGACTACGCCTTCCTCTCGCCGATCGACCACACGAACCGCAGCCAGTCGACGAACGACGTCTACCCGACGGCTGTCAAGATCGGCCTCTCGCTGACCCTGCGGTCGCTGCTCGACGAGCTGGACGCGCTGCGCGTGGCCTTCCTCGGCAAGGCGGGGGAGTTCCACGACATCCTCAAGGTCGGCCGCACCCAGCTGCAGGACGCCGTGCCCATGACCCTCGGGCAGGAGTTCCACGGCTTCGCGACCACGTTGGGGGAGGACCACAGTCGTCTCACCGAGAACGCGTCCCTCATGTTCGAGATCAACATGGGGGCGACCGCGATCGGCACCGGCATCACGACGCACCCTGACTACGCGCCCGCCGTGCTGAAGCACCTGCGCGAGATCACCGGTCTCGACCTCGAGACGGCCACCGACCTGGTGGAGTCGACGAGCGACACCGGTGCGTTCATGTCGTTCTCGTCGTCGCTCAAGCGCAACGCGATCAAGCTCTCGAAGATCTGCAACGACCTCCGGCTGCTCTCGTCCGGTCCCCAGGCCGGTCTCGGCGAGATCAACCTCCCGGCGCGGCAGGCGGGTTCCAGCATCATGCCCGGCAAGGTCAACCCCGTGATCCCTGAGGTCGTGAACCAGGTGGCCTTCGCCGTCGTCGGGGCCGACACGACCGTCACCATGGCGGTCGAGGGCGGACAGCTGCAGCTCAACGCGTTCGAGCCCGTCATCGCGCACTCGATCTTCCAGTCGATCACCTGGATGCGTCAGGCCATGTGGACCCTGCGGGTCAACTGCGTCGAGGGCATCACCGCCAATCGCGACCGCCTGGGTGCGATGGTCGGCGCCTCCGTCGGCGTGATCACCGCGCTCACCCCCTTCATCGGCTACGCGGCCGCGGCGGCTCTCGCCAAGACCGCGCTGCTGACCAACCGCAACGTCGCCGACCTGGTGGTCGAGGCCGGTCTGATGTCACGCGACGAGGTCACGAAGCAGCTGTCTCCGGCACGGCTGTCGGGCCTGGAGACGGTGACGGCGGCGATCCCGATCGTCACGCCGGATGACCTGATCCAGATCTGAGAGTCGGTCGGAGACACGAAGGGGACGGGAGCCGAGCGCTCCCGTCCCCTTCGTTCGTCCGTGCTCAGTCGAGGATGCGGCAGTGCGTCGTGAGCTCGCCGATCCCGTCGATGCCCACGGTGACGGTCGAGCGGTCGCGGAGGAAGATCTGCGGGTCGCGGGAGTAGCCTGCGCCACCGGGGCTTCCGGTGGAGATGAGCGTGCCCGGCAGCAGGGTGAGCGACTGGGAGAGGTGGGCGATGAGCTTCGCCACCGAACGCACCATCTGGTCGGTGCTGGCGTCCTGCACGGTGTGTCCGTCGACGACGGTCCAGATGTGGAGGTCCTGCGGGTCGGCGATCTCGTCGGCGGTCACGGCGAACGGGCCGGTGGGGGTGAAGCCGTCGAAGGACTTGCACCGCGACCACTGCGCCTCGGAGAACTGGATGTTGCGGGCGGTGATGTCGTTGACGACGGTGTAGCCCCAGACGTGGGACAGGGCGTCCGCTTCGGGCACGTCCTTCGCCGGGGTGCCGATGAGCACGCCCAGCTCCGCCTCGTAGTCGACGGCCTCGCTGAGGCTGCGCGGCCAGGAGGTGGTCTGGTCGTGTCCGGTGAGCGAGTTGGGCCACAGGGTGAACACGGTCGGCGCCGCGTCGGTCTTGAGGCCGAGCTCGCTGGAGTGGGCGGCATAGTTCAGCCCGACGGCAAGCACGGCGGGCGGAGCGATCACGGCGGAGGCGAAGCCCCAGCCGTTCAGCGGATGACGCGGTGCCGTACCGTCGCGGAGGGCGGCGCGGAGGTCGTCGAGTCCGGCGTCTCCTCGCTCGATCAGCTGCTGCAGGGTGGCAGGCGCGTCGGACAGGAGATCGGAGACGAGGATGGCGTCCGAGCCCTCCACGACCGCGAGAACCGCAGCAGAGGAGTCTGGACGGCGCAGGTGAGCGAACCGCATGGTTCTACGCTACCGGGTGCGTGCGACCCGTCGGGTGGAGGAAGCCCCCAGACCCCGGCGCGGATGCTTGTGCCCCATAAGCTTTGAGCATGACCTTCGGAGGACCGTCCGACCCCCAGCAGCCCGACCGGTACACGCCCCCGCCGGCATCGCACCCGCAGCCGACCGCGTACTCCGCGGCGCAGTACGCGCAGTCGCCCTATCTGCCCTCGGCCTTCGGCCAGCGGCCGGGCTACGCGTCGGCCCTCGCCCAGCCGACGCCGTACACACCGCCGGCGCCGGTCGCGCCGTCACCGGCGGAGTCGCTGCCGGCCCTTCCGGTGCCGAACAGGAAGGGGCGCACGATCTCGCTGTGGCTCTTCGGGTTCCTCGGCTTCCTCCTTCTCGCGCTCATCGGCTACTTCGGCTGGGCGCTCGGACCGACCGCGTCGGTCATCGGGCTGGTCCTGGCGCTGATCCCGCTCACTATCGTCTTCCTCGGAGTGCGCATGATCGACCGGTGGGAGCCCGAACCCAAGCGGCTCGTGGCGTTCGCCATCGCGTGGGGCGCGGTCGCGGCCGTCGGGCTCACTCTCCTCGTCGACATCGGACTCACGATGCTGCTCGGCCTCCGCTCGGAGGAGTTCTCGGCGGTGATCCAGGCGCCGATCGTCGAGGAGTTCTGGAAGGGCCTCGGCGTCTTCCTCATCTTCCTCCTCGCGCGCCGGTCCTTCGACGGCCCCGTCGACGGTGTCGTCTACGGCGCCCTCGTCGGCGCGGGTTTCGCCTTCACCGAGAACATCCAGTACTTCGCCATCAGCCTGATCGAGGGCGGGGGAGAGCAGCTCGGCGCGACCTTCATCGTGCGGGCGGTGCTGTCCCCGTTCGCGCATGCGATGTTCACCTCCCTGACCGGGTTCGCGATCGGTCTCGTCGCCCGACGGCACTCGTCCGCGGGCGCGGCGGTCGGCGCGGGTCTGCTCGGGATGCTCGGTGCGATCTTCCTGCACGCGCTCTGGAACGGGTCCGCCACCTTCGCCGACTTCTTCGGTCTGTACTTCACGCTGCAGGTGCCGCTGTTCATCGGTTTCATCCTGGGGATCATCGCGCTGCGGAAGGAGGAGGCCCGGCTCACCCGCGATCGGCTGGCGGAGTACGCGGCCGCCGGGTGGTTCACGCCCGAGGAGGTCACCATGCTCGCCACGCCCACCGGACGCAAGGTCGGACTCGCGTGGGCGGCGCAGCTGCGGGGCGACCGGCGTCCGCTCATGCGCGAGTTCATCAAGGATGCGACGGCGCTGGCGGCGGTCCGGCAGCGCGCGATCACCGGTCGTGACCCTCTCGCCGTCGATGACGAGCGGGCGCTGCTCATCCGTACCAGGGCCGTCCGCGCTGCTCTGCTCGCATACTGACACGGTGCCCCCGGACAGACTCAGCGCCCGGTGCTGCGGCGATGCCTGCATGTCTCCCGGGCGCTGAGTTGATCTGCCACCAGGGTGCACCCAGGACTTAGGGCCTGTCAAGAGCATCGATGCGTCGGTGTGAGCCGGCGAGGTGTTCGCTGTGAGCAGGTGCGGTCGCGTTGACCGGGCGCTCGGGGGTCCGGTTGGATGGGACCATGACTGATCGCACAAAGCCCGAGTTCGACGCCCCGACCGGCCCTGCGCCCGCAGAACTGGTCATCCGCGACATCATCGAGGGTGATGGTGCCGAGGCCAAGCCCGGTGACACCGTGACCGTCCACTACGCCGGTGTGGAGTTCGAGTCCGGCGAGGAGTTCGACTCGTCGTGGGGGCGCGGGGAGACCATCCAGTTCCCTCTCCGCGGCCTGATCCAGGGATGGCAGGACGGCATCCCCGGCATGAAGGTCGGCGGTCGTCGCGAGCTGATCATCCCGCCGCACCTCGCCTACGGCCCCGCCGGCGGAGGACACTTCCTCTCCGGGAAGACGCTGATCTTCATCATCGACCTGGTCGCCGTCGGCTGACATCGATGCATCGGAGCGCCCCGCACCCTCGTGGTGCGGGGCGCTCCTGCGTCTTCCGACACATTTCCGATCAGGTCGGGAATACATGCGAATGAATGTATGTTGTCGGAAGGGTGCCGCGGACGATCGCGGTCCCGTCCCTTCGCCGCCACCGCGGCCGACTTCTCCTGAGGAGCAACATGAGCAGCATCGACATCCCCGGCTACCGTCCCGGCACCTGGGTCCTGGACCCTTCGCACAGCGAGGTGACCTTCAGCGTCCGTCACATGATGATCTCGAAGGTGCGCGGCACGTTCGGCGTGAAGAGCGCGACGCTCGTCGCCCCGGAGAACCCCCTCGACGCCAAGGTCGAGGCCTCCGTCGACGTGACCTCGGTCGACACCAAGGACGAGGGTCGTGACCAGCACCTCCGCTCCGCCGACTTCTTCGACACCGAGAACTTCCCGACCATGGACTTCGTGTCGACCGGCGCTCGCGTCGAGGGCGGCGACTTCCTCGTCGACGGCGACCTGACGATCCGCGGCATCACCAAGCCGGTGACCTTCGAGCTCGACTTCGGTGGCTTCGGCAGCGACCCGTGGGGCAACTACAAGGCGGGTGCTTCGGCCAAGACCGTCATCAACCGCGAGGACTTCGGCCTCACGTGGAACGCCGCGCTGGAGACCGGTGGCGTGCTCGTCGGCAAGGACGTCACGATCACGCTCGACCTCCAGGGTGCGCTGCAGCAGGACTGACGCGCCGACCCTCTCGAACCCCGGGCCCGTCAGGGCTCGGGGTTCTCTGCGTCGTAGGCGCGGAACCGGGGGTGACGCCGCGCCAGCAGCGCCACGAGGGCGATCACGAGGAGGCCGCCGAGCAGCGGCGGGAACCAGAGGGTCGTCAGCGTCGCGAGTGTCCCGGCGTACAGGGCGCCGACCCGCGGCCCCCCGGCGACGACGACGACGAACAGGCCCTGCAGGCGCCCGCGCATGGCGTCGGGCACGGCTGCCTGCATCATCGTGTTGCGGTAGATGGAGCTGACGTTGTCCGATGCCCCGGAGAGCGCGAGGGCCGCACAGGCGGCGACGATCAGCCCGATGTGCGGGCGGTCCTCGCCGGCGGGCGTCGCCGAGAACGCGCCGATGAGGAGGACGATGCCGAACAGCAGGATCGAGGCGCCGTACGCCTCCACGGCGCGCGCGATTCCCCGCCCGTGCCACCGGTACTGCACCACGCGTCCGGAGAACAGGCTGGACGAGAAGGTGCCCACCGCGACGGCTGCCGTGAGGATCCCCGTCGTGAACGCCCCGCCGCCGAGGATGACGGTGCCGAGCGCGGGGAAGAGCACGAGGGGCTGACCGAACGTCATCGCGATGATGTCGATGACGTACTGCATGCGGATGTTGCTCGCCCGGCGGAGGAAGCGCCAGCCGTCGACGAGCGACGCGAGACCGGGCCGCACGACCTCGCCTTCCGGGCGGAGCGCGGGCAGCGTCCACAGTCCGAGGAACATCGAGAGCATGAGCACGACGTCGATCGTGTAGGTCCAGCCGTAGCCGGTGAGAGCCACGAGGAGCCCGGCGAGCGCCGGACCTGCCATGACGGTGAGGCCGAAGGCGACGCCGTTGAGGGCGGAGGCGGCGGCGAGCAGGTGGCGGGGGATGAGTCGGGGGACGATGGCCGTGCGCGTGGCCATGCCGACCGAGTTGGCCGCCGAGTTCACGATGCTCAGAGCGTAGAGCCACCAGATCGTCTCCGTGCCGGTCCAGGTGAGTGCGGCGAGCAGGGCGGTGGAGGCGAAGGTGATCGTCGCGGCGATCAGCGCGACCCGCCTCCGGTCGAAGGCGTCGGCGAGCATCCCGCCGTAGAGGCCGGCGAGGATCATCGGGAGGAGGCCGGCGACGGCGATCATCGAGACGGCGAACGTGCTGTCGGTCAGGACGAACACATGCAGCATGACGGTGACGATCGTGAGCTGCCCGCCGATGCCGGCGAGGGTCGAGCCGATCCACATGCGGGCGAACGCGGGACTGGCCGTCAGCGGGGTGAGATCGATCAGATGGCCGCGGCGGGGGGTCACGGGGCGGTCTTCTTCTGCACGGTCCGAGCCTAGTTGACCGACGATCCTCACCTCGGGCGCCGTGTCCCGGGGTGGCCGTCGAGGCTGGTAGACTCGTCAGGTTGCCGTTCGATCGGCCGCGGATAAAGAGAGCTCACGCATCAGGCGTCGGGCGCCGCGCAACAAGCAGAGAGGGGATCGAATCTATGGCACTGGAAGCAGACGTCAAGAAGGCGATCATCGAAGAGTACGCGACGCACCCCGGTGACACCGGATCCCCCGAGGTGCAGGCCGCGATGCTGACGCAGCGCATCAAGGACCTCACCGAGCACCTGAAGGAGCACAAGCACGACCACCACTCGCGTCGTGGTCTGTTCCTGCTCGTGGGTCAGCGCCGTCGTCTGCTCGGCTACCTCCAGAGCGTCGACATCGAGCGTTACCGCTCGCTGATCGCACGCCTTGGTCTTCGCCGATAAGGCACCACGGACCCAGCGTTCAATCGCGCAGAACATTCTTGAGAAGGCCGCCCCACGGTGTGGGGCGGCCTTCGTCATGTGGGGATGTCAGGCGTTCGCCTGCACCAGATCGGGGTGGTGGATGGCCGCCACGTCCGGGTGCGCGCGCAGCCGGGACTTCATCGCGTTCTCGCCGTAGGTCGCGTGGATCGGGTTGCTCGGGTCCTCGGTCACTCCGGTCGCCTCGGCGGCGAGCTCGGCGGGGAGCTCGAGCAGCGGCAGTTGCTGATCGAGCGCGGGGTTGAAGAAGAACGGGATCGAGATGCGCTCTTCCGGTGCCCGCGGCGAGATCACACGGTGGTTCGTGGCCTTGAGATACCCGCCGGTGGCGTACTCGAGCAGCTCACCGATGTTGACGACGAAGGCGCCGGGCACCGGGGGAGCCGACACCCACTCGCCGTCGCGCTCGACCTGGAGTCCGCCCTTGCCGGGCTCGACCCAGAGCAGCGTCAGCACGCCGGAGTCCTTGTGCGCGCCGACGCCCTGCTGCGGTTCCGGCTCGTTCGTGCCCGGGTAGCGCACGATCTTGATCAGGGTCGACGGATCGCGGAAGGGTTCGTCGAAGTACGTCTCGTCCGCACCGAGGGTGAGAGCCCAGGCGCGCAGGAGCTTGCGGGCGACCTCCGTCAGGGTGTCGTGCCATTCGGTGACGACCTCCTTCAGCTCCGGCTGCGCAGCAGGCCAGAGGTTGGGACCGATGAGGCGGTTGAAGGCGGGGCCGCCGTCCACCGGCTCGCGCTCGGGGCCGATGTCGATCTGCTCGCGCCAGTCGATCTTGCCCTGCGTGCGTTCCCCGCCGATCCGCGTGTACCCGCGGAAATGCGGGCTGTTGACGTTCTCGATGGCGAGCTTGTCCTCTTCGGGGAGCGCGAAGAAATCGCGGGCCGCCTGGTGCAGCCGTGCCTCCAGCTCGGGGGAGACGCCGGTGCCGGTCAGGTAGAAGAAGCCGACGTCGTGGGTGGCCGCGCGGAGGTCGTCGCGGAAGCGCGCCGCGGCCTCGGGGCCGTCGTCGAGCTGGGACAGGTCGAGGATGGGGAGCGAGAGTTCAGCCATGGACCGAGGCTATGCCGGGTTGCGCACCCGCGATTCCTCTGTTGCACTCCATTACTTCCGTCGATGGTGGCGGGAAGGAGATCGCGGCGGTGCTAGAGTCTCGTGGGTAAGGGATGCCTTACCTCAGTTCCTGTCAGAGAGTGTCTCCCGTGCTCGCCACTTTCCTCATCGGACTCCGCGAGGGTCTCGAAGCCGCGCTCGTCGTCGGCATCCTCGTCGCCTACCTCCGTCGGCTGGGGCGGAACGACGCCCTGCCGAAGATGTGGGCGGGTGTCGGTCTGGCGATCGCCCTCGCGCTGGGCATCGGCGCGGTCCTCACCTTCGGCGCCTATGAGCTCACCTTCCAGGCTCAGGAGCTGATCGGCGGCGGGCTCTCGCTGGTCGCGGTCGCGATGGTGACGTGGATGATCTTCTGGATGCAGCGCGCCGGCCGCACCATGAAGGCGACCCTGGAGGGCGGGATCGATCGCGCCCTCACGGTGGGCGGCCTGTGGGCGCTGATCGCGATCGGCTTCGTCTCCGTCGCCCGGGAGGGCATCGAGACGACGCTGCTGCTGTGGTCGATGGTGCAGTCGTTCGGCGACGCGCCGTCGGCGCTGCTGGGCGCCCTGCTCGGTCTGTCCGTCGCGGTCCTCCTCGGGTGGCTCATCTCGCGCGGAGCGCTGCGCCTCGACCTGCGGCGCTTCTTCGCCTGGACGGGCGGCTTCCTCGTGATCGTGGCCGCGGGCGTCCTCGCCTACGCGCTCATGGATCTGCAGGAGGCCGGCGTTCTCCCTGGACCGTTCACCGCGGCGGCGCCGCTGGATCCCGTGAGCGGCGCGGTCCTCGTCGGCGCGGCGGCCTTCCCGTTCGGATGGGCGTTCGACGTGTCCGCCACCATCGCTCCGGGCGGACCGCTCGCATCCGTCCTCCAAGCCACCGTGGGCTTCATGCCTGCGATGACCTGGCTGCAGGTGACCGCCTGGAGCCTGTACCTCCTCGTCGTCGGCGGTCTCTACCTCCGCGGTCTGCGCGGCGGGCGTCGCCCCTCGCGCGGAAGCCGGACCGAGTCCGTCCCGCCGTCCTCCCTCACACAGCAAGGAGCAGCATGATCACCTCGCACCGGGTCCTGGCCGCGGCGGCTGCCGCGGGTGCCGCCGCCCTCCTCCTCAGCGGCTGCGTCGCGAAGAGCGATGCGAAGACCGACGCCTCGGCGGCGTTCGACGTCTCGTCGACCGACAGCGACTGTGCGGTGTCGGGGAGCACGGCGAAGAGCGGCACGCTCACGTTCGACGTGACCAACGACACCGATCAGGTCTCCGAGTTCTACCTCCTGGCGGAGGACGGCCTGCGCATCGTCGGCGAGGTGGAGAACATCGCTCCCGCGGCCTCCCGCACGCTCACGGTCGTCGCGCAGCCCGGTGAGTACTTCACCCTGTGCAAGCCCGGCATGGTCGGAGAGGGTGTCGGCCGGGCCTCGTTCACCGTCACCGGTGACCGCGTGGCCGTGGACGGACCCGACGCGGAGCAGAAGCAGAAGGCCGTCGATCTCTACGGTGCCTTCGTGAAGGACCAGGTCGGCCAGCTCGTGCCGGCCGTGGAGGAGCTGGTGGCCGCGTACGAGTCCGGCGACGACGCGACCGCGCGGACGCTGTTCCCGCAGACGCGGGCCTTCTACGAGCGCATCGAGCCGGTCGCCGAGGCGCTGGGCGACCTCGACCCGCGCATCGACTACCGGGAGGTCGACGCGGTCGCGGAGGGCCTGGACTGGACGGGGTTCCATCGCATCGAGAAGGACCTCTGGGTGCCGGCGAAGGACGCGCTGAACGCCGACGGGGAGACCCCGGCCTGGCAGGACTGGGCGCCGTCCACGCCTGCGGAACGCGCCGACTACGGCGACCTCCTGCTCGCGGACGTGCAGGAGCTGTACGACTACGTGCATTCCGAGGAGTTCACCACCGCGCTCGACGATCAGGGCATCGGCGGCATCTCCAACGGCGCGATCGCGCTGCTCGACGAGGTGGCGACGGGGAAGATCTCCGGCGAGGAGGACTGGTGGTCCGGCACCGACCTGTTCGACTTCGCGGCGAACGTGGAGGGCTCGCGGATGGCGTTCTCCCTCGTGCAGGACTTCGCCGCCGCGCAGGGTGAGGACGGGAAGGCGCTCGTCGCCGAGATCGAGGCCGGATACACCGCCCTCGAGGAGTCCCTCGCCACGCACGGCTCGCTCGAGGACGGCTTCGTCGGCTACGCCGAGCTCACGGAGGCCGACAAGCGCGAGTTCACCGACCTCATCAACGCGCTCGCTGAGCCGCTCTCGCAGCTCACCAGCACGGTGCTCGACTGATCCGGCACCCCGAGAGGACGGACATGAGCGAGTCGGAACCGCGCCCGGAGGAGTCTTCGGAGACCGCGCCCACCCCGGGTGGCCTCAGCCGCCGTGGCCTGCTGGGCCTCGCCGTCGGCGGCGGCGTGGCGGGCCTGGCCGTCGGGATGGGGGCGGGACTCACCGGTGGGGTGGCCCTCGGGCGGGCGCGGGCTGCGGAGGAGGCGGAGTCCCGGTACGAGTTCTTCGGCGCGCATCAGGCCGGCATCACGACGCCGGTGCAGGATCACCTGCACTTCGCGAGCTTCGACATGATGCCCCGCACGGATCGCGATGACCTCATCTCCCTGCTGCAGGACTGGTCCTACGCGGCCGCGCGCATGACGCAGGGCCTCGAGGTGAGTGCGAGCGGCGCGGTGAACGGCTCGGCCGAGGCGCCTCCGGATGACACGGGTGAGGCGCTCGGGCTGCCCGCGTCCGGTCTCACCCTCACGTTCGGCTTCGGCCCGGGACTCTTCGAGAACGAGGACGGCGACCGCTACGGGATCGCGAGCCGGCGGCCGGCCGGCCTCGAACGCCTCCCGGCCTTCCTCGGGGACGATCTGGACCCGGAGGCATCGCACGGCGACCTGTGCATCCAGGCCTGCGCCGACGACCCGCAGGTCGCGGTGCACGCGATCCGCAACCTCAGCCGGATCGCGTTCGGTCGCGCCCGCCTCCGGTGGTCCCAGCTCGGTTTCGGCAAGACCTCCCGGACGACGGCCGCGCAGGCCACGCCGCGGAATCTCTTCGGCTTCAAGGACGGCACGGCCAACATCCTCGCCGACGACGCGGCGGCTCTCGCCGATCATGTCTGGGTCTCCGCCGAGGACGAGCCCTCGTGGATGGCCGGCGGGTCGTACCTCGTCGCGCGGAAGATCGCGATGCTCATCGAGACCTGGGACCGCGTCCGCCTCTCGGAGCAGGACACGATCATCGGACGGGACAAGGGGGAGGGCGCGCCGCTCTCTGGCGGCGACGAGTTCACGGCACCCGACTTCGGGGGATCCGCGATCGACGCGAACAGCCACGTGCGCTTGGCGCACCCGGAACAGAACGACGGCATCCGGATCCTGCGCCGCGGGTACAACTACGTCGACGGCAACAACGCCCTGGGGCGACTGGACGCCGGACTGTTCTTCCTCTCGTACCAGCGGGATCCGGCCCAGTTCATCGCCGTGCAGCGACGGCTGTCGACGGATCGTATGAACGAGTACATCCGGCATGTCGGTTCGGGGATCTGGGCGATCCCGCGGGGAGCGCGACCCGGATCGTACGTCGGCGCCGACCTGTTCGCCTGAGCCGCCGTCACGCCGCGGGCACGTTCTCCTCGAGCACGGCCACGACGGCCGCCGCGAAGGCGTCGGCCCCGGCATGGTCGTGTGCGGTGACGGTGACCACCGCGTCGTCGAGGAACAGCACAAGCTGCCCGTGGGCGCCGTGCAGCCTCCACGCGCGTCCCGGGCCGCGCCAGCCGGCGAGCGCGTAGCGGTCGTAGCCGGGGTTCTCGCCCGCGACGACGCCGTCCTGGTGCATGCGATCGATCCAGGTCGGGGAGACGAGGGGGCGTCCCTGCCAGGAGCCCCGATCGCGGATCAGCTGACCGAGCTTCGCGACCTCCGCGGTCCGGAGCGGCAGGCCACCGCCGGCTTCGATCCGTCCGTGGGGGCAGCGCGACCACGTGACGTCCGCGATGCCGAGCGGTGTGAACAGACGCGCCGCGAGATAGTCGCCGACGTCGCCGACGCGCGCCGCGAGCGCCGTCATGGCGGTGTAGGTGCTCGCGTTCGAGTACTGGAA
This sequence comes from Microbacterium sp. BLY, assembly GCF_017939615.1. Taxonomy (NCBI): domain Bacteria; kingdom Bacillati; phylum Actinomycetota; class Actinomycetes; order Micrococcales; family Microbacteriaceae; genus Microbacterium; species Microbacterium sp. BLY. Next base: position 2,223,380 of record NZ_JAGKSR010000001.1, read on the forward strand.
CACCCACCCGCGGGAGGGTCGCCGCAGGAACTCCCTGGCGAGGTCGGGCCAGTCCGTCATCAGGGTCTCCGACCAGGGTAGGTCGATGCCGCTGGTCATCGTCAGCAGGTGCTCCAGCGTCACCTCCGCTGTGCCCTCGCCGAGTTCATGGTCCGGCAGGAGGGCGGCGACGGGCTCGTCGAGCCGGATCAGGCCGTCGTCCACGGCGATCCCGGCGGCGAGCACGCAGATGCCCTTGGCGATGGAGTGCACGTCCTCCCGGACGTCGGGAGTCCAGCGGTGGGCGGCGGTGTCGTCGCCGATCCGCACGTGTAGTCCGTGCGCGGTGAAGCGCTGTGCCTCCGCGATCGCCACGAGGCGGTCCCGGACGGCGGAGGCACGGGTCGCCGGCGGTTGCCTCGGAGTCATCGTGGCCGCCGCGAACCGGTGGGGTCGTCGCGTCGGCCCTCTCGGGAGGCGAGCGCCGGATCCGCGAAGAGCCAGCGCGGCCGCGGCTCCACGAGCGGGCGGAAGACGCGGCGGACGGGTGCGGTGGCCAGGAGCAGGGCGAGGACCACGGACAGCGCGGTCACAAGGGGCAGCCAGATCCACGTGGGTTCGAGGTCGCGCAGGACGCCGCTCTGGCGGAACGGGTAGAGGACGAACGAGTGCAGGAGATAGACGTACATCGTGTACTGCCCGAAGGTCGTCCACCAGTACGAGCCGCGGGGGATCAGGGTGAAGAACGCCGCGCAGAGGACGACCGCGAGCAGCATGAGCGCGATGCGGATCCCGCCGGCCCACCACTGGTCCCCGACGAGGTCGGAGTACGAATCCTCGTAGAACAGCCAATGGCGAAGGTCCGTCGCCTGCCACACGGGCAGCCAATTCCAGGCCGCCCATCCCGCCGCGGCCAGGACGGCGACGGCGGCCACCCGCGTCCACCACGGACGGGCGTCGAGCAGGTGCAGACGATCGACGACGTTCCTCTCCCGGAGCCACCAGCCGAGCGCGAAGAACGGCAGCAGGCCGAGCGTGCGCGAGAGCGAGAAGGTGCTGTCGACGTTCGGGAGGTAGCCGGCGCCGACGGAGATCACGATCGTCCACAGCACCGGCCAGCGCAGGAGGGCGAGGTAGGGGAGGACGAGACGGAAGATGCCCAGGGCGAGGAGGAACCAGAGCGTCCAGCTCGGCTGGGTCGGGTTCGGGGTCGTCTCGCCTTCCACGAGCCACTTGGTGAGCGTCCACAGCGTCTCGAAGATGACGTAGGGGAGGATGATGTCGGTGATCACCCGGGCCATCTGCGTGCGCGTCGGTGAGCCGGATTTGGAGAAGTATCCGGAGATGATCGCGAACGCCGGCATGTGGAAGGCGTAGAGGGCCAGGTAGAACGCGAAGGCAATGTCCGAGTCGTAGATCAGCCGCTGGATGGCGTGGCCGAGGACGACGAGGACGATGCAGGCGTAGCGCGCGTTGTCCCAGAAGGGCACGCGGCGGCGTTTGCGGGGGACCGGGCCCGTGCTGGGCCCCGTCGTCCCGACCCCGGTGGTGCTCATTCTCCGAGGCTACCGGTCGGGAATAAAGTTGCCGTGCACGCGTTGACACGATTACATTCAAATGAATAGAACTGGATGCGAGTCGTCCGGTTCGGAGAACACGGAGCAATCATGAGCGAGCAGTCAGGCGCGCAGGCGATGCAGTTCGGCATCATGTCGGTCAGCGACATCACCCGCGACCCCACCACGGGCGTCACCCCCAGCGAGCAGGAGCGCATCAAGGCGACGCTCGCCATCGCGACCCACGCCGAGGAGGTCGGGCTCGACGTCTTCGCGATCGGCGAGCACCACAACCCGCCCTTCTGGTCCTCCAGCCCCACCACCTTCCTCGCGGCCCTCGCCGCGCAGACGGAGCGCCTCATCGTCTCGACCTCGACGACGCTCATCACCACGAACGACCCCGTGCGCATCGCCGAGGAGTACGCGATGCTGCAGCACGTGTCGGACGGCCGCATGGACCTGATGCTCGGGCGC